>NZ_AP018549.1:0-645877 GCF_003584685.1 Lactobacillus paragasseri
ATTTGTTAGTTATTTTTGTTCCTTGTGGAAAACTTTTAAAATTCATGCTAAACTTATTTTGACTTAATCTGTGGATAATACAGTATTTGGAGGAATTTTTTTGTTTGATTTAGATAAATTTTGGCAATTTTTCAATGCTGAGATGAAAAAAAGCTACAGCACTGTTGCCTATAACGCTTGGTTTAAAAATACTAAACCTATTTCCTTTAACAAAAAGACAAAAGAAATGATAATTGCTGTTGAATCTCCAGTTGCAAAAGGGTATTGGGAAAAGAACTTGGCTTCTCAACTAATTCAAGAGGCGTATGCTTATGCAGACATGGAAATTCAGCCAAAATTTGAAGTAGCAGGTAAAGAAGGACCCGAACGTCTAGTTACGCCAAAGCCAAGAATTAAAACTAATCAAGAAATATTAGAGGATCGCCGTGACGAATTTGCTCAAGATCTTCAATTAAATAGTAAGTACACTTTTGATACCTTTGTTCAAGGTGAAGGAAATAAGCTGGCAGCTGGAGCTGCTTTAGCAGTTGCCGATAATCCAGGAAGTTTTTATAATCCTTTATTTATCTTTGGTGGTGTCGGTTTAGGTAAGACGCACTTAATGCAAGCTATCGGTCATCAGATGCTAGCTGAAAAGCCCCATGCAAAAGTGGTCTACATTCAAAGTGAAACTTTTGTAAATGACTTTATTAATTCGATAAAAAACAAAACTCAAGCTGAATTTCGCAATAAATATCGAAATTGTGATCTCCTATTAGTAGATGATATTCAATTCTTCTCTAAAAAAGAGGGGATTCAAGAGGAATTTTTCCATACTTTTGAAACTCTTTATAATGATCAAAAACAGATTGTTATGACTAGTGATCGGTTGCCAACTGAAATTCCTGAATTATCAGAGCGACTGGTTTCTCGATTTGCCTGGGGCTTACAAGTTGAGATTACGCCTCCTGATTTAGAAACTAGAATTGCAATCCTACGTAAAAAAGCTGAAACAGATGGCTTGGCGATCGATGACAGTACTCTTGACTACATTGCTTCGCAAGTTGATACCAATATTCGAGAACTCGAAGGTGCTTTAGTTAAAGTTCAAGCACATGCAACAATTGAGCGGGAAGATATTAATGTTGATTTAGCAAAAGAAGCTTTAGCAGACCTAAAACTTGTCCAAAAGAATAGAGGACTTCAAATTTCAAAAATCCAAGAAGTCGTCGCAAATTACTTCCAAACTTCAACTACAGAACTAAAAGGAAAAAAACGGGTAAAACAAATCGTAGTTCCACGTCAAATAGCAATGTATCTATCGCGTGAATTAACCGATTCTAGCTTGCCTAAAATCGGACAGGAATTTGGTGGTAAAGACCATACCACAGTTATGCATGCCTGCGATAAAATTTCTCGTGCCTTAAAAACCGATGCCGAAATTAAAGCAGCTGTATATGATTTAAAAGCAATGCTTGAACACTAAAAGTTAATAACATGTGGATAAGTTTTCACTTTGTCCACATTTATTGAACACACAAAAGTCCGTTTTATTCAGGTATTTGCCTACTTTCCCACAGATTCCACTGGCCCTACTACTACTTCTAAGTATTTAAATATATAATTAAATAAATAAGACAAAGTACATATAACTTCACAGGAGGTAAACGATGCAGTTTACAATTAATCGTAATTTATTCCTCGAAAATTTAAATAATGTAATGCGTGCAATTTCTTCACGTGCAACTATTCCCATTTTAAGTGGTATAAAACTTAACCTTACTGACGAAATGCTAACTTTAACAGGTAGCGATACTGATATTTCAATCGAAATTCAGATTCCTGTAAATGATGACTTAATTGTCCAATCTACAGGTTCAATTGTTTTACCTGCACGTTTCTTTAGTGAGATCGTTAAAAAATTGCCTGGTAAAGATTTTTCATTTGAAGTAAAGGAAAGCTTCCAAACAAAAATCGTTTCTGAAAATACCGAATTTATGATCAATGGATTAGATGCCAATAACTATCCTCATTTACCTGAAATTTCTACTGATGCATCATTTAAGATTTCAGGTAAAACCTTTAGAGAAATTATTAACGAAACTGTTTTTGCTGTTGCTACTCAAGAAAGTCGACCTACTTTAACGGGTGTTAACTTCATTTTTAATAATTCTTCAATTAAGGCAGTTGCTACTGACAGTCATCGCTTATCTCAACGTCAAATTTCTTTAGAAAATGGGCCACAAACTAGTACTGATTTGATCATTCCAGGAAAAAGCTTAGTAGAATTAGCGAGAATTATTGGTGAAAGCGATCCTGAAATTAAAGTAAATCCAGGTGAAAACCAAGTTCTATTTGAAGTTGGAAATATTGCCTTTTATTCCCGCTTACTTGATGGTCAATATCCAGATACTGATCGCTTAATTCCAACTGAATCTACTACTTCTGTTGAATTTGAATTGCCAGTTTTAGCTAGATCTTTAGAACGTGCCAGTCTTCTTACTCATGAAAGTCGAAACAATGTAGTAAAAATGACTCTTGATGTTCAAAATCAATTAGTTAAGCTTCAAGGTGATTCTCCAGAAATAGGTAATGTGGAAGAAGAAATTGGATTTAAGAACCTTGAAGGTGAAGGCTTGACAATTTCATTTAACCCCGACTATTTAAGAGAAGCTTTACGCGCATCAATTACTGATTCCATTATTATGAACTTTACGCAGCCACTGAGACCATTTACAGTTGTGCCTGCAAAGCAAGATGTCAACTTTACTCAATTGATTACACCAGTGAGAACATTTTAAATTACTGAAAAAGAGCTACGGAAGTAGCTCTTTTTTTCTTGTTGTACTTAAAAGCTAAATTTAGCCTGGTTAAACGAATTTTTCTCTAGTTAAGTATAGTCATATTAAATTAGAATAAAATGGCTTAAAAAAGGCTACAATACGTCATAAAATTGAATTTCACATAAAAAAACGGTATAATAACATGGTATGACAAGGTAAATGGGGTGATATTATCCAAAAATTCACAATTAAGGGAGAATATATTACGCTTGCTCAATTTTTAAAAGAAGAGAGCGTGATATCTTCTGGTGGTCAAGCTAAATGGTATCTAAAAGAAAATCCTGTTAAGTTAAATGGCGAGCTTGAAGATCGTCGCGGAAAGAAAATACATGCAGGGGATGTATTGAACTTAGCTGGAGAAGAGTATGAATTTGTTTCAGAGTAGCCAATGTATCTTGCAAACTTTGAATTGAAAGACTTTAGAAATTTTAAAGAATTAAAAACAAATTTTGATCCTCATGTAAATATTTTCATTGGTCCAAATGCCCAAGGAAAAACTAATTTACTTGAGGCAATTTATTTTTTAGCCCTTACTCGATCCCATCGCACTAATAGCGATAAAGAATTAATTCGTTTTGGCAGCAAATTTGCCGGTTTACAAGGTAGGGTTCATAAAAGCCAACTTCAAGTAGAGCTTAAACTACGTTTAACGGCTAATGGAAAAAAGGTCTGGGTAAATCGCTTGGAGCAAAAGAGGCTTTCTGCCTATGTGGGGCAAATGAATGCAATCTTGTTTTCTCCAGAAGATTTAGCTCTAGTTAAGGGAGCACCATCTGTTAGACGGAGATTTATGGATTTAGAATTTGGGCAGATTAATTCAGAATATCTATATTTTTCAAGTCAGTATCGTCAGGTACTGCAGCAGAGAAACAATTATTTAAAGCAATTAAGCATCAAAAAAGCAAATGATCAAGTTTTTTTAGATGTTTTATCCGATCAGCTGGCAGGAATTGCAGCAGAGATAATATCGCGAAGAATAAAATACATTAAAAAACTCAATTCCTACGCTCAAGCTGCTCATCGTGAGATTAGTGGTCAAGCTGAAAAATTGCAGATTTTTTACCGTCCATCAGTTAAGGAAATTATTCCAGAGGATGATGTAGAGACCATTTATCAAAAAGTTATTACTAGTTATAAGAAAAATCGTTCTAATGAAATTCGAAAGGGTACTACTCTCAGTGGCCCTCATCGAGATGACTTGGAGTTTTTAATTAATGATAAAAATGCCCATGATTTTGCATCTCAGGGACAGCAGCGAACGATTTCTTTAAGCGTTAAGTTAGCTGAGATTCAATTAGTGCATGAATTGACGCAAGAATATCCGATTCTGCTGTTAGATGATGTGATGAGTGAGTTAGATCATCGAAGACAGAGTCGTTTATTGAACTATATTCATGGTAAAACGCAAACATTTATAACAACGACAGATTTAGAAGGTATTTCTTGGGAAATTGTGAAGGAACCTAAGGTTTATCACATTTCTGCTGGAACGATCAGTGCAAAGGAGAGTTAAATGGCAGAAGATAAGAGCAAAGCAGCATTAAATAAAGCTAAAGACTTTGAAAAACGTGCTGATACTTACAATGCAAGTCAAATTCAAGTTTTAGGTGGACTTGAAGCAGTTAGAAAACGCCCAGGTATGTACATTGGCTCAACTAGTAGCCAGGGTTTACACCACCTTGTTTGGGAAATTATCGATAATAGTATTGATGAACGATTAGCAGGTTTTGCTACTAAAATTGAAATTACTGTCAATGAAGATGGTAGTGTAACCGTTCAAGACGATGGACGTGGTATTCCTGTTGACATTCAAGCTAAAACCGGTCGTCCAGCTTTAGAAACTGTATTTACTGTTTTGCATGCTGGTGGTAAATTCGGCGGTGGCGGATACAAAGTATCTGGTGGTCTTCACGGTGTTGGTGCTTCTGTAGTAAATGCTCTTTCAACTAAGCTTGATGTTACAGTTATGAGAGATGGTAAGAAATATGCGATTTCCTTTGATCATGGCCGTGTAGTAGGAGAAATGAAGCAGATTGGAACAGTTCCTCTTGAAGAACATGGAACAATTGTGCATTTTTATCCTGATCCAGATATTTTTACTGAAACTACAACTTTTGACGACAAAATTTTAAAGAACAGAATTCGTGAACTTGCTTTCTTAAACAAAGGCTTAAAGTTAACCTTTACTGATAAGCGTAAAGAAAGCGCTGAAACCGATGTTTACCACTTTGAGGGTGGTATCAAGGAATATGTTGCCTTTTTAAATAAGGGACAAGAAGTCTTATTTGATGAACCAATTTACGTTGAAGATAATTACGAAGGAATTGATGTTGAAGTTGCCTTGCAATATACCAATGGTTATAAGACAACTTTAATGACTTTTGCTAACAACATTCACACCTATGAAGGCGGAATGCATGAAGCTGGATTTAAGACAGCTTTAACTCGTGTAGTTAATGATTATGCTCATAAGGCTAAGATCCTGAAAGACAAGGACGATAACCTATCTGGTGAGGATATTCGTGAAGGAATCACAGCTGTTGTTTCTGTTAAGCACCCTAACCCTCAATTCGAAGGTCAGACGAAGACAAAACTAGGAAATTCAGATGCAAGAACTGCAGTGGATCGAGCATTTTCAGAAACATTTAGTCGCTTCTTAATGGAAAATCCTTCTGTCGGTCGTAAGATTGTTGAAAAAGGTCAACTTGCTGAAAGAGCAAGAACTGCTGCCAAACGTGCTCGTGAAGTTACACGTAAGAAATCTGGTCTTGAAATTGCGAACTTGCCAGGAAAATTAGCCGACAATACTAGTAATGATCCAAGTATTTCTGAATTATTCATTGTCGAGGGTAACTCAGCTGGTGGATCAGCAAAACAGGGACGTTCACGTTTAACTCAAGCGATTTTGCCAATTAGAGGTAAAATTTTGAACGTTGAAAAAGCTTCAATGGATCGAATTCTTGCCAATCAAGAAATTAGATCGCTCTTTACAGCTTTAGGTACTGGATTTGGTGCTGATTTTGACGTGTCAAAGGCAAGATATCACAAGTTAATTATTATGACGGATGCCGATGTTGACGGTGCCCACATTAGAACTCTTCTTTTGACTCTCTTCTACAATTACATGCGTCCAATGATTGAAAAAGGCTATGTTTATATTGCTCGTCCACCTCTATACCAAGTTCGTCAAGGTAAGATAGAGAAGTATTTAGATACAGATGAAGAGTTACATGATTATCTAGGTACGCTTCAGCCAAGTCCTAAGCCTGTTGTTCAACGTTATAAGGGATTGGGAGAAATGGATCCAGAACAGTTATGGGAAACGACTATGAACCCAGAAAATCGTCGTTTAGACAGAGTAAGTCCAGAATACGCTGAAGACGCTGATAAGATCTTTGATCTTTTGATGGGGAATGAAGTAGGTCCAAGACGAGAATTTATTGAAAAGAACGCTAAATACGTTGAGAATTTAGATGCTTAGGAGGCTTTAGATGGCTAACGAAAATCAACCTCAAGATCACAGAATACGTAATGTTGATTTGACCCATACGATGCGTAGCTCTTTCTTAGATTATGCTATGTCAGTTATTGTGGCACGTGCCTTACCTGACGTTCGGGATGGTCTAAAGCCTGTACAACGTCGTATTCTTTACGGAATGCATGAATTAGGGGTTACACCAGACAAACAGTACAAAAAGAGTGCCAGAATTGTTGGAGAAGTTATGGGTAAGTTTCACCCACATGGTGACTCCTCAATTTATTTAGCTATGGCTCACATGGCTCAAGACTTTTCATATCGTTATATGCTAGTTGATGGACACGGAAACTTCGGTTCTGTCGATGGGGATGAACCAGCCGCAATGCGTTATACCGAGGCAAAAATGAGTAAAATTGCGGTTGAAATGCTTCGTGATATCAATAAAGAAACGATTGACTGGCAACGTAACTATGATGATACGGAAAATGAACCGGTAGTTTTACCTGCCAGAATTCCTAATTTACTTGTAAACGGTGCTAGTGGTATTGCAGTTGGTATGACAACTAATATTCCGCCACATAATTTGGCGGAAGTAATTAGTGGGATTCATATGTTGATGGATAATCCTGATGTTACTACCAAAGACTTGATGAAGGTTATTCCTGGTCCTGATTTTCCAACTGGTGGTATTGTAATGGGCCGTGGCGGTATCTACCGCGCTTATGAAACAGGTAAGGGTAATATCGTCGTTCGTGCTAAGACCAATATTGAAACAGAGAAGAGTGGCCGTGAACGAATCGTAGTTAGTGAATTACCATACTTAGTAAATAAGGCTGAACTAGTTAAGAAAATTGCAGATTTAGCTCGTGAAAAAACAATTGATGGTATTACCGGAGTTCGTGATGAATCAGACCAGACTGGTATGAGAATTACGATTGATATTCGCCGAGATGCAAGTGCGAGTGTGGTTTTGAATAACTTATTTAAAGAAACCCAATTGCAGGCAAACTTCGGAATGAATATGGTTGCAATTGTAAACGGCGCTCCACACTTCTTAACTTTGAAGCAAATGCTTGAATACTATCTTCACCATCAAGAAGATGTTATTACTCGCAGAACTAAGTTTGAATTAAAGAAGGCTGAAGCTAGAGCACATATTTTAGCTGGATTGAGAATTGCACTAGATCACATTGATGAAATCATTAGGATTATTCGTGGCTCCCAAAACAGCGATATTGCTAAGGCACAGTTGATTCAAAACTTTGGATTAGATGATCGTCAATCTCAAGCTATTTTAGATATGCGTCTGGTTCGTTTAACAGGTTTAGAGCGAGACAAGATTGAAGCTGAATATCAAGATTTACAAGCAAAAATTGCAGATTACAAAGATATTCTTGCTAAGCCAGAACGAATCGATGAAATTATCTACAATGAGTTGCTTGATATTCAAAAGCGTTTTGGTGATGATAGACGGACTAAGATTGCAGAAGGCGAAGCAGTTTCAATTGAAGATGAAGATTTAATTGAACAAAAAGATGTACTTTTAACCCTTACCCATAATGGCTACATTAAGCGGATGCCAGCTGATGAATTCAAGGTACAAAACCGTGGTGGACGCGGAATAAAGGGAATGGGAGTTCAAGATGATGACTTTATCAATCACTTGATTTTCTCAAGTACCCATGACTTTTTGCTATTCTTTACTAACTTAGGTAAGGTTTACTCAAAGAAAGCTTATGAAATTCCAGAATTTGGTAGGAACGCCAAAGGACTGCCAATTGTTAACTTGCTAGAACTTGATAAGGGTGAAAAGATTCAAGCGGTTATTAACGTTCCTGAAGGTGCAGATGATAACTACCTCTTCTTTGTTACTAAGATGGGAACAGTCAAGAGAACAAAAGTTAGTGAATTTCAAAATATCCGTCGTAGTGGCTTGATTGCCTTAACCCTTCGCGATGGGGATGAACTGAATAATGTTTTAACTACTGACGGTAAACAAAATATCCTTATTGGAACCCATTTAGGCTATGCAGTTACCTTTAATGAAAATGATGTTCGTTCAATGGGAAGAACCGCAGCAGGTGTACGCGGAATTAATCTAAGAGACAACGATTATGTAGTTGGATCTGATATTTTAGAACCTAATTCAGAAGTGTTAGTAATTTCTGAAAAAGGTTACGGAAAACGGACTGCAGCTTCTGAATATCCAGTTAAAGGACGTGGTGGTAAAGGAATTAAGACTGCTAACATTACTGAAAAGAATGGTCCTTTAGCAGGTGTAACAGTAGTTAATGGTGATGAAGATATCATGTTAATTACTAGTGCTGGCGTTATGATTCGTTTCGACGTTGATGATGTTTCTCAAACTGGTCGAGCTACTTTAGGTGTACGTTTAATCAAGGTTGATGATGGTGCTCAAGTTGCAAGTATTACTGCAGTACCAAAGGCTAATGATGAAGACGAAAAATCAACTGATGAAGAAGAGCCAGTAGAAGAAAATTAATAAATAAAAAAATTACCAAATTTTTGCGTAATAATAATTGAGTAATGTAACTCAGGATCGCGTGAAAAATATTTGGTAATTTTTTTGTTTCTGTGATAAAATCAAACATTGTGAGTAATATTATTCATTACTCCTTGTTCTTGATTTTAACAAGAACCATTTAGTCCAAGAGGAGGTGCAATTATTATGGCAAAAACTAAGTACGAAGTTACTTACATCATCAAGCCTGATATTGACGAAGATTCAAAGAAAGCATTGATCGATCGCTTCGATAAAGTTGTTACTGACAACGGTGCTGAAGAACTTGAATCTAAAGATTGGGGTAAGAGACGTTTCGCATACGAAATTGAAAAATACCGTGAAGGTACTTATCACATTATGACTTTCGTTGCAGAAAACTCTGAACCAGTTGATGAATTTGGTCGTCTTTCTCGTATTGATAACCAAGTTTTACGTTCAATGACTGTAAAATTAGATAAATAATTTGTTTTCGTGAATTAGGAAGGGGACAAAAGTATGATTAATAATGTTGTACTTGTTGGCCGTTTAACACGTGATCCTGATTTACGTACAACCGGGAGTGGAATCTCAGTTGCTACGTTTACTCTAGCTGTTGACCGTCAATACACCAATAGTCAAGGTGAACGTGGTGCTGATTTCGTCAGCTGTGTAATTTGGCGTAAAGCCGCAGAGAATTTTGCTAACTTTACTTCAAAGGGTTCACTAGTTGGTATTCAAGGTCGGATTCAAACTAGAACGTATGATGATAAAGATGGTAAGAGAGTCTACGTGACTGAAGTCATCGTTGATAATTTCTCTTTATTAGAATCACGTCGTGACCGTGAGAATCGTCAGACTAATGGTGGTAATTTTGCTCCGCAAGGAGGAAATGCTCCAAGTACCAATAACTTTGGTGGATCAAGTGCACCAAGCACTAATAATGCTCCTGCTGGTGGAGAAAGCAATAAACCGCAGGATCCATTTGCAGATTCAGGTAGCACTATTGATATTTCGGATGATGATCTCCCATTTTAAATTTAATTAGAAAGGATCTTTGATATGGCTCAACAAAGAAGAGGTGGCCGTCGTCGTCGTAAGGTTGACTTCATTGCAGCTAACCACATTGACTACATCGACTACAAGGATGTTGATTTGTTGAAACGTTTTATCTCTGAAAGAGGTAAGATCTTACCACGTCGTGTCACTGGCACTAGCGCAAAGAATCAACGTAAGTTGACTGTTGCTATTAAGAGAGCTCGGGTTATGGGCTTATTGCCATTTGTCGCAGAAGACTAATAAAACAGATCAAAAATAATAAAAGAGTAGCATATGCTACTCTTTTTATTTTATTTTTTGCGGTATCATAAAAGAAGTAAATGGAGGGATTGTCATGATTATTAAGCAAAAACTAGCCGGAAATATTGATTTTGACTATAAATGGTACGATATCTATAACTGTGATGATCATGATATAAGATTATTAAAGGATGACTTTGATTTAACTTCAGAAATTATTTCTTATATCACCGACCTTCACGAACGTCCCCACTTTGATCATGACTACATTACTAATAGTGATTTGTTAGTTTATGATGTGCCAGTTTGGCCAACAGCAGATGCAGACCATTTCACTACTTTACCAATTAAATTTTTGATGGTTGGGCATACTCTTTTTACAGTTCACTCTCCTGACACAACTTATATGATTGAAGAATTTAGGCAGAAGCCAGATGAACATATTCATAGTGAAAAAGAACTGATTTTTGCAATTTTATTCGCAGTTACTAAGTATTTTCAAAGAGCCTTGAGTCAGCTGAACAGTCAAAGACTAGTGTTAGATAATCACTTGAGTGAAAGAATTCATAATAAAGACCTGCAAGAGCTATCACAAGTTGAAAAAAGTTTGGTTTATTTGTCTAGCTCAATTAGGACTAATCTAATGATGCTTGAAAGCTTAAAAAATAAAAAATCAGGTCTTCATATGAATGCATCTGAAGAAGAAATGTGTGATGACATTATCATTGAAGTTCAGCAGTCCTTGCAAATGATCAAGATTTATAGCGAAGTTACTGAAGAAATATCTAAAACGTCTAATAACATTTTGAATAATAACTTGAACAACACGATGCAGTTTTTGACTGTCTGGTCACTTCTTTTAACAATTCCAACGATCGTAACAGGATTTTTTGGGATGAATGTGGACTTACCTATTTTTCATAATCCATTTGATTGGGTAATAATTACTGTTGGTTCAGTTATCGTAATGGCAATTTTACTTTGGTATTTGCGTCGACACAACATGCTATAATGCTTGCTTAGCTTAGATGATGAGCAAGCATTTTTTGATGTATAATATAAAATGATGTAGTATATATTTTTTATGATATTAATGCTATAACAGGAAGGAATTTCAATGAAAGGCTTTTTACGCAAATTAGAATTGCCTGAATTTGTTAAAGATACGCGTTTAACAGCATCATTGGTTATTGTCCTAGTTTTATCCTTATTGGGAGCTATTATTGGGATGTTAATTAGTCCGTTGTTTGGATTAGCAATGGTGCTACTGTTTATCTTGACGGTTATTTTTGCAGTCTATGGCATTTATGTTCTAGCTGGTAATACAAACAACTATGCTGCTAATCTTTCATATCGCATCAAGCGTGGTGAACAAGAGGCAATGATCAAAATGCCACTTGGAATTATGCTTTATGATAAGGACCGACAGATTCAATGGATTAATCCATATCTACAGATGTATCTGCATGATAAAGATATTATTGGCTCTTCGATCTCTTCAGTTGATAAAGAGTTAGCTAAATATATTGATGATGCTATTAAGTCTAATAGTAAGCAAAATAAAATTATTAAATGGGGCGATCGCAAGTTTGAGATGGTGGTCCAGGATGATCTGGGTGTGGTTTACTTACTTGATATTACGCGTTACGCAAATATTGAAGAGAAGTATAAACAAGAAAGATTGGCAATTGGCTTAATATTTATTGATAACTATGACGAATTAAGCCAAGCAATGGGCGATCAAAACTTAACAAATATGAGTTCATATGTTCAAACTACTCTGAGCAAGTATGCTGGTCAATTTAACTCATATCTTAAGCGTATAGATGAAGATCACTTTATTTTGTTAACGCATATGCACGATTTAGCCAAAATGGAAGATAATAAGTTTTCTATTTTGGACAAGGTTAGAACTGAATCAAGTAGAAAGAATATGCCGCTGACCCTATCGATTGGGATTGCGTTTGGATCTGAAAGTTTAAATGAGATTGCCGACCAAGCACAATCTAATCTAGATCTAGCCTTAGGACGTGGAGGCGACCAAGTTGTTGTAAAACAATCAGGCCATGAAGCCCGCTTTTACGGTGGAAAATCTAATCCAATGGAAAAACGTACGCGAGTGAGAGCTCGAATGGTTTCTCAAGCTTTGGTAGAATTATTTAAAGGCGTTGATCACGTCTTTGTTCAAGGACATCGAAATCCAGACTTAGATGCTATCGGTTCAGCGATTGGAATTGTTAAGATTGCTAGAATTCATGGCGTGAAAGCTAGCGTCGTACTAGATGTTGACCACGTTAATTATGATGTAGGACGGTTAATTGCTAAAATGCAAGCTGCTGGAATTGATAAGGATGTATTTATTTCACCTAAAGATGCTCTTGAAGCAGCAACGGATGAGTCGCTTTTAGTTTTAACAGATCACTCTAAGTATAGTATTACTTATGATCCAGAACTTTATAAGCGCTTGAAGAATCGTTTAATCATTATTGACCATCACCGTCGAGGGGAAGAATTCCCAGAAAACCCAATGCTCGTATATATTGAACCATATGCATCTTCGACGTGTGAATTAGTAACAGAAATGATTGAATATCAACCGCAAGGCGGCGAGGGAGTCTTAACTGATTTAGAAGCTTCAGCAATGCTAGCTGGTATTACAGTTGACTCTAAAGAATTCTCCTTGAGAACTGGGACTAGAACTTTTGATGCTGCAAGCTACTTGCGATCAATTGGAGCAGATACTCAAGTCGTATCTGAGCTTTTGAAGGAAAATATTGATAATTACTTGCAAAGAAGTCATTTAGTTTCTACTATTGACATGATTGAACCAAATATGGCTCTCTTAATGGGAGAAGATAATAAGATCTATGATCCAATTATTACTGCCCAAGCTGCAGATACGGCTTTATCTCTTGAGCATGTAGATGCTAGTTTTGCATTAACTAGACGTAGTAAAGATGTAATTGGAATTTCGGCTCGCTCAATGGGAAATGTTAACGTTCAAGTAATTATGGAGAAATTAGGTGGCGGTGGTCACTTATCTAATGCAGCAACTCAAATTAAGGGCGTAACAGTTGAAGAAGCTAAAGATAAGTTGCTCGCTGCAATCAATGAATATCTTAAGGAAAATGAATAGGAGTGAAATTCATGAAGGTTATTTTTATTAAAGACATGAAGGGTAAAGGTAAGCGCGGAGAAGTTAAGAACGTACCAGATGGTTATGCTCAAAACTTCTTGATTAAGAATGGTTATGCAAAAGAAGCTACTAGCTCCAACTTAAATACCTTAAAGCGGGTTCAAAAAGCGGAAAAAGATGCTTATGAAGCAGAAAAAGCAGCAGCTGAAGACATTAAGCAGAAGCTTGAAGATGACAAGACAATTGTGAACTTCAAGTCAAAGGCCGGTACTGATTCTCGTTTATTTGGTTCTATTTCAGGTAAAAAGATCGTTGAAGGTCTTGAAAAGCAATACGGTATTAAGGTTGATAAGCGTAAATTAGAGCTCCCAGAGCCAATTAAATCTTTAGGATACACAAACGTACCTGTTAAACTATTTAAAGGCGTAGAAGCTGTAATTCGCGTTCACATTATGGAGCAAGACTAATAATGGATAATGTTGTTTCTCAACAAATTCCCCATGATAGTGAAGCAGAAAAGGCGGTCCTAGGGGCCGTCTTTTTAGATCCAGAAGCCATTATTGATGCTTCAGATATATTGCAACCTGATGATTTCTATGAGCATGCAAATAGAATTGTCTTTCAGGCAATGCTTAATATTTCTGATCGTGAGGAAGTAATTGACCCAGTAACTCTGCAAGATGAGTTAAAGAAAAATAATCAGGTAGATGATATTGGTGGGATTGCATATGTAACGGAGTTGTCAATGGCAACGCCAACGGCAGCCCATGTTACTTATTACGCTAAGATTGTAAAACGTAAGGCAATTCTCAGAAATTTAATTTCTACTAGTCAAAGAATTATTCAAAATGCCATTGAGGGTTCAGATGATGTAACTGATATCTTAGATGACGCTGAAAGCCAAATAATGGGTGTCTCACAGGATAATGCTAGTGGCGGGTTTAAGTCTATCCATGATGTCTTAAACACAACCATGGAGGAAATTAACTCTATTCCTGATGATGGAAATACAGTTACGGGTTTGCCATCAGGATTTTCTGAATTAGATAAGATGACGACTGGTTTTCACGATGATGAGTTGATTATATTGGCTGCTCGTCCTGGTGTTGGTAAGACTGCCTTTGCTTTGAATGTAGCGCAATTTGTTGGTTTAAAAACTGATAAAACTGTTGCTATGTTTTCACTAGAAATGGGAGCTGAGCAACTAGTTCAAAGAATGCTGGCTTCAGAAGGATTGATTGATTCACAGCACCTTAGAACTGGTCAATTAACTGATGAAGAATGGCGTAAATTAGTTGTTGCGGCAGGCTCTTTAGACAATACGAGTATCTATATAGATGACACGCCTGGAATTAAAATGAGCGAGATTCGCGCTAAAGCACGTAGGTTAGCTAAAGAAAAGGGAAACTTAGGATTAATTGTAATCGACTACTTGCAGTTAATTGAAGGACCACGTAGTGAATCACGTCAGCAAGAAGTTTCTGCAATTTCACGGCAATTAAAGAAATTAGCCAAAGAGCTACATATTCCAGTTATCGCTCTATCGCAGCTCTCTCGTTCGGTTGAACAACGTCAAGATAAGCGACCAGTCTTATCTGATATTCGTGAATCTGGTTCGATTGAACAGGATGCTGATATTGTTGCCTTTCTTTATCGTGATGATTATTATCGCGATGAACGGGATGAAGATGATGAAGGTGAAGTTGAGGCGGAAGAAGATAATGGTGAAGTAGAAGTAATTATTGAAAAGAACCGTTCTGGTACGCGCGGAACAGTTAAATTGATGTTCTCCAAGCCATATAACCGTTTTTCAAACCTTGACTATACTCATAATGAGGCTTAAGAAAATAATTTGTAAGCGTTTCATTAATTAGCTATACTTGAAGAGTTAAAAGTCTATTTTTTTAAATAATTGAATGAGAAGGTGTAAGTTGAATGGTAGAAAATAAATATGTAGGTAGTATCGAAGCTGGTGGTACTAAGTTTATCTTGGCAGTTCAAGATACAGAAAGCGGCGAAGTGGTAGCAAAGAAGAGAATTCCGACAACTGATGCAAAAGAAACTTTAGCAAAGAGCATTGAGTTCTTTAAAGAACATCCAGTATCTGCTTTGGGAATCGGAACTTTTGGCCCAATTGATATCAATCCAAATTCAAGAACATTTGGTTACATCTTAGATACGCCTAAGCGTGGCTGGTCTGGAACAAATGTTAAAGGTACTTTTGAAAAAGAATTGGACATTCCAGTTGTAATGACTACTGATGTTAATGCATCTTGTTACGGTGAATATATTGCGCGTGGTCGAGATAATTCTAAGACTTACTTTTATGTAACAATTGGAACGGGAATTGGTGCTGGTGCAGTTCAAGCTGGGAAGTTTATTGGCCTAAATAATCACCCAGAAATGGGACATATGTTAGTAACTCCTTATCCAGGTGATAATTACACCGGAAAATGTCCATTCCACGGTAATAAGTGTGTTGAAGGAATGGCAGCTGGACCTTCACTAGAAGGCAGAACCGGTATTCCTGGTGAAAAATTACCTCGAGACCATAAAGTATTTACTTACGTGTCTTACTATGTAGCACAATTATTGTTTAATGCTTATATGACTATGCGTCCTGATGTAATGGTTGTTGGTGGATCAGTTTTAAATGATCAAGATTTGGTACAAGTGCGTGGTTTCTTTAAAGAATTCAACAATAACTATGTTGCAACTCCAGACGTGGATGAATTAATTGTTCGTCCAGCTGTTGCAGATAATGGTTCTGCAACTTTAGGTGATTTTGAATTAGCTAAAGAAGCTTTAAAGAATAAATAAGTAATTTATATTAATGTTTATACTAAAAAAGCAACTTCAGTTTTGAAGTTGCTTTTTGTTTCACATGAAACATATGATTAACTACCATCGTAAGAGTCATCAACAATTGGACCTTTGCTTGAGTCATTGCCTAGTGGTTCTAAGTGTTCATTATGGCTAAGAAAAGGAAGATTGATGTACTGACGAGCGGTTGCCGTAATGTCAGAGATAATCTCATTAGCAATTAAACGTGCGTCAGGATCAAGAGCAAGATAGGCATGGCTAAATTGAATTGCACCACGAATTTTATTAGTTGTTAGTTGACTAGCTTCAGTAATTTTTTGTGACTCTAAAGCAGTAAAGAAGGCTAACCAGAAAGCTTCACGTTTTTCACGTGGAATCTTGGTATTCCAAGAGATAAAAGTACTTCTAATAATTCTGCTTGCATTGCTTAAACCTGGCGCCATTACAAAACTATTTCGTGCTACTTCCCAATGTAAAGGATTATGTTGCTTCATTAAATGTTTCATTCTACTTTTAACTACGATAACGCGTTCTGGATGGTCAAGCATCATTCCAAAAATTGATCCTTCAGGAACATAAGTCATCATTTTTGGAATTACGCGTTGAAATTCAATCTGGTTATACATTTCTTTCATGAAACCAGGACCATCGAAGCTATAAGCCTTAATTACTCTGTCTTGAAGGCTAGGAGAAGCTGCATAAAGTGCATAAGCGGCAAAATTTCCACCTTTTGAATGGCCTACTGTGTAGATTTTCTTATCAGGATAGGCTTGGGCCATTTTATCTAGATAATCTGCTGCTACGCTTTGACCAAAGATTTCTGGTTGATAACTCATATCGACGTCTTCATTTAGACCTACCATCGAACCATCAGTTCCGCGGTAAGCCACTAGAATAGTTTCTGAATCTAGCTCAATTGTCATTGCAGTGAACTGGACGGGTGGCTTTTTCTGAGAAAGGTGTGACCAATCGAGAAAACGCATATTTTTATAGCGGTCACTTAAGTTTACTAGTTCTGCCTCTAATTTATCTGAGTGAATTAAGGTTTTCTTTTGTATTAAGCGTTTTGTAGCTGCCTCAAGCGTATGACCTTTAACACTGGAATCAAAAGGAAGATAAGCAAAAGCAGCAAAAAGACCTGCATCTAAACTATTAAATGGTTCCCGATCTAATGTTAGATCACCCCGCCAGCGAACATAATCAAGTATTTTACCCAAGATAAAAGTCCTTTCGTTAACGGATATAGTACTTTCATTTTAATGCTTTTTTGATTAAAGACAAAAGAGGACGCTTAGTGCTAATTAGAAGCAACAAAAAAGAAGAGCTAAGTTGCTCTTCTTAGTGATTAAAATATTAATTGGATAGTTTCAAGAGGAGATAAAGGAGCCTTAATTGAAGCGACATTATCTGTTACCTCAATTTTTACTGCTTCTTTTTCAACACTATTATCGCGTCGTCGAATTAAAGTAGCTGTATTAGAAGGTAGAGGTTTACTTAAATGCCAGTTGATCTCTTGGTAACCATCTAAGTTGAAATTGGCTAGCCAGACAATTTTACCGTTTTCTTGAATGTTTAATTTGACGTGAGGCATATTGATTAAATAGTCAATTGGTTCAACGCTAGCCATAATTTGTTGCATTAATCCTTGTTTATAAGATGAAAATTGTGATTCCCAACCGTGTTTTGGATCTTGATCCATTGGTAATACAATTATGTGATCATCAATAACAGCCATGAAGTTTCCGAGCTTTTGGTCGATCGAATTATAGGCTGAACTCCAAATCTTAACATTGCTATCTGTTTGATAGTCTAACTGTAGATAGTTGCCTGTATGTTGCAGCATCGTAATACGAGGGTTCTTAACGCCTTGAACAGTTGTGCCATCAGCTTGTTCAAATGATTGATAGCCACTCTTGCATGGATGCCATTTAGCACTTTGAATATGAAGTAGATTACCTAGCTTTCTGTCTAGTAAAACCTGGATACTTTCACCGTCAAGTAGAACTGTATTTTTAGTGATTAGATTAGTGATTTGTTCATTTGAAAGGTTGCGTAATAATTGACCAGCAATTGCAATAGTTTGATTTTCAATTGCAAGGTCATTTTGAACGGGAAGAATAGTTGTCGCAAAACCGAAACTTGCTAATAAGCTAGCCCAATTCTTTTCATGTGGAAGTAGCTCTTCTGGTTCTTTTCCAAAAGTTGTGTGAGCAGTATAAGCAGAGTCTTGATCTACTAAAACTTTAATACCACGTAATTTTTGCATATTAAGGCGATGGCTAGCTAGGGCAGAGGCAAAAGGCTTAATGTCAGCTAACATTTTGTCATAGCCCCAATCTTCATTTACGCCATTGCCCATCATGTCAAAGATATTAAGCATAATGCCTTTGGCTCCGAGGAGTGCTGTGGTAATAATTTGAAATGCGATAAAGGTATTAGATTTTACTTGCGGGGTCCACATTGAATTTTCCAATTCTGGGTAAAGCTCAGCCCGAGGTCCTAAGAAGGCAGCCGTAGTTCGACTATATTCTTCAAATTTACGACCATAAATTAAAGGAGCAACTTCGTTATAGGACGGTAAGTGTGGACGTGCTACGCGAGGATGTCCAGGACCTGCTTGGGCGTCAAATAAACTAGGCCAGTCTCTACCTTCAATAGCATGCCAATCAGGAAACGAAGTCATTTGTCCTAAATCAGTATTAGGGCTCACTTTGTGAACTGCTTGTTCAATTAAGTGTTCGTTTTCGATCATTTCCTTACGTGCTTGATCAAGATAAATTTTTCGTTCAATAGTAGGTTCGCCAGGCTTAAGCATATTTTTAACAAATCCTGCACGGCTTTCTGTTTTACCCAATTTTTCTTGATATAGCTTCATATGGTAGTCACAAAAACACATTAACTTTAATGGAGTATGGTTATAGTGCCGAAAGTCATCTTCCATCCATAAACGACGTGGATGAATCGAAGCATATTGAGCATACCTATCAGCTAAATACTTACGCCAAGTTGGATCTGCGGGACAAGCCATATCTTTAGCTTGATTGCCATTAATATCGACAAAAGTATTAAAGCCAATCTCAGGATTAACGCTAAATCCGCGATCGGAGTGCATAATAGTTGTCCATGGATTTAGACTCGTAGTAACATCAAGCTTAGCTAATTGCTTTTGTAGGGGGATAATCGCATCAAGCCAGACTTGTGTTTCTTCCTTAGTTAGATGACTGTGGTTTAATTCTTCGCCATTAATAATAAAAGCCACGTCATCAATTTTGGCTTTTTGTACAAAATCTAAAAGTTTTCTATCTTTTTCAGGCGTATTAGTACGTGGATCGAAAACATAACGTAAAGTATAAATGTAGCTCATAATAAATCCTCAATATTCTATACAATTAATATTCAAAAAAGTGTGTAACTTAGTATATTAAGTCACACACATATCTTAGCATATTTTGAAAACGGTTTCTATAATTTTATTTTGCGCCGTGAGTAGAATTAATTCGGCGAATATTTTGGTCTTTTTCAAGAGCTAGAATAATATCATTTTCGTCTTTTCTATTTCTAATTACTCCGTCGACATTAACAACAATATGTTCAGAAGTTACGTCAATAATTTTGATAGAAATTTGTTCAACTTCGTTTAAGGATAGTTCTTTTTTCAATTCATTAAGAATATCTGGATGATTATTAGCTTCAATTTGAACATTGAAACGAACATGAAGAATAATAAAGTTAATGAATGTATCATCGTGAAAAATAATTTGGATAATGAATAAAAAGACTGTGCTGACAATTCCGATGACATACATTCCAGCACCAACTGCCATACCGATTGCAGCAGTTGCCCAAACACCAGCTGCAGTAGTTAAACCAGAAATTTGTTCTCGTCTAACTAGGATTGTACCGGCACCAATAAAGGAAATCCCAGTTACAATTTGAGCCGCAATTCTTGATGGATCAAGCGAAATATCATGTAACGATAATAGGTCAAAGAAACCATATTTAGAAACCAGCATAAATAGAGCAGAGGCGACAGCAACAACCATATGAGTTCTGATACCTGCACTTTTTCTTTGAGTGGCACGTTCATAGCCGATTGCTGTTCCACAAAGAGCGGCAACTAAAATTCGTAGTAACCAATCTAATTCAGTTGAAAGTGATGTTAAACTTACCATAATTAATCCCTTCTATATAACAGATACGTCTTTATTGTAGCCCAGATTTAGTTGGATAATCATTTAAGTAAAAAGTAAAAAAATATCTTGTACAGAAACAGATAATATGGTTAAATACATAATTGTCATATAAACAGGCTGACTTAGCTCAGTTGGCAGAGCACGTCACTAGTAATGATGAGGTCGAAGGTTCGAATCCTTTAGTCAGCATTTTTTATGCTCATATTTAATTAAAAGCTATCAAATCATTTCTTAAAATACTGATTTGATAGCTTTTTCTTTGCTTTGAACTAGAATAAAAAGGTTTGGGAGCAAGCGTTAAGCCTGTTTTTTTGTGTTTAGGGTATTTGAAAAGGATTATCTTCAGTATTAGAGATAATCCTTTTTTGTTTGAGCTATTATATTTTTTGACACGTTCAAGATGAGATAAAGTAATTAATTTATTAGCCAATTGTAGTACTAAATAATTATCCTTTAACTATTTCTTCTAAATTAATTGGGTTATTTAATTGATAATCTGCTTCAGGAAGTTCTTCATGTGCTCCCCAATTGGCTAAAGCAAATTTCACTTTAGCAGCGTTAGCAGTTAACATATCATATTTGGTATCACCTACATAAAGCGTTTCAGTACGATCTACACCAAGTTTACTTATTGCGAAATTTAATGGTTCAGGATTAGGTTTATGATTCTTAGTATCACTTGCAGTAACAATTACATCGAAATAATCATCTAGTCCAAAGTGACTGACTTCATTAATATACTCTTGTTTAGTTTTTGAAGTAACAATTCCTAAAGTAATTCCCTCTTGAGATAGAGATTTGATAGTTTCGGGGATATTATTAAATAATGTATCTTCATTAACTCGGTTACTAGCTTTTTCAGACCAACTTTTAGCCATTTTATTGATCAATACTTTATTATTAGTAAAATGCTTAATGGCATCTCTTCCAGGAATTCCCAATGCAAAGGCTAAATCGTTAATATTAACATTTGCATTTAAATATTCTTTAATAACCTCTTTGAATGTGGAAAGAACAACCTTTTGTGTATCAACAATAGTGCCATCTACATCGAATAAAATTGTCTTAATCATAATTTACTCCTTACTTTTAAAGCGGTTACAGCAATTATATCAAAAGCATAATTATCTGAATATGAAAAAACTACTAATTTCCTTAATAGCAATAGCGTTTATAATTGGCATCATTTTTAATTAATACACTAGAGAACTGAAATAAGTTTACGTAATACGCCTTGTTTTAGTTTTTTATTGCTGTGGTTCAATACGTAATTGGATGGTCAATGATTTAACTAATGGAGTATCAGAATAAAGCTTAGTATTTATAGATCTACCTGTTTGTTAACAAAATATGTCATATATAATTGACAATTTGAAAATAAATATTATACTTAAAGTATAAAAAGTCACATATATATGACTTATAAGAATGATAGGGAGAATTGCCATGAATAGAGTTAAAGAATATCGAAAGCAAAAAGGCTTATCACAGATGGCATTAGCTAAAAGGATAGATGTTGCTAGGCAAACAATAAATTTAATTGAAAATGATAAATATAATCCTTCATTAGATTTATGTTTGAAGTTAGCGCATGAGTTAGATACAGATTTAAATACATTATTCTGGGATGGAGATGTTTAAAAATGAAAGCTAAAGAAACTAGATTCGAAAAATATATGAAATTTTGGTACGGAATTTCTGGTCCACTTGATGAGCAGAAACGTCAAGTTATGAATCAAATTGGAAATAGGGCATTTTTTATTTTCTTTTTAGGGATGGATGTAGCATTTTTAATTTCTCTGGTTTTGTTTTCGATGTATAAAGCTGATGTGGCATATCTTTTCCTTTCTGGTAGCTTTTTTGTAATGCTAATGGCAGTTAACTTATACATAATGCAGCAATCTAGAAAGGCGAGATTGACAGATAATGAAGTAGAGAAAGACGAATTACCTGAGGCTAAAAAAGCTGCATGGACAAAAGGAATGATATCGGGAGCAATCTTTGGCATATTGATGTTAATCTTAGAATTCTTAACTAGTTATAGCGATGGTTCGTGGACCTGGATAATGATTCCTACATGTTTGATTTCAGGTGTTTTCTTCGGTATCTTTATGTCGCTAATTGCAGTTCATAGAATCAAAGTAGTAAAAGACGAAGATTAAAGAATTAGCCATTTTTAATGTTACATTGTTGCATTAAAAATGGCTTTTTTTGTTGAAAAAACTTCACGTAGCTTATAAATATTTGTATCATTTAAATGTAATCGTTTGCATAAAAATAGAAAAGATAAAGAAAATGAAAACAACAAAATTAGGAAAAACAAGTTTAGATATTCCAGCTATTGCTTTAGGCGTTATGCGGATGGGGACTAGAACTCCAGAAGAAGGAGCTGCTGCAATTAACGCAGCTTATAAAGCTGGTGTAAATTTTATTGATTCTGCGGATATTTATGGACGCGGAAATTCAGAAAAGGTTTTTGGTAAGGCGTTAAAATTAGCCGATGTTAACCGTGAAGATTTATTTATTCAATCAAAGACTGGAATTGTTGTAGGATCAAGTGGAAGCCATGGATCATTAGCTTATGGCTCACGCTATGAATTTACTAAAGAACATATTTTGGATGCTGTTGATGGTATTTTGAAGAGAATGGATATTAATTACTTAGACTGCCTAGTCTTACACAGACCAGATATTTTGATGGATCTAGAGGGAATTAAACAAGCCTTTGATATTTTACAAGCTACCGGTAAAGTTAGATTCTTTGGTGTATCTAACTTTAATCCTGCTCAATTTAAGATGCTTCAAAATGCAGTAAGTCAGCCTTTAATGTTTGATCAAGTGCAATTTGGATTAATGCACACAGGAATGGTTGACTTTGGCTTGCATACTAATATGACTGATGATGCTTCTATTAACCACGATGGTAGCTTACTGGAGTTTTTACGGATGAATCATATTACTTTGCAAGCGTGGTCACCATTTCAATATGGAACTTTTGCTGGTACATTTATCAATAATCCAGCCTTTCCTGAATTAAATAAGAAATTGCAGGAAATTGGAGATAAATATAGCGTTGGTAAAAATGCAGTTGCGGCAGCTTGGATTCTTAAATGGCCTGGTCAGGTTCAGGTTATCATGGGAACTATGACTCCGGCTCATATTGTCGATTCTGCTAAGGGTGCAGATATTGAGCTGACTAATCAAGAATGGTATGATTTATATTTTGCTGCGGGACACGATTTACCGTAAAAAAGTTTTGCTTTTTATAAAATCATCTGATATACTAGTAGACGTTGTGAGAAATGCTGACTTAGCTCAGTTGGCAGAGCACGTCATTAGTAATGATGAGGTCGAAGGTTCGAATCCTTTAGTCAGCACATGTGAAAAGTCCTAACCTGTCGGTTAGGACTTTTTTTATTGCCTTTTTTAACTTGATATAATAAGAGGTAGAAATATATTACGAAAGATAAATGCTAGAAAAGGTAAAAGCAGATGAAATTAAGTCAAAATAAAGAAACTTTAGATCAAATAGCACCATTAGTGGAATATGCTTTTTTAAAAAATAATGATATACGTGAGGATCCCAACTTTTTAAGTCGTTATAACCATAGTATGGGTTTTGGTGAATATAAGGATAACCATCTTGCTAGCTATATTATGGTAAATGAATTTAAGAGTAGAATTTTTGCTAAAAAAGTTAAAATGGGCGGAGTTGGTTATGTTGCTTCCTATCCCGAAAACCGTGGTCAGGGCGATATTAATCGCTTGATGAAGGAGATTATTTTAGAATTACACGATCAAAATTACGCAATTTCTGACTTAGCTCCATTTTCAGAAACTTTTTATCGTCGTTATGGCTATGAAAATGCTATTTATGAAAAAATGTATCAAATTCGGCCTGAATATCTGCGTTTCTTTAAGCCTATCAAAGAGGGAAAATTGATGCGCGGAAATTGGAGCGACTCATCCCTAAAAGAAGCAGTAATCAAGTTATATCAAGCTAAACTCAATCAAGGTGAACAAAGAAATACAGTTGACCGTGCAGACTGGTGGTGGGATAGATTAGATACGTATTATCCCGGTAGATCAATTTGTGTTTATTTTGATAAATTCCAACAACCACAGGGGTATATGTTTTACCGAATTGTTGAGCGCAATTTCCGAGCAGAAGAAATGTACTATCAAACTCCGCAAGCAGCTCAGGCCCTGTTAAGCATTATTGCAAGTCATAGCTCAAGCGACTTGAAATACTATGTGAAAATGCCTGAGGAAAGTTTGTTAGGAGAATTCTTCCCGGAACAAGAAGGAATCACTATAAAGACAATACCTTACATGATGACTAGAATCATTGATATGAAACAAGTGTTAGAAGCATTGCCTTTAGTTAATAATAAGAAACTGACTATTGAGGTCACTGACGATGATATTATTGTTGAAAATAATGGTATCTGGTTAGTTAACGATGCTGCTGAAGAAACTAGGGTAAGAAAAGTCGAAACAGATCCAGACTATACAGCTTCTCTAACTAACTGGACCAAAGTTTTATTAGGCCACTTAACTTTAAAACGGGCAGTTCAATTAGGTTTTGTTAAAGAAAATCATCCAGTTAATACTGATTTTGTTAAAGGCGAAGTTTCATTTTACGATTACTTTTAATTAAAAATAGTTTTTTGCTGTTTTACGGCAGTACCTCTTATAAGTTGGTTTCTTTTATTGATTTTAAATTTTTAAAACCAAATATTATCCTACTTTTCTTTTTTCATGCTAAGCTAAGGTAACAGATAAAACACAGAGAGGAGAAATTATAATGAAAGTAGGTATTATTGGAGCTTCAGGCATGGCAGGAAGTGCAATTTATAAGTTGGCTAGTCAAAATAAAGACTTAGAAGTAACAGGTATTGTTAGAGATAAAGATAAAGCTAAAAGAGTCTTAGGTAAGGATGCTAAGCTTTTAATTGGCGACGTCCTAACAATGGATGATAGTTTGCTTCAAGAATTTAATGTGATTGTTGACGCTTTTGGTACCACACCAGAGAGGGCAAGAGATCAAGTAAAACTTGCTACCAAGTTGTGCGGATTAGCTAAGAATAAAGATATTAGAGTAATCTTCATTCTAGGAGCTGGTAGTCTTAGAACTGGAATTGATAACCACTTAGTTGTTGAAGATATTAAGAAATTAACTGGCTCTGAAAACTGGATTAATACACCCAAAGAGCAGTTGAATGAGTTAAACTACTTAAAGCAAGTTGAAGATGTAGATTGGCTTGGAATTTCACCAGCCTTAACCTTTGAAGCAGGTCCAGAAGCAGCAGGTTATATGTTAGGTAACGATACGCTGCTCTACAACGATAAAAATGAATCTAAAGTAACTTCGGGTACAATGGCACGCTTAGTTGTAAATGAAATTGTTCATCCAGAGCACCATAAGGAAAGAATTACTTTAGTTGATGAATAAAAAATAACCGCTACAACGCTCAGGCGCTTGTAGTGACCCCCGAAATTCGGACACGGATTTCGGGGGTTTTACTATGTCTAAATTAACTAAAAAAGATAAATTGAATATTTATAAAGAATGGACTATTGAAAATAAAAGATCGACATATTTAAGTAAAAAGTATGGAATAGGCTCAGTTAGTATTAAGTACTTAGTTTCACTCATTCATAGGCATGGAATGGATATATTAGATAAGCCCCATACTTATTATTCAGCCCAATTTAAGCTAGAAGCTATCAATCGGGTTTTAGTCAATCATGAAGCTGCTTACTCTGTATCTTTAGAATTGGGCTTGAAAAGTCAAGGGATGCTTATTAACTGGATTCGCTCTTATAAAGAAAACGGGTATAATGTCGTTATCAAGAGGAAAGGACGACGAACCCGTGAACAAAGAGCTAGAGAAATTGAAGAAAGAAAACGAAGAATTGCGTCACCAGAATTTAAAGCTTACTGTCGAGAATGCATTTATAAAAAAATTGGATGCCTTGGTTCAAAAGAGAAAAAACCAACCAAAACAGAAATAGCACAAGCTGTTAGAGAATTAAGGCTAGAACTTGGGTTGGGTGTTAAAACTATCTTGTCGATTTTAAGTGATCCGAATAATGCTTTACCTAGCTTATCCAGAAGCAATTATTACAATATTTTAAAGCGCGAAGATCAAGATGAGATAAAGCACCACAGTCTAATTAAACGAATTAAAGAAATATTCTTTGAACTTAAAGATAGATACACTGCTCCAGGTTATCGAACAATAACTGATCACTTACATAGTGAAGGCTTTATAATCAATCGAAAAACAGTCTATCGTTTAATGCGTAAACTTAATTTGATTGGATATCGTATGAAACGTAGAAGACGCTACAACAGCTTTGAGGGTGAAATTGAAGGAAGAATTAAACCTAACTTAATTAAACGCAACTTCTTTGCTATTAGACCAAATATGAAGTGGTACACGGATATTACTGAATTCAACTTAAGAGGACAAAAGCTTTATCTATCGCCTATTATCGATGGCTGTGGGAGAGATATTGTCGCTTATAATATCTCTCGTCGTCCCAACTTGCAGCAGGTACTGACTATGCTTGATGATGCATTTAAAGTTAATGATTCATTGAATGGATTAGTATTTCATTCAGATCGTGGCTGGCAATATCAACATAAGACTTATCAATATGAACTTGCAAGACGTGGCATTGAACAAAGTATGTCTAGGAAAGGCTGTTCTCCAGACGATGGGCTTATGGAAGGCTTCTTTGGCATACTTAAAAGAGAGATGTTTTATGGCAAAGAATCAAACTATGCCAATCTGAATGAATTAGAACAAGCGATTAAAGATTATATTCACTTTTATAATTACGAAAGAACAAAGAGTAAACTAAAAGGACTGACTCCGATTCAATATCGGAATCAATCCTTAGTTGCATAATATTAATAAAGTGTCCAATTTTTGTGGGTCACTACAGCTATAGCGGCTATTTTTATGTAATATTTAATTATTAGCAACTAATGAACGATAAAAGTTAGCTTTAGTTTGACGGTAGTAAGGAGTAATCCAAATGAATCCAATACCGCAAGTGATTAAACCAAGTAGGCCCCAACCAATGAAACTTAAGTCTAAGACGAATAAGTCCATCTTGTGTCCATCCATTAACTTACGACTTTCGGTAATAGCTTCAGTTGCTCCGATATCAGTTTGGTCAGCTGAAAATTTATCTTTCAAAATATATGGAGTCATTGCGTAGGAGTAACCCTTAATGAAGCCAGGAATAATGAATAAAATGGTCCATAAACTAACAAATAAGTTAGTCATAAACAGAGTAAACAAACTGTTTTTAAAGCGACCATTGCTATAAGCGCTAAATATACCAGAATACCAAGGCTCCATCTTGCCTGTTTCAACAAAGTCTAAGATTGTGTAGGCAACTCCCCATAAAATTAAGCCGGTAATCAAGCCTACAATAATTTCTGAAAGGTTATAGGCTGGCTTATATCCTTGAATTAAGTTGTCTTTATTAAAGCGTAGAACAGTATAAGTAAAATCTTTTCCAGTCCAGATCCAGCGGTTAAGATCCATAATAACTGCGTTAACTAACCAAGCAAAGATAGTTAGGCAAATAGCCCAGCCCCAATTGCCACGTAGTTGATCTTTTGCAGCTTGTTTCAATTGTGCACGTGTCATAGTATTACTTCCTCTAACAATATATTAATTTCTGATCATTATAATCTTACCACTAATCTTTAAGTAATTTGAAAAACTAAATTCTGCCGTCTTCTGCTATAATCAAAATTACTAACTTAAATAGAAGAAGGGTTGCTACTTGAAATATAAACAATTAATTTTTGACGTTGATGATACTCTGATCGACTTTGCGGCTACGGAAGATTCATCTTTGCATGCGCTATTTAAATCACATAAGCTGCCTCTTTCTTCTGATTTGCAGAAGCAATATCATACCTATAATCAAGGGCTTTGGCGTAGACTTGAGCTTGGTGAGATTACGTATGATGAGCTAAGTGAGATGACTTTTCATGATTTCATTAAAGAGAATTTTAATTTAGATGTAGATGGTAATGAATGGATGAATGAATACCGTTCTTACTTTGGCGAAGCACACCAGTTATTACCGGGTGTGGAAGACACGCTTAAGTTTGCTAAGAAGCAGGGATACAAGTTAACTGTATTAAGTAACGGTGAAAAGTTTATGCAGCGCCACCGCTTAGAGTTAGCAGGAATTAAGGATTATTTTGATTTGATTGTAACGTCTGAAGAAGCTCATTACTCTAAGCCAAATCCACATGCTTTTGATTATTTCTTCAGTAGAACTGAAATTGGTCCAAATGAAACCTTATTCTTCGGGGATGGTTTACAGTCAGATATTTTAGGTGCTGAAAAGTACGGCTTTGACAGCATTTGGTATAACCATCGTCATAGAAAGGATACAATTGGTCTTCATCCCTTATTTGAAGTCGAAACATATCCTGAATTTGTTAAAATAATGCAGAACGATTTTCAAAAAGCATATTAAAAGGAGTGCCTAGAGCACTCCTTTTGTGTTATACACTATTCTTTTTCAAAGCCAACCATTAAACCGCCATCTTCAGCATAGAAACTGCAGAGGGCACCACATTCGCCGATCGTTACTTTAGCATCTGGGAAGTTATCTAAGATAATCTCTTTCATGCTTAGGGCAGAGCCTTCATTTTGAACGTGATCAATTTGAACACGGCCACCTTTATAGCCGGCTTTGACCATTTCATCTAAGAGTTTTCTTCTAGCTTTCTTAGCACCGCGTGCCTTACCCAAAAGTTCAAATTCACCTTTATTGTTGGCAGTTCCGATAACGAAAAGCTTCAATAAACCAGCAATCTTAGCGACTGCTGGTGGGATACGACCATTATTTCCTAGATTAGTTAAGTCTTGCAAGGCAAACATTAAATCAAGCTGGTGTTGGTACTCTTCAGTGGCCTTGACAATTTCTTCAAATGACTTACCCGCATTTGCTAGACTAGCAATTTTCTCAGCCAGTAATCTCAATTGAGGACCAGCTGAGCGAGAATCAAATACTAAGATCTTAGCTTTTGGATTCTTTTCATGATAAATCTTAGCTGCTTGAGTAGCTGAATTATAACTACCGGAAAGGGCGCTAGTTAAAGTAATTACAAAGATCTCGTCGCTACCTTCAAAAGACTTAAGCCAGTCGTTTACATTGGGACAAGCAGAAGTAGACTTGCTCTTAGTGTGTTTTAGAGTATGAAGAAACTTGTCTAAATCAATATCAGGCGTATCCATCCAAAGCTTGCCATCAACGTGAAGCGATAAAGGAACTGTAATGTGCTCAATTCCGTCAATTTGATCAGCTGTGATATTCGCAGTTGAATCTGTGATAATTTTTATTGGCATATAGATTACCTCGAATTAAATATATTAACCTATTTTCTTTCAGTCTAGAGAAGATAGATAGTAAAGTCAAAGAAAATGCTAGCAAAAAAGACAGCACTGAAGCTGTCTTGATTAACGTGAAAATACTAGGCCAAGGAGACCGCCAAGTGCGATTAATGCTAAAAGCGGTAGTACTAGATAAGAAACGAAGGCAAATAGCAAGCCAACGATGATTAGGAAACCAACGATTTTTAGCATGCCAATTCCTAGTTTCCAGAAAAGCCAAATGATTAATAAGGCTAATAAAATTGAAAACATATTCTAAACCTTCTTATAGAAAATTAAACTATATTTTGATATTAATCATATTACGAAATTGAGAGAAAGTGTAGATAAGTTTTTATTAAGAATAGGAGATAGTAAAATATACTAAATAAACCGCTTTCATATTTTGCAAAAACGTGATATATTAATGGTGTGAAATAGCTCAAGTAGAAGTCACGATTAAGATTGTTAGAAGTTATATTTTTTATTAATTAAGTAGACGATACTCTAGCTATTGCAATTCATAAATATAATTCATAAGTAAAAGGAAGTTCTCTTTTGAACTTCCTTTTTTTGCTGTAATGCTTGCTATAATAATACTAAAAAGTACTATCTATATTTTTTGGAAAATAAACTAATGAAAAAAGTAACAATAGGAATTTTAGCTCACGTTGATGCAGGCAAGACTACTTTGTCAGAAGGCTTGCTTTATCAAAGTGGCACGTTAAGAAAATTAGGTGCAGTTGATAAGGGAACTGCATATTTAGACAATGATAATTTAGAAAAGAAACGTGGAATTACGATCTTTTCTCATATGGCGCGCATTAAAAATGAAAATAGCGAGTTGCTCCTCTTAGATACTCCCGGCCACATTGACTTTGCCCAGGAAATGGAAGAGACGCTTGGCGTATTAGACTATGCAATTTTAGTTGTGTCGGCTAGTGAAGGCGTAACTGCCTATACACAGACGCTTTGGAACTTATTAAAAAGTCACAAGATTCCAACTTTTATTTTTGTTAATAAGATGGACACGTTAAAGGCTAATAAGGGTAAGGTTCTTCAGGATTTAAGTACTCTCGATGACAACTGTGTTGAGTTTGGGGGTGAAGATTCTGAGTTTTATGAAAAAATTGCTACCGCAGATGAGGCAATTTTAGAAGAATATCTAGAATCGGGTCAGATAAAAGACGAAGAAATCAAAGATTTGATCTTTCAAAGAAGAATTTTCCCAGTGTATTTTGGTGCAGCTTTAAAATTAAAAGGCGTAGCTGAATTTTTACAGGGACTAGATAAGTGGACTAAGAAAATAGAGTATCCTGAGAAATTTGCTAGTCGTATTTTTAAGATTTCTCACGATGAGAAAGGCGAACGCTTAACTTGGCTTAAAGTTACTGGTGGTGAATTAAGAGCCAAGACTGAGCTAATGCCTGATGAAAAGGTTAATGAAATTCGTCTCTATAACGGTACTAAATATCAAGTAGTTCCTAGTGCTCAAGCTGGCGAAATTGCTGCTATTAGTGGCCTGAAAACTACCTATCCTGGTCAAGGCTTAGGCTTTGAAAGAGATCAAACGAACTTTACAATGCAGCCAGTTCTAACTTATGCAGTTCAGACTGTACCGGATAAGATGCATGCGACGCTAACAGCTCTAAGACAGCTAGAAGATGAAAATCCGCAATTGCATGTTAAGTGGGACAAGCAAGCAGAAGAGATTAGCATTGATGTGATGGGAAAGATTCAGTTAGAAATTCTCCAGCAGATTTTGCACGATCGCTTTGGCTTAAAAGCTGAATTTGCTCAAGGCAAAATTCTTTATCAAGAAAGCATTAAAGATTCAGTTGAAGGAGTAGGACATTTTGAACCTTTAAGACACTATGCGGAAGTTCACTTATTGTTAAAACCTGGTAAGTTAGGCAGCGGCTTAGTTTTCAAAAATGAGTGTAGTCTAGAAGTGCTGCCTAAGAAGTGGCAAGACCAAGTAATGGATAGTCTAGCAAATAAAGAGCATCTAGGTGTTTTAACCGGTTCTCCTCTAACTGATATGGAAATTACACTAGTTGGCGGTCGCGGTAGCAATGTACACACAGTGGGTGGTGACTTTAGAGAGGCAACCTATCGTGCGCTGCGACAAGGTTTAATGGAATTAAAAGCACAAAATCAAGTATCTTTACTTGAGCCTTGGTATCAATTTACTTTAAGGATCAATCGGGAACAGGTTGGTCGTGCAATTAATGATATCGAGAAAAAAGGCGGGAAATTTGAAATCGGAGAAAGCGATCATGATGTCGTGACGATTACTGGTCAAGCGCCAGTAGCACAGATGCAAGATTATGCAACTGAAGTTAGGAACTACACGCACGGCAGTGGTCAACTTGAGTGCTTATTTGCAGGCTATCGGAAATGTAAAAATAGTGCTGAAGTAATTGAGTCAATTAATTATGATCCTGTTTCTGACATTTACAACACCCCTAATTCTGTTTTTTGCTCTCATGGCGCAGGTCATACTGTTGTTTGGAATGAAGTGCCAGATTATGCTCAATATCCGTATTTACAATCTTAAGATTGCTTACGATCGACTAAAAAGATAGACAAAATTATTTCAAGTAATTCTTTTTTCGCAAAAGCAAAGCTGAAATAATGGCTAAGGCAGCTCCAAATAAGATTACCCATAAAAATCCAAATTCATTATCCTTACCTGGCAATCCGCCAACATTCATCCCCCAGATGCCACTAATTAAAGCCGGAATTGAGATAATTAGAGCAATTGAATCAAGATATTTCATCAAATTGTTTAAATGATTATCCATCATTGCCGAGAAAAGTCCATTAATTGATTCTAAAAGATCGCGGTAAACTTTTATTTTTTTAGTAATCCGGCGCTGAGAAAGTAGTAGATCAATGATAAAAATTGAGTTGGCCGAATGCTGCTTTTTAAGAAAGTCAGTTAGAGCTTCAATAGAAGAAGCTTGGTCATCCATTGTGTGATTAAAATAGACCAAAGTTCTGGTTAAGTCCGTTGCTTCTTTCAAAGACTTAGTTTTGGTAGTAGTTCTTGCTGCATGATCTAACTGATCAAGTTGCTGCTTTATTTTAGTTAATTCTTCATTAAAGCAATGATTTTGATAAAGTAGTTGCTTAATTAAAAGATCTTCAACTGATAGTTTAGCAATTGCCTTTTGATTTTCTAAAATAGGTGCTGGCTTTTTTTGTAAAACTAAGATTAGTTGCTGAGAATTGAAGATCGCAATTGTGGGATAAATCGCATCTTCAACTTGAGTTTGACCAGCGTCAAAATTAAAGGATACGAAAATTCTGGCATTTTCAATTTTACATTTGGGCAAGACGTTAAAATGTGATACTTCAGTAGCGGACGTTTGTTTAGTAAAGACGTGCGCGTCACACCCGATTGTTTTTTCTATATTGGTTAATTCTTCAGAAGTAGGATTAACTAAAATAACAAGTTTAGCTGATAATAGATTGTCTGATGTTATGTAGCCATTTTTATCATAAACAGTAAGCATAAGAAAACCTCCTGACTATTCTTTTTTAGGGTAAATATATCATAGAAGGCACTATAAGTTAGATTTAACGCCTTACAGTTGTTAAAAATGAAAACGATATACGTACAGAAAAATTAATTTATAATTAATGTACATAGCAAGTTATTAAGGAAATATTAAGCTTGTCGTTTTGGAGATGCCATAGTATCTTTATCGACTAGTGCTTGATATGATTAGGTTAATCAGTCATGAGGATTGAAGATAGCTAGCTAAAACAATCTTTTATGTGTTTTAGGAAAGGATACCTAATTATGATGAAAGATAAACATGGAATTAAAGACAAAGTAGCAGGTAAATTTAAAGAAGTAGAAGGAAAAGTCACTGGCGATAAGGCTCGTGAATTAGAAGGAAAAGCTCAACAAGCTAAAGGAAAAGTAAAATCTAAGGCTACTAAAGTAAAAGAAGACTTAGAATAAATTACTACTAAATTAGAAATAGGAGGCGATCCCCATGCTTCACTGGATTTGGGTTTTGATTGTCGGAGGCGTAATCGGGTTAATTGCAGGAGCCATTACTCATAAGGGTGGCTCAATGAACTGGATTGCAAATATTATTGCTGGGCTAGTAGGCTCATCTCTAGGCGAGGCCTTGCTTGGTGCCTGGGGTCCGCAAGTAGCGGGAATGGCAATTGTTCCATCACTCTTAGGTGCTATTATTCTAGTTATCTTGGTATCATGGATTATGACGATGCTATTTGGCCCTAGGGCTAGCGAATAAATCATATTTAACACAATTAAATAATCTCTCTCAAAAGAGCAGTCTTAGCAGGCTGCTCTTTTCTATGGTCGGCGTTTTGAGTTTTCATAGTATAATAGATGTGATATAAAAATCTAGGTAAGAAAAGAGATAATAATGCGTTTAATTTCATGGAATATTGATTCGCTAAATGCTGCTTTAACTAGTGATTCAGCACGTGCCAAGCTTACACGTGGCGTTTTAAATACAATTAAAGAAAAAGATCCTGATATTATTGCCATTCAAGAAACTAAATTACGGTCAACTGGTCCGACTAAGAAGCATCAAGAAATTTTGGCCGAAATGTTTCCTGACTATGATTATGTTTGGCGCTCTTCTGAAGAACCTGCACGAAAAGGTTATGCTGGGACAATGTTTTTATATAAAAATACTTTGACTCCAGAAGTAACTAAGCCAGTAATTGGGGCGCCAGAACCAATGGATCATGAAGGCCGAATTTTAACTTTAGAGTTTGATAACTATTATGTTACCCAAGTTTATACGCCAAATTCTGGAAATGAATTGAAGCGATTAGATGATCGTCAGGTTTGGGATGAAAAGTATACAGAGTATTTACAAAAATTAGATCAAGTAAAGCCGGTAATTGCTAGCGGTGACTATAACGTTGCTCATACACCAATTGATTTGAAGCATCCAGAAAATAATCATCATAACGCTGGTTTTACCGATGAGGAACGGCAAGACTTTGATAAGTTGCTCAAGCTTGGCTTTACTGATACATTTAGAAAAATTCATGGCAATGTCGAAGGAGTTTATTCTTGGTGGGCTCAAAGAGTGAGAACCAGCAAGGCTAATAACTCGGGCTGGAGAATTGACTATTACATCGTGTCTAATAGAATTGCTAATCAGGTAACTAAGTCAGAAATGCTCGATACTGGTGAGCGAAAAGATCATTGTCCAATTATGTTAGAAATTAATCTGTAATTATCCACTTGTGGATAAATCAAGAAGATCCAAATGATCTTCTTTTTTAGTTTAGGAATGGAAGTGAAAGCTGTGGATAACGTTTTAAAAGATGCAATTTTGAATGGCTTGTATAACAAGAATGAAAATAAGGGGAATGAGTTTATCAGTCCTCAGTTAGTAAATAATGATGATCAAAGTAAAATTTGGTTTACTTTGCGGCAAGAATTAATGTCATGTACCTCTTTTACCTGGGCCGTTGCTTTTATTTCAGAGAATATGCTTGTTCCTTTTAAGTTAGTAATGTCTGAACTAGCTAAAAAAGGAGTTAACGGTACCTTAATTACAGGAACTTATCTTGGATTTAATAGTCCTAAAGTTTTTAAAGAGTTAATGAAGATTCCTAATCTAACGGTACGCTTAAGTGAGAAAACTGGTTTTCATGCAAAAGGCTACATTTTTAATCATGAAGATTATCAGACGATTTTAATTGGAAGTGTAAATTTTACTAGAAGTGCCTTATTAAAAAATTGCGAGTGGGGATTAAAAGTAACTTCGCATGAAAATGGGCAATTTTGTCGAAGAAGTTAACGATCAAATTAAAAATAATTTAAGTAATAGCTTGATACTTACTAGTTCTTGGATTAAGGAATACGAGCAAAATTGGCAACCGATCAAAAATAATCCGCATCTTCTATTAAGAAAATCCAAGAAAATATCACCTAATCAAATGCAAAAAGAAGCTTTAGCGAATTTAGATGCTTTAGTAAAAGAACAAGCAAAACGTGCCCTTGTTGTTTCAGCGACAGGAACCGGGAAAACATATTTGGGTGCTTTTGCAGTTAAAGAATATAAGCCAAAAAAGTTTCTTTATTTAGTTCACCGAGAACAAATAGCCAAAAAGGCTTTAGAGAGTTTTTATCAAGTAATTGGTGGCAAGAAAAGAGACTATGGCTTATTAACTGGAAATAAACATGATTTTGATAAAAAATATCTTTTTGGAACGGTTCAAACTGTAAGTCAGGAACAAATACTCGGACAATTAAATCCAGAAGAATTTGACTATATTTTAATTGATGAAGCTCATCGAGTGGCAGCACCAACTTATCAGAAGATTTTGAATCATTTTACACCGAAATTTTTATTGGGAATGACGGCAACACCCGAACGAATGGATAAGCAAAATATTTATGAAATATTTGATTATCACTTAGCTTATGAAATTAGGCTGAAAGATGCCTTAAATGAGCAGATGCTCACGCCTTTTCATTATGTGGGCGTCGAAGATTATACAGTGGGAAACCAGATTATTACTGAAACTAGTAAATTAAAAGACTTAGTTGCTGAAAAACGAGTAGAGTATGTACTTAAACAGCTTAATTACTACGGCTATTGCGGAGAAAAGGCAAAGGGCTTAGTATTTTGCAGTCGGCAAGAAGAAGCAAGAGAGCTGGCAAAATTATTTAGTCAAGCTGGTCATCCGTCTCGTGCGCTTACTAATGAGGATAGTCAAAAAAGGCGTGCTGAAGTAACGCAGCAGTTAGAAAATGGTGAATTAGAGTATATTTTTACCGTTGATCTATTTAATGAAGGAATCGATATTCCGTCGCTCAATCAAATTGTTATGTTACGAAATACTCAATCAAGTATTATTTTTATTCAGCAATTAGGTCGAGGCCTGCGTAAATTTCCGGGAAAAGATTATGTCACAGTTATTGATTTCCTGGGAAATTATAAAAATAATTATCTAATTCCAATTGCTTTAAATGGTGATAAAAGTCGTGACAAAGATCAAGCAATTAGAGAAAGTAAATTACCACAGGTAATTGATGTTTCAACAATTACCTTTACCGAGATTGCTTCTCAGAGAATTTTAGCTTCGCTTGAAAAGATAAAACTAGACAGTATGCATGAACTAAGGCAGTCGTATGAAGATTTGAAAGAAAAGATTGGTAAAGTGCCACTCTTATGCGATTTTTATCAATATGGTACGACTGCGCCAACAGTTTTTGCTAAAAATCATGCTCTAGCACATTATGGTGCTTTTTTAAAGAAGATGGGAGAAGAGGTAAATTTGGATGATTATCAGAATGCAGTTCTATCTTTTGTAACCAAGGAGTTGCTATTCGGAAAGAGACCGCATGAGTTGCTACTCTTAGAAAGCTGCTTAAATAAAAACATCAGTAAAGCTGATTTTATTAAATTACTTAAGAACAAAAATTGTTATGTCAGTAAAGATGTACTTGAGTCGGTTGAGAAAATTCTGTCGCTTGAATTTTTTGATGTTAAGCAGGGAAAAGCTACCAAGAAAGAGCAATATGGAATTTATCCTTTAATTAAAAAAGAAAATGGAGAATATCATTTATCCAATCAATTATTTCAGGCATTAAATGATAATCAGCAATTTAAAATACTATTTAAAGATGTGCTAAAGACAGGTTTAGAACTGTCAAAAGAATATGATTCACAGTCTCAATTTACTCTGTATAAGCAATATGATCGTAAAGATGTCTGCCGTTTATTAAATTGGCCTAAGGATGTTTCGGCTCCAATGTATGGGTATCGTGTGGGAGAAAAAGAGACACCAATTTTTATCACTTATCAAAAAGACTCTAAGAAAAAGCGTAATGCTCGCTATCAAAATACTTTAGAAAATGGTCATAGTTTACGTTGGTATACCCGCACACCGCGTCATTTAGATTCAGATGAAGTGCAGCGCTTGTTATATACTGATGAGATGAAATTACACCTATTTGTGAAGCGAAGTGATGCAGCAGGAAAAGAATTTTATTATTTAGGAACAGCAGATATCCAAAAAGACTCAGTCAAAGAAGAAAAAATTGGACTTAAGCAAAAGAGTGCAGTTGGTATGAACTTAGTTCTCAATCATCCTTTAAAGCAATCAATTTACAATTTGCTTTTTAGTTAGGAAATTAAACATAGTTTAGGATAAATTATAAAAATACATAATAATTATTTGATAAATTTTAAATTGCAAAACTGGAGGAAGAGAGAAAATAAGATTGAAAAATAAACTAGTTTTTGTACTGGCTTTATTAGTGATTGTTTTGACTGGTTGTACTACTCAAGACAAACCAAATCAGGCAGATGCGGCACCTAAGTACTATGTTGAAAAGCGTCAAACACCTAAGACAAACTTGAATGTGATACCAACTCTATTTTTCCATGGTGGCTTAAGCAATTACAAGGGCGAAGAAAACATGGTAAAAGCAGCTCAAAAAGCAGGAGTTACCAATTCAATAATTAGAGCTAATGTAGATGCAAATGGTAAAGTGAAATTAATTGGCACTATTTCTAAGAATGCTATAAACCCAATTGTAGAGGTAAATTATCGCAATAATGTTCAGCTGGATTTTAAAGAGCATGGTCGATATGCTAGAAATGTTGTGCAGACTTTACAAAATGAGTACGGAATAAAAAAGGTAAATATGGTTGGACATTCCCTGGGAAATATTTCGATTATGTATTATTTGTTGCAAACTGCGCATGATCCTGAAATGCCCAAACTAAATAAGCAAGTTTCAATCGGAGGACATTTTGATGGACTTGATTTTAAACAATTACCAATTGCAATTCGCCAGCCATCGAATTTACATGTAGATGCAGAAGGAAAGCCAAATAAGACCAACTCTACTTATCGTGAGATGATGAAGTTAAGAACTCTTTATCCAAACAAGCAGACTAGTGTTTTAAATATTATTGGTAATATTGGAGGTAATTCAGATGGAATTGTGAAGAATGCTTCGTCACTTTCGCTTGAATATTTGGTTGAACCAATGGCTAAAAGTTACCGAGTAGTTAAAATTGTCGGTAAGAACGCAGAGCACGGACAGCTAACTTACAATAAACAAGTTGAAAAAGAAATTATTAAGTTTTTATGGCTCCAGTAATTTTGAATAATCAAAAAAAAGATGCTTTGATGCATCTTCTTTTTTAAATTTTATTTTCATGTTGATTACTTTTATCAAAATTATGGAGCCACATGCCCCAAGCGGCTTGAAATTCAATAATTAATACACTGGCAGAAATAAGTACCATGATAATTAAGGCATAACTAGCCGTTTCACCTAATTCAGATGTATCGAAATTGTAAGTAAAGAGCTTAATTCCTCCATAGATAAGTAGAATAACCCAATATATATTTGCTCCCCACCATAACTTTTTCATTGCAGATACCGCTTTCATTTACTGTATAAAGCTATTATACCATTCTTATGGTTAATTAAAAGTTTGGTGCATAGCTAAAGCGCCCTTAAGAAGTTGTATAATAAAGAGAAAATAGAGAGGTGAAGTGAATTAGATGGGACAAGCTTGGGAAAAATTTAAAAAGAATACAAACGTGCATCGCCTTGCCACGTTATGCTTAATTATTTTGGTATTATATGCGGCACGTTCAATGATGAATACAATTTTATTAACGTTTATTTTCACATATTTAATTGTGCACTTAATTCGTTTTACGCAAAAGAAATTACCAAACTTGCCCTCGCAAGTAATTGTTGTGTTAGCTTATCTATTAGTAATTGCGATCATTTACTTTGCAATTACCATATATGTGCCAATATTAATTAAACAAATTGTTAAAATGAGTCATTCTTTAATGAAGTTTTATCAATCTGATAATATGGACTGGTTAACGCAATATTTGAATCATTACATTAGCGATAGTGAAATTACAACGCAGGCAAAACATGGTGTAACTATCTTAGTTCATGCTTTGACTAATGTGGGTACATTAACGATTGCGTTCTTTATGTCACTAATTATGAGCTTTTTCTATACTATTGAGCTTGATTCTATGAACGAATTTTCTCATACTTTTTTGAATAGTCGCCATTTATCCTGGTTATTTAAAGATATTGCCTACTTTGGCAACAAGTTTGTTAATACTTTTGGTGTGGTTTTAGAAGCTCAATTCTTCATTGCCTTATGCAATACAGCAATGACAATGATTTGCCTAATTATTATGAAAATGCCGCAAATTATTGCTCTTGGATTAATGGTCTTTATTCTAAGTTTGATCCCAGTTGCTGGTGTAATTATTTCCTTGATTCCGTTAAGTTTTGTGGCTTATTCGGTAGGCGGAATTAGGTATGTAATCTATATTCTTATTGTTATTATGATAATTCATGCAATTGAAGCCTACATTTTGAACCCTAAGTTCATGTCAAGTAAAACAGAATTACCAATTTTCTATACCTTTGTAGTTTTGCTTGCAGGTGAGCATTTTCTTGGAACCTGGGGACTAATTGTTGGGGTACCAATCTTCACCTTCTTGTTGGATATCTTAGGAGTAAAATCAGTTAAAACGAAAAAGCCAAAAATCTTGAAAATTGAAAACAAAAAATAAAAGCAGCTGTCAAAGCTGCTTTTTGCGTATTGTAAATAGGATTGTAGGTCCCAAATGAGAATATATGAAAAATACGAGATATGAATGGAGTTTTTAATTTTGCTATTCACAATACAATATTAATTACGCAAAAAAATCAGATTTTTTGTTATTTCTTATAAAAATTTTTAAGCGCTAATAATAGCGGTTTCATAGCTTCCTTTGTTAAACTAAAAATGAAAGAAAGATGTGAGGCAATGTTATGAAAAAATATGATTATATAATTTTAGGAACAGGTCCTGCAGCATATCAATTTATTAAGCTCTTAGCTACGCAACATAAATCAATTTTAGTTATTGAAAGTGGCTTATTTGGTGGAACCTGTCCCAATGTCGGTTGTGAACCAAAAATCTATTTAGATGGTGCTGTTCAAGCTGCACTTCTTAGCAAACGACTAGAAGGACATGGTATTGAACAGGCTGCAGCGATGAATTGGTCACAATTAATGAAAGAGAAAAAGAAACGATTTACTAGTTGGCCGGATGAAACGAAAGAAATCATTGGTAAGACTTGCGATGTAATTAGTGGAAGTGCGCATTTTATTAATCGACAAACAATTGCAGTAAATCAAAAATATTTCCAGGGAAATAAGATTATTATCGCAACTGGGAGAAGACCGCATGAATTATCAATTCCAGGAGCAAAGTTTTTGCATGATAGTTCAGATGTATTATCTTTAAATAAAGTCCCAGAACACGCTACTTTTATTGGAGCGGGTTATGTAGCGATGGAGTTGGCTACGTTTTTAGCTGCGGCAGGCAGTCAGGTAACCATTTTGGTTAGAGGAGAGCAAGTATTAAGACATTTTTATCAAAAGTATAGTTCTGACCTAGTTAATCGAATGATGCAGCGCGGGATTCAATTTAGGTTTGCTACTGAGGCGACTCGCATTACTCAATTAAGTGATAAATACGTTGTTGAGTTAAATCAAGATAGTTCCCTTGTAACTGATTACGTTGTGAATGCTAGTGGTCGAACGCCAAATATTGAAAAACTTGACTTATCTGCTGCACAGATTGACTATTCATCTAAGGGAATTGATGTAGATCGCCACTTACAGACAAATGTTAAGAATATTTATGCAATTGGTGATGTTACAAGTCAGGATGTACCTAACTTAACTACGGTGGCAGAATTTCAGGCACGCTATCTTTTCAATTCTCTTGAAAAAGGTTTAAGTCAGCCAATCGACTATCCTGCAATCGGAACCGGTGTATTCGCCTTTCCGCAATTAGCCCAAGCTGGGGTTAATCCTGATAGCGTTTCTGAAGATAGAGATAATTTTGAAATTGTAGAATATGAACTAAGTCAGAGTAGTTTATATGCTGGGCAAAGAGAACAGGGGCTGCTAACGGTAGTTTATGATAAAGCTAATTATATTGTTGGAGTTAGCGAAATCAGCACAAGTGCAGTAAATGACGTGAATTATTTTGTTCCTATTATTGGATTAAGAATCAGGAAAAACGAATGGCATCGAAATGTCTTGCCAATTTATCCAGCCTTAGCTGATAAGATTGAAGGAATTTTGAGATAGAAAAAATGGCACCATTAAGGTGCCATTTAATTATGAATCTAATTTTTACAAGTCGCTTCCACCGTAGTTAGGAGCTTCTTTAGCCATTTGAACATCATGTGGGTGAGATTCGCGAAGGCCAGCGTTAGTAATTTGAACAAATTGACTGTTTTCAATCAATTCTTCGATTGTACCAGCACCGACGTAGCCCATACCAGCACGTAAACCACCGTCAATTTGGTAGATAATATTTGAAACGTCACCTTTATAAGGAACTAAAGCTTCAACACCTTCAGGAACTAACTTGTTTGCTTCGTTAACTCCGCCTTGGAAGTAGCGGTCAGAAGAGCCATGTTGTTGTGACATTGCTCCTACTGAACCCATACCGCGGTAAGACTTAAATTTTTTACCTTCATTTGTGAAAATTGTACCAGGTGCTTCAGTAGTACCTGAGAACATTGAACCTAGCATTACTGCATTTCCACCAGCAGCTAAAGCTTTAACCACGTCACCAGAGTACTTAATTCCGCCGTCGGCAATGATCTTCTTGCCGTATTTTTGAGCAACATTAGCAGCATCATAAATAGCAGTAATTTGAGGAACACCGACACCAGCAACAATACGAGTAGTACAAATTGAACCAGGTCCAATTCCGACCTTAACAACATCAACGCCAGCGTCAAATAAGGCAGCAGTTCCTTCGCCAGTAGCAACATTTCCTGCAATCAGAGTAGCTTTAGGAAAGTGATCGCGAATTTCCTTGATTTTACGTAGAACACCAGCAGAGTGACCGTGTGCAGTATCAATAACAATTGCGTCAGCACCTGCTTCAAGTAAGGCTTCAGCACGTTCAAAAGTATCACTTGTGACGCCAACAGCTGCGGCAGCTAAAAGGCGACCTTGATCATCAACTGCAGGGTGAGATAAGTTAGGATCAACAGCTTTAGTTTTAGCCTTTTTAACCTCTTCAACCTGGGCTTCGATTGAAAGGTTCTTGTGAATAACCCCTAAACCACCATTTTCAGCCATGGCAATTGCCATATCACCTTCAGTAACAGTGTCCATTCCAGCAGAAATAAGTGGAATGTGAAGTTGAAGATTAGGCGCTAATTTTGTATCAAGTTTAACTTCATTAGGCAGCACATGACTTTCAGCTGGAATTAAAAGTACATCATCAAAAGTTAATCCTTTTTTGGCAAATTTTGTTTCCCACAAACTCATTGTAAAGTCCTTTCTATAGAAGCAACGTTTTAATATTAAATTAGCTAAACTTTACTCGAATCTGAGCCAGAAGTCAATTGGAAATTTGATTTATTTTTTTAACAATTAGATTGGCTAGTAACTTATAACCATTGACGCCGAAGTGAAGACCATCATTCTTTTTTCCGTTGAAAATTTCGGGAAAGTTTATATTTTCTTGCATTTTACTGGCAAGATCAATAACAGAAAATTTATATTCGCTAGCTACTTTTTTAACTATATTGCTGTATTCCATAACTAAGCGGTTGCTTCTTACTCTTTGTTTATTTTCATCAACTGCTGGTGGTGTGATAAAGATAACTTTTTCTGGATAATAAAGCCAAATAATGCTTGAAGCAATTAAATCTAAATTTTTTTCAAATTGACGAAGAGGGACTTGCTTATGCGTTGCTAAGTCATTAGTGCCAACTAAAATAATTAGATAATTACACTTAGGCTGATTAAAGACCAGGCTAGGTAGGGAAAGGGCAAGACCGCCAGAATTAATTCCTGATATTGCAGTGTTATAAATATCACAAGAAAGAATTTTTTGTAGCTGAAAATTGAGTTCTGGAATTGAGTGGTTTTCAGAGCGGGCAATAATGCTGTCCCCAGTTAGAAGTAATTTCATATCAAAATCCTTTGGGTAGAAAAAAGACCTTGAGAAAAATCTCAAGATCTTTTCTAATTATAAATAATTTGATCTTTAGAACTTGTTCTTGTCTAAAGCAACTGGTGAATCAGGCTTTTCACCGTTGATTAACTTCAAGTTGTTGTCAAATGCCTTAACAACCATGTTACGTACTGCGTGAGTAGTGTAGAAAGCAGTATGTGGAGTTACTAAAACATTTGGACGATCAATTAAGTCAGCTAAACGAGCATCTGGGAATTCTTTGCCTTCCCAATCCTTGTTAAATACGCCAACTTCGCCTTCGTAAGTGTCCATTACGAAACCAAAGATCTTACCTGAGTCTAAACCACGGATAACAGCATCAGTGTCAACAAGTGGACCACGTGAGCAGTTTACAATTACAACGCCATCTTTCATTTCAGCGATTGACTTGTCGTTGATCATGTGAACGTTAGCTGGAACATCTGGTACGTGAAGTGAAATTACATCAGCTTGCTTGTATAAGTCATCAAGTGAGTCAACGTAGTAACCCTTCTTTTCAAGTTCTGGGTTCTTGAAGATATCGTAAGCAATAACCTTTGCGCCGAAACCTTCCATAATTCTCATAAATACTTGACCAATGTGACCAGTACCAACAACACCAACAACTTGGTCACGAACTTCACGACCAATAGTAGGTGCCCAGCGTAAGTCGCGCTTAGCCATCTTTTCATCCATACGCTTGTCTTGACGTAGTACACGAGCAGCTTGGATTGCAGCATGTTCAGCAATTGCGTCAGGAGAGTATACAGGAACGTTAGTGATTTCAAAGCCTAATTCCTTAGCTTCGTCCATGTCAATGTTGTCAACACCAACGTTACGTAATGACATCTTAGTTACGCCAGCATCAGCTAAAGCTTGAAGAGTTTCAGGAGTGTAGTCTAATTGTTGGTAAACAACAACACCGTCAGCACCCTTAGCTAACTTAGCAGTTTCAGGAGTCAAAAGCTTGTCAGTGTATTCAACTTCAACATCCTTGTGAGCATCTTTCCATTCGTTTAAGAAAGGTTCTTCATCTTTACGAATAGCGTAAGCAAAAATCTTTGTCATAAATTCAACCTCCGTCAAAATTAATAGTATGACCGTCTTTTATTATACACTTGACTTTGTTAATAAAAACACAAAATCGAATTTTTTTGAAACTTATTTTAAAGATGTTTCATGTGAAACGATAATTGCAGTTAAAAATAGATTTTCTTTTGCGTATCATTATAGGGTGCCTTATGATAATGGTTAGAAAAAAGAATTGGAAGTAAAGCTGCTAAAATATTATTAAAAATCAGTCAAAACAGATGAGGGAATAAGTAATGTCAGTTGTTGTGAAATATATAGATTTAGATAATAATTCAGCTGAATTGGCAAGTTCAGAAGAATTGAATGGAAAAGCAGGAGAAAGAATTAACTATCATACAGCAGAAGAAGTCCAAAAGCTAACAGCTGCTGGTTATGTATTGATTAATAATTCGTTTGATCCAAATAATGAAGTACATTTTTTTGATGAAACTTCTCAAGAATACAAGCTCACTTTTAAACATGGTCAAGAAGAAGTAACTGCTAAGAATCTAAAATATGATTGTCAATTAAATGATGTACAACTTAAAGGAAAGCAAGTAGTTCATTATACAGGCCTTGAAAAAGATATTCCTGACAATGTAGTTGAAGTCACTTTTAATAGGAAAATTATTTACGACAAAGTTACTAAGCAGAAAGTTTCACTTAGTGCCTGGCAACCAGAAAAGTATTATTTGCCTTTAGTTGCTACTCCTGCCGTTTTAGATTACACGCCAGATAAAGCGGTAATTGGCGGAGAAGCTGTTACAGTTCAAAAACCTAAGCATGAGTATGTCGTTACTTATTTGCCTAATAAGAAAAATGCTAGAAGGCAGAAGGCTGAAATCAAGTTTATTGATATTGATGATAGTAATCAAGAATTAGCTAGCTCTGGCAAATTAAAAGGTAAACCCGGCAAAGAAATTTCTTACAGTACGACAGAAATTTTGAAAGAACTGACAGATAAAGGATATGAAGTCGTTACTAATGACTTTGATTCTAATGACCAGAAGCCTGTCTTTGGAAATAGTAGAGATTACATTCAAACCTTTATTATTGCTTTAAGACATAAAAAGCAAGCCGTTAATTCTGATCATCTTTCTTCCGAAATTGACCATCGTCTTTATGAAAAAGAAGTACATCGCCGAATTACCTTTTCAGGTTTAAACGGTCAACAGTTAGATGATATAGTTCAAACTGCTGTCTTAAAACGTAGTCTAACAATGGACATGGTTACTAAAAAAATTATCCCAGGCGAATACACTAGTCAGTGGCAAAGCACAGAAACATATCCTTCAGTGGCCGTTCCCGTTGTTGCAGGATATCATACTAAAACTAAAGAAGTAGTAGCTTGTCCCGTAATAGAAAAAGACATAAGTGAAGAAGTTAAGTATTATGCAAATGGTTATTTGATTCCAGTTGATGCAAATCATAATAAGCTTTCTGAAATAGATAAGAAGCAATTAATTACTAATTCTATTGATCCAACGAAAGCAATTCTCCCTAAATTAGAGCTTGAAAATGTCGTCTTAAAGCCAATTAAAGAGGTAAAAATTGAAGATCCGGGGCGAGATTATGAGGTTCCATACTTATTAGTTCATAAATATATTGCCGTTGATGAGAAGCATCCTAAAAAGGAAGTAAGTCCAGCATATTATAGAAGAATTGTGACAGCTCGCGTTCATTATCAAGGTGCTGGCGCGTTGACTCCTGCTGACGCAGAACAGACAGTTACCTGGACAAGAACAGTAACCTATGACGAAGTAAGTAGAGAAATCATTGATAATGGAATGTACACGACAAAATGGTTAGCTGATAAAGATATCTTTGAAGCAACCCCTACGCCAGTTATTAAGGGCTTTTGCGCTGATATTGGCTTAATTGGCGAACATCCAGTTACAGAAACAGACTTGATGGCGACTGTTACTTATGCGCCAGTTGGAAAAATGATCCCAATTGATGAACATGGAAATGAAATAAAAAATGCCATGCGATCACCATATATTAATGATCCATATGATCCAGTACGGGTACTTTTTACCGAGGAAGTTCCAGAAGTACAAGGATATGCTCCGGTTAACAATACAATTTCGGTTAATGATCCATTTTCCGATACCAAGGTAACTTATACCTTGAAGCCCCGTTATATTCCAGTGAATAGTGAACACCCATATCGCCCGATCAAGCCAACGATGTATAGTGTGCCAGTTAAGGAAACAGTCAAATATCAGGGAGCAGGAGAGCAAACACCAACGGCTCGTTTGCAAGCTGCACGATGGACTAGAACATTAACAGCCGATGAAAATACCAGTGAATTAATAGACAATGGTAAATATACAACAGCTTGGAAAGTTGATAAGAATCACTATGCTGCAGTAAAAACGCCGGTAATTGATGGCTATCATGCTGATAAGAATATTATTGAAGCAAAAGAAGTTAAAAAAGCTGATCTTAATTTTTCTGTAGTTTATCAAGCTAATGGACGTATAGTACCAGTGGATGCAAAAGACAATTCGTTAGTTGGTGTTGAGCAACCATCATATGTAACTGATCCAGAAGATGCAACAAAGGTATTACCAAAACAAGGTGTACCTAGAATTTTGAATTATGTACCAGAACAAGAAGTGATTACGGTAGGAGATGCAGGAGAAGATACACGAGTTAAATATTACACATTTAGCGAATGGAGTGAATTAAAAGCTAAGAAAAAGGCTGAACAAAAACATAAAAATTTAAAAACAAAGAAACCGATTGAAAATAAAGATGAGCAAGAAAAGAAGGAAAAAGTAGAAGAAAAGCCATTAAAATCGGCTGAAGAAGAGAAGAAATCTGAGAAAAAAGATACCGGGTTGAAAGCTATGTTTTCTTGGCTTAAGTAGTTATATAACAAATTTAGTATAGATTTTTTGTTATATAAAAATATAAACAAAAGCGCTATTTCTGTATACATATAGAAATGGCGTTTTTTATTGTGAAAATATAACTACGAGTAAAAATTACTTTATAAAAGATAAAATAACAAATGAACATTTTTTATTACTTTATTATGTAAAAACAACATATAAAATTCGGATATTATTCATAAAATAAACACACTTTTTTGAATAAAAACCAGCTAAATCCTATAAAAACGCTCGTTATAATAGACCATATATTGAATTAAATAACCACTTGACCTATTTTTGGAATAAAAAATATTTGTTATAATAACACTAACATTTAAATAGTATGACCAAAATGTGTGATTATATGATATTAAACGGAGGTAAAGAGGGATGTTATCTAAGAATAACTACCAAGAACGTTTAAGAAAAATGGATGATAAACAAGAACGTTTTTCAATCCGTAAGTTTTCTGTTGGTGCAGCTTCTGTATTGGTTGGTACAGCTATATTGAGCATGCAAAATGTTCAAACTGTACGTGCCGATGCAACAACTGATACTGAAAAAGGCACAACTGATGTAACATCAAAAAATGATGAACAAAATAAGCAAAAAGCTTATAACCAAGTTGTTTCTGAAGATCAAAATAAGTCAAGCAAAACTACTGATACTACGATGGAGGGTCAAGATAGCAAGGTAGCTTCTTTTAGTGCGTCTAAAAATGAAGGTACATTTGCAGAAACCTCTAGTGAAGACAAGACTGCATCAACTGCTGATGCAACTGAGAATAAGACGTCAGATACTACTAAAGCAATTGAAGATAATAAAGTTGATGCAGTAGCAGATAAGAGTACTGAAAACAAGGCTAACACTGATGCAACTCAGGAAAGTAGTGATAGTAAGTCAACTGAAAATAAAACTACTGATGCGCAAAAGGTAGAATCTAAAGTTGCAACTACTAAAGCAACAACTGATACTGCTAACTCAGTTAAGTCAGCATCAACTACTAGTACTGATAAAACTACTTCAGTAAACACTACGACTTTCAATACTAATCAATCTTCAACTGCAGCATTATTTTCAGCCTCAGCATTGAGTGAAAGTAAAGCATTGGCTGCAACTCCACGTGCAAGTTCAGCTACTACTAATACTCAGGCTAAGAACAATAATTACAAACTTGTAACTAGTGCAAGTGCACTTCAACAAGCAATTAATAGTGGAGTAGCTGGTGTTAACATCGATAGAAGTATTGATGCTTCTAACGTTGATTTAGCAATTACCAATACTTTTGCGATTGTTGGTATTAATGATGCTGCTGTCCTTAACTTAGGTCAAAAATCTCTTAATAACTCTGGTAACTTAACTCTTCAAGATATTACTATCAATGGTGCTGTTTCTGGTAATGGTACTGTTAACATTAAGGGTAATGTTACTTCTAATGTCAGTGAAAATAACTCACTTATTAAAGGTGCAACAGTTGATGCAGCTAATGCAGCTTTAAAAGATCAAACAAGTACTGGTACGATTGGAACACAAGGTACAAGTTGGGCAAGTGGTAGCAGTAATCAAAATGGTTGGACAGTTAAAGGTTGGAATTATGCAAACTTTAGTGGTTCTAAGGTTAATGTAGCAGCTGATGCTAACTTGACTATTAATCGTTCAGCAATCGGTGATGGTATTCATTTAGCAAATAATGGTACAGTTAACGTTGCTGACGGCGGTCAGTTGACTATTAATATGAATACTAACAACGATTTAAATACTACTGCTCGTTATCACAATGCAGGTATTTTCGCTGTGGGTAATGGTAACCTCACTACTGGTTATAAGTCAGTTGTTACATTAAATACGAGTATCGGTCAAGGTATTGCCATGACTGGTATGAGACCTTATGTTACTGATACTGATGTTTTTGGCGGCTATAGCGCTCGTGATCGTGGCGATGGATCAGGTCAAATTAATTTAGGTCAGTATTCAACTTTGAACTTCACTGGACGTGATGGTGTTATTTTAGGTAATAACTCTAATTTTAACGTTGGTGATAGTGCAAACGTTCACTTTGAAAACAAGGGCCGTGGTGTTGCCCTTGATTTAGCTGCTAATAGTAATATTAATATTGATGATCACGCTGTAACTTATTTCCATTCTGTTGGAAAGACTACTACTAACGCACTTGGTAATACTGTTGGCGCTTCAGGTAGCTTTAGTGGCTATAACTATATTGGTGTAAACGAAGGCGGTAACATCACTGTTGGTCAATTTGCAACATTTAGAGTTATTCTTGAAGGTCGTGGCAACAATAATTATGATGATGTTGTTTCGTTAGACTCACAAAATTCTAATACCAATGCTGCTTTTACCTCCAAAACTGGTGCAATTGTAGATATCCGTGATGACAACACTAACTTCTATGCTGAATTAATTTCATTCCCATTAGGTACATCTAACACTAGAATTGATATCCATGATCCATTAATGCTTAACTTACAGCGTTACTCAAGTGGTGGTCCAACTACTGGCTGGATGCCAATTGGTGGAGATATGATCAATACAACATCGAACCAATATACTGCTAACTTAATTTATATGAGTGGTAGTAAAGGTGTATTTAGTGTAGATGGTACTGATTACGTTGTTTATCAAAAAATTAAGTCTGATGGTTCTAAGCAAATTTGGTTAAACGTTAATGGCGTTAATATTCCAATGAGCGGATTCCAAACTAAAGATATTTGGAATAATCAGGCAAACCCTGATGTATCAATTAAAGGTACCGACTTAACAAGTGGAATTAGAGCTAACCAAGTTCACAATTATGATGGTACCCCATTAACTGGTAAGGATGCACCATACTACGGTATTTCTACTCAACGTGCTAGTCAACAAATCTGGTTCCCACACAAGACCCAAATGGAAGTGGTTGGCAGCCATACCAATACCATTAAATATGTTTACGAAGACGGTACTCCAGTACTTGATGAAAATGGTAATCAAATTGTTAAAACACAAAACCTTAATTTGACTCGTAAACTTACTCTTGATATCACCGATGACAAGATTGAAGAAATTCAAAAATATGCTTTAACACATAATGCTGATCAAACTTTAGAGTATATTAAGAATGCACAAAGTGTAAGTGAAGACTCTGGTTGGGTTTATGCTGATGCTCAAGGTAATACCGTTACTGATCCATATGCTACAGTTGTTTCTCCAGTTGAGGATGGTTACACTGCTTCTATTAAATCTTCAAATGTTCCTGGAATCACTGAGGGAGCAGATGGAACTTCTGTAACTGCTAAATTGCAGTACAAAGAAGATCTTGTTCAAAATGGTGAGTTATCAAATAACTATAAACAAAACGGACTTAGTGCAATTTTACCTGACAACTACGAAACTGTAGTTGTTTACAAGAAGGCAAAAGAAGTAACAAATACTCTTAAGTTCTACGACGATACAACTAAGTCATACATCACTAATATTGCTGATCAAACTGCAACTGGTAAAGAAAATGATGATGTTAACTTTAAAGATGGAGCAAGTACTGTAAAGTCATTAGAAGATCAAGGATACAAGTTTGTTAATGTAACCGATGGTACTCCTGATGATACTAATGTAACTGTTTTATCTGGTGACACATTTAGTGATGTTGATTTCGGTAAATTTGGTAAAGACGGCAAGACATTTGTAGTCTACTTAACTCATAAAGTAGTTCCAGTAACTCCTGATACTCCAAATGTTCCATCAAACAGTAAAGTTTCTAAAGACGACCTTACTAAGTCAGCAACTCGTACTATTCACTATGTCGAAAATGATCAAAATGGTGCGGAATTAAAAGAATCAACTGTTCAAACTGTAAACTACACTGGTACTGCATATGTTGATGTGGTAACTGGTCAAATGGTAAATGCTAAGGCTGATGGTAAAGATGCTCAGGGCAATACTACTTATGTAGTTGATACTGACAACAAGAAGCAACCATCAATTGCTTGGACTACAGATAACGATGGTAAGTTTGCTCAAGTTACTCCAGATGCAAGCATCAAGAAGGGCGATGATACTTGGACAACTGGTGTAAAATCTGTTGATGAGAAGAATGCTCCGGATGTTTCAACTATCACTGGCAAGACAACTAATGAAGATGTCTATGTACCATATACTTTAAGCCAAAAAACATATACTGGTACCAAGGAAACTACGAGCGTTACACGTGTAATTAACTATCTTGATAATGAAACTAAACAACCAGTTTCAGATGCCGTAAAACAAACAGCTACTTTATCTCGTACACGAATTAAGGACGAAAAAGGTAACGTAATTGGTTACGGTAGTGTTTCTGAAGATGGTCATAGTTACACTTTAAATAATGACTGGACTATTGATAACAATGGATGGGTAGCTCAAGTTTCACCAGATGAAACTGCTAAGGGTTACAAGAAGACTCCTCACTTTGAAGATGGTAAGGACGCTTCAACTGTTGCTGCTGATGCTCCAAGTATAACTGATCCACAAGATGTTACAGTTAATGTCTTCTACGATCACGACACTACTCCAGTAACTCCTGACAAGCCAGGTCATGGTTTAACCCACGATGACTTAAACAAAGATGTTACTAGAACTATCAACTATGTAGATACGACTGGTGCTGCAGTTAACGGTGCTCCAGATGGTAAGAGTACATACACTCAGACTGCTCACTTCACTCGTACTGCTATCGTTGATAAGGTAAACGATAAATTACTTGGTTACGAAATTAACGGTGATGGTTCTGTTGATATTACTCCAGATGCTGGCGACTTTGCCTGGAAGTCAACTGACGCTAATTTACCTGCAGTAACTTCTAAGACTCCTAGTGAAGTTGGATACGATAGCGTTGATACCCCGGTAGTTCAAGCTACAACTGTTGCTTACAATTCTGAACCAATCAATGTAACTGTAACTTACAGCAAGAATGCTCAACAAGGTTCATTCCAAATTCATTACATTGATGAAGATAACAATAATGCAATTCTTCATCAGGATACTGTTTCTGGTAAAATTGGTGATTCTGTAACGTACTCAACTGCTGATCAAATTAAGCTTTGGGAAAGCAAAGGATACGTCCTTGACCACGATGGTTACACTACTCAAACTACAATTAATGAAGATAACAATGGCAAGACTTACATTGTTTCATTTAAGCATGGACGTAAGAATGGTACTACTGAAACTCTTGTACCAACTGAAACTATTCACTTCCAATATGCAGATGGTACTAAAGCAGCTGATGATGTATATGGTAATGCAGGTGACTTTAAGTTCACGCGTACTCCAATTATTGATACTGTAACTGGTCAAGTTGTTGATCCAGGTACTTGGAACAAGGAAAGTTACACTTTTGATGATGGTCAAAAGAACGTTAAGGTAATTAATGGCTACGTTGCAGATAAGGTAACTTATGGCAACAGGACTGCAACTCCAAATGATTTGAATGTTGAAGATACTATAACTTACAGAAAGATCAGCAACATTATCCCAGTTGATGAAAATGGTAACCAAATTCCAGGAACTACTCCGGTTGACTATAAGAATGATCCGAGTGATCCAACTAAGGTGACCCCAGACGAAGAGAGTCCAAAAGTACCAAGTGGCTGGACAATTTCACCTGACCAACCAGAAGGGGTAACTCCAAACACTACTACTAATACTGCTAAGGTAACGCCAGTAGATCCTACTGAGCCAACTAAAGTTGTTTATACTAGGGATGAAGAACCAGAAGATCTACAATATGCAACTGTAAAGGTTATTTATCATGATGATACAACTGGTCAAGATTTAGAGAGTTGGAGTTCAGATACTAACGGCAATAAGAAGGAAGTTGGTACAGATACTGGATACACTCAAGCTGATATTAATAGAGTAGTTCAAGGATATGAAGCTAAGGGCTACTACTACGTAACTACTGATGGCACTCTTCCAACTACTATTCCAGCTGATGGTGCTACTATTGTGGTTCACTTAGCTCACAATCAAATTCCAGTAGGTCCTGATACTCCTGATAAGCACGGTGTTGATCCAGATCAAGTCAAGAAGGTATACACTTCAACACTTTACTACCAAGATAGCGAAGGCAAGACCTTAAGTCCTGACCAACAACAAACTTCAACTTGGACTCGTACAGTTACTGTTGATGCTGTAACTAACCAAATTGTAAATGGTGGTAAATACGACACTAACTGGACTTTACAAGATGCAAATGATCAATACAGCAACTTTACTGTTCCAGTAGTTGAAGGTTATGTTGCTAGAAAGACTACAAATAACGGTGCAACTGTAACTACTGTTGTTGCAGGTCAAACTAAGGTACAACAAAACTTAGAAGATACTGTTGTTTACAACAAAGTTGGTAAGCTTGTACCAGTAGGTCCAGATGGCAAGACTCCAATTCCAGATGCACCAACTCCAAGTTATCCAAATGATCCAACCGATCCAACTAAGGTAATTCCAAACGAACCAGTTCCAGACGTTCCAGGTTATACTCCTGTTGATCCAACTCATATAACACCTGAAGATCCAACTAAGGATACGCCAATTCCTTACACTAAGGATCCAGTAAAGGCTGGTTTAACAGTTCAATATATTGATCAAGATAACAATAATAGCGTAATTAAGTCAGATGCAGTAAACGGTAATATCGGCGGCAAGATCGACTACAGTACTGCAAGTTCAATTACTGACTTTGAAAATAAAGGCTATGTTCTTGTAACTGATGGCTTTACTGGTCAAGCAGGGGATGAATTTACTACTGAAAACAACGGTCAAGTTTACAAAGTTGTCTTCAAACACGGAACTCGTCCAGTAACTCCAGAAAACCCAGCAGATCCAAACAAGCCGGTAGATCCAGACCACCCAGATACACCAACTCCAAGTAATCCAAACTTGAGTAAGGAAGATCTTCAAAAGACAGTAACTCGCGACTTCACTTACAACTTTACTGATGGTTCAGGTCATGATGTTAGCGAAGCACCACAAACAACAACTTTCACAGGTAAAGGTACTATTGACTTAGTAACTGGTAACTTAGTAACTGTTGATAAGGATGGCAACATTGTTAACCAACGTGGTCAAATTACTTGGAACAAGACTTCTGATGAATTTGCAAGTGTTGCAGTTAAGAATGTTGATGGCTATCACGTAGTTTCAACAAAGAACGCTAATACTGATGGTAGTGTAGATGCATTAACTGTAAATCCTAACTCAAATGATGTTCATGTAGTGGTTACTTACGCTCCAGATGTTCAAGCTGATCAAACTGTAGTTGGTAAGCAAGTTGTTCACTATGTTGATGGTGATAACAATAACGTTAAGTTGATGGAAGACAACACTAACAGTACTTTCGTCTTTACTTACGATGGTAAGTCTGATAAATGGAATGCAGATAGTCATAAGTATGACAATGCGACTGCTCCAGTAATTAATGGTTATGTTGCAGAGAAGAAGACTTATGAAGGTCAAACTGGTACGCCAACCGATCCAAAAAAGGAAATTACTATTGTTTACCACAAGGTTGGTAAGATTATTCCAGTAGGTCCAGATGGCAAGACTCCAATTCCAAATGTACCAACTCCAAGTTATCCAAATGATCCAACCGATCCAACTAAGGTAATTCCAAATGAACCAGTTCCAGACGTTCCAGGAATGACCCCATCAACTCCAACAGTAACACCAGAAGATCCAACTAAGGATACTCCAGTTCCTTATACTAAGGATCCAGTAAAGGCTGGTTTGACAGTTCAATATATTGATCAAGATAACAATAATAGCGTAATTAAATCAGATGCAGTAAACGGTAATATCGGCGGCAAGATCGACTACAGTACTGCAAGTTCAATTACTGACTTTGAAAATAAAGGCTATGTTCTTGTAACTGATGGCTTTACTGGTCAAGCAGGGGATGAATTTACTACTGAAAACAACGGTCAAGTTTACAAAGTTGTCTTCAAACACGGAACTCGTCCAGTAACTCCAGAAAACCCAGCAGATCCAAACAAGCCAGTAGATCCAGACCACCCAGATACACCAACTCCAAGTAATCCAAACTTGAGTAAGACAGACTTGCAAAAGACGATTACTCGTACAGTTGAATATAAGTATGCAGATGGTACACAAGCACATGAACCAGTTAAGCAAGAATTAACATTTACTGGTAAAGGTACTATTGACTTAGTAACTGGTAACTTAGTAACTGTTGATAAAGATGGTAACATTACTAGTCAAAACGGTAAGATTACTTGGAACCATGACAGTCAAGAATTTGAAGCAGTTCCAGCAATTGATCACGATGGTTACTACATTTCAAGCATTAACCAAAGTAATTCAACAGCTAGTGTTGATGGTCAAACAGGTGCTGTAGGTACTGAAACAGTAACTCCAAATAATCAAAACGGTAATATTGTAATTACTTTGACTAGGAATCCAGATGTTCCAGTAGCTGCTCAAGGCTCAATTAACTACATCGACGATACTACTGGTCAAACTATTGAAAGTGCAAACTTCTCAGGTAATGTTGGTCAAAAGATTAATTACACTACTGCTGGTAGCATCAAGAACTGGGAAGCTAAGGGATACAATTTAGTATCTAATAACTTTAAAGATGGCGAAGAAGTATTTACTGATGGTAAGAATGCATTTGAAGTGCACTTAGTACACGCTACTACTCCGGTAACACCTGAAAATCCAGGTAAACCAGGTGAACCAGTAAATCCAACTAACCCAGATGACCCACACAAGTACCCAGATAACTATGTACCACAAGAGTTAGCTAAGACTGTAACGCGTGATGTAACTTATGTTTACGCAGATGGTAGCCAAGCAGAAGCTCCGGTACATCAAGAAGTTAAGTTTACAGGTAGTGGTTATCTTGACTTAGTAACTGGTGAATACGTAACTGTTGATAATAACGGCAAGATCACTGGAAAGGGTCAAATTAACTGGACTCCAGAAAGTGCAAACTTTGACGCAACTAAGTCAATTGACACTTCTAAGTACCAAATTGTTGGTATTAAAGAAAATAATACTACTGCAAATGTAGATCAGACTACTGGTGTTGTTGCAGGTGAAACAGTAACTCAAAACAGTAACAACAGTTCAATTGTAATTACTTTAGCTGATAAACCAGCTCCAGTAGTTGAAAAGGGTTCAATTACTGTAAGAGTTCATGACTTGACTGATAATGTTGACTTACCACAATACGGTAAGGAAAGTGGTGAACAAGAAGTTGGTACTAGCTTTACTTATGATAAGAGTGCTGTAATTACTGAACTTATTAACAAGGGCTACAAGTTAGTTGATGGTGGTGAAGATGTTCCATCTGAAGTAGCTAAAGGTGCCAAGACAATTACCATTCTTGTAGAACACGATACTGTTCCAGTAACACCTGAAAATCCAGGTAAACCAGGTGAACCAATCAACCCTAACGATCCAGACGGTCCTAAGTGGCCAGAAGGCACTGATGAAAATAGTGTAAAGAGAACAGGAACTCAGACTATTCATTATGAGGGTGCAGGAGATAAGACACCTAGTGACGATGTACAAACATTCGACTTCACTAAGAAGATGTTGGTTGACAAGGTAACTGGTAAGATCATTGATTCAGGTGAATGGAATGTAACTAGCCACACATTTGGTTACAAGGATACTCCAGTAATTGATGGTTACCACGCAGATAAGCGTAACGCTGGTGGTTCTGTGGTAACGCCAGATGACTTGAACAAGAAGGTAGTAGTAACTTACAAGCCAAACGGCAAGATCATTCCAACTGATCCAAGTGGCAACCCAATTCCGAATGTGCCAACTCCAACTTACCCAACGGATCCAACAGACCCAACTAAGGTAGTGCCAGACGAACCAGTACCTGATATCCCAGGCATGACACCAAGCACACCAACAGTAACTCCAGAAGATCCAGGTAAGGATACCCCAGTAGTTCCAGCTAAGGATCAAGTTGCGCAAGTTATCTATCGTGATGTACAAGATGGAACTAACAAGCAATTAGCAACTTCTGGTGACTTGACTGGTAAGAGCGGTTCAGAAATCAACTACTCAACTGCTGACCAAATTAAGGAATTAATTAGCCAAGGCTACGTTCTTAAGAATGATGGCTTCCCAGCAGGTGCTGTATTTGATAATGATGACAGTAAGAATCAAGTATTTTATGTAGACTTCATTCACGGTCAAGTTCCAGTTAACCCAGATAATCCACATGAAGGTATTGATCCAAGTCAATACGAAAAGACTGTTAAAGAAAAAGTTCATTATGTAGGTGCGGGCGATAAGACTCCAGCTGATAATGTTCAAAACTCTAAGTGGACCAGAACTTTAACTGTTGACACAGTAACTGGTAAGGTTGTTGAAAATGGTCAATATACTACTGATTGGTCAATCGCTAAGGGTGAAAAGACTGTTTACGATCAAGTAAATACTCCAGTAATTGATGGTTACCACGCAGATAAGAGAGAAGTTCCTGCTACTGCTGTAACTCAAGATGATATTGAAGTAACAGTAACTTATAAACCAAACGGCAAGATCATCCCAACTGATCCAAGTGGCAACCCAATTCCGAACGTATCAACCCCAACTTACCCAACAGATCCAACAGACCCAACCAAGGTAGTACCAAATGAACCAGTACCTGATATCCCAGGCATGACACCAAGTACACCAACAGTAACTCCAGAAGATCCAGGTAAGGATACCCCAGTACCATATAACCCAATAGTTCCAGCTAAGGATCAAGCAGCTATTGTTAGCTACGTTGATGCTGATAATGGTAACGCTGAAATTACTAACTCAGGCAATTTGACTGGTAAAGCAGGCGACAAGATCGACTACTCAACTAAGGCAACTATTGCAAGTCTTGAAAATAAGGGTTACGTACTTGTAAATGATGGTTTCCCAGCAGATGCTACATTTGACAATGATGACAACACTACTCAAAGATTTGTTGTTGTATTGAAACACGGTACAGTACCAGTAACTCCTGAAAACCCAGGTAAGCCAGGTGAACCAATCAACCCTAACGATCCAGACGGTCCTAAGTGGCCAGAAGGCACTGATGAAAATAGTGTAAAGAGAACAGGAACTCAAACTATTCACTATGTTGGTGCAGGCGACAAGACACCTAGCGACGATGTACAAACATTTGACTTCACTAGAAATATGGTGGTTGATAAGGTAACTGGAAAAGTCATTGATGGTGGTTCATGGAACGTAACTAGTCACACATTTGGTTACAAGGATACTCCAGTAATTGATGGTTACCACGCAGACAAGCGTAACGCTGGTGGAACAGTTGTTACTCCAGATGATTTGAACAAGATTGTGACTGTAAACTATAGTCAAAACGGTAAGATCATTCCAACTGATCCAAGTGGCACCCCAATTTCAAACGTACCAACTCCAACTTATCCAACGGATCCAACAGACCCAACTAAGGTAGTGCCAGATCAACCAGTTCCAAAAGTACCAGATATGACACCAAGTACACCAACAGTAACTCCAGAAGATCCAGGTAAGGACACTCCAGTGCCATATAACCCAGTTAAGACTCTTGATAAAGTAACAACTGTTGAAGGCAAACAAATTGTTCACTTTGTAGATGGTGACAATGGTAACACTCCACTTAGAGATCCAAATACTCAAACTCATGAGTTTAAGATCACTAATGGTGTACCGGATGAATCAAGCCACACATTTACTTTGGTTGATGTTCCAGTAATTCCAGGTTATGTTGCCGAAGTTAAGTCTGCTGGCGGAAAGACGGTAACACCAGATACTCCTCTTGCAGAAGTAACTGTTGTCTACCATAAGGTTGGTAAGATCGTGCCAGTTGATCCAAATGGCACCCCAATTCCAAATGTACCAACTCCAAGCTACACTAACGATCCAACTGATCCAACTAAGGTTGTTCCAGATGAACCAGTACCAGCTATTACAGGTAAAACTCCAGATAAGACTTCAGTGACTCCGGTTGATCCAACTAAGGACACTCCAGTTGTTTACAAGGATAATGAAGTTCCAGCAACTCCAAATTCACAAAAAGCTGTAGTTAACTTTATCGATGTTAATACTGGTAAACTCATCAAGACTTCTGGTATTCTAAGTGGTCGTCCAGGTGAAGACATCAATAAGTTGTACTCATCTGCTGAAGTAATTAAGCAATTAGAAGAGGCTGGTTACGAAGTTGTTTACAATGCATTTGATGGCGATGGCGTAACTAAGTACTTCGACGATGATGACAATACAACACAACAATTTACTGTTGCTTTGAAACTAAAAGAAAAAGCTAAGACGCCAGATCCAGTTGTTCCTGCTCCAGAAACCCCAGCTAAAGAGCCAGAAGCTCCAGCAGAAAAGGTATCTAGACCTGAACAATCAGTTAAGCAAAATGTTAGTGTTCCAACTCCACAAAAGCCTGTAGAGAAGAAGACTAATAATAAGAAAGAAGTTCTACCTCAAACTGGTGCAGATCATAATGAAGCAGCTTCAATTTTGGGAGCTGTTGCAGCAGCAATCGGTATGACTAGCTTAATTGGAGCAAAGAGACGCAAGAAAGATGATAAATAATTTTTAAAATTAAATATCTTTTTCAAATTAGCTAATAAAAAGGGCGTTGAGACTTGATTCTCAGCGCTCTTTTTTAATACATTATATTTGTAAATAATACGTATATAAGGTAGGAAAAGACATACAATGATAGAGAGTAATTCGCTTTAATAAGGGGCAGCTAGTGTATGAATAGTTTAAGTGAAAAAGCCGCATCCGTGGTTATCAAGTATACCGATTTAGATAATAACTTAGCCGAGCTTTCAAACTCTGGAAGTCTTACAGGGAATATCGGCGAAATAATTAATTATAGTACGACAGATGAAATAAAAGAGTTAACAAAGCAAGGATATGTATTAGTTAATAATCCTTTTGATAATAAAGAAAAAGCGCCAGTATTTAGTGGAGATCAAGACAGCTACATGATTACTTTTAAACATGGCAGAGAACGTGTGACTGCTGATGATCTAAAATACGGCTGTAAACTTGAAGATTTACAAGTAAAGGGAACACAAACTGTTCATTATGTTGGTGCAGGAAGTCGAACTCCGCGAGATGAAGTATCAACAATTACTTTTAATCAAATCCTGGTTTACGATCAAGTAACTGGTAAAAAAATCGGTAGCAAAGGCTGGGAAAAAGTTGAACAGTCTTTTCCCGTAGTTGCCGCCCCGAGCATTTTAGGTTACATTCCTGATCAAGTATTAGTCGGAGGTAAGGCAGTCACTGCTGATAATCCTAACCGTGAATATACTATTACTTATCAGGTTAATGAGCATATTTCTAATAAAGAGCAAAAGGCTGAAGTTAAGTATCTTGACATTGATAGTAATAATGAAGAGATTGTAGAATCTGAACTTTTAACTGGAAAACCTAACACTAAAATTAACTATAGTACTATCGATCAACTTAAAAAGCTAGGTGAAAAGGGATATGAAGTTGTAAGTAATGGCTTTGACGCTAACGGCGATGTCCAATTTTTTGATACTAGTGATGAATATGTCCAAACCTTTATCGTTACCTTAAAGCATAAGCAAGTCTTGGTAAATGCAGAAAATCCACTCGATGGGATTGATGAAACAGAATATCATAAGACAAGCAAACGCGTTATTTCTTATGCTGGTGCTGAGGATAAAACACCAGAAGAAGTAGTTCAGTTAGTAAATTGGAATCGAAATCTTACTGTCGATGCAGCTACAAAGCGTGTTATCGCAGACGGAAAATATACTACTGATTGGAAGCCAGAACAGGAATCGTACTCAGCAATTTCTGTACCAGTAGTTAGTGGATATCATACTCGTATTAAAGAAATACCCGAAGAAAAGGTAAGACTAGCTAATATAACTGAAAAGATTAGATATGTAAAAAATGGCTATGTGATTCCAATTGACAAAAATGGACAAAAAATCGATAGTTTACCAAAATTACATTTTGTTTCAGATAAAGATGATCCAACTTTAGTATCCTTGCCAGAGAACAGCTTAGAAGATGAAAAGTATGAGCCAGAAGAGATTGATCTTACTGGAATTGATCCAGCAAAAGATTTTGAAGCTAAATATCTTTTGAAGCATAAGTATGTGACTATTAACAAAGATAACTCTCATTTTGATGTTAACCCTGGTTCATATCGTCGTACTGCTACGGCAATAGTTCGCTATGAAGGAGCAGGAGATAAAAATCCTAAGGATTCTATTCAAACTGTTCAGTGGAATAGAAATATCACTTACGATGAAGTAACAAAAGAAATTTTAGAGGATGGAAAATATACTACTGATTGGAAGCCAGATAAAGAATACTTTGAAGCTGTAGATACGCCAGTAATTTCTGGATTTACTGCTGATATCGGTGTTGTTGCTAAGCATGATGTAACGCAAAGTGATCTTTTCGCGACGGTTAAGTACCAAAAGAATGGTGCTATTATTCCGGTTGATGAAGATGGAAAAGAAATTGCTAAAGCGAAATCAATCCCATTTCTTAATGATTTAACAGATCCAACTAGAGTTTTAGCAACTGAAGAAGTTCCTGAAATCAAAGGCTACCGTCGTACTGAAGAATCAGTTTTAATTAAGGATCCAGCAGAGGATATTAAAGTTATCTATATCTTAAAACCACACTATGTCTTAGTTGATAGTGAACACCCATATCGAGCTGTTAAACCGTACAACTATAGTATTCCTGTTAAAGAAACTATTCATTATGTAGGTGCTAATGAAGAAACACCAGCTGATCGAGTTCAGGGTGCACGCTGGCGCAGGTCTTTGACAGTAAATGACAATAATGGAAAAGTGATTGAAGACGGAAAATATACTACTGACTGGAGCGTTGATAAGAAAGAATATAGTGCAGCTGTAACGCCAGTAGTTGATGGCTATCATGCGGATCAGTATCAAGTTAAAGCCCGTGAGATTGATAAGGAAGATATTGATGTAGAGGTAAAATACCAGAGAAACGGTCAAATTGTACCAGTAAACTCTAAAGGCGAAAAAATCGAATATGCAGATTGTCCAACTTATATCACTGATCCAACAGATGCGACAAAGGTTCTGATGGAGCAACCTGTACCACGATTATTGAACTATATGGCGCAAGATTCTTCGATCGTTGTCAAAGATCCGAGTCGTGATACTAAAGTTACTTATTATACTTTTACTGAAATTAAAGAACTTAGCTCAGCTCAGAACTTGAAAACTGAGATTCAGTCAATTGATGGAAAGAACGAATCTTCAAACGTCGTCTCTCTTCCAGTTAGTGGCAAGAGAAGAAAAGCTATTGTTACATTTGTTGATTTGAATAACAATGCAATTCAAATTGCATCTTCTGGTGTTTTAAGTGGAAATGTTGGTGATAAAATTACTGACTTATATAACACGAGTAAGCAAGTTGAAGAGCTCAAAAAGAAAGGCTATGAAGTTGTTTACAATGGTTTTGATCCCAAAGGTGCAAGCAAGTATTTTGAAGAAGATCAAAGAAGGGTTGCTACCTTCACAGTCGCTGTCAAAAAAGTAAAGCAGGTAAAACCTAAGAAAGAGATGCAAGCTGAAAAAACTTCTAAAATAGAAGAAAAGCCAAAAGCAGCTAATTCTGATCAAAAAAAGAAGCAAGATCATAAGGTTTTGAAGCATATATTTCCGTGGATGAAATAGAAGATAGAAGGCTAGATTTGTTTAAGCAAATCTAGTTTTTTTATTGCAAAATTTTTAGACCAATTTTTATGAAGAAGTGTATAATTAATTTTCGAAAAAACTTTTTCGGAGGAAATATTGTGTCTGATAAAAGCGAATCGCTGACTAAATTAGAAGAGGATGAAAAGTATAATCGACTAACAGCATTGAAGTTATTTGCGATGACTTCATCGATGGTTATTTCAGTTAATGAACTAGCTCCTTTTGGAAAAACTGGACCAACCGCAGTCTTTTATTTACTATTAGCTGGGTTAATATGGTTTGTACCAATTACGCAGATGGCAGGAGAAATGGCTTCTGTTGATGGCTGGGATAAGGGTGGAATTTTCACCTGGGTAAAGGGATCGCTGGGAGATCGTGCTGGCTGGACCGCAATGTTTTATCAGTGGATTCATATTACAGTTGGGATGAATACGATGATGTACGTTATTATTGGTGCATTGTCGATTACCTTTAATACTCCTTGGTTTAATACAACACCAAGTATTAGATTTTTACTGATGATGGTAATTATCTGGTCAATTACTATTGTTGAAATGGTTGGAGTTAAAAAGATTGGTCATATTGCAGAATGGTTATTTGCATTAGGAATTGCGTTACCAGTCATTTTACTAATCGTTACGTTCTTTATATATTTAATTCAAGGCCGTCCCTTATATATGCATTTAAACTGGGATAATATTATTCCACATCATTTAACTGGGACTACCTTAGTAGCTTTTGTGCCATTTGTACTTGCCTTTTGTGGTGGTGAAGCATCTGCACCACATGCTAAATACTTAGAAAATCCAAAGAAGTATTCTACAGTTATGCTTGCTCTAGCGATCACTGCTATTTCTTTTGATTTATTAGGTAGTACGGCAATTGGAATGTCAGTTCCTAAAGATCAAATTCAAAATTCAACTGGCTTTGTTTATACTTTCGGAAAAATTTTAGATTCAATTGGTTTACCTGGCGACTTAATTAAAAAATTTATCGGTGTGTTATTGGCAGCGGGTATTATTGGGGAATTAGGCAATTGGCTTGCTGGTCCTAGTCAGGGAATGTTTGAAGCAGCTAAAGAAGGTTATATGCCTAAATTTTTTGCAAAATCTACTAATCGTGATGTTCCGATGAGATTAATTGTTTTACAGACTTTGATTGTAACGGCATCGGCTGTTTTAATTACTTTTACCAGTGGAAAGAACTCAGATTTTGCCTTTAATGTTTCTTTAGCAGCAACTACTGCGCAATATTTAATGGTTTATATTTTGATGTTAATTTCTTATATTGTTTTGAAAATAAAGCATGGAAACTTAAAGCGTAGTTATTATATGACTAAAAATAAAGCGTTAGGCATTACGATTGCGATTATTGCCCTGGTAATAACTGTAGTTGCTTTCTTTATTTCATTTATTCCTGCTCAAGGTACGCCAACATACTTAAGAGGGGTTTATGTTTGGACGATGATTGGGCTTTGCATGATTGTTACGATTCTGCCACTGGTGATTTATCATTATCATCGCCACTTTTAAGTAGAATAAATGAAAGTTTAAAAAATATTAATAAAATAAACTTTTTACTTGTAAAAAGTTATTAATAAGATTACATTTAAGATGTATTCAAGTAAGAAGTGTAAAGCAAAAGAGCTATGGTAAATTTGAGGTATCCATAGCTCTTTTGTTTTATTAAATTTAATGACTTAAGGAATAAAAAAGAATGAATAATCCTGAAGAAATACAGTACTTCATTGACGTTTTAATTAAAGAAGATAGCTTTGTCAAAGCTGCTAAAAAATTATATATTTCGCAACCATATTTAACTCAACTGATCAAAAGAATTGAAAGTCATTTAGGTACTCCAATTATTAATCGAGATAAAAAGCCATATTCACTAACGCAAGCAGGGCTACTTTATTACCAATATCTAGAAAATGTTTCTTACGATAAACAGCAATTAAATAAAAAGATTGCTAAATATACACACCCTAATAAGGAAATTATCAAAATTGGTATTCTAGAAAGTTTAGGAACGTATTTGCTACCAGAAATATTGCCAGATTTTTTAAAGCAAAATCCGCAAGTAGAGATTCAGCTTTTCGAAAATTTCCCTAGGGAAAATGAAAAGAACTTGCTAAGTGGAAATATTGATTGCTACATTGGACAAACTCCTGAAGCAATTGATTCAAGCCTAGATATTGTTAGTAATGGTGGGGAAAAGTATTATATCGTAATTTCACCAGCTTCTCCTTATTATCAAGCTGGAAAGTTTATACTTGATCCACATGAATTAGATCTAAAAGAGTTACTACAAGAGCCGTTCGTTTTAAGCGTTCCGGGTTCTGCAATTCGCCATCAAGTGAATGGCGTGTTTCAAAGGTTTCACTTAGAGCCCAAAGTGATTTTAGAGTCTAAAAGTATTATTACGGCTACTAGTTTGGCAATTCATGGGATGGGGCTCACAATTTCCACTGCTAGTATTATTAAACGAATTGGTGAGACACCCATTAATTTGTTTCCTATTAGCCATGACCTAATTAATGTCGTTTTCTTTATTGCATCTAGGCGGGAAAAAACTAAATCAAAGGCTCTAAAAAATCTAATTAGAGAATTTAAGAATAAAAACCTGCAAGCAATTATCAGGTAATATTCTCTACTGTAAATTAGCTATAACAAATTTGTTATTGGTAAGTTACAAAAAAGATATTTAAGCAGTGCGTTTCAATCACCTATAATTTAGGTATGAAAAAGGTTTAAGAAAGGGCATTAGAATTATGAAATCAGGAAAGTATGAAGTAAGAGCTAAGGGCCATGGCGCAAGTTTCATGCCTATGGAAGTAACCCTCTCTGAAGATAAAATTGAAGATATTAAGGTAGACGCTAAGGGCGAAACTAAAGGTGTGGCAGACGAAGTCTTTAGACGTTTGCCAGAGGAAATTGTTAAAAATCAGACTTTAAATGTTGATACCGTCAGTGGTGCCACTATTTCTAGTCATGGTGTGATTGACGGAGTAGCCGCTGCAATTAGTGAAGCTGGTGGTGATCCTGATGAATGGAAGAAACGTGCTAAGCCTGCAGAACAAAGAGAAAAAGATGAAACGTATACTACTGATGTTGCAATTGTAGGTGCTGGTGGTGCCGGTTTAGCTGCAGCAGCAAGAAGCATCCAACATAATAAAAAAGTTATTGTGCTTGAAAAATTCCCACAAATTGGTGGTAATACCAGTCGTGCAGGTGGTCCAATGAATGCGGCTGAACCTGATTGGCAAAAGCAATTTAAAGCTTTAGCTGGTGAAAAGGAAACTCTTGAAGAATTGGCAGCAACTCCAGTTGAAAAAATTGATCCAGAATATCAAACGGATTTTAAAGAGTTGCAAAAGCAGATAAAAAAATATGTTGCTTCTGGAGCTAATTACTTATTTGATTCAAAATTACTTCATGAAATTCAAACTTATTTAGGTGGTAAACGTACAGATTTGAAGGGTAATGAAATTCATGGAAATTATGCCTTAGTTAAAGAATTGGTTGATAATGCTTTAGATTCAGTTCACTGGCTGGCAGATTTAGGAGTAGATTTTGATCGTAGCCAAGTGACAATGCCGGTTGGTGCTTTATGGAGAAGAGGACACAAGCCAGTTGAGCCAATGGGTTATGCTTTTATTCATGTTTTAGGTGACTGGGTAAAAGAACATGGTGGCACAATTTTAACCGATACTCGTGCTAAGCATTTAATTATTGAAGATGGCAAAGTTTGCGGTGTAATTGCAAAAAGACCCGATGGCAGTAAAATTACTATTCATGCCAAGGCAGTAATTTTAACTGCTGGAGGATTTGGTGCAAATACGCCAATGGTTCAAAAATACAATACTTACTGGAAACATATTGATGATAATATTGCGACTACTAATTCTCCAGCTATTACTGGTGACGGGATTGGCCTTGGTAAGGAAGCAGGCGCAGATTTGGTTGGAATGGGCTTTATTCAAATGATGCCTGTTTCTGATCCTAAGACTGGTGAATTATTTACTGGTCTTCAAACTCCTCCAGAAAACTATATTATGGTCAATCAAAAGGGAAAGCGTTTCGTAAATGAGTTTGCAGAACGCGATGTTTTAACTAAGGCAGCGATTGACAATGGCGGTTTATTCTACTTAATTGCCGATGACAAGATCAAAGATACTGCTTATAACACAACGCAAGAATCAATTGATGCGCAAGTTAAAGCAGGTACCTTATTTAGAGCAGATAGTTTAGAAGAGTTAGCTAAACAAATCGGTATGGATGCAGATACTTTAGTCGATACAATTAAGAAATATAATTCATATGTCGATGCAGGAAAAGATCCTGATTTTGAAAAGTCCGCCTTTAACTTAAAATGCGAGGTAGCACCATTTTATGCTACGCCAAGAAAGCCAGCCATTCACCATACAATGGGTGGTTTAAAGATTGATACTGGCGCGCATGTTTTAGATAAAACTGGCAAGCAAATTTCTGGTTTGTATGCGGCTGGTGAAGTAGCTGGTGGTATTCATGCCGGCAACCGCCTAGGTGGAAATTCTCTTGCTGATATTTTTACTTTTGGTAGAATTGCCGCAAACAGTGCTATTGATGAATTAGAAAAATAGTATAGATAGATTAAAACGTTGTAAACACTGGAGTTTGCAACGTTTTTTTGCTAAAATACTAAAAATACTTGATTTTTTTGGAGGACTTGAATTGAGAGAAGCGCAGGAAAAAAAGCTAACTACAAAACAGTACTTAATTGTAGCATCAATGATCTTTGCACTGTTCTTTGGCGCAGGAAACTTAATTTTCCCACTTCATTTAGGTCAGCTTGCTGGTAAAAATTGGGGACCAGCAGCAATTGGCTTCTCAATTACAGGGGTAGTCTTACCTTTACTTTCACTTCTTGCAGTTGCAATTACTCGCAGTAATGGTGTTTATCAAATTGGATTACCAGTAGGAAAGATCTTTGCTCTTTCTTTCATGACCTTAATGCAGCTAGCAATCGGTCCATTATTTGCAGCACCAAGAAATGCCACTGTATCTTATACTGTGGGGATTGCACCGCTTTTGCCTAAGCAATTTCATGGAATTGGTTTGATTGTCTTTACGATTATCTTTTTTGCCATAGTTTATGTGATTGCCTATAACGAGAGTGATATTCTTTCTTCTTTAGGTAAGGTTTTGAATCCGATCTTTTTAATTTTGCTTTTTATTGTCTTTGTAATTGCGTTTGCTCGCCCGCTTGGTAATCCTGATATGGCTACAACTACTAAAGAATATATGAACGGTGCGATAGTTAAAGGCTTTTTAGAGGGCTATAATACTATGGATGCTTTAGCTGGTTTAGCCTTTGGGGTTACTGTAGTAACAGCGATTAAAGAGCTAGTTAATAATGATGAAAAGAAAACTGCTAAAATGACTGCTAAGTCTGGGTTAATTGCAGTTATTGCAATTGGTGTAATCTATACTTTATTAATCGTTATTGGTGCGATGTCATTGGGGCATTTTAAAATAGCGAGTGATGGCGGTATTTTATTTTCAGAGATCGTTAAATATTATGCTGGTATTTTTGGGCAGGCGTTGTTAGCTGTTTTAATCTTTTTAGCCTGTTTAACTACCGCAGTTGGGGTCTTGGCGGCTTTTGCCTTAGATTTCAGTGCCCATTATTCAAAGATTAGCTATAAGGGGTGGCTAACAATCGGATGTCTAGGTTCGTTAGCTACAGCAAATTTGGGCTTGGAAAAAATCATTCATTGGTCGCTTCCTGTTTTAATGTTTTTATATCCCTTGGCTATTGTATTAATTATTCTATCTGTATGTTCACCGCTATTTAAAGACGACATGGTAGTATACAAAATTACGATGCTTTTAACTCTAGTTCCAGCGATTTTTGATTTAATTACTAACTTGCCTGCACCAATTTCTGGAACACAGTTTTATAAAGTAGTAAGTCAGATTCGCTTGCAATATTTACCTTTAGCCAATATTGGCTTATCTTGGGTTGTACCAACAATTTTAGGATTAGTTATCAGTGTCTTGATTCATTTTTGGCGCCGTAAAGCTAATAAAATATAGTAATTCAGCTATGGTTCATTTGAATCATAGCTTTTTTGTTGGGATAATGAAGCTAGGTGATAAAAATGAGTTTAACCAATAAAGTGCCCGAAAAAGATGTGCATGATTTATTTACTCGGGTAGCTCTGCATTATGATCAGATGAATAATTTAATTAGCTTAGGTACGCAAAAAGGTTGGCGCAAGAAATTTCTAAAAGAATTAAAAGTAGCACCGGGTGAATTTGCCCTAGATTTATGTTGTGGTACTGGCGATATCACGATTGCTTTGGCAAAACAAGTTGGTCCGTCAGGAAATGTAATTGGACTTGATTTTAACCAAGAAATGCTTGATTTAGCTGAGCAGAAAATACGCCAGCAAGATTTACAAAAAGAAATTCAATTAAAGCAAGGGGATGCAATGGAATTGCCATACCCAGATCAGAGCTTTGATATAGTAACGATTGGTTTTGGCTTACGGAATGTTCCTGATGCAAATCAAGTCCTGAAAGAAATCTATCGAGTATTAAAGCCAACTGGTAAAGTGGGAGTGTTAGAAACATCGCAGCCAACCAACCCGCTTGTTAAGTTAGGATGGAAGAGCTATTTTAAGTTATTTCCTAGCTTTGCAAAATTATTAGGTGCTAATGTATCTGATTATCAATATTTGTCTCATACTACCGCCAAATTTGTTTCTGCGGAGCATTTAAAAGCAATGCTTATAAAAAATGGATTTAAAAATGTGCATGTAGATAAATTAAATTTAGGTGCGGGTGCAATTCATATCGGAATTAAGAAGTAAATGAGCTAAAATATAAAATAAAAACTAAAAAAGGAGAATTTTATGAAAACTGGTACTAAAATTATTACTTTAGACAACGGTTATCACTTGTGGACTAATACTCAAGGTGAAGGCGATATTCACTTATTAGCGCTTCATGGTGGACCTGGTGGCAACCATGAGTATTGGGAAGATGCTGCAGACCAATTAAAGAAACAAGGATTGAATGTACAAGTTACTATGTATGATCAATTAGGTTCATTATATTCAGATCAACCAGATTACTCTGATCCAGAAATTGCCCAAAAATATTTAACTTATGAATATTTCTTAGATGAAGTTGATGAAGTTCGTGAAAAACTTGGCTTAGATAATTTTTACTTAATTGGTCAAAGTTGGGGCGGTCTTTTAGTTCAAGAATATGCTGTTAAATATGGCAAGCACTTAAAGGGTGCAATTATTTCATCAATGGTTGATGAGATTGATGAATATGTTGATTCAGTTAACAGAAGAAGACAAGAAGTTCTTCCACAAACAGAAATTGACTTCATGCATGAATGCGAAAAGAATAATGATTATGATAATCAACGCTACCAAGAGGATGTGCAAATTTTAAATATTAATTTTGTGGATCGAAAGCAACCATCAAAGCTTTATCACTTAAAAGACTTAGGTGGCAGCGCAGTTTATAATGTCTTCCAAGGTGATAATGAATTTGTTATTACTGGTAAGCTTAAAGACTGGCATTTTAGAGATCAACTTAAGAATATTAAGGTACCAACATTAATTACTTTTGGTGAAAATGAGACAATGCCAATTTCTACTGCTAAAATTATGCAAAAAGAAATACCAAATTCACGTCTTGTTACTACGCCTAATGGTGGACACCATCATATGGTTGATAACCCTGACGTTTATTATAAGCACTTAGCTGACTTCATTCGTGAAGTTGAAAATGGCAATTTTAAGGGTGAATAACGATAAAAAGTCCATGCGATAGCTTCTATATTGAAGCTATCGCATGGACTTTTTAAGCATATAAATCGCTTTCAAGGTATGTATCCTATATAATTAATAGTAAATATAGCTTTATTAATTTAAGGAGAAAAGCCATGAAGAGAAAAATAAGTAAACTGCTAGCAGCAACTGCTTTAATAGGGACATTAGGAATCTCAGTAGTGGCTTGCAACAATAATGATTCAACTAGTAAAACTAAGCAATCAAGTGTAAAGAAGACCGTTAAAGATAAGGCAAGTAATACAAAAAATACAGCAAGAAGAAGTAAGATTAAACTTAGTCAAACTGAAGCAATAAATAAATTTGATAAAAAGTATTCTGATAAAAAATTAAAAGAAATAGATCTAAAATTAGATGGTAATAAGTACTTTTATGAAATTACAGGATTTGATAAAGATAAAGAATATGAAATGACCATTAATGCTATAAGTGGAAAAGAAGTCAAATCTAGTTCTGAAAAATTAGACTTAGATGAACGTTTGCAAAAAGGACTTGATTTAGATAAGGTGATTTCTCGTGATCAAGCAAGTGAAATAGCAGAAAAAGAAGTTAAAAATAGCACTGCTAAAGAATGGACTCTAAAAATGGATCAGGATAAAGTCATTTGGGATGTAACTGTTGAATCAGGTTCAAGTAAACATGAAGTAGAAATTGATGCTATTTCTAAGAAAGTTATTAAATCAGAAAAAGATGATTAAACAAAAAATTCAGAGTTTTTAAGCTCTGAATTTTTTTATTAGTATTTTTGTAGAAATTAATTTAATAAGTAATTAGCTTATCGGCGTTCATTGTTTTATCGTCTAACTTGTAAGTCTTTAATTCAAAATCATTTTCAAAGTTGCAGTAATAAGTCTTAGTAGCAGCAGAATAGCAAGCAGTATAGACAGTGTATTCATTGCTACCTTGTTTGTTAACTACGCTGCCTTTAATCATCGCAACAGACTTTAAGATGTTAAAGAACTTGGCAACGTTAGCTTTTTCACCTTTAACAGTTGGATAATTAACATTTAAGTAAGCTGCTTTAACAAAGCGATCTGCTGGAATGCTATCACCTGGTAAACCTAAGCTGCCAGTGCCAACGCCCCATGGAGCAACTTTTTGACCGTTCCAGCTTTGAGCTGTAGCGTCATGTGGATCTAATCCAGTATAGTTGCCGAGATTAGTAAGGTGCCAATTAAAGTCTGGGCTGTTAGTTAGAATGCCAAGCTTATCATCAAAGACTTTCATTCCGTATTGCTTTGAAACCTCGACAATAATAGCTTCATCTTTGTCACTAATAATCCAGTGAAGAGGAGCAACTGCAAACGATGAATTAATGGCTTCATTAACTAAGTTAACGTTCTTTAAAGCTTCTTTTACGTCGCTGACTTTAGTAAAGTTTTGGGTGACCCAGAGCATAATTTCGTAAGAAGCTAAATTAATTTTTCCATCGATTGGACCGTCACTGAATTTGGCAAAATGCGGGAAGTTTAGACCAGCAATTCCCAAACCATCTTCATTGAAACAGTCAAAGTAAGAAGGATAGCCATCGACTACAATTCCCATGCCGATAACAGCCTTTTTAGTAGTTGTATTATCTAAAAATTTATATGGAAGAGGATAGTTGCGAGGTGTAATAATTACACCTTCACCATAATCTTGTCCAACGTCTAAGTTACGTCCAAAGTATAGATTTCCTTGATCATCAGTAAATCTTAAACCAGTACACATTTTAAAATCCTCCTTATTTATTCAGTAGTAGTTTTAGTTTCTTGCTGAATGATGTATTTCTTTTGACTTCTCTTAATTTGAATAACAGCAAATACTAAGATGATAAAACCAATTGCTACAAAGGCAATCATGAAGTACCAAGCGACTGTAAAGCTGGCTTTTCCTTTAATAATTCCGAATAATGGAGCACCAATAGCATATCCAATCGCATAAGCCAAACCAACGTATCCTAACATTACACCCTGATCTCTTGAACCAAAGAGGTCCTTAGCCATAAATGCAGGACCAGACATGTAGCTAAATACGGCTAAACCACAGAAGATAGCGTAAGCAATACCTGCAATTTTACTTACGTGAGCGCCATAAGGTTGAAAACTGATCAAAACCATCATTAAGATGGATAAAACATACATGCAGCCAGCATAGGTCATTGATTTAGCAGTACCAAATTTATCAAATAAGAATCCACCGGAAACATTTCCAATTAAACAACCAACACCGTACATTGATCCAATGAGACCAACATCGGTTAGTGAAAGTTTAGTATCAAGAAAGGCTGCATAATCTTCATTTAAGGAAGCTAAGCCTAAGCCAATAATTAGAAAACCAAGACTGAAAATCCAGAACCATTTCATTTGTAAAACTTGTTTACTAGTCCAGCCTTTAAATTCCTTAGCTTTAGCCAATTCTGCTTCTTTCTTGCTTTCAGCTAACTCAGCATCAGAAATAACGATTTCATCTTTCTTAGGAGTTCTAATAAAGCAGGCAATAACTATACCAATTACTAATAGAGCAACTGCGAAGATGAAAAATGGTGCCATTGAAGTCAAGTGACCGGTCTTAGTATTACCAGTCATAAAGTGCTTTAAAATAGCTTGCGTTGCAGGTTGTAAGAAAATATTACCAATTGAGCCACCGCAGAAGGCAATTCCTAGAGCAGCTCCACGTCCTTTTGCAGGGAACCAGTGGTTAATAACCCAAGGCACACCTTGACCGGAATAAAAAGTTGAGCCAATCATACAAATGATAGCGGCAATATAGAATCCTGGTAGTTTTGTACTAATTCCAAAGATTACATAGGCAATAGCGGAAAGACCAATACCGATTAAATACATAAGTCTGAAATTAACTTTCTCTAATGCTTTACCAATAAATGGCGAAGCAACTGAAGCAAAAACTGCCCCAAACGTAAAGATTAATGTATATGATGCTAAGGTAAAGTGAAAAGTATTAACTAAAGGGTGGATAAACAAAGGTTGAATATTTTGAGCAATCCCGTAAGGAATGGCTTGGGTTAACATACAAAGGAAAACCATAAAATACTTATAGCCTTTGCTGACGACCTTATCTTTAGTAGCGACATCAGTAGACATGTAATTACCTTCTTTCTAAACTAATTACTTATCTAAAATAATATTTGGTTTGCTGACGACAATATTTTTTTGCATTTGCTTAATTTTAATAGCTGCAAAAATTAATAATATAAAACCAATTGCTACAAAGAAAGTAGTGCAGCACCAAGCAGTTGTAAAACTGGTAGCGCCTTTTATGACGCCAAATAATGGGGCGCCAATTGCAAAACCAACAGCATATGCCAGGCTAATGTAACCTAAGTTAACACCTTGGGCTTTTGCACCAAATAAGCTTTTTGACATAAATGCGGGACCAGACATATAGCTAAAGACAGATAGACCACTTGTAAAGGCCCAACCCATACCAGCGTAGAAATTAACGCGATCGCCATAAGGATGGAGGCTAATAAAGATCATCATTAGGATAGCTATAATTAACATTATTCCTGCATATGCCATTGATTTTGCTGTGCCGAACTTATCAAATAAATAACCTCCAGAAATATTTCCGATGATACCAGCGAGTCCAAATACCGAGCCAATCATTCCGACTTCAGTTAAGGATAATTTAGTATCAAGGAAGGCCGCATAGTCTTCGTTTAACGAGGCCAAGCCTAAGCCGATAATTAAAAATCCAATACTAAAAATCCAGAACCATTTCATATGTAGAACTTGTTTACCGCTCCAGCCTTGAAATTCATGTGCTTGCTTTTGAGCAGCTTCGTGCCGGTTTTGCTCAACTTCTTGAGCAGAAGCTAAGATTTCATCTTTCTTTGGTACTCTAATAAAAGCCGTAATAATCAATCCAACTATTAGCAAAGCAATAGCAAAGATAAAGAAAGGTGCCATGGAAGTTAAGTGACCAGTTTTAGTATTACCGGTCATGAAATGCTTTAAAATTTCCTGGGTAATAGGTTGGAGGAAAATATCACCAATCGAGCCACCGCAGAATGCTAAACCTAAAGCAACGCCGCGTCCTTTAAACGGAAACCAGTGGTTGATAATCCATGGAACACCTTGACCAGAATAAAAGGTTGAACCAACCATACAAATAATTCCAGCTAAATAAAAGCCAGGTAACTTTGTGCTAATTCCAAAAATTACATATGCTCCAGCTGAAAGACAAATACCAATCAGATATAAAATTTTAAAGTTTACTTTTTGTAAAGCCTTACCAACTAATGGTGAAACTAAAGACCCTACGACAGCCCCAAAAGTAAAAATTAATGTGTAAGAAGCTAATGTAAAATGAAAAGTATTAACTAGAGGGTGAACAAATAAAGGTTGAATTAATTGAGCGATTCCATATGGAACAGCTTGAGTTAACATGCAGAGAAATACCATAAAGTATTTGTAGCCTTTACTGACCACCTTTTGTCTATCGTTTGACATCGTATCTCTCTTCTTTCTGACAAAATACTATTAGCTTGATAAGTTATATATTATTAAGTGCGTGAGCTTTGACTATAGCCACCTATATTGTGGCTCACTGAATCGAGTAAACCAAAAATAACGGCTTATAATGTTATTTAATAGGCATAATAAAAAGCCTATCTTTTTTAAGATAGACTTAAGAAAATTATTTTTTTACATATCCTGCGATGTCATCATCGTCAAAACTATAGCTTAATTTCTTGCCATATGCCTTTTCATAGGCTTTTTTCTTTTGTAGATAATCAATATCACGCATTCTTTTGGCGTTTTGATCAACTGTTAGACGGTCAATTGGATAGATTGTTGGCAAAACGTGAAGAATGTAGCGAGTTTTATGGAACTCGCTACTATTTTTCTCCATTTCAGGAAGATCCTGAATCTCTACAAAACAGGAAATAATTGGAACGTTGGCCTTAGCTGCGTAGTAGTAGGCACCTTTTTGAAGAGGACGCGGCTTTCGATAGTTATACCACATTTCTTGTTCTGGATAGATCAAGACCCAGCCCTTTTTATCAAAAACTTGCTGCAAATGTTTAGGAAATTCACGCCCCAAATATTGGTAGCTTTGAACAATTGGAATTGCATTAATGTTGTTCATTAAGAAACCAAAGAAACCGGGTAATTTTAAATTAGAATCTTCAATCACAATATAAAGCTTTTTGTGACATTTGTTGGCTAATTTTTTGATTGGAAGACTATCAGTTTGTTTGAAGTGATTACTAGTAACAATTGCGCCATATTTAGGCCCTTGAGCACGATGTTTATTCTTGATTTGCGTGTGGGCCATCAAAATTAAAGTATCAATATTAATAATGCCTTGGGCAATAATATTCTTTAGTTTATGACTAAACTTTTTTTGTTGTTCCCAATAATCATTAACCAGCTTGATTCTTTCGCTTTTAGTTAGGATAGGATCGCCTAATTCGACTTTTGCATGCATTTTTCCTTTTTTAACAGCTGCTTTGATGTTTTCGATAACTTTTGCGCGATTTTCTCCAATAATCATAATTTAACCCTTTCGCCTTTTCTTTTAACTTGAGCCCAATTATTTGGATCAAGTGCTGTGCTAGCTTCTTTTTCAAGCATATGATCTAATTTTGCTCGGTCTTCGGCTCGCTCTTGGTCAGTATAGTTGTCTAATTCTCCCTTTAACTCCTCATAAAAAGGTGTGCTAGAGGCATATTTCCAGAAATAATCATTATATTGGACATCTTTAAAGTGCCAAGGTTTGAAAAACAAATTATAGTGAATTAGCCCAGGTTTAGAAATGGGTTCGGTATTTTCATTAGGCATTGCATCCCAGCGTGGATCAAGATGCAAAATTCTTCCATCGCCAATCTCATTTAGGTAGTCTTGATCAGGAGCAATACAATCAAAGTGATATCGTTCAAGTAAATGCATAAAGTGATCGATAAAGTGTTCATCCCTAAAAGCCTTAGAATTTAAGACTAACATCCCCGAATTGATATATTTCTTTGGATCGAGAGATAGAACCTCTTTAATATATTTCACCATTTTATCTACATATTGAATCGATGAGTCTGTACAAGCGGCGAATAGCTTATTATCTAAGTCGTTATTATACAGCTTAGCAATGTCATCAACGACGACGGTGTCACTATCGATGTAAATTGCTTTATCATATTGTGGAAATAGGTCCGGAATAAAGAGACGATAAAAAATAGACATTGTGAAAAAGTCTGCTCGAAGGTAGTTTTCTTTACGATTCTGGATCGGTTTTACTAATTTTTCATCGATATGGAAAAATTTAACATGTACATAGTCATTAGCAAAAGCTGCAAGTTGCTTTTGGTGTTTCTCAGACAGGTCTTGGTTTAAAAAAGTAACTGTGTAATCATTTTGCGGACTAGCATTCTTAACTAAGGAGTTAAGCGAAACAGCCGCATACTTGGTAAAATCATCACTAATACTATAAAAAACAGGGATAGTCATTTTTAGTCCTCTTTATATCTTTACAGATGTTGTTTTCTTAACTTTTGCCCAAGTTACATCTTCATCTTTGATTTCGTCAACTTTTTTAATCATCCAATCAAGGTCAGTACGTGCTTTTTTACGGTCCTCATCGGTAAAGCTAGCTAATTGTGCTTTTAGTTCTTCATAATATGGAGACTTCTTAGCAACATCCCAGAAGTATTTGCCATATTGAACATCTGCAAAATGCCAGGGCTTGAAGAAAAGATTATAATGAACAATTTTAGGATTTTTAATTTCATCCATGTGTTCATTAGGCATTGCATCCCATTCAAGTGGTAAATGATAAATTTTATCTTCGCAAATCTCATTCATATAAGCTTGATCAGGATCGATATTATCGAAATGATACTTTTCAATTAATGAATAGAATTTATCGACAAATTTCTTATCTCTAAAGGCTTTCATATTGAAGAGAATAACGCCGTTATTAATATATTTTTCTGGTGGAAAAATACCTTGACATTCCTTGATATAAACTTGAAGTGGTTTAATAAATCTGATTGACATATCTGGTACGCTGGCAAACATGTTATCACCAATTTCGGTGTTGTAAAGCTCAGCGATGTCAGTACAAATAATAGTATCAGCATCTAAATAAACAGCCTTGTCATATTGAGGAAAAAGGTTAGGAATAAATAGACGGTAGAAAATAGACATCGTGAAAAATTGTGCCCGTAAGTAATTCTCTTCACTGTTGTGAATCGGAGCTACCATTTCGTCATCAATATGAAAAATATTAACATGGACATTTTTGGTTGAAAGATCTTCCAAATCTTTCTTATGCATATCACTAATGTTTTGAACTAAGAGAGTAATGGTATAGTCCTTGTTTGGATCAACATGGTCAATTAGTGACTGAATTGAAACAGCTGCGTAAGGTGTGTAGTTGTCGCTAATTGTATAAAAAACAGGTATAGTCATCAAAAATAGACTCCTTATATATTAAAAGTTCCTAGGCCCGCTTTAATTGTGACCTAAGCTCTGTATACTGCTTAAGTAAATCATCATATTCATGTAATTTCAAGACGCTGTGCACACGCTCTATATCCCATGGTTTAACAGTTAAAGTATGGAAGTATGGCTTAAAGCGAAAGCTAGTTGTAAAATGTTGAATTTTAGTATCGGGTCGTAAACGATATTGTTCATTGTAGCAGCGCGGAGCAATTTTCTTCTCAGTAGCAAGTTTATTTAGAGCAGACTGATCTGGGAGAAGCATTTTTTTATCACTCATTTTTTCTCTAACTTTGGCAAATAATTGTGTTTTTTTAATTTCAGACATATTAAGAAGCAAGACGCCTGAGTTTAAGTAATCAAATGGCTTATGAGTATGGATATTATGAAAGAAGAAACGACCCCAGAAGTCTAAAACACCAACTAGCTCGATATTAGTTAGATCTTGATTATAAAAGTCGCTAATATCTTTACGCACAATAATATCATCATCTAAATATAAGATACGATCAGGAATTTGTGGTAGTTGATCCGCAAAAAGGCGTAGCATTGCATATGGAGTAAAGCGTGTTTCCATATTTGCTCGTGGAGGTTCTTTTTTAAATAATTCAGTACAATCGATTAATTCAGCAGTATTGTTAGGATCTTTTTCCTTCAGCAGTTTTTTAATTAGTCTAAATGCTTGCTGATTAAAAGCTGTGTATCCCTCTGCGTGCATCGTTAAAATGTAAAAGTGTAGGGGAGTTGATGTGTTTTTTAGTAAAGATAGTGTTGTAATTAAAATACCATCTTCGGCATGAGAATCGCCGCAAAACATAATGTTCATTTTTATCCTCCGATTTTTCGCTGCTGGTAGCGATAATACTCATAGTTGCTTAATTTTTTTGAACGGTCCTTTAATTGAGTAAATACTTGATCATGTAGCTTTTTTTGCTGTAATTTTTTAGGCAGAGAAGTATCTGGGAAAAAAGGCCCATCAATATAGACAGTAATCCTAGGTCGCTTGCTGAATTTTCTTTTCTGGTAGGTTGTCGTCATGACAAAGCTTGGCTTATTCGTTTGAACTGGAAAATTAAAACTAGTTGCTGGAAATGGGCGAATATCAGTATAGTAAGGCCAGACATGTGCTTCTGGGTAAATAATAATATGGGCATCTTCCTTAGTTAGAGTATTAACTGCCTTAAGCAAATGAATTGCTTGTTTAATATTTTTGCCAACTGGTAGTCCTCCATAAGGTAAGAGAATTTTTCCAATTATTGGAATTCCCCAGTTTGCTTGATTAGCAATTGCATAATAATCTTTCCAGCCAAAGAGGGTTAGAGGCATAAAGGCATCATTAACCATTTGAGTGTGATTTCCATAGACAAAATAGCTTTGATGTTTATATTTAAATAACTTATCTCTCCCTATTACTTTAACATGCATTACGCCATAAGTAAAAAGATAAGCAAAACCAGTAGCTAAAAAACGCATTAAATAGTTAAGAGGAGTACGTTTAATGATTTGATAATTGCTAGGTAGGGTGAAATCTTGTTGCTTACTTTTGACAATGTCATCAGTTAAAGAATTATAGTAAATAACATTACGTTGAGATGTTTTAGTATTCATGATATTAATTATAAAAGAAGTTTAAAAACAAAAAAAGACATCGCCACAGCGATGCCTTATAAATATGGGTGGTCAGGGGATCGAACCCTGGACCCACGGATTAAGAGTCCGTTGCTCTGCCAGCTGAGCTAACCACCCAATTGGATAACCAACAGATACTATTATGCCAAAAAAAAATAAAAATGCAAGAACTTTTTTGCCTTTTTTAAATACAAGGAGCCAAAAACAAAAAAGACATCGCCACAGCGATGCCTTATAAATATGGGTGGTCAGGGGATCGAACCCTGGACCCACGGATTAAGAGTCCGTTGCTCTGCCAGCTGAGCTAACCACCCAATTGGATAACCAACAAATAGTATTATGCCAGGAAAAGAACTAAAGTGCAAGCTTTTTTTGCATAAGTTTAAAAAAAGTGTGGAAAACAGTATAATATAGTTATTAATATTGAGGAGGCATCATTTATGCCAAAAAAGATTTTAGTCGTTGACGATGAAAAACCAATTTCTGACATTATTAAATTTAACTTGACTAAGGAAGGCTTTGATGTCGACACTGCTTATGACGGCGAAGAAGCGGTAAAAAAAGTTGATGAATATGATCCAGACTTGATGATTCTAGATTTAATGTTGCCTAAAAAAGATGGCTTAGAAGTTGCACGGGAAGTACGTCAAACTCACGATATGCCAATTATTATGGTAACTGCTAAAGATACTGAAATTGATAAGGTATTAGGGCTTGAGATGGGGGCAGATGACTATGTTACTAAGCCTTTCTCCAATCGAGAGCTAGTTGCTAGAGTAAAGGCAAACCTACGTAGACGTGATTTAACCCAAAAAGCTACTGAAGATGATGAAGATAAGAATATTACTATTAGTAATTTAGTAATTATGCCTGAGGCCTATATGGTCGAAAAAAATGGCGAAAAAATTGAATTAACGCATCGTGAATTTGAATTACTTCATTATTTAGCTCAGCATATGGGTCAAGTGATGACTAGAGAACATTTGCTGCAAACCGTTTGGGGCTATGATTACTTCGGGGATGTTAGAACTGTTGACGTAACTGTGAGACGTTTACGTGAAAAAATCGAAGACAATCCGAGTTCGCCAACAATTTTAGTTACACGGCGTGGAGTAGGATATTACGTTAAAAACCCATCAGATGAATAAGGATCAAAGTCACTAGTAATAGTGGCTTTTTTTGCAATTAGGACAAATGAAGAAAATAAAAAGTGTATTAAATTCTATCAATTTTAAAATCGCAGTAATTTTTATGCTGCTCTTATTAGCAACGATTGAAGTGGTTGGTGCGTCTTTTACAAGGCAACTCGAACAAAATTCAATTCAAAATTTTGAATCATCAATTCAAGTTCCCAATATTATTACTAACCAAATTTCTAGTCAATTAAGTAGGGCTAATTCTAAAAAGGCTAATCAACAGTTAAGCCAGATTATTTCAAACTATAATTTAGGCGATATTAGCCAGTTAATGGTAGTTGACAATAAGGGAGTAATTAGAGCTGTTTCAAATGTGAATGATCAAAACCGGATTGGACAGCGAACTAGTAATGTAGATATCAAGAGCGTACTCTCAAATGGCAAGCAAGTTTCAAAAGTTATTAATGACAACGGAAATTATATGGTGCAAATTTCACCTTTGACTTCTGCTAATGGAACTAATACTCCTGTAGGAGCAATTTATGTCCGCGCTAGTTTACAAGGTGTCTTTAATAACTTAAGACAGGTATCAATTTACTTTCTGATTGCTTCACTGATTGCAGCTGTTTTGGGAGCAATTGTAGCCTTAGTCATTTCCCGGGCAATAACTAGACCTATTGAGGAGATGCGTAAACAAGCATTAAGAGTTGCAAATGGAGATTATTCTGGACATGTTCGAGTTTATGCGCAAGATGAATTAGGTCAACTAGCTGAGGCCTTCAATACTTTATCAGTAAGAATTGAAAGAACTCAAGAAATTTCAGATAGTGAGCGAAGACGGCTAGATAATGTCTTAACACACATGACAGATGGCGTTATTGCAACAGACAGACATGGAAATATCACGATTATTAATGAAACGGCACTTGATTTTTTAGGAAAAACTGAAAAAGACGTTATTGGAAAGCCAATTACTAATTTACTTGGACTAAAAGATGTCACTATCCAAGATTTATTAAGTACTCAGCAAGAATTAGTTGTTCGAGTTAATGATAATACGCGCGATGAAATGATTTTGCATGCTAACTTTTCTCTGATCCAGCGTGTAACAGGATTTGTTTCTGGCTTAGTTTGCGTGCTTCATGATATTACCCAACAACAAAAAAATGAACGTGAGCAGCAACAATTCGTTTCAAATGTTTCACATGAGCTTAGAACACCGTTAACAAGCTTAAGGGCATATGTTGAAGCATTGAATGATGGAGCATGGAAAGATCCAAATATTGCACCGCAATTTCTCCATGTTATTCAAGATGAAACTGAGCGAATGATTCGAATGATCAATGATTTGCTTAGCTTATCAAGAATGGATCGAGGAGTAGCAAGGATGGATTTAGAATGGGTTAACTTAAATGACTTTGTTAACCACGTTTTAAATCGGTTTGATATGATGCTCAAGTCTGATTCTGATAAGATGCACAAAAAGAAATATACGATTAAGCGTGAATTTCCTCATCAAGCCTTATGGGTTGAGATTGATACGGACAAGATGATGCAAGTAATTGACAACATTATGAACAATGCTATCAAGTATTCACCTGACGGTGGCGTTATCACAGTTCGCTTATTGCAGGCTCAAAAGCACGTTATCTTAAGTATTTCTGATCAAGGATTAGGAATTCCAAGAAAAGATTTAAACAAAATCTTTGATAGATTTTATCGTGTTGATAAGGCACGTTCTCGTAAACAAGGTGGAACTGGTCTAGGACTGGCTATTTCTAAAGAAATAGTAGAAGCACACCATGGTCGAATTTGGGCAGATAGTGCTGAAGGAGCTGGCTCAACTTTCTACATTTCTTTGCCATATGAAGCAATTAGCGAGGAGGGAGAAAACTGGGATGAGGTTTAAAGATAAGTTTTCTAGAATTACATTACGAATTAGTTTAATTGTAATGGTTGTCTTATCAATTATCTTATCAGCTATTATTTGGGGTTCTGATGCACGATTTTCAAGAATTGAAGAGACGTCTAATCAAACTCAAACTAAAGATTTGGGTCAACGTTCTTTAAGAGATATTTATTTGCCTACTCAAACTTTTTATTTTAAAGATAAGCAAATGTATCAGGTTTACGATACTAAAAATAATCTTCCGCTAGAGTTTTCAAAATTAACTCAATCAGTTAAGCCATTATTGCCAATTAGAGTTTGGTCTAGTCAAAGTAAATATGAAAAGTTATTAAAAAATCCTAACTATGTTCAGTTGACATATCCAGATCAGATAACTATCTCCTTATTCTTAACTAATGTAAGAAAGGCTGATAGTCGGGAATTTAATCGCTTTTTTGTACCCGCTCGATCCAGTAAGTATATCTATTTAGGTAATGACGAAAACTATACTATTTATCGAGTTCGTCTAAGTGATGTATCATTTGACAATTTGGTAGAACATATTCAAAGTGCTAAAACACAGATGCCAGTTACACTTCAAAAAGTTCATGATGATTACTTGCCCTTCTATGACAAGAATTTAAGTTTACCAACGTATAGCTATTTAACTAAGGAAGAGTCAGATTCATACTTTGTGTATCGCTTGCTAGGCTCTAATAATCCTACCCAGCATAGTTCTGGAGAAAGCATTACATATTCTAATGGAGTATATGAGCGGTTGATTGCCGCAAAGCATACTCATAATTATGAATATATTGATTATCAACAAGATCAGGTTCCCAAGACTATTAGTCGAAAATTAAATGATAGTTTATATTTTGTTCGTAAAATTGGATTATCCGAGCCAGATTTAAGGTTCTTTGATGCTGATAATAATACAGTTATTTATCAAAATTATGTTGAAGAATATCCGATCTTTTTGCCAGGAAAATATAAGATGCGGGCGCAAGTTAAGTTTGCTTCTAATGGAATGACAATTAACTTTAATAGCTTAGACTTGCAGATTCCAATTCCAACTAGTGGAGAAAAGAAGACGCTTATTCCGACTAATGAAGCGATGGATGAATTATATCAAAAGGGATACCACCAAAAAGATATTGAGCGCATTGTTATTGGTTATACGGCTAAATCTGATAATAGTAAAAATAAAAAATTAGTAGATCTAGAACCAACTTATTATGTAAAAATTAATAAGCAGTGGAAGACTCTAGATGAATGGCTGAATATTAATAATCAAGTTGTGAATTCTGGAAAGGAGGGGCTAGTAGATGGACTTTAAGAGAATTGAATGGATTTTTTTAGTCGTATTTATTGGAATCAATATCTTTTTGGGTATTGAACTTTGGCAAACGCCGACGCTTTTGTCTGCTGGCTCTACTCCGGCTCAAACTGATATTAAAAGTGAAACAAGCGCAGATCAGATTACTATCCCTAAAGTTAATGATAAGCAAGAGGATGGGTATTATTTAGCTGCCAAAGTGGACAATTCTTGGACAAAAAAAGCAGCAGCACAGGTAAATCAACAAGTAGAAACTAATGCAAGTGAAAATAGTATTTCAGTTAATTTGAGCAAACCAATTGCTCTATCGAAAGATTCCAAAAAAGCCCTGAAAGAAATTATTCACTTTAAAAACAATAGTCAAAACGTGTATGAGGGTAAAGATTATGTCTATCTTTCAGAACTATCTGAAGGGGATGATTATGTCTTTAATCAGAAAACAAAGTATGGAGAAGTTTTTGCTGCAACTGCACGATTGCACATTATTGTTAAAAATAATCAAATTGTATCTTATTCGCAACGCTATGTTAGCAATTTGAACCCGGTACGCGAAAGACAAAATACAATTAGTTCAAAAGCTGCTGTAAATTCCTTATATACTTATAGTGAATTACCAAATAATTCCAAGATTATCTGGTTAAAGCAAGTTTATACCAAGTTGATCACTGTTCGAGAAAGCGAAATTTATATTCCTACTTGGGTGGCAGCGATTGAAAATAATAATTCGCATACGATGACCCTTAAACGCGTAAATGCATTTACAGGGACAATTATCCAAAATAATATTGCTGCTGATGATTCAAAGGAGTAGAGAAATTTGAAAGTATCGGTTTTATCAAGTGGTTCAGCAGGTAATTCTACGTTGATTGAGACTCCGCAGCATAAAATCTTAATGGATGCAGGTTTATCTGGAAAAAAGACTAAAGATTTACTGGCACAAGTAGGCGTTGATATTAAAGATATTGATATGGTATTTATCAGCCACGATCATACTGACCATTCCGGTGGATTAGGCGTATTAATGAGAAGATATCCTAAAATTTCGGCTTATGCGAATTCAGGTACTTGGAATTATTTAATTGAAAGTAATAAGATAGGAAAATTACCTGTTGAACAAATTAATACGTTTGAATCTGGTATAACTAAGACTTTTGGTGATTTAGACGTGACGAGTTTTGCGACGAGCCATGATGCAGCGCAGCCACAATATTATGTCTTTACAAGTGGTGGTAAAAGATTTGCGTGTTTAACAGATACTGGTTATGTTTCAAGTACTGTTAAAGGTGAAATAAAAGATGCAGATGGTTATTTGATGGAATTTAACTATGACGATATGATGCTTAGAAATGGTCCGTATTCTTGGTCATTAAAGCAACGAATTATGTCTGATGTTGGACACCTTTCAAATGATCAAGCAGCAGACACCTTACTTGATGTGGTTTCTCCAAAAACTAAACATATATTTTTAGCGCATCGCAGCCAACATAATAATACCCAGTATTTGGCGCATGAGACGGCTGAAGACTTATTAGTAGCTGGGGATGCAAATTTACCAGCTGATGTTAAGATTATTGATACTAATCCAATGCAAGCTGGCTCTTTAACGAAAATATAAATTTTTAGCAAATAATTTGACTTGAATTCATAAAAAATTCAAAATTTGTGATTAGGCTAGAAATGAAGAGAAAAGGAGAAATTTTTATGGCAGAAAATAATACTAAGCACCCTACTAAACATAACGCTTTAATCAAAACTGGTATTGTTGGAGTGGTTGCCGGACTTCTTGGGGGCGGAGTTGCTTATGCAGGTTTATCTCAAGTTAATGGACAAAATGCACCACAAACAAGTATCGTTCCAACGACAAAAGTTGAAAAGTCTAGCAGTAAAAATAGTAGTCAGATGACTAATGCCTTTAATACTGTAAAAAAATCAGTTGTTTCTGTGGTTAACTTAAAGAGACAAAGTTCATCTTCAAGTAGTGATCCGTTTGGTATTTTTGGCTCTGATAGTTCTAGTTCTTCAAAGAAAAACTCTAAATCTGACTTGGAAACTTATAGTGAAGGCTCAGGTGTTATTTACATGAAGTCTAATGGTAAAGGCTACATTGTAACTAATAACCACGTTGTATCTGGAAGTGATGAGATTCAAGTCATCTTAAGCAATGGTAAAAAAGTAACTGCTAAAAAAGTAGGAACTGATTCAGAAACAGACTTAGCTGTTTTAACCATTGACGGAAAATATGTTACTCAGACTGCGCAATTTGGCTCATCTAAGAATTTAGAGCCAGGTCAGCAAGTTATTGCTGTAGGTTCACCTTTAGGTAGTGAATATGCTACAAGTGTAACTCAAGGTATTATTTCAGCTAAGAATAGAACTGTTGATGTAACTAATTCTGCAGGCCAGGTTACTAACCAGGCAACAGTTATCCAGACTGATGCTGCTATTAATCCGGGTAACTCAGGTGGTCCACTTGTGAATATGTCTGGGCAAGTAATTGGGATTAACTCAATGAAATTGTCCTCTTCTAGTGACGGTACAGCTGTTGAGGGTATGGGATTTGCAATTCCAAGTGATGAAGTTGTTTCTATTATTAATCAATTAGTTAAGAATGGAAAAATTACTCGTCCAAAATTAGGTATAAGAATTGTATCAGTTGATGAATTAACAGAGTATGGTCGTAAGAAGCTCGGTTTACCTGATAGCGTTAAATCTGGTGTCTATGTAGCTAGCGTTACTAAGAATGGTAGTGCAGATAAAGCAGGAATTAAGTCACATGATGTAATCACCAAGATTGATGGCAAAGCTGTTGATAGTGTTGTTTCACTACATACTGCTCTTTATACACATAAAGTTGGCGATACAGTAACACTTCAGGTTGTTAGAGACGGTAAGTCACAAGATATCAAGGTTACTTTAAGTTAAGTGAATATTATTAAATAGAGATAAAAAAGCTATGATTATGCGTTTTGTAAGCGGTAATCATAGCTTTTTCTTAATATTTAAAGTGTGAAACGTAATAAAGTTCGACTTTTAATGCTGTCAAGAACTGAAAGTTATCCATAAGATTGTGGGAAAATGTGGAAAACTCTGTGGATTGTGCATAACTCGGTTAAAATAAAAATAAATTGTGTGGAAAACCTGTGAATTGTGTGTAAATAAAATTTTAAATTTATCTGTTCTGAACGGCTGTTCAAGTTGACTATGTAAGGAATAGACTAAAAAGTTTGGAAAAATAGTAGTGTTTATAAAAATGTGGAATAAATTCAGTAAAAAAGTTATCCACTTTTTTATAAACCACAATTTATTGATAATCAATTAGTCTGACCACTAAATATAGTTTTTAATAATCCACAGTTAGGGGAAAACTGATGTGGACGCTATGTCAATTAGGGGATAAAATTAAAAACTAGATGCGTGAAAGGTTAGATAGTTATAATGAATATCAAAATTGTTTGTGTAGGTAAACTAAAAGAAAAGTATTTTAAAGATGGAATTGCTGAATACGTCAAAAGAATGGGTCGTTTTGCGAAGATCAAAATAGTTCAAGTACCCGACGAAAAAGCCCCCGAAAAACTAAGTCCTGCTGAAATGGAACAGGTCAAAGAAATCGAGGGGAAAAGAATTCTAGATAAAATAAAAGATAAAGAATATGTGTATGTGACGGCAATTAAGGGCAAAGAAAGAACTAGCGAAGACTTTGCCAAGGAGCTAGCTGACTTGACTACCTATGGACATTCAGATATTACCTTTGTGATTGGGGGAAGTTTAGGAACAAGCGATGCAGTAAATAAACGAGCTGATGATTTAATTAGTTTTGGTAAATTTACAATGCCGCACCAATTAATGCGCTTAGTTTTAGTTGAACAAATTTACCGTGCGTTTATGATTAATAGCGGAAGCCCTTATCATAAATAATTATTTTATAAAGAATAAGATTGGTTGAAGTAGGATTAAAATACTACTAAAAATAAGCCAGTCTTTTTTTGTTAGAGTAATTGGCACGATGATGCTTCGTGCTTTATCTTCACGATATCCATGTGAAATCATCCCTTCAGCTAGGCTATTTGACCAAGAGATAGCTGCTAAAATTGCTTTAAAATATAATATTGGCGAATAAAAGGAGAGATGATAATGGCGCATGTCCCCAACTAAGCGAATACGATTAACTTCAGCATGGATTTTAGGAATTACGTTGAATGCGGCTAAAGTTCCATAGGTAAATTTACTTGGTAGTTTGAAATTTTGTTCTAATGAGCGAGCGAGCGCAAGGACACTGGTGGTTTCAGTAAATGTAGCTCCTAAAAATATATAAGCGTAAATTCGCGTAAATAAGACGCTGGCTTGGTAGAGGCTATGGCCGGGAGTAAAGTAATAGATTGTAATAAAGACCACTAAAGCTGCAAATAATGGAATTAAAAAAATCAAGAGTAGTTTTTTAAGACTTAGATGCTTAAATGCGAGATAGCTAAGACTAGCTACAATAATTATTATATTGGCGATCAAATTAGGAATAAGCGATATTTCAAGCGAAATAATTAAAATCAAAAATAGTTTCAATCCGGGATTCATGTTATTTACCTTTTTTATTTAGTGTAGAAAAGTTTCTGATCTTTGATAGTTAAGTGATAGTCACAGAGATGCTGAACTTGCTCAAGTTGGTGGCTAATGACAAGTAAGGTGTGGTTAGAATCTAGAAAGTACTTTTTAAGCAAATAAATGACCGCTGAGACGCTTTCTTGATCTAAACCACTAAATGGTTCATCTAGAAGTAAAACCTCAGGATAAGCCATTAACATCACGAGAATTTGCAGCTTTCTTTTTTGTCCTCCAGATAGAGAATAAACAACTTGTTCGTCTAAATTCTGCAAGTTGAGTTTAGTTAGTAGGTGTTCTAGCTTAATTTTATTTAAGGAAAGATTTCGATTGTACTTTAGGCTAAAGTCTAATTCTTCCTTTACTGTAACATTTAAGAATTGTTCATCTGGATTTTGAAAAATTTGTCCTACTTTTGCTAGATAGGGCCTCCGATGCCATTTCTTGATGTCTTTACTTTCAAATATTAATTGTCCTTGATACGGAATAATTTTGGTTAGAGCCTTAAATAAGGATGTCTTACCGCTTCCGTTTTCTCCAGTTAATAAAGTGGCTCTTCCGGGATAGATTTTTAGATTAGTTGGAGAAATTAGATTTTTTTTTGGAAAAGATAGTGAGAATGATTTAAGGAAATAGACTGGATTTTGTTTTAAGTCAGGAAGAGAGAAAGATAATGCTTGATTTTTTAGCGTGTTGTCAGGCAAAGTAATAGTCTTAATATTTTTGTCGTTAATAGCCAAGACCATAGAAGCTAGCTTTTCATAGCCAGAAAAATTATGGTCACTAATTAAAATCGTTTTTCCTTCTTTGTGAAGTGTAGCTAAGCAAGTTAGTAGAAACTGTCGATTGTGAGAGTCGCAATTAGCAAAAGGCTCATCTAATAAGAATAAGTCGCTTTTCATGGCAATCAGGACGGCTAAGGCAACACGTTGCTTTTCACCACCCGAAAGCTGAAGAAAAGGTTGGTCTAATAAAGATGAAATATTAGTTTTAGTACTTGCGTAATTAATACGCTTTAAAGCAGAAGTACGATCAACTAGTTTGTTTTCTAAGGCAAAAATTAGCTCTTCTCGAGGAGTCGCCATCGTGAATTGTCGACTAGGATCTTGAAACACCATGCCCCAATTAGTGAATGGCTGTTTTAAAGAACCGGCAGTTATTTTGCCATTGAAAGTCGGGTCAAGACCAGAGATAAGCTTTAATAGAGTTGATTTGCCACTACCAGTTGGACCAGTTAATAGAACAAAATCGCCTTGATTTATAATCAAATTTAAATCTTTAAAAATTGGCTGATTTTGATATTGAAAAGATAGCTGATTAAGTTTAATTTGTTTGGACGACATGAGCTTTTACCAAGAGATTAATGATTAATTTAACTAAAACGCAGGTAAATAAAAGCATTGAAAGCCAACGAACTACAAAGTAGAAAATCATGTTAAAAGTTGAGAAGTAGCTGTAGCCGTTCTTAATGAAGTCGTACAGGTAAGTAACAATTGTTGTCGTTGTAGCAGATAAGAAAAGCGTGAACCAATTGTAGCGGTGGTAGCTAGTAAAGGTAAAACCTAATTCACACCCTAGGCCTTGAACAGCTCCAGAGATTAGATTTACTGCGCCCCATTGTTCTCCAGCAAGTAGTTCAACGCAAGAACCTAAAAATTCTCCTAGAAAAGCAGCTCCAGGAAGTCGAACTAAGAATCCTGCTAAAGGACCTGCCATACACCAGATTCCCATCATAATATCATTGGCTAACATTCCATAGCCAACTGGTGTAAGGAGGGCAGTCAAGACGTTATAAAGACCGTCACTAGCTAAATAAATTAAGCCAAAAATAATAGCAATTAAAGCAATTAGGATAATATCTCGAACATGTAATTTCTTCATTTTTTCCTCCCAAAATAAAAAAAGCCACCTCAAAGAGGTGACTAAATAAAAGTCTAAAAATAAATCATTTTCCCTACGCTGATGTTAATCAAACAGGTTCAATGGGTATATTCTCAGCCATCTGGCACCCCAGTTATATTTCTAGGTTTAGCTTACGCTTAATAAGCCGAAATGACAATTAAAAATAGTAAAAAGGTTATAATTAAAATAGAGTAAAAGCAAAGGGGACCAGTTGAGATGGCAACAGCGACATTAAAAAGTTATTTATCAAGTTTAATGCAAAATACTCAAGGTACTGAAATAGAAATCCGTACTGAAAACCTTCTTTTGCCGTATAGTCTTTATTTAGAAAAAGTGCATTATGATTTTACTGAATATCAATCTAATACTAGTCAATTAATTTACTGCTTAGCGGGTAAGTGTGAGGTTGAAATTAATAATAAAACTTTTTATTTGGAGGCAGGAAATATCTTGCTAATTGAAAAAGACACTGACTATACAATCAAAGTTAGCGATAAAAATGCAATTATTGTTAAATTTAAACTAGATAACGATTTTTCATGGCGAAAACAATTAGAGCAGGTAGATGCCAATACACCTAATGAACAAAGATTGAGTACATTATTTTTAGAAAAGTTAAATCAAGATCGTGCCTTTTTATTTACAACTACTTCTGTGATGTGGGGGAGTCAAAACTTGAAAGGTATAATTCAAGACTATCTTAATAATGTCGCTTTTAACGGAACAATTGGCTTAGAGCTGCTTAAAATTATAATCTTGCGCAATTTGCGTGAACAAAACTTTAAATCCAACGAAGTAAAAGAAAGCACATTTAAGGATGAAACGTTAGATCAGTACATCGACCAACACTATAATGATATTAGTTTAGCGCAAGCTGCCAAATACTTTGGTTTTAATCGAAATTATTTTTCTACAATGGTAAAAGAAAAAACGGGAAAAAGCTTTGTTGAGCATGTTGATGAAAGACGGATGAAAGAAGCTAGAAGATTATTGGCCAAGCCAAATATTTCATTAAAAGAAATAATCGAAACTATTGGATATTCAAGCAAATCGTTTTTCTATAAGAAATTTAAGCATTATTATGGCATGACTCCAGCAGAAATGAGAAAGAGACTATTTAGAGAGGCTCATATCAATTTGAAATAATAGATACGTAAAAAGGGATGCATGTGCATCCCTTTTATTACATGTTTTCTAATCTCTTAATTCTGTCAGCTGTAGGCGGATGAGTATCAAATAGTGAACTCAACCCCCGCTTGTGCAGCGGATTTTCGATGTATAAGCCAGCACTTGACGGATCTGGATCTTTCATCGGTTCACTATTTGAAATCTTTTCTAAAGCTGAAATCAAACCTTGGGGATTTCTAGTGAGCTCAACCGAACTTGCATCAGCTAAATATTCACGATTACGAGAGAGAGCCATCTGAGCTAGTGCGGCAGCAAGAGGTCCTAAAATTAGTGTGAAAACAATGGCCACTATTTTAAAAATTATTTCTAGAGGACTAGAGTCATCGTCATCACGGTCAGAATTGCCGCCCCACCACCAAATACGGGAGGCAAAACTAGAGATAAATGAAATTACAGCAGCTAAAGCAACTCCAATTGTAGATACTAAAATGTCATAATTTCGAATATGAGAAATCTCATGGCCAAGAACGCCCTCTAATTCACTTCGATTAAGTCGCTTTCTTAATCCAGTAGTAACAGCTACGAAGCTGTGTTTAGGATCACGTCCAGTCGCAAAGGCATTAGGACTTTCATCGTTGATAATAAAGACTCTTGGCATTGGAACCTGACCAGCGAGTGCCATATCTTCTACAATATGCCACAGTTCTGGGTCATCTTCTTCATGAATCTCTCGGCCATGATTCATACTCATGACTAAATTTCCCGGATTTTGAAGAACAATAAAAAGATAAATTAGGCTACCAATTAGGGCAATTACAATTCCTGATAGCGGTTCACCGTTAATCAAATATCCTAGCCCACCACCAACAAGAGCTAGAATAATAACGAATATAACAAGCAAAAATGCTGTTTTACGCTTATTGCGTGCTATTTGTTGATAGAGCATTGATAAACCTAGAATTTAACTTTAGGAACAGCCTTTTCTTCAGTTGGTGTTTGAAGGTAATCCATATTCTTAAATCCGTGAATCTTAGCGACTAAGTTAGATGGGAAAGTTAATAGTTTCTCATTAAACATAGCAACAGTTGAGTTGTATAACTGACGTGAATAAGCGATCTTATTTTCGGTGTTTGTAAGTTCTTCTTGAAGTGACATGAAGTTTTGATTTGCTTTTAGGTCTGGGTAATTTTCAGCTAGGGCAAAAATACTCTTCAACGAATCAGTAATTTGGTTAGAAAGCTTAATAGCTTCTTCGTGATCAGAAGTAGGAATATTTACTAATTGATTCCTTAGGGCAACTACTTTTTCTAAAGTGCCACTTTCATGCTTGGCATAACCCTTAACTGTTTCAACTAAGTTAGGAATTAGGTCGTTACGACGTTTTAATTGAACATCAATTTGACTCCATGCTTCATCGGCATGAACTTTAGCTTTTTGTAAGCCATTGTAGATTCCGATATAAACGGCCACCAGTAAAATTAAAATGATAATAATAATCCATGTTAAAGTCATAGAAGTAAATCCTTTCTATTATCATAAAAATATGGTTAAAATGTTAGGAACATTGTACCAAATAAAGAAAGTTTAGAATATAAAAAAAGCGCAATTTTGCGCTTTTTTATGATATTTAAATAACAAAGTCCAAAACTATCCAACCTAGAATTGTCAGAATAATTAAACCTGCAAATTCTAATACTGAAAATACCCAGAAAAATTTTCTCTTTGAAACAGTCCCGTTTTCAACAAAACTCTTGAAAACAAGCATATTGGCCATTGAACCAACGATTGAACCAAATCCTCCAATATTTGAGCCAAGGAATAAGGCTTCCGCAAAGTTGGTAAATTTACCAATTAAAATTGTTGAAGGAACGTTAGAAATGAATTGACTTGAAATAATAGAAGTCAAGAATACAGAATGTTCAGAAAACATTGTCTTAGAAATTAAAGTAACAATAAATGGAATTTGCTGGATATCGCTAATAAAAATGAAAAAGCATGTGAAAGTTAGAAGTAGAGCATAATCCACATGTAACATAATAGAGGGATTAATAATAAGAGCAAGGATCACTGCAACAATTGCAGGGACGTATGCGGGTACAATATTGAAAACACCAAAGAAGAAGAAAATTGAAACAGCAATCGTTAAAAGCATTGGTCGAATGCTGATTCTAATGTCTTCTAAAGGCATAGTAGGGATTGGCTTATCTTTAACAAAAAAGATAAACACTAAAACAATAATTAAACTAACTAGTAATAATGGAATTGACCAACTAAAAAACTTAATCGGTGAAACATTATAACGGTTAACAACAAATATATTATGAGGATTTCCCCATGGTGTAAAAGCAGCACCAATGTTTGCGCCCATCCCAATTAAGGTGACAGGCAAGATTTCAGGTAAATGATGGCGTCTAGCAATCGTTAAATATAACGGTATAAGAGTTAAAACAGTTATATCATTAGTTAAAAACATCGCAGAGATAATTGACAAAATTGTGAAGATTGCAGTTAATCTTCGGGTACTCCTAGCGCTTGCAGTTAGTTTGTAGGCTAAGACATCCAAAACGTGTAAGTAGGAAAAAATTTGGATGATTGTAAGCATTGCTAGAATTGAGTAAAGTGTATGAAAGTTAATATCTTCAATACGCGGTCTTGCGAAGAATAAGCTTATGATCGTTATGACAACCGTAATTTGTAAAATACGGTCTTTAGCAATATTTTTGATGACGGTCATTAAGGTCCCCTCTTAAAATTAATTCAACACTACTATTTTGAACTCTTTACGGCAAGTTCGCAACGCTTTTTTCGCATTAGTCCTTCCTATTAGTAAGATTTTGAGCATTTTATTAGGGAAAAAGGTAATTAACCTGCTATATTTAAGTTAGTAAAAGAGGACGGAGGAAAATAAATATGGTTGATTCTAAGAATCTCGAATTAAAAATCAAAGATAGTGCTAAAGACGTTTTAGAAAAGAAAATTAAGCCAGGACAAGTTGTTTTGCTGGCTTTAAATGATGGTTCAAATGGTTATTCTAAATTAGGGGGAACTTGTACTATCGGTGCTAATTTTCAACTGGTGTTATTAGATCATCCGGATCCAGAGTTTTCAATTGAGGTTAAAAACAACATGGGTTTAGATATGTATACATCTGATAAAGAATTAGCATTTCTAGACAATGGCTTAGTTCTTAATGCGCGCAATGCTACTCTATCCTTATCTTCTAATGAAGGAATCATCGATGGTGGAGTTACTATTTCTGAATTCAAAGGCGAAAAACTTTCTGCTGATGAGATGAAAAAATTAGGTGGAAAGATCTGCTAGGTATTGAAGTGACGTGCTTCTTCGTGGTATGATAATAAAAGATTTTCGAAAATTTTATTTGAGAGGAAGTATAGATCTATGCGTAAAGGTGAAAACTACAACACTGGTGTTACACCAAACTTAAGACCTAAGAACAAGAAAAACTCTAAGGCTCGTGTTAAGAGAGCTGCTGAAGTAGTTGCTTTCTTAAACAAAGCTGCTAAAGATGAAAACAAGTAATTAAATTTACTGCATAAGATAAAGAGAGACGCTAGTTAGCGTCTCTCTTTTTTGCATGTAAAAGTTATATAAATCCTAGTTTATTTAATAACATTTTGTTGTAAATGAAATTATATTACTATATAAAAAGACTTATAAAATGTGACAAATTAAGCATAGGATAGAATTTTAAATGAATAACATTTCAAGAAAAGGGGTAGAAGTAAAAGCAATTTTTGCCCTTGTTTTACCGTCTATTTTTTTAGGACTGGCAAGTAACTTTTCTCGTAATATTTTTTTAGGGGTTATGCTGCTCTTAATTCTAGGAGCAGTTATTGGATTGAGCGCACCAACTATTGTTAGTACCTGGCTTATTTTAATTTTGACTGTGCTAGGAATTAGTGCTCTAACTCTTGGATATGTAGCGATAGATTTTTATGGGAAGGCCTTGCTACTTGTTTCCTTTCCCTTAGAAACATATTTAACTAGTCAAATTAAAGAGTGCATCTTTAGATGGCAAATATTTAAGAAAAATCAGTCTAGCGCCTATCGCTATCTCAAGCACTATGATCAAAACGTAAAATTACAAACGACATATAATGCAGAAAAGTTATATAAAAAGATTAAGAAAATTTTAACAGAGAAAAATTATTTACCTCTGTGGTGTGATTTTACAATTATTGATTGGGAACATGATCAGCAATTTGCGCAATTTAATTTAGAAGATCATGACGAGATTTTGCGGCAGATAGCAACAGTACTTAAAAAGAGCAGGTTAGTTGATGAGAATTTATATTACCTGGGAAATGGTCAATTTCTGATTATCTCTAATACGATCGCACCGGGTACATTAATGGTTTTAAATGATGAACTAAAAGCTGAGTTAAAAAGGCTACAGTACAAGGAATATCAGCCTGCTTTTAAGATGGCAACTCAGCATATTACAGAGAAAGATTTACTTGAATATCCTGACTTTAAAGCCATTCTTAAACGTCTAAAAAGAAAACTTGAAACAGACTTAGTTGTTGAATATTTAAAGGGAGTAGAAGTATGAGTAATTGGTTCTTTTTCTTAGTAATTTTGATTACTTTAACATTTTTAGTGGCATTTTTTGCTATGTTTCGTAACCTCTGGACTATTTATCATCAAACCGAGCATACAGTACGTCATTTAGGAAGAAAGCATAATGTTAAATGATTTTTTAGCTGTTTCAACTTTAGTTTCAATTTGGTTTTCACTTTTAGCCTCATTAGTTACGCTTTATGGTGCAACTTGTTTTTGGCTTAAGCATAGTAAAAAAGTTATTTCAATTACGCCATTAAAGCGTTATCCTACAATTACGATTGTTGTTCCAGCACATAATGAAGAAGTGGTGATTGCAAATACCACCAAGGGAATTCTTAACTTGAATTATCCTGCATCAAAGATCGAGCTCCTCTTATATGCCGACAATTGTCAAGATAAAACTGCAGCTGAAATGCGTAAGGCGACAGATTTACCTCAATATAGATACAGAAATATACAAATAATTGAACGTCATGGTTCAGGCGGTAAAGCAGGTGTCTTAAATGATGCTTTAAAGATAGCGCAGGGAGAATATATTTGTGTTTATGATGCCGATGCATTACCTGAACAAAATGCTCTCTATTTTTTAGTGAAAAAAGTTTTAGAGAATCCCCATCGATATATGGCAACTTTTGGCAGAAATAAAACACGAAATGCAAAACAAAATTTTTTAACTAAATGCATTAACAAAGAAGTTATTGTATCTCAAAGACTTCAACATGTAGGCGTTTGGAATTTATTTAAAATTGGGCGAATTCCAGGAACGAATTTCATCATTAATACAGAATATGTAAAAAAGATTGGTGGCTGGCAAAGCGGCGCCTTAACTGAAGATACCGATATTTCTTTTCGGATTATGGAAGATGGGTACTTGATTGCTCTGGCATATAATTCAGAAGCTTTTGAGCAGGAGCCTGAACATTTACGTGATTATTATTATCAACGATTACGTTGGGCTAAGGGTAATTATCAAGTGGTGATGAATAACTTTAAGCACTTATTTGATAAGAGTAACTGGCGTGTGAAATTAGAAACTTTTTATTTAACATGTACTTTCTTTTGGTTTAATTTAGCTGTTATTCTTTCAGATATTATTTTTTTTGTGGATTTGGGATGTATAATTGCACGATTTTTTAATCCGGAAATTCCAATTATCTTTGCGATGAATTCTAATGTTCTCTTAATGCAGCTACTATTAATTAACTGGTTATTAATGATCTTGCTCTATGTAATTCAAATAAATCTAGCTTTAGCTACCCAATATGGTCAAGCCACTAGTGACCAGATCTGGCTAGCTTTAGTGTCATATTTTACTTATTCACAGCTCTTCATTGCTATTTCTCTTCAAGCAGTCTGCTCAGTAATTGGAGATAAGTTGTTTAGACGTGATGGTACTAAGTGGGTGAAAACCAAGAGGTTTGCAGATTAGGAATAAGAAATGAAAGTAAAGAATTTAATACTAATTTTAGGAACTATTATTGCTTATTTAGGAATCATTGGCTATGTGAGGATGAGCAATGATCGAACTCTAGAAGAGCGATATTATCATGAGTGGCGTGAAGATTATATAAAAAATAAAAAATAAAAATCAAAACGAACAATACGTAAATGCAGCAGGGGAAAAGGGCTCTTCGTGTGCTTTATCTGAAGCGCAAGGCTATGGAATGTTATTGGCTGCTAAAGCAGGAGAGAAACATCTAGGAAGCCGGATTGATTTTCAAAAGCTAGACAATTATTACTTGGCTCATCGCTTAATAAATTCAAACTTGATGAGCTGGAGACAGAAAGATAGGAAAAATATTTGGCGTGATAATCCTGTGAGTGCAAGTGATGGTGACATAATGATTGCTCAAGCTTTGCTACATGCTAATAGAGTTTGGCCAGGACATGGCTACAAGTCACAAGCTGTTAACTTAATTAATGATATAAAAAGGTTTGAGATTAATCAGAAAGCTAAAATGGTAACTGTCGGAAATTGGGCTAATAAAGACTCACGCTTTTATAATGTCCTGAGGACATCAGATGTAATGCCAAAAGCGTTTGAAGAATTTTACCAAGCGACCGGTGATCGGGAATGGCTAACAATTAAAAGCAAAATGCTTAACTATTTGCAAAAATTAAGCAAGGAACACGATACTGGTTTAGTTCCTGACTTTGCATGGGTTTCTAATAATTATGTGAAACCCGCAAAAGCTAATGAAGTGGCGACTAATGATGATGGTCACTATAGTGCAAATGCTTGCCGAGTCCCAATGCTATTAGCGGAAAGTAATGATAAGAATGCGGCTCAAGTAGTAAAGAAAATGCTAAAATTTTTTAAGAAAAAAGGAACTTCGGCTGGTTTTACCTTAAAAGGTAAAAAATTACATTATTATCAATCAGCGAGCTTTAGTGCACCAATCTTTGTAGCAGCTAATAAGTATCGTAATCAAGGCTATGACACTTTGGTTGAACAAGAAAAGTATATCTTTTCAAGACCCCTTCCGAAAGATAACTATTACGATGCTACTTTAACGACTTTAGCTGCTTTAAATACAAATGAGTTGACTGGATTAGAAAAATAGAGAAAGATTAAGTTGTTGAATCTTTCTCTATTTTTGATTTGCAAGAGTAGAACGGTTTTGCTATGATAGTAGAAATTTTAGACATTTTTATATTTCTGGAAGGGGTAAGTTTTTATGGGATTAAATGCATATATTCAAGGTTTTAATAGTTTAGAGTCAATCGATCGTGCACCAGGTTATTTTAAATATCAGCATCATTCTGTCGCTGATCATAGTTTTAGAACGGCTGAACTTGCTCAAATGATGGGAGATATTGAAGAAGTTGTTGGTAAGCAAAAGATAAATTGGAAAGCTCTATATGAAAAGAGTCTTAACCATGATTATACTGAGCGGTTTATTGGTGACATTAAGACTCCAGTTAAATATGCAACTCCACAATTGCGAAAGATGATTGGAGACGTTGAAGAAACAATGACTGCCAAATTTATTAAGGACGAAATTCCAAAAGAATTTCAAAAAATTTACACTAAGCGTCTATCTGAAGGTAAAGATGATACTTTAGAAGGTAAAATTTTATCTATTTGTGATAAGTTAGATTTACTTTATGAAGCTTATGGTGAAATTGAATTAGGAAACCCCAATCCAGTTTTCATGCAAATGTTTAAAGAAAGCCTTGAAACGATTAAAAAGTTTGATGACTTAACTTGTGTTCAATACTTTATTAAGAAAATTTTGCCAGACTTATTTAAAGGCGACTTTGCTGGTAAAGATAAGATGCAAAGAATTGCTTTTAGTATTTTACTAATGGGGGAAGAATAGTTTGAAATTACAATGCGCATCCTGCGGGTTGCGACTTGATAGCCTTCATTTTAAGCAAGAAGGATTAATGAATCCCAAGTTAACAAGCATTTGTGATATTTGCTTAACACGCAATCTGGATGCAGAAGATTATGAAAACTTAGTAATTGAAAATATTTCCCAGGTAATGCTCTATGGCTTTGTAGGAAAGAAAAATACGGGCAACGCTAATCCGGAGGCTTTAAATCAGTATCTTGTAGGAAGCGATCATAGACGCCAATATGAATCTTTTATTCAAGACTATGATGGTAATGAAGTAGCTTTGCAGCAATTGCCACGATTCAAATTTAATCAGGCAATTATTAAGAGCGAAGATAAAGAAATAGATTATATTCCTAATAGCAATGTTGATTTTGCTGTTAATATGAAAAACATGGGAATTGAAGTCGACTTCTCCTTAAATGAAGTAGATTTTGTTGACCGTGAAAGAATTCGTCACAAATATAATTATCGTTGCCAATATTGTGGTAGACGCGGAACAAGCGTAGATCACAAAGATCCAGTTTCTTTATCGCATGATAATTCTTTTGATAATCTGATTTTGTCATGTAGCGAGTGTAATCGAATTAAATCTAATATGCCCTATAAATTATTTATTAAGTTGAATAATCAACTTAGTGTTGTAAATAAAAAATTGGTTAAGTACGAAGACACTCTTGCTAATTTAAAAGAAGAATTTCAGCAGGCAAAACGTGATTTAGCTGGACAAGTTCATTTGAAGGGAATAGTTAATGACCCTGAATTAAATGCGATGAGAAAGCAAAATAAAAAGCTTCAAGATGCGATTGATAGCTTACAAAGTGATTATGATGCCTTAAGAAAATTGCGTAAGACATATTTTGAAACCGGCTGGAAGCTAGCACAAGAAAAAGAAAATAGTGAGATTATATAGAAAAAATGCATTGGACAAAAATCCAATGCATTTTTTTACTATCTTAAAGTTCATTGCTTCTAAAGTTACGTAAGAACTTCTTAGTCTTCTCTTCTTGAGGATTATTAAAGATCTCTTGTGGTGTACCTTGTTCCGTAATAACTCCATCGCTCATAAAGATAACTTGATCAGAAACGTCACGAGCAAATCCCATTTCGTGAGTAACAATGACCATTGTTAATCCAGTTTTAGCTAGTAACTGGATGGTATTAAGTACTTCACCAACCATTTCAGGATCTAGCGCACTAGTTGGTTCATCGAAAAGTAAGATTTCTGGATCCATCGAAATTGCCCGCGCAATAGCAACACGTTGTTGCTGTCCACCAGATAGTTGTTGAGGCTTTGCAGTTAAGAAAGGCTCCATACCAACTTTCTTTAAGTTTTCAATTGCAATTTTCTTGGCCTCCTCTTTAGAGCGTCCAAGAACCATTTCTTGACCGATCATACAATTTTGAAGCACATTTTTATTATTAAACAAATTAAATTGCTGGAAAACCATACCAACCTTTGATCGAAATTTATTACGATCAAAATGAGAATCTAGAATATTGTTGCCATGGAATAAAATCTTACCATTACTTGGTTCTTCAAGAAGGTTAATACATCTAAGCATGGTTGATTTACCACCACCAGATGGACCAATAATGGTCATTACTTCACCTTTATTGATATCAAAAGAAATGTCTTTTAATACTGTGTGATCGCCGTATTTCTTTTGTAAATGTTGTACTTGTAAAATGTTTTCTTCGTTATTATTGTTCATGTTCAAATCCAGTCTCCTTTGGATCTTCTACTTGTAATTGATTAGCCATTAAGTTGTAGTTCTTTGGACCTTCAAGCTTCTTTTCAATGAAATTAAAAATTCTAGTGATTGAGAATGTCAAAATTAAGTAGATCATTGAAATAATGAAGTAAGTTTGGAAGAATTGGAAGGTTTGACTGGCAACAGTTGTACCAACAAAGAACAATTCTGATACAGAAATAATACTTAATACTGAAGTATCCTTAATGTTAACAATAAATTCATTAGTAATTGATGGTAAACAGTTTCTGATTGCCTGCGGTAAGATAATATGCCACATTTGTTGTGAGTGAGTCATACCGATAGCAGAAGCTGCTTCAAACTGACCTTTAGGAGTAGCGTTAATACCACCACGAATAACTTCGGCTAAGTAAGCACCAGTATTAATTGAAACAATTACTAGAGCAGCTATTGTACGGTTTAAGTTAAGGTGCCATAATTGGGCAATTCCGTAGTAGATAACAGCTGCTTGAACCATCATAGGAGTTCCACGGAACACTTCAATATAAACTGCTAAAATCCAGTCAACGATCTTTAAGCCCCACTTTTTACCAGTAGACTTAGGGGTTGGGATAGTTCTAACAATCCCAACAAGTAAACCGATGAAGAAACCAACAATAGTACCAACTAAAGCTAAAAGAAGAGTCATTCCAACACCGCCAAGGATCATTGAACCATAGCGATGCATAATTGACATGAACCAGTTTTCTTTCTTGCTGCTACCGGCTTGAGGCTGCTCTTTTACAGCATCAGCCATTAATTGGTCGCGCTTTTTCTTAGAAATACCGTTTAAAATGCTATTAACTTGGTTAAGTAATTCAGTGTTGCCTTTCTTAACACCAATTGAAGTAATTGAATCATCGTGGGTAACCTTGAATCCCTGCATCTTGTTTAAGTTAACGGCAACGATGTTAGGGTTAACTGCCTTATAACTTTGGTATTCAATATCTTCTGCAACATAACCATCAATAGTACCTGATTGCAAGCTTTGACGCATTGCAGAAAAGCTTCTCATTGCTGGTTCACGCTTAGCACCATGTAATTGCTTAATTAAGTCGTAGTGCAATGTACCTTGTTGAGCAGTTAATTTTGCTCCCTTAAAATCGTTTAAGCCTTTTGCTTGAGCAAATTTTCCAGTCTTGCTTGTAATAACAACGAAAGTACTCTTTCTGTATGGTTCAGAGAAATTGATTGCCTTTCTACGTTCAGCAGTAGGAGACATACCAGCAATAATTAGGTCGATTTTGCCAGAAGTTAAAGCTGGCAATAAACCATCCCATTCGGTTTTTTCAACGACAACTTTACGATGAAGCTTTTTACCGATAATTTTTGCGATTTGTACATCATATCCATTTGCATATTGCTTAGATCCATCAATTGGAACTGCGCCATTTGCATCTGTAGTTTGAGTCCAATTGTATGGTGGATAATTAGCTTCCATACCTATTTTTAGGGGTGCTTCCTTTTTAGCCGCTTCGGTTTGGGTAGAATTAGAACTAAAACCGATAACCAAACTTAAAATTAGGGCTAATAAAGCACTAAACCATCTTATTTTTGACTTCACTTTGAAATACCTCCAAAAATTATTTCAAATAAAGCCAATACAATAAAAGCGTAAATAAAAAGCCTCGCTGTTTACCAAAAACAACGAGGTTTGAAAATCATCAGTAATTAAACCAAATCATATAGCGCTCCCTGGGGACTACCAGGACAGTATGTAAGATATGCTCTCACATCCCAACAAGCTTAATTCGCGAAAGTAAGCTTGTTTCGGCGATAATCCTAAAAAACTACTGTCAATGTATTCGCGTACTCAAGTAGATTTTGTGGTTATCGCAACCTCTATTGCATTGGGGATTTATTTAACTGATGAAAAGATTAAACGATTTTTAATCTTTTGTCAAATAAATCCGTGATTTTTTTTAACATCTTTTTTCTTAATATCTGAAACATAGGGATTACCAGCAACTATAAATCTTAGTTTTTTCTTGGCCCATTTAGGATCTGACTGATTGATCCCGACTCTTGGAAGAGCAGTAATTTCTTCAATTTTACGTTTATGATTAATGTCAATATCGAAGGGAGAATCTTCTAACCGAGCTAAATCCCATTTTCTACTAGTAATTCCTAAAGCCTGCATCATCTTTCCAGGACCATTAGTTAAAAGCGGACCAGTTTTGCCATTACGGTTTTTAATCATGGTATCAATTCCAGTTAGTGGGTCAATGGCCCTAATTAAAACTCCTTGTGGTTCGCCTGCTGCTTGGCAGGCAACATCAAAGAAAAAATATTGCCGCTGAGAATAGATATATAAACTGCCACCAGGACGATATAAGCCTTCATTTGCTTGACTGCGTCTACCACCATAAGAATGAGCAGCACGATCTTTTACACCAACATAGGCTTCTGCTTCAACTATTGTGCCTGATAAAATTTCGTTTCCATTATTGAAAGATAGAGTTCTACCCAACAGATCTTTGCTAATTTCACTAGTAGACCGATTAGTAAAAAAATCTTCATAGTTCATATTGCTACTTCTTTCTAAAAATGTTGTACACTCGTATTTGAAAGTAAATATAAATTGTAAGGAGGAACTAAAAGGTGAATGAGATAAAAGTTGTTAGAATTTATGATCATGAGCAACCCGCAGGTTATAGAATCTTAGTAGATCGTTTGTGGCCAAGGGGAATGAGCAAGGTAAAGGCTCATTTAGATGAATGGGATAAGGAAATTGGACCAACTAATGAGTTAAGAAAATGGTTTAATCATGAAGACGATAAGTTTCCTGAATTCAAGACTAAGTATATAGCGCAACTGAAAGCTAATCCAGTAACCCCGAATTTTATTAAGAATGTGAAAGAAAAGTTAGCTCAAGAAGATGTTATTTTCTTATATGGTGCTAAAAATAAAAAGCACAACCAGGCCGTTGTGCTTAAAGATTTTATTGATAGTCAATTAGGTTAAGGCATTTTTTTGCCATGTAAGTTTTGTCGAACGTAATGAAAAATAATTGTTAAAATAACTGTACCAAAAACAATGCAGGCAAAGATTGCATCGGGCAATTTAAAGTTTAGCGGTGGCAATGAAACAAGTAGTTTAACTGCAATAATTGTAATTAAAACATAGGCCATTGTTTGAAGTTCAGGAATAATTTCCATTAATTTGATAATAACTTCTGCAACTCCTCGCATGCATAAAATACCAATCATTCCGCCAACTAAGACGACAACTGGATTATTTGACATTGCTAAAGCTGCTAAAACAGAATCAATTGAGAAGACGATATCCATTGACTCAATTGAAATAACAGTTCTCCAAAATAATGAAAGATGGTGCTTTCTTGTTTTGGAGTTCTTTTTCTTGTGGGCTTCTTTTTTTGCTGCTTCTTTCTTAGCAACTTGTGCAGGATGGCGAACATCATAAAAATACTTATAAACTAAATAAAGTAAATATAAACCACCTAAGAGTTTGATTTCCCAGAAATTAATTAGGTAAGTACCGATCCCAATTACAATAAAACGGAATAGATAAGCACCCCAAAGTCCATAGACCAATGATTTCCTTTGCTCATCTTTAGTTGGTAAAACTTGCGTTTGTGCGGCTAAAACTACCGCATTATCAACTGATAGCAAACACTCCATTAGAATTAGAGTCAGAATCATCATCCAATCTTGTCCGCTAGTTAGGACATGAGCCCAGTTATTAGCGTCAAAAAAAGGCTGATAAAGTTTAATCAATTGCATTCAAATAGCCTTCTTCAAGTTTTATTAAGCGTTGCTTTTCCTTTTCTCCCATTCTATAACTTCCCACCTTGTCTGACGCTAAAATTACGCGATGACTTGGAATAAAAATTAGGGATGGATTTAGGGCTACCGCATGTGCAACTGTTCGAACAGAAGTTGAGCCATTAATAGCAGAGGCTAAATCATTGTATGAGATGGTTGTTCCGTAAGGAATATTTTCAATCATTTTAACAACTTGATTTTGAAATGGAGTACCAAAGCTTGAATAGTCGATAGGAACGGTAAAAGAGCGACGCGTGCCTGCAAAATATTCTTTTAATTGTTGAACATAAGGAGCCAATTTTTTTGAATCTTGAACAAGAATGTGGTTAGGATAAAATCCTAAAATAGAAGATTCAATATTACTATTCTTGGAACCAACGAATGCTAATCCCAAGTTACTGATGACTAATTCATAGGTCCATGGCTTAATTTCAACAAAATCGTAATAAAAAACTTTTGCTTGGGCAAGTGGCATTTAATCCTAACCTTTCTTTTAATTAATATATTAACTCCATCTTATATTGTACAACAAAAAATAACAGAAAGAGCTATGGATAAATTAAATAAAATGTTAGTTAAGATAATATCGGTTATATATATAATTTGTCAAATACTTTTTCAGCATTTTCAATAATTGTTAAAACTTCTTTAGGAGCTGGTACAGGAGTATTATTGATAACCCATACTTTAGCAGCAGCTTGTCGATAGGCAAGAAGTTGAGCGAAAGGATAGACAACAAAACTAGTTCCAGCAATAATAACTAAGTCACTATTTTGAATTGCTTTGATTGATTCAGTTAAAACCATTTCATTAATTGGTTCGCCGTATAAAACAATGCCAGGACGAATTATTCCGTGGTCTTTTGCGTGTAGATATGATTCTTTATATTCTTCGTATGAAATTTTTTCATGACACTTAGTACAAAAAATATTATAAAGATTGCCATGAAATTCAATGACATGTTTATTGCCGGCTTTTTTGTCCAAGCCATCAACATTTTGGGTAATTAAAGTGCCATTTTTATTACAGCTAGCTGCAATTTTTTGGTGAATAATATTTGGCTGAGCATTAGGAAAATACATATTCTCCATTACAAAGTGATGGAACTTAGCTGGTTCGTGAAAGAGGGTGTCCTCGCTTAAAATTTGTTCCGGGCTTTCAGATATGCCATTATAAATGCCATTTTTTGATCTGTAGTCAGGAATATGAGAGGGCGTAGAAACTCCGGCACCAGTTAAGTACGTGACATGGTGAGCATTGTTGAGATCTGCTTGCAGAGCAGCAATTTGATTGTCTAAATCCATATGAAACCTCCTATACTTTTAATTTTCAACTAAGTCAATTATAGAATGCTGAGAGAAAAAGTGGTATTTGTTATAATTGAAGTAAGAATTTTAACGTTAATAAATAATTTTAGAAGGAAAGATATGTCACTTTTGTATATTGCTTTTGATATTTTGCTAATTGGCTATATTTTTTATAGTTGGTATTGGCAAGCAAACATTGATTATAAGGCTCGCTTTAGAAGTTCATCGGTTATTTGGGCCTTGATTTTTCTATTAATTGGATTTTATTTAGATTACTTTACTGATCCAACTTTACTCATGAATGTGTTTATTGCAACATTCTTGTTAATGAGCATTATTGATGGCGTTAGTGGATTAGCTAAAAAGAGATTAGTTGTAAGTGGATATTTTAAACGAACAGTTAAGTATAGCGACATTGCACATGTTACTTTAATTGCAGTTCCTAATCCTAAAAAGCCTACTGTAATGGCGATATTTCAGACTAATAATCGGCAAGCGTATTATCTACGCTTTTCACAGCAAATTAGTGATGTAATTGCTAACATCAGAAAATATTTAGGTTCAAATGTTGGTATTGAAGTGCAGTCAATGATGTAAATGTAAAAATACGAATATAAAAAAAGGATAAGTACTCTGATCACTACACGAAGAAGCGAAAGAGTGCTTATCCTTTTTTGTTTTTTATAAAATTGGAGAAAGTAATCTAGAAAAGGCCTGTTTAAAGCGAAGATAACGAGACCAATTATTGGTGATGTCTAAAGTTAATTCAGTACAGTTAGTAAGATCCTTTTCAAAAATCTGATTTAATTCCCGGGTAATATTTTTATCGTAGAAAACGGCATCGGTTTCAAAATTCAGACTATATGAGCGAAAGTCTTGATTCATAGAACCAACTGCTGAAAATCGTTCATCAACCATGACAGTCTTAGCATGAATAAAGCCATTGTTATAGACATAAATTTTTATTCCCTCATGTAATAAGTAGTTTGCATACCACTGAGTAGCGCGGTAAATGAAGGGGTGATCGGGCATTGAAGGAATCATGATTCTGACGTCAACTCCTGAACGGGCAGCAATAACCCAGGTCGCGATCATTGGATCGTCTGGAACTAGGTAAGGCGTTTGAATCCAGAGCGTTTTTCTTGCCATCATCATCATTCTAATCATCCCATTACGTAAGTAAGGGGTAGAGGTATCAGGTCCATCTGACACGATTTGCGTTGCAACATCATCTTCAGTTAGCTTATTTTCTTCAATCTTGGGAAAAAGTTTTTCATTGAATGAAATTGTCTCATTCTTATTAGTAACTGAAGCATTCCAGTCCATTACAAAACGTTCTTGGAGCAGTAGTGAGGCTGATCCTACAATTCTAAGATGTGTGTCGCGCCAGTAACCGAACTTTTTGCTTTTACTTACATATTGGTCGCCAACGTTGAAACCACCCGTCCAAGATATTCGGCCATCAACAACAACAATCTTACGGTGAAGGTGATAATTCATCCGATATTTTTTGATCATATTCTGAGACGTGATAAAAGCTGCCACTTCTCCCCCTAGATCAGTTAAAGGCTTAAACCAAGCTTTTGAAGCACCTGGCGATCCCCACGGATCATAAATCAATCTTATTTTCACGCCTTCACGAGCTTTTTTGATTAATAAATTAAGAAACTTGTTTCCTAAATCATCATTCATGAAGGAATAATATTCAACATTGATTGTTTCTTTAGCCTGATTGATATCATTAAAAAGAGCTTTGAATTTTTCTTCTCCGTCAGTATAAAAACTAATTTTATTGTTTTTAGAAAGCGGGGAGTCATATTTAAAGTTGAAATAGTCAATTAAAATTTTTGCTTCTTTAGAAGTATCTGTTGGTCCAGTATCCTTAGGGATACGCGGAATCATCTTATTTACTTTATTTAAGCCGATGTGTTTTTGATTATTAATTGCAAAAAGGTTTTCTTGCGATAATCCACGCCCAATAAAACCGTAAAGAATAAAGCCGAGTACAGGAAAAATAAGTAAAATAATTAGCCAGGCCCAAGAGGTAGCGACCGATCTTTTTCTATGGAACACTACGTAAAAGGCTAAAAGTGTATTAACTGCCCAAAGAAGTGTCCAAAATTCATTTGAAAAAATAATTATCCCTCCCTGTTAACTCAGTTGTTATCGTTGTTATGTCCTCCAAAAATAAAAAGAAGTCTAAATAATTGTAGCATGCTTGTTAAAACTGCTGCGACATAAGTTAAAGCTGCCGCAAATAATACTTTACGTGCCATCGGCATCTCTTGTGGAGATAAAATAGCGCCATTATTTAGCATTCTTAGTGCACGGTGTGAAGCATTAAATTCGACTGGTAAAGTTACTACCTGAAAAAGAAGAACTAGTGCAAAACACCAAATGCCAATTCTAATCAAAGTTTGATTCATTCCTAAGACTAGTCCCAGAAGAATTAATGGCATTGATAAGTTAGAACCAAGAGAAACAATTGGCACTAAGGCAGAACGCATACGCATTGGTGCATAGTTGCTAGCATCTTGTAAAGCATGTCCGACTTCATGTGCTGCTACTCCAACTGCGGCAATAGAAGAAGAGTTATAAACAGACTGCGAAAGGCTGAGAACTTTATTAGTAGGATTGTAATTATCGGTTAAGTTTCCAGCAACCTCACGAATTTCTACTTCATATAAACCAGCTTGGTCTAGAATATAACGAGCTGCTACTTTACCAGTGTAATTACCTTGATTTTGAACCTGATCGTAACGGTTAAAAGTCGAATTAACATTCATTGAGGCCCAGCCGGAAATTGCTACGCCTAAAATAATCATCCAAAAATATGGGTCATAGAAAAATGGCATATAGTACATAACGATTTTCTTTCTTTATAAAATTAATCAGTTAACTTCAAAAACTTATTGATAATATTAATTACAAAAGGATTATCATGTAGAACACTATGCTCAGCTGCGTCCCCGCGAACTTCGACTTCTTGGAAGGTGTGGGCACCAGGAGCGAGGATATAGCGAATTGATTTAGCAGAAACAACAGAAATAAACCTATCTGTATTAGTTTCATCTAAGATATTTCCATAAATATTTAAAACAGAAATATTAGGATTAAAGCGACGCTGATTGAATAGCATTCCTAAGTAGGAAATACTCATCAAAATAGGACGTCCTTTTTCATTAAGACGATTAACATTGGGTAAATCACCTAAATACATTACTCCATCAAAAGGACCAGCAATTAAAGCACAATGATCTAGGTGGGGAAAGTTCTTTCTTAAGCTTGTTTTCATTTCAACCTTTACTACTGAAGGGGCGCCTAGAGAATGGGCGACCGCACTATATTTTTTGAAATGGTATCTCTTACTTAAGTAAGACAAGGCAGTGCGCAAGTAATAGGAACTTGCATAAACGCCAGCAATTCGGTCTTTAAAAACTAATTGAACGATGGGTTGTGGATCAGCTGTCCAAGTTCCTTCCAAAATAAAATTACCAAAGGGATCAATTGTAACTTTAAGAAATTTATCTGTGCCTTTTGCCTTGCAAGCAGCATGAACCATTTTGTTAGTTGTATAATCGCCTCCGCGAAAACCATGTACGTAAAAAATTGGCGTTTGCGTAATTGTAGAAGTTGCTGCTTCTGTTGTTGAACTATCTTCAACTTTGCGTTTGTGCATTCTGAGCAGCCAGCGAGTAGGAGTAAAAGTAGCCATTAAACCTAAAAAAGTCATTCTTGCAATACTAGGTTCTTTATTTTTATGTTTATTATTCTTTTCAACTTCTTCGCTATATCTTTTTTGAATAAAAAACATGCTACATCCTCCCTTCGTATTAGTTTTAGCGTTAAAATTATTCTAACATTTTATCAGCTAGAGCAGATAGGAAAGGAATATTTATGAAATACTATGCAGTAAAAAAAGGTCGTACACCGGGTGTTTACCGAACATGGGAAGATGCTAAAAAACAAGTTGATGGCTTTTCCGGTGCGGAGTATAAGTCTTTTGAAAAGATAACTGATGCGACTGAGTATTTAGACTGGAATAAAGAAACACAACCAGATATTGTTAAAGAAGATTCTTTAAGCAATGCGATTAAGAAAATCCAAGCTGCTAACATCACACACCAGTCTAAGAAGCAAAAAGTAAAAAAGACTAGTTCTAATAATTCAGCAGACTATTTTGCAACAATTTATACAGATGGTGGATCACGAAATACTGGGGTACATAAAGGTGGGCACGTTAATAAGACTGATAGAGCAGCTTGGGCTTATTTAATTGAATGGCAAGATGGCCGTACTTATGGATCTGGCGGAGAATTCGGCGCTACGAATAATAAGATGGAATTATTGGGTCTAATTAATGCTTTAGAAAAATTGCTTGAGTTGAAATTTAATGACAAACATCTTTTATTTGTTTTAGATTCACAATATGTTTTAAATGGAATTAATAAACACTGGATTGAGGGATGGAAGAAACGTGGCTGGAAGCGATCAAATGGCCCTTTAATTAATGCTACCGAATGGAAAAGGCTAGATAGTTTACTAGGTCATTTTCCGGATAGTACTTTTAGCTGGACCAAGGGACACGCTGATAATGAAGGCAACGTTTTTGTGGACCATGAATTAAATCGTTATATGGATAAAATGAAGTAATAATCTGCTTAGTAAACAAAAAAAGTCTGCAATTTGCAGACTTTTTTAATGCACTTTTTTTAGTAGTTGCTATAATAATAACTGAAAGACTAGAACGCACGCAGGTACTAGTTTTTGACGACGGAGACGGCTATTTTAAGCCGTCTTTTTTTTAACGTTTTAGTTTAAGATAATGACACCGCCAAAGATACTTCTAAACCAGCTAACGATTGAATCAATTAATTTTTGAAACCAGTTACGAGTTTCAGGAGTATTAAATTTTGAAAAGATGTTCTTAGCACCAGATTGAATTTGGTCTGCTAGTTGACCAGCTTGTTGTTGGAAGTTTTTGTCTTTTAATGCACCAGAATTTTTAATCTTAATTAAGACATTAATAATTTGTTCTTTTTGATTATTTGTAATAGTGTCACCAAGGTGGTTAATGTTAATTTGGTTATTAACAATATCCCTGATTTGGCTATCAGAAATATTTTGTCCCTGTTTAGCCATTTCTTTTTTTGCACCAGCTATGGCATTGTTTAATTGGGCGTCAGAATAGCCATCTTTTCCCTTGTTTTGGCTAGTAATCTTACTTAAGGTATTCATTTCAGTTTGTGCTGCATTAATTTGATTTTGATTTAAAGAATTGCCATTTTTAGCATATGCGGCATAAACGCCGGCTAGGGCACCTGATCCGTCAATTGGTGTAGCAGAAGTGACGTAAATGTCCGCGTCAGAAATACCAGCAGTTAAAGCAGCATTTTTGTATTGGTTAGCAGTAATAGTTGTAATGTTATTATGGCCATTATAAGGTAAAATATGAACATTAATCCCGCTACCAGAGCTAGTTTTTTGGATCATGGCACTAGACCAAACGCCCGAATTATTAGTGAAGTCATAGCCTGAAGGATTAAGATATTTTACAAGATCTGCGCCAGTAATAGTGATGGTGGTATAATTACTACCATTTAAGGACTGCGTCAGAGTGTTAATTGTTCCCTGCTTTTGAGAAGAGGTAAGGGATGTACCTAAGGTTACAACAGGAGTGTCATTTTCATTTGCCTTAACTGTTTTAGTATTACTAATAGCAGTTAACCCTAAAATTCCGCTTGTTAAGATAGCTACAAGCGCGGTTAGTATTTTTTTCATAATAAAATTTTCTCCTTATGAATAAAATATACTCAATATGATGGCTATATTATAACCTAAATAGCTAACTGAATTATGTAAATAAGTATTAAGATGCTATAATCATAAGCAAAAGGAGGCAGACGCTGTGTTACGCCAGCCAATGTTAACGGTAATTATGCCTGTCTACAATATGGAAAAATATTTGGGCCGGGCATTAGAAGCTTTAGCAAAACAAAAAGATAAAAATTTTAAATTATTAATTGTTAATGACGGATCAAAAGATAAAACTCGCGAAGTAGCTGAGAAGTATCGTGATCGGTTTCTTTATTTTGACATTATTAATAAAAAGAATGGTGGCCTTTCTGATGCTAGAAACGTTGGAATGGCTCATGTAACTACCCCATATTTTACTTTTCATGATGGGGATGACTGGGTTGATCCTGGCTATACTGCTTATTTTGTAAGAGCATTTGATGAGCATCCAGATGTAGATATTGTTTCTTGTGGTTTTTGGATTGATTCAGAAAAAAGACATGAAAGTCATCCAGTAGGAAGTAAGCAAAGCGGGGGCTTGATCGACAAGAGAGAAGCTTATTTGAAGATGACTAATGTCTTTGGGTCACCTGTAAAAGGATATACCTGGAATAAGGGATATAAAATTAGTGTCATTAAGAAGTATCATTTGCGTTTTGTTGAAGATTTAGCCTTTATGGAAGATCAAATCTTCAACGTTAAGTACGTATCATTGACTAATGGTTTTTACTATAGTTCAACACCTTACTATCATTATTGGCAACGTGCGGATAGTATGGTGCATGATCTTAATCCCAAGAAAATACCAGATAATTTCCGAGCTAATTATCGTGTATGGCACCAAATTATTAAAAGCTTGATGGCAGAGCGTGAAGCTCAAAAAGAGAATAAAAAGATTGCAAAAAAAGCATCTTTAAGTGATTTGGATCATCAAGATTTATAAGAATTTATAGCTAAAGGAATTGGTATGAAAGTAAAAGTTAATGGAGTTGAAATTTACTATCAGAAATTAGGTAAAGGGCATCCTTTAATTTTGTTACATGGGCACCACCAAGATGGTGGAATCTTCGATAAATTAGTTGCGCCGCTTTCTTTATATTACACAGTTGTGGTTCCTGATATGCGAGGCCACGGTTTAAGTGAAGGAGAAGCAAGCGAGCATTATCAAACTGAAGTTGAAGATTTACGGGCTTTTATTAGCGCGCTTAAACTTGAAAAGCCTTATATCTTAGGCTTTGGGTCTGGAGGTTTAGTTGCTCTTTCTTTGGCCGCCCAAGCACCAGAACTGGTTTCTAAAATAATTGTTGCTGGAACTTACGTTAATGGAAATGGCGTGAATGCAAAGCACATTGCGGCTAATACTATTCGAGGCTTTTTTAAGGGAGATCGTGACAGCAGAGTGGCTTTAAGAGAGAGTCATATTCCGGTTGAAACGTTAAAACGGATTAAGACGCCTACTTTATGCGTAGTAGGTGAAAAGGATTGGGTTAAGGTTGAACATGTTCGCTGGTATAGTCAATTGCTTCCTAATTGTCGTTTAGTTTTAATGCCTCGTCAGACGCATTATAGTTATGTTGTTCATAGTTTAAAGTTACTAGATTTAATTAAAGATTTTTGTAAAGAGAGCTAAAAAAGTAGCGCTCTTTTTCTTTTTGATCTAAAAATTCGATAGAATTAATATATAAATGGAATTTAATAAATAGCAGAAGGTTAGAATAATGACAAAAATAGTGGTTCAGGGGATGAATGGCGAGATGTCTATAAATGATGACAAAATTACAATTAAGCATACTGCGCCGTTATTTCCAGGTAAACGAGAAGTAATACTAGATGTTCACAGTTTACAAGCTGTTGTATATAAAAAAGCGCATATCTTAATTAATGGCTTTTTAAAATTAGTTCCTAAGGGTGATAATCCTATGATTTATCAAACGGCTAGTTTACACCAAATGGGAAAAGATGAGCTGGCAATTGTTTTGAGAGCTTTTGAAAATACAAATCCCAAAGATGCAGAGGATTTTTATAATTATGTCGTTGGTCGCTTAGATCAAATCAAGGCAGCAGAAAATAATCAGTTATAATCTATAGCTAGAAAAGTAGAGCAAAACAGGAATTTTTAGTTATAATAAAACTAGCTGTTAATTTTACAAGGAAGGGCAAATTGATGAATAAAGAAGAATTGCACGAAATGTTGCACCCAATGAAATTAATCGGTCTTGGTGGAAACCAAGCTTTAGCAGAGAGAATTGCGGCAGCTTTGGATAAACCATTGTTAGAGACTGCTGTTCAACACTTTAGTGATGGAGAAATTCAAGTTAACATTACGGAAAGTGTTAGAGGCTGTGATGTCTACGTAATTCAATCTATTCAAGATCCAGTAAATGAAAACTTTATGGAATTGATGATTGTATTGGATGCTTTACACCGTGCATCTGCTCACTCTGTTAACGTAGTAATTCCTTATATGGCATATTCACGTCAAGATACTAAGAATCGTTCACGTGAACCAATCACTGCTAAATTATTAGCTAACTTGCTTCAATTGACTGATATTGATGACTTGATTGCTGTTGACTTACATGCATCACAAATTCAAGGCTTCTACAATATTCCTGTTGATCACTTGCACGCTATGCCAATCTTAGCTCAATACTTCTTAGATAACGGTATTGCAAGTAAGGATGATGATGATGTAGTAGTTGTTTCTCCAGATCACTCTGGTGCAAAACTTGCACGTACTTTTGGTTCTTACTTTGATGCACCTATTGCTATTGTTGATCAACGTGGTGCGCGTTATGACGCAGAAGCTCATGATATGATCGGTGACGTTAAGGATAAGACTGTTATTATCGTTGATGACTTAATTGATACTGGTTCTAGAATTGCTTCTTCAACTAAGTCAGTTTTAGCTGCTGGAGCTAAGAAAGTTTATGTTGCAGCAACTCATGCTCTGCTTTCACAAAATGCAACTGAGGTTTTAAATGGATTACCCGTTGAACAAATCGTTGTAACTGATACTATCAAGCACAAGAAGTATCCAGATAGAATGGTTCGTTTATCTGTTGCACGTTTGCTTGCTAAGGGTATTGATTACATTTACAACGATAAGTCAATTCACCGAATCTTTGATGAACAAAATAGAATTCAAGGATGATTCACATTAAATTTTAATATTTATTAAAAGGCTGAAAATTAGTAACTATGCTAATCTTCGGCCTTTTTATTTACGATAAATTTATCCTATTGTTGAATCCTCATCAATAATTAAGATATAATTAAACGAAAATTAGCATAAATGAGGTGATGAGGATGAAGAAAGTGTTTCAGGCGCAACTATATCTAAATATTTTGATAGCTGTAATTATTTTAATTAATTATCATACAGTTAAGGATTGGATTTATCTTGGAATTTTAGCTCTAGCAGTTGTAGTAAGTAAAAATAAAAGGATTTCGCAGCTAATAAATATTGTACTTATACCTATGATTTTTATCGATCAAGTTAGAAACTTGAGTGATATTCTCATTCAGCACTTTTCTCAGTTAACACTACTCATCTTTTGGATTTATGCTGTTGGGACCATAATAGTATTGATTCCGGTTACAATAGTCGAATATGGGAAAATTAAAAAGCCAATTTGGCGATTGATAGCATCGGTCTGGATGATTAATTTTGTTATTATGTTTTGCTATCTTTTAACCTTAAAAAATGTAAATCCAGACGGCTTTTTAGTGAGTTTAAATAAATCTGGCTTGGTTTATGCTTTAGCAATTTTAGTTTATGTATATTTTGCTGTTAAAAGTTGGGGTTATGAATTTTGTTTTAATTTACCAACTTTTAAAGGCAAAAAATTGCAGCTGCTTTCATTTATTTTAATTTTTGGGATAGCGATTTGGCTTTCATTTTTCCAAACATTCAGTAGATTTGCTCAGAGATGGCAAGAATTATTCTGGAATTGGGATTTTTCTTTACTTAATCCTACTGAGTCGGTCCGTCTAAAAAACGCTTGGTCTGTCTTTCTCTACTCAATAGAAGCGGAAATTGGTGAGGAAGCAGCCCGATATATAAACTTAGTTTTATTATTAGTGATTTTTAAAAGCAAAAAGTGGCAAATTAATGGTGCAGTTTTAGGCAGTGCTAATTTTATATAGCGGTAAATTATGGCCGACAATGGTAATCCATGCACTATATGATATTCTTACATTTTCTGAAACCCCATTGACTCAAGATGGCGTGGGAATTTTTGGTGGAAATATAGGTTCGCTTATTCATGTAATTATTAGTTTAGTACTTTGGGTAAGTTTTGCCGCTTTTCTTTTAATCAAGAACAGAAAATTAATAAAACAGAATGTCCAAATCTTGACCCAAGTCCAAAAAACAGATTTGACAATTTCATGAAGCAAGTTATAATACAAGCAAATAAAATAGCTAATTGATTTACTATACAAGAATTTTAATTTCATAAAATAGAAATGCCTCTAGTATAAGTTAAGTACTAGAGGCATTTTTGTCTTTAAGGGGGAGTATAAAATGGATGAAAAGGAGAAGCTAAAACTAAAGAGATCGCTTAAGAGCCGTCATGTAACAATGATTGCAATTGGTGGAGCTATCGGTACGGGGCTGTTTTTAGGATCTGGTACAGCTATTCAAAGTGCTGGTCCATCAATTATCTTGTCTTATTTGATTGTTGGTATTATTAGCTTTTTCATGATGAGAGCGTTGGGAGAGCTAATCTTAACTGAGCCTGATCAACATTCATTTATTGAATCAGTGAAAAAGTATCTAGGAAATAGAATGGAATTTGTTGCGGGGTGGACTTATTGGTTATGCTGGCTTAGTTTAGCAATGGCTGATTTAACTGCAACTGGAATTTATTTGAAATATTGGTTTAAAGATTTACCTCAATGGGTAGGGCCGTTAGTCATTGTTGTGCTGCTAATGCTTGTTAACATGGTTAATGTTGGACTATTTGGCGAGCTTGAAAGTTGGTTTTCAATGATTAAGGTTCTAGCTATCTTAGCCTTGATCATTACTGGAGCGATTCTACTCGTTATGCATACCAAAATTGACTCTAGAACAGTTTCTCTTACTAATCTGGTAAATTATGGGGGCTTTTTTCCAACAGGCTCATGGGGCTTTTTAAAGTCATTTCAGATGGTAGTTTTTGCCTTTGTCGGAATAGAAATTGTCGGTTTAACAGCAGGTGAAACGGCCAATCCAGACAAGGATATTCCCAAGGCAATTAATACTTTGCCAGTCAGAATTGGATTATTCTATGTTGGTTCCATGATTGCTATTATGGCTGTTTACCCTTGGAACAAGATTGTTACTACAACTAGTCCATTTGTACAGGTTTTTGGCGCAATTGGGATTCCTGCAGCAGCTGGAATTTTAAACTTTGTTGTTTTAACGGCAGCAATGTCCGCTACTAATAGTGCTATCTTTTCAACTAGTAGATCACTATATGCACTTTCACGTGGAAATAATGCCCCTAAAAGATTTGGAAAGTTAAGTAGAAAAGCGGTTCCTAATAATGCCTTGACCTTTTCATCGTTAATTTTATTTATCGTTGTAATTCTGAATTATATTATGCCAGCACAAGTTTTCGATATTATTTCTAGTGTATCAACAATCAATTTTATTATGGTATGGATAATTATTATGTGGACGCATTTGAAATATCGCGCAGAAAATAAAGGAAAACTAGGTAGCTTTAGAATGCCGGGATTTCCAATAACTAGCTGGGTTACAATCATTTTCTACTTAGTAATTTTAATAATTTTGGCGCTAATCCCAGCAACGAGACTACCATTACTTATCTCAATTATTTTTATTTTAGCTTTATCATTGAGCTACACTTTTTTAGAAAGAAAAAATTAAATATCACGTAAAGACTGACAAATAAAATTGTCGGTCTTTTATATAGCATTAAATTTGAAAAAAAGCAAAATCCTATCTCGTTATTAGTAATAGGGCTTGGTATAATGATTGTAATTAATGCTGTGAAAACGCTATACTGTATAGGAATAGAATAATAATAACGAGGCAAAGGATATGGCAAGACAAAAAAATTTAGCAAGACGACATGAAATACTGCGCAATACTTTTATGCTCCTGAAAAAAAGAGGCATGGAAAATGTATCACTACAAATGATTGCAGATAAATCTGGCATTTCTAAATCACTACTCCAGTCATATTACCCACATAAGAATCTATTAATTACCGAAATTGTTACTAATTTTATGACAGCAGTCTTAAAGAGTTTAAATGCGACTGATTTCAAAAATTTGAATACATATTCTAAGATGAAAATCTTTATTTATTTGATTTTAGAACAAGGTATCCAAGATGAAGGCGTTGAACGCGTTGTCAAAAGTATTTTAAGTGATGGTGATTCATTGGATCGCTGGAGCCAGATTCTTGATGATTGGCTTAAGCATGAAGGCGTTAAGCATGATTTGGGAAATGATCGTCAAGTTCAGATTGGTTTAAACTTTATTGTTACAGCTGGAGGAGGTCTATACGTAAAACGGACTGAATTTGATTTAGATGCTGATCAAATTTCTGATATAATGGTAAAAACTTTTATGTCAACATTTTTATCAATAGATGAGTCAAAGATAAGTCAAACACTTGCAGAGGCTAAATCTGCCTTACAAAAATACGAATTAACTACTTTAACTCAGGCTATTAATAAAATGTTCGACAATTAATTTTAAGGAAGGTCGAGGAAATGGCAGTACGCACACGCAGTGAGCTGCGTAGAATTGATCAGGCTCAAACTGTGCATGATAAAAGATCTTTTGGAATTGCAATCTTTACAATTGTGGTTTTGTTTTTCAGCTTAGTAACTTTTATGAACCCGATTTTTATGAGGAGTCAGATTGCCAAAGAAAGCAATGGAGTTGTAGCTGAACGCTATATCAATCAGAAGTTTGATAATTTCGCTGCAGCAATTGGTGCTGATCGAAGTAGTAACAACAGTACTAATAATCTATTAACTGTTGAGCAAACAAGACCGATTGCGAATGCAATGATTGACTATACTTTGGGAATTCATTTATTTAGAGCAGAAAATTCTAGCTTAGCTAGTCAAATTCGTAAGGTTATCTTGACTAAAATTGATGACAATTCTTCCATGGAAGCTAAGTCTGTTCAGGAAAAATTGAAGAAGAATAAGGAAAGTGGGCTTTACGCAATTATTACAAGCTTTGGCTTGGCTAATGCCACTTTAGCAGCAAATGTTGAGCTTGTATTTTTGATTTTAAATATCTTGGTTATCATTTTTGTGGGCATCTTAGCTTATCAACAAATTAAAAGACTCAAAGAAATTGTTTCAACTGGGCGCTTAATTAATATGTTTGCCGCTGGAGGGATGAGGGCATCACTAGGATTGATCGTGATTTTTGGACTATTGGCGTTCATTCCGACAATTTTCAATGTTGAAGGTTTGATCTTGAATATTGGCTATTTTTTGGAGATAGCGAGTGGCATTTTCTTAGAGTTAGTAATTGTCGGAGTAGTTTTGTTTGTAATTAGCACTGTTACTTGGCAGCTTACGAGTGCAAAATAATAAGAAGTTAACGAATATACAAAAAAGGTCTCAGGTTTTTACCTGAGGCCTTTTTCTGGGAAATGGCGCCGGATTGGATGATCTTAATTGTATTCAAGTAAGTGTAAAGTAGTTAGGGTATAAAATAATTGTAATATGCAACAGCCATAACGGCTCTTGTAAGGGTCCTCAACCATTTCTCACTACTTATTTTTACAGTAATTAGGGTTTAAATCAAGTTGAAAGGCCTAATTATTCTTAAATAATATAATATGTTTGGCTTGCGCTGAAAGAATATTCTAAAATTATAAATTCGTTACTTTAAAGCCTTTTTCAAGATGTTAGTTTATTAATTATTCTGCCTAATCCACTGGTTTTTGCCGAGATAATACCAAGTTATATGATCGGTAGTAATTGATTGACCATAAGCGTAACTTTTTCCAGAAGTAACATGATTGGCAGTGCGTTTTCGTAGATTTGGATAAGGACTAGTATAAATATTTGTATCAAATGACTGGTTATTGATATTGACTACACCAGCAGTAAAATCTGGATTGTTGTAAACATAAAAATTATGAAACCACTGATCATTGCCTAAGTTGTAGTAAGAATAACCATCTTGATAAGAACGGCCAAAAATCACTGTATTCATCTGGCGCTTTTTATTCAAAGAATCACGTAGTTTTTCTGCTTGAAGTAAAAGAGCTGATTTAATTGTTGTAGATGAATCAGGATCAGCTACTTGGTTTAAAATTTTGCGAGTTGTCTTGTCGCTACTATCTTTAATATTTTGCGAGGAGGATATTTTTTCAGAGCTCTTTTCTCCGTTCTTAGTCTTAGTGTTATCGTTTGAAGTTTTTAGTTTAGGCTGATTAGCAGCAACTTGATTAAATAATTTAAAACTATATTGGTAGACATTATCAATATTTACGTTATATTCATGCCCTGAAACTAACTTAATATCTCCTGGGAAGTAAGTGATAATTGTTTTGAAGTAGCCATATGCCTTATTACTGAAATTATTAACATTTGTGGCTTGGCTAACTTCGCCTGTATCTAAATCGGTGACGGTGATTTTAGGAATACCGGAGGTAGTTTTATCAGATAAATAAAGAGACCAAGCAATGTTATTTCCTTGAAGTAATTCTATTGGGAAAACGCCACTATTAGGATAGGCAACGGCACTTTTAGCAGCAGCCTTATAGCCATCGCTTGAATATGCAACTTGCTGGACTGAATAGCGGTAGCTATTTTCACCGTATGCTGCACCAATACCAGTGGTAGTAAGTCTACTTGATAAAAGCCACGCACGATGTCCAGTATCCGATCCATCAAGATTATAGGTATCAGTTAATAAATCTGTGATTACATCACCAGCAGATTGATTGCTTACATTAAAATTCAAATTAGAGCTAGCAGAAACATTTTTGGCAATTGTCCAGTAAGTATCGCTAATATAGTTCGGTCGTGTTTCACTAGGTAACCCGTGTTGATTAGTAAATGGGTTAGCCTTAATTGCAGCCATAACACTTGCGGTAATTTGCGCGTTGTCATTATCTGTCTTATTTGTAGAAATACTTGGCAGATCAAACAAACCACGATAAAAATTAATATAGTCTAATTGAGAATTAATATAAGAATTAGTAACAGAACCAGGTGAAAATGGTGCTGTTAAGTGAGGGCTACTTGCATAAAGATTACCAGAATTAAAAGTTTGTTTGGGTAATCTTGAATATTGATTTTGAATTCGATGAACTTCTTGGATTTCATCTTTGGTAAATGTTGCGGCCAGCGCTTCGCTAATCGTAACGGTGCTAGTTGTAGCACTGAGTGTAATAGCAACTAAAAAAGCGGTGGCTTTTTTTGTAAAATTCATCTTATCTCCTTTGCGGGATTTATTATTAGAGTAATAGTAATATATATAACTTAATTATAAAAAATTTTCATTCTTTTGGGACTTTTTTTCAAAAATAATGCATTATAGCGTCACGATTGTTTATAATAAGGTTTCGAGGACAAAAAGGAGATAAAAATATGACTGACAAAATTAAGGTAGGTTTGATCTTCGGTGGAAATTCTTCAGAATATGAAGTTTCTATCATGTCTGCCCACAACATTTATGAGGAAATTGATACTAATAAATTTGATGTTTATCCAATGTGGATTACGAATGATGGGTATTTGGCTGACGATGCCGATTCTCGCAGAGTCTTAGACAATCCTAAAATGGAAGTAGCTAACCCTCATAAAGTAGCAAATATTTCTAATATTGTTGAATTAAAAGATCGTCCCGAAATTGACGTATTTTTCCCAATTGTACACGGAAACTTGGGTGAGGATGGTTGTTTACAAGGTTTATTTAGAGTTCTAGATAAGCCATTTGTTGGGGATGATGTCTTAGCTGCAGCTGTAACGATGGACAAGGAAATGACCAAAATTTTAGCTCAACGTGCTGGTGTTCCTGTCGCAAAGTGGATTGCAGTTAAGCGTTTTGAATATAACGATCCAGATAATGAAAAGTTAGACTATGAATACGTAGCTAGTCAATTAGGCTCAGATTTATTCGTTAAGCCATCAAATCAAGGATCTTCAGTTGGTGTAAGTCACGTTACTAACGAAAAAGAATACAAGGTCGCTTTAGCTGAAGCTTTTAAATATGATGATAAGGTTTTAGTTGAAGAAACTGTTCACGGTACTGAAGTAGAAACTGCTGTTTTAGGTAATGATAAGCCAATCGTTGCTGGTGTTGGTCAAATTATTAACGCCAAGGATTCATTCTATACTTATGAAAATAAGTATGATGATGATTCAACTTCAACTTTAGAGATTCCGGCTAAATTGCCTGAAGGGATTGTTGAAAAGGTTAGAAAAAATGCTTTAAAGGTATTTCAAGCAACTGAATGTAGTGGCTTAGCACGTATTGACTCAATGCTTCGTACGGAAGACAAGGAAGTTGTTTTAACAGAAGTAAATGCTCTTCCAGGATTCACTAATATTAGTATGTATCCTAAACTATTTGAAGAGGTTGGAATTCCATATACTGATTTGATTACTAAATTAATTGACTACGCAATGGAACGCTACGATCACAAGAAAACTTTGTTACATAAACATGATTAAACTTAGTTTAAGTAAAGGGAGAATTTAGGATGGCAAGCGACCATAATTTTGAAGAACTTGAGGCCCCAGCAAAAACGGCGGAAGAACTTCATATTAGCGTAGCAACATTAAGAAAGTATTCCTTAATTGTTGAAAAAGTTACTGGAAATAAAGACTACTATGAGAGGACTAAGCAGAAGTCTCGCTTATATTCAGCTAAAGATATTGAAGACCTAAAAGCTTTTAAAGCTCTGTCTAAAAAAGCTGATCTGACTTTACAGGAAGCAGCAAGACAAGTTTTTGCAGTGAGTGATAAAAAAGCTGAAGAAGCCAAAAAGGCTGCAAAAATGCAAAAAGAAGTTGCAACTAAGACTGCTACTGTAGACGCTGATCAAGTAGTTAAGCTTTTGACTATGCTCCAAAATACGATTGCAAGTCAAAATCAAGCAATTCAGGATTTGCAAAAGCAAGTAGCGCGCGTTGAAGCTCAAAATAAGAAGTTAATTGATAGCTCACACCAATTAGCTGAGCCAGAATCAAAAGATTCACAAAAAGAAGTTCAAGCTAATAAAGATCAGGAAGCTGCCGATAAGATTACTTAAGAACAAAAGAGTGAGCAAGAGGCTCATGAAGAAATCTTAAGAAAAGCTAGAGAGAACGAAGAAAAGCGTCGTAAGCAAAAAGTAGAAGAGAATATTCATCGTACTTTAGCTCAGATGCAAATTCATCCCAAGAAAAAACACCATTGGTGGGATCGCTTTTTTAATTAAAAAATAGGATGCCTGTTTGTAGGCATCCTATTTTTATTCGTCTTCAGGTTCAATAATTAATGACTCTGCTAACAAAACGTCGTTATATAGATTTAAAATATAGGTTCGATATTTGCCTTCCTTTTGTCCAATCATTTCTAGATATTCGCGTTCAATCGCAAAAGCCCTAAAAAAAGCAAGACGCTGTAGATACTGTTCTGATTTGCTTAGGTTAGGCTGGTCAATCGTCTTTAGCAGAACTCGCATATACTCACGCGTTTTAACAACTCGTTTTTGATTAAGTAGGGTATAGATAACATGGCGTTTTACTCTTTGCGGTAAATACATTTTATGAACAGCAATTAAGGCGCGTTTAACCATTTCACTTCGTATTTTATCCATTACGATGTGGGCCTCTTCGTCACTGACATTATGCGGAAGAATAAATTGAAAGACAATTGTTGGAACAAGCATACTTAAAATAATTAAAACAGCCTCAGACATGATGACTAGGTTATAACTTTGACTTCCTAGGAAGTCAACGCTTATCGTTAATGCTAATGCTAAAGTAACTGCACCATGAATCCCTCCAAGTGAAAAGACTATGCTTTCTCTTCGATCATAACGAATAATTAAGCGACCATATAGGTAACGAACTAGCAAGTTGGCAAGGTAGACTATAATGCCAACAATAATCCATTTAGCTAGATCTCCATTAAAGAGCTTATTACGTGAAATTCTTACCATCATCAATCCTAAAATAATGAAAACCATACTATTAAAGATATCAGAAATAAGATTTTGTAAGTCTTGGCTCATATGAACCTGTCTTGAATTAAGCAATAAGCTTTGTTGAGATTCTGCATTATGTAAGAGACCAGCAACCACCACCGCGATAATTCCAGAGACATGGAGATGTTCTGCTAGAGCATACAAGGCTAATGGGGTAAGAATATAAATAAGATTTTGAGCATTTAAGGAATTAAATCTGGATCTGACAAGAGTCTGACGAAAAATAATTATTACCCATGCTACAGCGAAACCTAGAATTGCACCGCCAATCGAAGAAATACAAAAGTCCTGAATTGTCTGTCCATAATTAATATATCCATTTGCAAACCAAAGAAGGCTCATGTTGAGCAAGATAATTCCAGATGCATCATTAAAAAGTGATTCAGCCTTTAATGCTGACGTTACACGGCGAGGCATTCTTAGGCCATTAGTTACTGCTTCACTTGCTGTGGCGTCTGTTGGCGTACTAATACTGCCAATAATAAATGCAAGCGGTAAGCTAACGTCAGCAAGCAGATGAATGCTAAAGCCGCTTACAATTAAAGCTAGTAAAACCATGATAATAGTTAGCCCAATTATCTCTTTAATACGTCTACCAACGTTATGAATCCTAGTCTTTTGCCCTTCAAAAAATAAAAGTGGCGCAACGATCAACTCCATAAAAATTTCTGAATCAAAACTAGCTATTTGTTGGTTTAAAAAGGGAATAAGACCAATAATAATTCCGATGATCATACTTATATAGTTAACTGATACTTTATCAATTGCTTGAGCAATAATAATACTGATAGCAGCTGCAATTGCTAGAGTAAAAGTTGAAATCATAAGTTCCATATTTTAGATTTACCTCAGATAAATTACTATTTTTTAATAATTAGTAAAAACTTTTAATGCTACTATATTAGCATACTCACCATTTAGGTTATTAGGGAAGGTGAAGATGTGAAAAAGAATCAAAAAGTTTGGCTTAGTTTAACGACTTTAATTGTTGGCATAGTTTTTACGGTGATTACGTATTTTTCTACAACTTTTGCTAGCAAGCCAATTGCTGTAATTACCGATAATCACATTCAAGACACGCTAATTAATAAAACCAAAGACAATTATGAAAATAAAGATGAAGTTAGGCAACAAATATTGCATTTAAAAATCATCTCAGGAAAATACCGAGGTAAGAGATTCGTTGTTACCAATACCTACTCTCCTTCACAGGCTGTTTCACAAAAATATCGTCCTCATCAACGTGTGATTGTATCTTTTATTAAAGAAAAGCCAAAATTAGTTGAACCTAAACGTGATTGGGTAGTTGTCTTGAGCATGTTTTTAACTATTAGTCTGATCATTTTAATCACCGGAAAACAAGCTAGTTTATTGTTAATTTCAATGATTTTGAATAGTATTATTTTTTATTTTGTGATTAAGAATGATATTAAAGAAAATGGAACCAAAATTTTCTTAGTTTATGGTATTGCAGCTATTTTGTTTACTTTTATTTCCCTGATAATTGTACAAGGATTTAATCAAAAGATGCTTGTTACACTAGTTGCTACGCTTCTAGGTGTTTTTGTGTCATTTGGAATTTTTTATTTAGTTATGAGATTGACACATGAACGCGGGATTGACTATGAAGCAGTTGATTATGCAACGCAAGATCCACGAGCGCTATTTTTATCTCAGACCATTTTAGGAGTTCTTGGGGCAGTAATGGATGAAGCAACTGATATTGTTTCGAGTCTTTATGCGTTAGCTAAACATAAGGTTGACTTAACCTTTAAGGAGTTATTTCTTAGTGGCCGTACATTAGGACAAGAAATTATGGGACCATTAATAAATGTATTAGTACTGATTTTTATGGCCGAAGCACTGCCAATGACAATTTTGTATCTAAGAGATAATAATACTTTAGTTTATACTTTTAAATATACTCTTTCTTTAGGTGTAATTCAGAGCTTAAGTTCAGCAATAGGCATAGTTTTAACTGTGATTTTTGCCACTCTTGCTAGTTCTGTCTTTTTAAAAAATAAAAAAATAGAGGAGGCAGCGAAATGACAACTTTAACGGCTCTATTGATAATTCTCTTAATTTTAATGATTATTGTTGGTGGAAAAACGGGCCTTAAAAGTTATCTTAGTGTGGTTATTAATGCCTGTTTGATAATTCTTGTTGCTTTGTTAATTTCTTGGGGAGTAAATATAATCTTGGTAGGAATAATTTTTATTCCTTTAAAATTATTAACAATTATTTATTTAGGGACACACGATTATACTGTAGCTAAGAACGCGTTTTTAACCGCTTTATGCGTGAGCTTGATCGTAATGCTGATAATTATCCTGCTTGAAAGCTTAGCTCAAACTCAGGGCTTTGGAGACCAAGCAGGAGAAGAATTAATTGGTTTATCGTTGAATGTAGGAATTAGTTTCGCTCAAATAGCTATTTTAGTTGCAATTTTTTCAATGCTAGGGGCAATTGCAGAAGCAAGTGTAGCGATGAGTGCAGGCTTACTTGAATTAAAAAGGCACGATCCGAATATTACGCAGAAGCAATTGATCAAGAGCGGAAATGAAGTTGGTTCTGATGTGTTAGGAACAGCCATGAACACAATTTTATTTGGTTTATTTGGTAGCTTTTTGCCAATATTTATTTGGTATATGAGGTTAAATTATTCATTATTTGAGATTTTAAATGATAAACTTTTTGTAGATGAATTCTTAATTATTGTGTATTCATTTATCGGCGTACTTTTAACAGTCCCATTGACAACAATATTTTTAGCACATACGTTGACGCATAATGAACTTAAGAAATAAATAGCATAGAGGCTTAGCAAGATGAAAGTAGAGTATTTAACACAAAAAAATTTTAATAATCGCGAATTTAAAATCACGTATTATGGATTACAAGATAATCCGCAGCTTTTGCAAAAAAAGAGACCATTGATACTCGTTTTCCCTGGAGGAAGCTTTGACCATTTATCTTTAAGAGAAGGAGAACCAGTAGCATTGGCATATGCAGCTCATGGTTTTAATGCTGCCGTTGTTTCATATAATCTAACTACCGATCCAGGTAAAATATATCCTGATGCAGCCTTATCAGGATTAAAAGCTGTTTCTTATTTTAGAGAAAATAGTGAAAAGTTAGGAATTGATCAAGAGCGAATTACTACAATTGGATTTTCTGCTGGCGGTCATGTTGTTAGTTCAATGAACGTGATGGCAGAAAGTGAAAAATGGCAGGCAAAATATGATTTTAACCATGATCAAGTAGCGCCTAATGCCACAATCTTGGGCTATCCTTTAATTAATATTAAAGATATTGGTTTTCCGTTGCCAGCTGATGCTAATCAAAAAATGCCTACTGCTAAAGAGTTATTAGATACAGCTTTAGGAGTGACGCCTGATACGCCCCCGACTTTTATTTTTCAAGCTGTTGATGATCCAGTTGTCTTGATTGATAATACAATCGAATATATTACAGCTTTAAGAAAGAAAAAAGTTCATTTTGAAGCACATTTGTTTAATAAAGGCGGCCATGGCTTTTCACTTGCTACTCCTGAAGTGGCTGTGGCTGGACGTGAGCCCGATTCGCATCTTGCACATTGGTTTAAACTAAGCCTTAAATGGTTAAAAGATAGAAAAATTTATATTTAGTTTCACGTGAAACAAGACCTGATTTTATATAAAAAAGTCCGAAAAGAAAATGAAGTTAATCATTTTGCTTTTCGGACTTTTTGTTTAATATTAGATATTTTTATTCTTTAGCCATAAAGAATAAAACTTCTTTCCCAGAAGCTAGATTATCAGAGGTAGCTAAAATTCTAAGTTTAATTGCTTTTGCTACTACGTCTCTTAAACCGATTACTTTGTTTTTAGCATCATTTGGCCAATTAATTTCTTTACTGAAATCGCTGAAGTTTTCACCGTCTTTTGAAATGGCAACTTGAACTCGCAAAATATGACCTATCCGGTCTCGTGAACGAGGTACGTAAACCATCCGGCTCAGCTTATAAATGTGATTGAAATTAAAAGTCAAGTCTAGTGGACTATCTTTACTAATTTGGTCTTTTGAGAGCCATTCACTAGCTAGCTTAAGATCAGTTAAGTTTTCGACTGGAGAATCTTTTTCACTTTCTGCTGTGCTAGTAACTTTTACATTAGAAATTGCATAATCCATTTGATCGCGCTTGGTATGAGTTCCAAAGTATTCAGACCAATCTGATACCTTGTTACCGAATTTATTTCTAATTCTAAACCGATAGCGTGTGTTAGGTTCAAGCTCGTGGAAAGTGAAGGTATCTCCATCAATATTAGTATGAACAATTCCATTAACTTCGATATCAGCCATTATATTTTTACCGACGAAGTTAGTTGGATTAGTCCAAGTAATGGTGATGCTCTTTGAAGTTAAACGGTCCGTCAAAATTGCGGCACTTCTTGGTGAAGCCATAGCTGAATCGATAATAGCATGTTGTTCGACTTCACTACCATAACTAAAGTTTTCAATCGTAAGTTCAAATTTATTGTCATGGATGTCAACAACTGGCATTTTTACCTTAAGAGCAGGCTGCAGTTGACCTGTAAATTGACCAAATTCTTTGCATGGCACGTAATCTTGCTGGTAGAAAATACCTTCTTCTGATTTGTTAAAACTATCTAAATCATTATATTCAGGTAGTGGAATAATTTGATCATTTAATTTAAGTGAAACTTTACCAGGATAGCGATCGGCCATGATTGTTAAGATAGTAGCTTGTTTTTCTTCAAGTCCTTCATAGCTTCCCTCGGTTGGATAAACCGTAATATGAAGTTTAGATCCATTAACCGAACTGGTAATTTGTGTTGTAGCTGCATTTCCCTTTTCATAATCATTAGTTTGATTATCATCTTCATATAAGATGGCAGAACTCTTATTTTGTGGGTAAACAAGGGCACTTCTAAGTGATTCCTGTAAGATTGCCCCTCCGCGAACGTAAACAGGAAGATGCCACAATGGATAGTGTAACTTATCGTAAATTCTGCCACCGATTAATTTTTTACCAGTAAAGAGATCGATCCACATAGTTCGATGATCAGGCAGGTAAAGATTGTCTTTTAATGAAGCTCCACTTGGATCTTCTCGACCATTAGTAATTGGGGCTATTAATAAGTTGTTTCCTAGCATAAACTCATGTTTTACCTGATTTGTGTAGTTAACTTTTTCGTGCGGGAAGGACAAAAACAGAGGTCTAACAATCGGCATGCCATCTTGAGCAGCTCGGGTAAGAGTATAGAGATAAGGCGTAATTTCTTCCCTAAGTTTTAGGTAAGCGCGAGTAATTCGCGTCATTTTTGCATTAAATGCAAACGGTGTTTTTTGGATATTGCCGTAATTATCAATTGAGTAAAGCAGAGGCGTGAAGACTTTCCACTGTAGGTCACGGATGTTTACTTGAGCATTACCGCCGCCTTCTTTTCCATCAATAGCACTTCCGATATTTGGTTGACCAGAAAGAGACATACTTAAGAAACTAGCAATCTCTGTTGCAATTTGTTCCCACTCGCCTCCTACACCTTCATTTGCGGTGGTAGCTAAGGTTTGAACAGCGCTCCAGCCATTACTTGCCATTGCCCAAGGACGATTAGTTTGGTTTTTATCAACTAAAGGCTCACTAGCAATTGCAAAATCTTGCATAATTTTGTCATTAGCTAAATTAGGAGCTTCTGTCTTAAATTTTAAGAAATTAGCTGGTGCATTTGCAGGTAAAGCTCCGTAGAAACCAAGTTTTATATTTTGCTCCTTGGCAAAATCAACTAAGTTAGCTAATTCGGTTTCATTTAAAGTTTGCTTACTCTTGTAGTTAGGAACAAACCAGCTAAGTGGAAAATGATGTGAGCGGTAACGTTCAATCATTGCACGAGCAGAAAATTGATACTGCTCTTCACCATTAAGAGAAGACTTAGCAACAATTTCATTATCAGCATGGGCAATTTTATAAGTATTACCATCTTCAAATTTAATGGCATTATTTTCTTGAGGCTTCGCAACACTCCAGCAAGTATCAAGATAGTTACCTAAGTATCCTAGACCAAGAGCATATTTAGGCAAGAAGAGGGGAGAGCCGGTAATTTTGTAGTACTGACGTAAGATTTCAGCTGGAGAATCTCCTAAAAGATAAAAATTATCAAAAATGGGAGTTTGATGGGTAAGAATAGCAGTATTGCCATTTTCACCTTTAAAGTCATAAATTCCGTTTTTCCAAGTATTGCGCAATTCTGCAAAGCCAGCATTGGACCAGAAAAAGCCTTCTGGACAAGCAACTGCACCAGGACCGGTTAAATTTGTATTTTTGATTTCAATTATTTTTCCTTTATGACTAAAGCTTCCATTTTGCATTCCGCCGCCATAATAGAATTCATTTTTATTTTGACGTAAGAATTCACTAGAATAATCTGCTCCTAGTTCAATCGGACTACTTTGCATCATACGATAGCGATGAAGTTGATCATCAAAAATGCTAAAGATTGCAGGATTTTTTTGTAAACGAAGTGAAAATTGACCACTTTTAATCGTGAAAGTTTCATCAGTGACTAAAAGTTGTGATTCTTCAAAAGGACGCAAACTAAAGTTACCTGCGGTAATCGTTAAAGACGGCGACAAAGGTTTAAATTCTGCTGCCGGATCGATAATTAAGCGAAAGATTCCTTTAGCAATAATGTATAGACGTGCTCTTTTTCCATCTGCAAATTGCAGATCGTAGTAGCGAGTACCTTTCGCTACTTGCACTAAACGACTTAATTGTTGTGGTTGTTGGTTGTTAGTAATTTCAGACATATTACATTTCTTCTTTAAATTAAATTTTTCATTTACGTATAGTTCATATTATAACGAAAAAATGCATTTCGTGTTTTTTTAGATTTGACATAAAGCGCTTTCTAGAATATTCTGTAGAAGGTGGTACTAACCAGTTGAAGATTGGATGGGGTTAGAAGATGAAAAAGCCACTTTATCAGCAAGTAATTTTAGATCTTGAAAAGAAAATTAAGACTGAAATGAAGCCAAATAATCGACTGCCTAGTGAAAGGCAACTTTTAAAAGAATATGGTGTGAGTCGAAATACGATTCGATTAGCATTAAATAATTTAGAAGAGCGAGGCATTATTTATCGATTGCATGGAAAAGGTACATTTGTTTCCACAATTTATCTAGATCAGACCAACTTAGGAAGTATGTATTCATTTAGTGAACAGATGTCAGAAGCAGGACACAAGCCAACAACACAAAACCGCACATTAGAGCTTGTTGTTCCCGACGCAGCTGTCGCAAATCAGCTTAATTTGAAAGCTCAAGAAAAAGCGTACAAGTTAGTTAGGTTACGTCTAGCTGATGGAGTACCACTAATGTATGGAGAAACATATTTACCAGAAAGTATTTTTCCGGATCTAAAAATGTCGGATTTAAATGAAAATCATTTGTACACTGTTATGAAGCAAAAATACAATGAACAAAGTGTTCTTGCCTTTGAAGATGTACAAGCGGTTAATTTAGATGAAAGAGACAGTAAGATTTTAGGCGTAAAGCCCGGGGATGCTAGTTTAAAAATTTTTAGACGGGCAATCAATGATAAAAACGTGCCGATTGAATTTACCATTTCTCTAGCTAGAGGGGATAGATTCATTTATCGATCACGGCAATACAATCATTTAGTTTAGTTATCGAAAGGAATAGGCCAATGTTTACAAAAAGTGATGCAGAACTAAAAAAGATGGGCGCAGATATTACTACTAGAGAAATTCAGCAACAACCTTCTTTATGGAAAGAGACTTTTAAGATTTATCAAGAAAAGAAACAAGAAATTGATGAATTTTTAGCTAAAATCAATCAAAAATTTAATAAAGTAAAAGTCATTTTTACAGGTGCAGGAACAAGTGCTTATGTTGGCAACACTGTGATGCCATATTTGAGAAAGCATGCCGATCGTACTAAGTATGATTTTGAAGCAATTGATACTACTAAGATTGTTTCAACACCAGAAGATTATCTTGAAGCGGAAACACCAACAATTCTAGTTTCTTTTGCTCGGAGTGGTAATTCTCCTGAATCAGTTGCAACCGTTGAACTTGCTAAGCAATTAGTTACGAATTTATACCAAATTGCTATTACATGTGCTCCAGAAGGACACTTGGCTCAAGACTTAAAAGATGATCCAAATGGACTTGTTCTTTTAATGCCTGCTAAGTCATTAGATCAAGGTTTTGCGATGACAGGTTCATTTTCATGTATGAGCTTAGCTACTTTATTGGTATTTGATACCAGAAGTGATGCAGAAAAAGAAACAATTGTTAATGAAATTGCTGAGATGGGCGAAAGCGTAGTTGATCGTGAAGCTGAAATTCAAAAATTAGTTGATACTGACTTTGACAGAATTACTTATATCGGTAGTGGTGCTTTAGGCGGCTTAGCTGAAGAAGCTCGACTTAAAATTTTGGAATTAACAGCTGGAAAAGTTGCGGCTTTATTTGATACTTCAATGGGATTAAGACATGGTCCTAAGTCATTTTTAGATAAGAAGACGATTGTTTTTGACTTTGTTTCAAATAATTCTTACACCAGAAAGTACGATTTAGATATTTTAGATGAGATTAAAGCTGATGAAATAGTTCCATTGGTAATGGGGGTAGGACAACTTAAGAAGGGACAAGACTTTGATGGTAAATTCTTCGCCTTTTCTGGAAAAGAGTTACCAGATGCATATTTAGCATTGCCGGATATTATGTTTGGTCAAACAATTGCCTTGCTTACTTCGGTTAAGGTTGGAAATACTCCAGATATTCCTTCACCAACCGGTACAGTTAACCGTGTTGTTAAGGGAGTAACAATTCACAAATTCATCAAATAAAATTCAAATTTAGAAAACACTTTCAATTTAGAATAGAAGTTAATTTAAGGAGTTAAATACTATGTCATATTATATTCATGCCGGAAAGTTCTTTTTAGAAAATAAAACTGAAAATGGTGGTTATCTTGAAGTTCAAGATGATGGAAACTTTGGTTTATATTATCGAGAAGATGAAAAGCCCAGTCATGGTCTAATTAAGGAATATGGCGATCAATGGATTGCACCTGGTTATGTTGACACGCATATTCATGGCTTGCTTGATGAAGATACGATGAAGAGCGACTGGGAAGGCGTTAATAAGATTTCTGAAGGTTTGCTTCAAGCTGGTGTAACTAGTTGGCTACCAACTACAATTACTGCAAGCGATAAAGAATTAACTGAAACTTGTGAAAAGTTTGCGGCACATAAGGGTGAAGAAACTGGTGCTAAAATTCAAGGATTACACTTTGAAGGTCCATTCTTTACTCCTAAGCATGGTGGGGCAGAAAATCCTAAGTATATGACTGATCCTTCGATTATGCTTTTAAAGAAGTGGCGTAAAGCTTCAGATAACATGTTGATTAAGATCTCAATGGCACCTGAAAGAAAGAATGCCCGTCAATTTGTACGTGAAGCTGTAAAGATGGGCTTAGTAGTTGCTTTGGGACATTCAGATTCTGATTTTGAAGATGCTATTGCTTGTGTTGAAGCTGGAGCTAGCGTCTTTACACATACTTTCAATGGGATGAATGGATTGTCACAACACTCACCTAACATTATTGGTGCCGCATTTTCTTCTCGTTTAACAACGGATGAATTAATTTGTGACGGTCACCACGTTGAAGAGCCAGCTGTTCGCGCCTTAGTAAATGCACGTGGGCCAGAGCATATTGCCTTGATTACTGATTGTATGCAGGCTGGATTAATGCCTGATGGTGATTATGTTTTAGGTGAATTGCCAGTTTATGTTAAGGACGGTATGGCTCGTTTGAAAGATACTAATAACTTAGCCGGCAGTATTTTGCTCTTAAAGGATGCAGTTAAGAATGTAGTGGACTGGAATGTTGCAACACCTGAAGATGCAGTTATGATGGCTAGTTATGTACCAGCTAAGAGTTGTAACTTACTCGATAAGTGTGGTGTGATTAAACCTGATCACCCAGCTGACTTTGTTGTTTTGAATCATGATATGACTGTCAGTGAAACTTATCTAAATGGTGAGTCACGTTACAAGGCTTAAAAGAGTATACTTTTAGTAGGGACTTTAGAAATTCTTAAAAAAGTGGTCACAACCAGTTGACTAGTAAAAGTTAATATACTAAGATTGAAACTGTAGAAAGCGTTTACAGAAATATTTTACGGAATATGGAGGAATCTATATGAATATTGTGGGAGCTAGAATTGATGGACGGCTGGTCCATGGTCAAGTAGCTAATCTTTGGACCCCGAAGCTTCAGGCGGATCGCATTATGGTTGTTGATGAAGATGCAGCAAAAAGCGATATCCAAAAAAGTGGTTTGAGAATGGCTACGCCTCTTACGACTCGTCTTAGCGTTTTGCCAGCACAGGTTGCAGCAGATCATTTGATTCATGAGCGTTATGGTAATCAGCGAATATTTATTGTCGCTAAAAAGCCAGCAGCCTTCTTAGATTTACTTAACTTAGGTCTTAAGCTTGATACTTTAAATGTAGGTACAATGTCTCAAACAGATACTACTAAGCAAGTAACTAAGCAGATTAATGTTGAAGAAAAAGATGTCGAAGATTTTAAAAAGATAGCAGATAAGGGCGTGAAAATCACAGCTCAGTTAACTCCAAGTGATGATTCTCATGACTTTATGAAATTAATGAATGAAAAGATTAAATAGGAGGTCTAACGATGGCTTGGTGGCAAATATTACTACTTACCCTCTATGCTGGTTATGAAATTCTTGATGAATTGCAAATTTATTCATCTTTGAATACACCAGTTGGTGCCGGCTTAATTGCTGGTTTAGTTATGGGCGATTTAAAGACTGGTTTAATTATTGGTGGTGCCATGCAACTTACTGTGCTAGGTGTTGGTACTTTCGGTGGTGCTTCTAAGATTGATGCAACTACCGGTACAGTTTTAGCAACAGCATTCTCTGTAAGTATTAAAGGAATGAGCCCACAAGTAGCTATTTCTTCAATTGCGGTTCCAGTAGCTGCAATTATGGTTCAATTGGATGTTTTAGCAAGATTTGCTAACACTTACTTTGCACACAGAATTGACCACTTAATTGAAGAGAACAACTACAAGGGTATTGAAAGAAACTTCCTCTATGGTGCAATTCCTTGGGCTTTATCTCGTGCAATCCCTGTATTTATTGCTTTAGCATTTGGACGTGGTTTAGTTCAAACTATTGCTAACTCATTAAACGGAAACTTGAAGTGGTTAGGTACTGGTTTAACAGTAGCTGGTGCGGTACTTCCTGCAGTTGGTTTTGCTATTTTGCTTCGCTACTTACCAGTTAAGAAACACATTGCTTACCTAATTATGGGATTCACATTTACTACTTTATTCTCAGTATTATTCACAAGTATTCAAACTTTAGGTACAGGTCTTCAAGCAGCAAACAAGTCATTTACTGCAACTTTCAACGGCTTGCCAATGCTTGCAATGGCTTTAATTGGATTAGCATTTGCAATCTTGCACTACAAGGATGAAATTAGTGGTAAAGGTGGCAGCGGTAAAGGTGGAACCAAAGAAGCCGCAGCTACTACAGAATCAACTAATGTAGCTTCAGAGGGGGAAATCACCGATGATGAACTCTAAACCAAAATATAAATTAACTGACAAAGACTTTAATCAAATTAACAGACGTTCTTTATTTGGTTTCCAACTAGGTTGGAACTATGAAAGAATGCAAAACACTGGATATTTATTCTTGATCTTGCCACAACTTCGTAAGATTTATGGTGATAATACTCCAGAATTACAAGAAATGATGAAGACACACGTACAGTTCTTTAACACTTCTAACTTCTTTAACACAATTATCACTGGTATTGATTTAGCCATTGAGGAAAATGAAGGTGTTGAAGGTAAGGATACTGTTACTGGTTTGAAGGTTGGTTTAATGGGACCATTTGCCGCAATTGGTGACTCAATCTTTGCTGCTTTGATTCCAACCATCTTCGGTGCCTTGGCTGCTTCTATGGCTTCACAAGGAAACCCAGTAGGTGTATTTATTTGGATTGCCGCTCAAATTGCGATCTGTTTCTTCAGATGGAAGCAACTACGTTTTGCTTATGATAAGGGTGTAACTCTTGTTACTGAAATGAGAGACCGCTTGAATGCTTTAACTGATGCTGCTACAGTACTTGGTGTGTTCATGGTAGGTGCTTTAGTTGCTACGATGGTTAATGTTAAGTTTGCTTGGGTACCACAAATCGGTAAAGTTACGATGGATATCCAAAACAACTTAGATATGATCATTCCTAAGTTATTACCTGCCTTGATCGTCGGCTTTGTTTACTGGTTACTTGGAAAGAAGAAGATGACTTCAACTAAGGCTATTTTAATTGTTTTAGTTCTATCAGTTGTTCTTGGCGGTATTGGTGTTCTTGCTAAGATTTAGCAGTCAATTAAAGGAAAAATATTATGGCAAAAGAATTAGTATTGATCAGTCACGGTAAGATGGCTGAAGAAGTTAAAAAGAGTGCAGAATTAATTATGGGTCCCCAAGAGCATATTCATGCTGTATGCTTGCTTCCTGAAGAAGGACCTGAAGATTTTGAAAAGAAGTTTCAAGATACTATTAATGGCATTCCTGAAGAAGATTTAACAGTATTTGCTGATTTAATGGGAGGTACTCCTGCTAATACAGTTAGTCGTTTGATTATGGGTGGTCAAAATATTCATTTAGTTGCAGGGATGAACCTAGCAATGGTGATTGATTGGCTCAATAGTCAAATGATTGGCAATGATTCAGATGCTGTTAATGCTGGTAAAGCTGGAATTGTGGATATCAATCAAATGCTTGCTAGCATGAAGAAATAGATTATTTAGATAGATGTTGAAAACGACTCACGGTGGTAAAACCACACGTGGGTCGTTTTTTATAATAAAAAAATTTATAGATTTATGCGTAATAAACATATGGGATAACCCCTCAAATATTTTTAGAGAGGATTCTATGAGTCGTACCATACTTATTCTGATCAAGATAGATCAAAACAATTGCAGGATGGCGTGACAAAGATTATTATTATTAATTCACAAGTTTCAGCTGAGGGGCAGAGTGAAGACTTAAAGGCTCTAGCTAAACTGATGAATAATGAACCTGTGAATTTAAATAAATATTTTGATTACGCGCAAAGAAGAATTAAGGAAATCAACGAAGATCCAGAAATGAGGGAAAAGATTATGCTTTACGAAACAAGAATGCTAGAACGTGAACAAGCTGCTGGGAAAATCGCATATGCAGAGGGTAGAAAAGACGGTGTTGAACAAGGAAAAGTAGATTCCGCCAAAGTTATTCTTGAGAATCAAATGGATAATGGTAGCACCTTAGAACAAGCTACAGAATTTGTTAGAAATTTGAAATTGATTTCTGATGAAGAATTGAACAAGCTAATTGCCTTGTATAAATAGTTTGTAATTACACAAAGGCTATAAAAAGCTGATAGATTTCATTTCTATCAGCTTTTTTTGTCGAGTAATTTGTTACAATATAAATAATTTGATGATAGCGCTATAATTTACCCTTTTAGAAAGGTCAAGATATGAATAAATTTTGTCCCCATTGTGGGAAACCAATTAAGCCTACGGATCGATTCTGTTCACATTGTGGAAAGACAGTTATATCTTCCAAATCTGGAAAACAATCGATGCCTAAAAGAAGTGAAATTCACAGCAATAAATTAAAATCACAAAAACGAAATATCATTATTGGAGCAATTATCGCTGTATTTGTCCTTATTCTTGGTGGTTGGGGATTATATCAACATGGTCGAAATTCAGCGGAAAGCACAGTAATTGGTGGCAACGGAAGGCTAACTAATGCTGAGATTAAAAAGATCCCGCGTAAGCAATTAGCAGCTTGGGCAATTCTTTATGCTGATAAAAAATATGGCAAAAAATGGGGCGAAGCAGCCGATGATCTAAGAAGTGGTCACTTGACAATCAAAAGTTATTCAAAATATCGTTTTGGAGATTATGAAATCAGTGCTACTGACGGAAGTACTTTATATGTTATAAATGATCAGGTTGGCTATTTGGTTTCTAAAGATAACAAAGAGATAACTTATGTTGGAAATAAGTCTAGCTATAGTAACAGAAGTGTTTTAAGTCAGATTTATCCAGAAATTAAATCTGAAAATACGGAGAAAAATGTAAATATTTGGAATGATAATCTATCGATTGTTGCTGGTAAGTCGGATGAAAATGTTAACGATCAGAGTTCTAAAACTAGCACAAAATCTAAGAAGACTACGTCTGAAAATAAATTATGGTCAAGCAATCAAAATGATGAACTAATTAGTTACATGGATGAATTTGGGGAGAAAATGCATCAATCGTATGAGCATTATATTGATGGCAAAGATGATCTAGTAACGTTAGCTGGAGAACATTTTCCAAGTGATATTAATGAAAATACTTATCCATTTAAATTGAGTTCTGGAGATCATGATAGTAGGGATCCTAAAGATATGGACAGCATTAAATTGAAATGGAATCCGCAAGTAACTAGTAAAGATAATGACAGTGATACATATAATGTGGTTGCTATTTTTAATCATAATGGTAAAAGTGCAGAAGATCATATAACGTATCTGTTCTGTTTTTACCATGGGGAACCTGTTGCCTTGGTTGATCAGACGACAAATGGTGGTTATGTAGTAGTTCACCCAACGGCTAACCAAGACTTAACTTCTCACTTTGAAGAAATTGCGAATAATGATTAAAAAACTACTTGGAGATAAAAATGAAAAATAGAGTATTTATTTTTTTACTAGTAGGATCTGCTGTTTTAGCTATGGCTGGATGTCAAAGCCGTTATAAGCAAGAAAAAGGCAGTAATGAACAAGCTAAAATTATTAAACAAAGTATAACAAATAAAAATGTAAGTATCGTAGGAAGTTATCGTGATGATACTGATGGAGCAGCAATTGCTTTTAATTCTGATCATACTGGAAGATATGTATATGCTGATCCTAAGAATTCAGATACTGATGATCGGTTAACCTGGAAGAAAACTGGTAAAAATACTTATATAATTAGACTTAATGACAATGATGTGAATAGTGCCTTAACTGCTAAGCTTACTGGTAGCACTTTGGTTATATCAGGGGATGACGACTGGAATACAGAAACGTTTAATAAAACAAAGAATAAACTTAATTTGGATGACTTTCTTTCAAGCAAGAAAGTAGAAAGTTCAACATCAAGTAAGGCTAAAAATAATGTGAAAAATTCTAAGTCTACAAATAGTGTTCCAGGTGATGAAGGACTATTTGATATGCCAAATGAATTACGTGGTACATGGTATTTAGCAAATGAAAGCGACGGAAGCGTAAGTAAATTGATAATTGATAAAAATACCATTACTGGTGAGGGATTTATAGAAAAATTGCATAAAATGAATAAGAACTTTGATTTTACCAGTTATGCTCAAAATCATCCGTCTTATCAAGATATGACGAAGGATTGGGCAAGAGTAGTTGTTTTATCTGAAAATGGCGAAAGTAAAGTTAACGTTCGTGGTTGGTTGCAAAGTGCTGGAGCTGGAGAATATTATAATTTAGCTACAGAACATGGACAAAAAGTTTTAGTAATAGGTGGCGGTGCTGAGGCTTGGGTAGATGGCATTGGCTGGAGAAATAAAACCGATGCCGAAAAATATGGAAAAGAAAAATTTAGTGATCTTCATTATCGAGAAGACATTAGTTTAGAAAATAATGATGATTCTGATAGCGCTGCCACAAATGACGAAGATTAACCAATGAATAATTGGAGAAGTTCTTTGGTTAATAATTTATGTACAAAAATAAGCTGATAGAGTAAAAGAACTCTACCAGCTTATTTTATCTAATTAATATACAGCACCATCGTAGAAGTTGTATCTTGGACGGTTGAAATCAAATGTAGCTAATTCGCTCATCTTGATTACGTTGTCTGCAACACCCCAGCTCATCAAGTTGATTGATTCGCCGTATAATTCATCAGGAATTACAAGTAAAACGTATTTACCTTGAGACATTGCATAACCTAATTCCATACCTAAACCAACATCTTCTTCTTTAGGAACGTAAACGCCAAGCATGATGTCGCTAGTTTTAATTCCGACTAAATCTCCATTGTAGGTAGCTTGAGCCCATTCTTTGTCGTGTAAATATTCAGGGTGTTCATCAACACGAATGTCTTTGTATTGATTTTGAAGTGGAACATAGCTGTTTTCTAGATCGATAGTTGGGTTAGCATTTAAAGCACTCATTGCATCTTTGTATGCCTTGTTTTGAGTTTCAGTGAACCAACCAGCACCAAAGTAAACTGTCTTTTGTTTTGTCATGGAAAAACCTTTCTTTCTTATCGGTGGAACATTTTTACATTAACTAACTTTAACAAAATTTGAACAAAAGGAACACCCACTTTTGTGTTTTTGAAATCGGTTTTATATAATGAAACTAGAAATTTTTGCTTAGGAAAGGCGGAACCTACTACGAATACTAAAAAAAGTCTTTTCGATCCAGAAGCTGTCTTTGTAACAGATTTAACTGATCGAAATGAAATCTTTAAGACCGTTTCTCAAAAATTATATGACTTAGGCTATGTTAAAGAAGATTTTTTAGGCGATATTATTGAACGCGAAGATAAATATCCAACTGGAATTTCTATGAGACCCTTATCTCGAGAATTGCCTGATGTTGCCGTACCTCATACTGAGGGTAATTATGTTAGCACGCAATTAATTGTACCTATTGCTCTTAGAAACTCTGCAACCTTTAATAACATGGTTAATCCAACTGAAAAGTTAAAGGTAAAATTCCTGTTTTTAATTTTGAACAATGACCCAGATATGCATTCAACTATTTTGGCTAAGATTATGGACTTTTTAGCTGGAACTTCAGTTGATGATCTAAATGAATTATTTAATTCGGATTCAAATGAAGAAATTTATGATTTCTTAGAAACTAATTTTGAAACTGAGAAATAAAAAAAGAAGCTGCTTAGCAGCTTCTTTTTGTCTCCAGATTAAATTATTAAACTCCCGGATAGTCAGTACTTGAGAATGAAAGTGAAAAGTAATCGCAACGCTTATAGCCAACGACTAATTCAACTACTTCTCCTGTAGAAGATAAAATAGTTTTCTTGACTTGGCGTACAACGGGATAATCTTTAGCAATTTTGAGTTGCTGGCTAATTTCACTATCAGCTTTTACAATTGTATCCGTTTCTGTAAAGGGCTCATCGAATAAGTATAATTGCTTATCTTTTTGAAGCGTTTCATAAATACTATGATAGTTATTAGGATCTTTAGCTAAATTTTTATTAATGAATTTAGCTGGAATAAAAGAACGGTGCACCATAAAAGGTGTGTCGTCAATTAAACGCAAGCGTTCAATATAGTAATAACTCTCATATTTTGGTAAACCAAGTTTCTTTAACATTTTAGCTTGGTTATCTTCTTGTAGCTTTACAACTTTAACTCTGTCTTCTTCTTGTTTATCAGAGAAAACTTCATTATCACTTAAACGGACTAATTTATCCTTTCTTGAGCGTGAAATGAATGTGCCTTTACCTTGATGACGAACTAAGTATCCTGCCTTAACTAGATCTTTAACAGATCTAATAACAGTAATAGATGAAACATTAAACTTTTCTTTTAATTGAGCTTCACTATAGAATTTATCTCCGTATTTAAATTTGCCAGAGATAATTTCTTTCTTTAGCTCGTTTTCAATTTGTAAATATTTTGGAATATCCATAATATATCAATCCTTAAGATAGATTCTCCTAAGATCCATGATATCACGGCTTGAGAGCTTCATGGTAGAACGAAGGTATTCATTGATTCCACCATATTGCTGGTTTAGAACGTGTATGGCATGATCTAAGTATTCTGGATAGACTGACTGAATATCCTTAATAGATTGCAAGACGCGCTTGCTAGAGCCGTCAGCGGCAGCTTGCTTAAGCATTCCATCAACGAAATCTTTCGTGGTAACATTTGTTAAAGTGTAGTCATATTTGATAGTAGTAAAAGGTACACCTAATGCTGATAAAACTAGCAATGCACCGAATCCAGTTCTGTCTTTTCCTGCGGTACAGTGGAAGAGCAGGGCATTTTTCTCTTGATCGTTAGCAAGTAAAAGATCGAAAAACTTACGATAGGCTTTTTGAGCTGTTTGTCCATTAATCATATCTTCATATGCAAAGAACATATGCTTAAAGCCGAATTCGGGATCCTTTTCCGCATTTTCTTCTAAAGCAAAAATCCCTTTAGAAGCGTTAGTTAAGTCATCGCTGAAAACTGGATCAAAAATATATTTTGCACCTTCAGGTACACGATCAGGATGCTCAGTTTTTTCTTTTTCGGTTCTAAAGTCAACGTCATATTTTACGCCGTGTCTTTGCAATAAATCTAAGTCTGATGAAGAAAGATCAGCTAAATTTCCGGTTCTAAGCAATTTATTGTATTTGATAGTTTGACCAGATACGGTTTTATAGCCCCCAAGTTCGCGGAAATTGCGACCATTTTGGATGCCAATTAATTTTGTCTCATAATTTTCGCTCATTAATATTTTTCCTCACTAAAGTTATTTAAATACAGTATTATTACTTTAACATATTTTTTCATAAATATTTTAGATTTATTAGATCTATAAAAAGAAAACAAATTTATTAATTGTTATAATTAATGGTAAAATTACAATGTAAAGATGCAAATTCCATTTGGAGATGATTACTTATGGTAAAAGATTATAACAATATTTTAGTTCCTGTTGATGGATCTGAAACAGCAGAGCGTGCATTTGATAAGGCAGTAAAGATTGCTCTTGATAATAACGCTCACTTGGATGTATTAAACGTTATCGATACTCGTCAATTCATGGGGGAAATGCAAGATACTTTGATTTCTGGAGACACCATTTATCAAATGACCCAAGATTCTGAGGAGTATCTTAAGAGCTTAAAAGAATGGGCTAAGGAACATTTTAACTTTACTGATGTTTCTTATCACATTCGTTACGGTTCGCCTAAGAGAATCATTGCGGTTGATTTTATTAAGGACCACCACAATGACTTAATTATTATGGGTGCAACTGGTATGAATGCAGTGGAAAGAATGCTAATGGGAAGCGTTACTGCTTACGTTAACCAACATGCTTTATCTGATGTTTTAATTATTAAGACTGATATTGATAACAAAAAAGTCGCAAAACCTAAGAAAAAATATTTCTAAAAAGCGAACATTAAAAAATCACTCTATTATTTACTAATGGAGTGATTTTTTTATAAAGTGGATCGATCCAATTCAATCAATTAAAAATTACGAGCGCTTTCATTAAAATAATAGTATCCAAGTACGAATATTTTTGGTATGATACATAAGAACGAACGTTAGTACTAGGGAAGGAAGAGCGATGATGGTGAATTTCGATTACAACATTATAAAACGTAACCAAGATTCAGTGGCTCGTTCTTGGGCTGGTTCTTTCTGGGAATCAGTCTTCATTGGTGTTGGCGCTTTCGTTGGTTTTTTAGCGACTTTTAAGACTCAATGTGATTAGCTATTTTTGTCAGCTTATCATATTGAGTCTTTTTTTTGTATTTGTCATTTAATGTGTTTCATTAGGAGGAAACGATGAAAAAGTTCAAAAAAGTCTTGGTTGGCCTTTTTGCAATTTTACTTGCTGTTGTTGCAACTGCTTGTTCTAACAAGTCAAATAGTTCAAAAGATGGTTATACACCTAAGTCATTAACTATCCAATTTGTACCTAGTCAAGCTGCTAATAAACTTGAAGCTCGTGCTAAGCCTTTAGAAAAGATGCTTTCAAAGAAACTTGGTATCCCAGTTCATGTTTCAATGTCAACTGACTACAACACTGTTGTTGAAGCAATGAAATCTAAAAAGGTTGATGTTGGTTTCTTGCCACCAGATGGTTACGTATTAGCTCACAAGCAAGGAGCAGCTAATGTTTTACTTCAAGCACAACGCTACGGTGTAAAACAACCAGGTGGTCAAGCTACTAAGAACTTGGTTAACTCTTATAGAGCCGAAATTCTTGTTAAGAAGGGTTCTAAGATTAAGTCTTGGAAAGATTTAAAGGGTAAGAGTATTTCAGTTCAAAACCCAACTTCTTCAGCAGGATATGTTTTCCCAGTTGCTGAACTTGAAGAAAAAGGATTAAACGTTCCAAAAGATTGTAAGTTAGTTACTGTTACTGGACACGACCAAGCAGTGCTTAACGTATTAAATGGCGATACTGACGCAGCATTTGTTTTTGAAGATGCTCGTAACATCGTTAAAAAAGATAACCCTAAGATTATGGACCAAGTTGTTCCAATTTACTTCACTAAGCCAATTCCTAACGATACTATTTCTATTAGAAGCGATATGTCTAAGTCATTCCAAAAGAAACTTGCAAAGGCATTTATTGAAGTTGGTCAATCTAAAGAAGGTAAGAAGATTATCGAATCTGTTTACAGTCACGAAGGCTACACTAAGTCTAAAGACAGCAACTTCGATATTGTTCGTAAATATGACAAGATTATTGCCAAGGACAAGAAATAGTCAATTAAATATAGCTTAGTTAGTAAAAAGATAATTGTCTCTAAAAGATGATTATCTTTTTATGCACTGTAAACAATATAAATATGTTAAGGAGAAATTTAGATTAAATGGCAGCTACTAATCAGCCAATGATTCAACTTAAAGACGTTAGCAAAATTTATGATAACGGAACAGTTGGTTTAAAGGATATTAACTTAAATATTGATAAGGGAGAATTTGTAGTAGTGGTAGGTTTATCTGGTGCAGGTAAATCAACATTACTTCGCTCTATTAATCGTCTACAAGATGTTTCTAAGGGAGATATCTTAATTGATAGTAAATCAATTACGTCTGCTAAAGGAAAAGACTTGCGTGAAATCCGTCGTGATATCGGTATGATTTTCCAAAGTTTTAACTTGGTTAAACGTTCAAGCGTTTTGCGAAATGTTTTAACTGGTCGAGTTGCATATTATCCAACTTGGAAGACAACTTTTAACTTATTTACTAAAGAAGATAAGCAAAAAGCGTATGAAGCATTGCAACGTGTTGATTTGGCAGATAAGGTTTATACTCGCGCAGACCAACTTTCTGGTGGACAACAACAACGTGTTGCTATTGCTCGTGTACTTACTCAAAATCCTAAAATTATTTTAGCCGATGAACCAACAGCTTCTCTAGATCCTCAAACTTCACGTCGAGTTATGCATGACTTAAAGATGCTTAATGAAGAATACGGTATTACAGTTGTTGCTAACCTTCACAGCGTTGAACTTGCTAAAGAGTTTGGAGATCGAGTAATCGGTGTCCGTGCCGGTCAAATTGTTTATGATGGCAAGATGAGTGAAACTTCTCAAGCTGTCTTTGACGATATTTACAATGGCGGAAACGGCAAGAAAGGGGAAGAAGATGCCTAAATCTAAGGAACAGCATTTAGCTGAATTGCCTAAAAAGAAATTTAAAATTATGAACCTTGTTTGGGTCGTAATTATGGTTTTAGGTCTCTTTCTTTCGGTAAATGTAACCAATACGCACATTAGCGTTTTGTTTAATAACTTTAGCCAATTTACCGATATTTTTGTGCAAATGTGTCACCCAGACTGGGGATATGCTGCTACAGCAGTTCCGCTTTTAATTGAAACAATTAAAATGGCTATCTTAGGAACTGTGATTGGTTCAGCTATTGCATTTGTATATTCGCTTTTAATTGCAAGAAATATTGTTAAAAATAAGGCAGTTACTGGCATTTTGAGAGTGATCATGAATATTGTTAGAACTATTCCAGATTTACTTTTGGGTGCAATTTTTGTTGCAATTGTTGGTATTGGCCCAGTTGCCGGTGTTTTAGCCTTATCAGTATTTACTTTTGGTGTAGTTGTTAAATTGTTTTATGAAGCAATTGAAACCATTGATCCAGGTCCAATTGAAGCTTTAACTGCTGTTGGGGCAAACAAGCTTCAAATTATCCATTTTGCTGTGATGCCACAAATTATTACTTACTTTATTTCTTATGTTTTATATGCATTTGAAATTAACGTCAGAGCTTCAACAGTTCTTGGATATATCGGTGCTGGTGGTATCGGTCTTTACTTGCAACAAACTCTACAAGTCTTTGACTATGCTAAAACTGGTCTAATTATTTTGATTATTATCGTCGTCGTAGTTCTTATCGACTATGTTTCTACTAAATCTCGGGAGGCGTTGATGAAATAATGGATACTACAATGAAAAAACTACCTCCTAAACCAATTGACACTAAGAAAAAAATTAAGCATTGGGTAATTGCAATTGTTACTGTAGCTTTAATTATTTGGTCATTTGTAGGAATGAACTTTGGTGGAATAAAAGCGACTGCTGGTCAAATTGCCGGTGCTATTTTGGCTGGTATTTTCCATCCAGATTGGTCTTATGTATATAACGGAAGCGGCGAAGATCTAATTTCTCAATTATGGGAAACAATCTGTATTGCTTTCTTAGGTACTTTTATTTCTGCAGTTATCTCATTACCTTTTGCTTTTTGGGCAGCTAACACGCGCCACAAAAAATGGTATACTTCCCGCTCGGGAAAAATTGTTTTAGCTGTTATTCGTTCTTTCCCAGAAATTGTTTTGGCTTTGATGTTTATTAAAGCTGTTGGACCTGGTTCAGCAGCCGGTGTTTTAGCTTTAGGTTTTCACTCCGTGGGGATGCTTGCTAAATTGTTCTCGGAAGCAATTGAGAACCTTGAAGAAGGAGCTAATGAAGCTGTTACAGCAGCTGGTGGATCTAAGTTTAACATTATTATGTTTGCAACAATGCCAAACTTAATACCAGCTTTAATTTCTAATACTTTGTACCGTTTTGACGTTTCAATTCGTTCAGCATCCATTCTAGGTTTAGTTGGTGCTGGTGGTATTGGTTATCCATTAATTATTGCCTTGCAATATCGTCAATGGAACCGTGTAGGTGTTATCTTAGTTGGTATTATTGTCATGGTTGTCATTATTGACTGGATTTCTGGCTGGATTCGAAAGAAATTAGTCTAATTTATTATTTAAACGAGTAGAATTTTTAGCTACTCGTTTTTATTTTTGTCAAATTCTAAATTTTTTTGTAATATCTACCTATAATAATGATAAGTAAAGGAAAAAAAGAACTTTTTTGTTATAATGGAAGTTGTATTTCAAGGAGGACAATGATGGATAATTTAACTACCATGACATTGGCTGATGATATTGCTTTATCACAAGAAAAAATTATCAACGGTCAACAAGACCTGAATACCAAAAGAATTTATAATGAAATTAATAGTCTAGGCATTCTTGATAAGCCAATCGAAGAATACTTTGATATGACTCAAGATGAATACTACAACAGTGAATCTGATGGTAAATTAACTCTACTTCATTTAGATCAACCACTAAGTGAATTAAGCGATCGCATTTTGACTAATCATGTAGATGGCTATGTTGATAAGGATGAAATTAATTTAACCTATAATCATGAAGATCCATTGCAAGATGGTAGCTATGATCGTGCTACTGACTTACATGTACTTTTATATAGTTTGAAAGTTATTGGTGCTGTCAGAGCAATTGCTCCAGATGACTTAAAAAAGGTTTTGTCTAAAGATGCGGTTTTATCATTGGGTCTTGCCGCAGCTGCTTTGGCAAAAAATTAACCCCAAGGCCAATTAAAGGCCTTTTTTTGTGTGATGAGTGGGGAAGAGTATCATGAAAATTATCAACAAAACCAAAGGTATGATTGATAAGTTTTCCGGGATGACTCGGAAGATGATGCGAAAGAAAAATAATGTTCCATTTGACGGAATGCAAAAATACATGACTGTCGGTGAGTATAACGTTGGAGCACCAGAAGGCACGCCACATGGCGAAGAATATAAGCTTATTGTTTACAAAGATACTGATAATGTTTTGCACCAAGCTTTGCGTTCAGTGGACGCTTCTGATTTAGCACCAGCTTATGTCAGAAAGTTTGATAAAAGGTTAAATCGGTATACTGCCTTTGTTAATAAGCGGACCGGACGTCGTTATATCGTTGAAGATCAGTTAGATCAATTAGTCGACTATGTAAAAAAGCATAGCAGAAAAGGCTATAATTCGATTAATATTGGCGTTTTAACTGATACTCATTATAAAGATACTGATAGTATTGATTTTTATGGCCATAACGGTTTAAGACATGTTAAGGAATTTAATTATCTTGAAGACAAAGACATTTTAGACTTAAAAGCTCATTTAGGCGATTGGATGGATGGGTCTGATCCAGGCTTAGTAGGTGAAGCCGAATTAATTTCCTTATCACGAACATTTCGCTCTAAAAAGACTAATTTTGCTGTGATTAAGGGGAATCATGATGAAAATGACAAATTTGATGAACATCATGATTTAAGGGCTAGTTTTCCTGAAAATGAATTCGAAGATATTATGTGGCCAAGCATGTATGCACAAGATGGCATTCATTACATCACGCGTAAACATGGTGTCGCATACTTCGATAAAGATGATGTCAGAATTATTACCGTTAATACTTCTGACTTACCCTATGAATTAGACGATCAAGGAAAGAAAAAGTATGACACGAAGCTTTCTTTAGCTATTCGTGAAGACCAGATGCAAGAAATTATCGAAATTCTTGAAAATTCAAATGGTAAAACGATTATTTTCATGAGTCATGCTAACCCTATTACTCGCAAGGGAACAAATGCCCTAAAATTCAATGGGCGTTCGCTACATGAATTGATGGTTGCTTTTAATCAACATGAAAAAGGATACCTTAATTCTAGAGACGTTCCTCCTGAATTTACCTTAGCTAATAGCTTTGATTTTACGAAAATTAAGAATGCAAAAATAGTTGCATATTTCTGTGGACACCGTCATACTGAGGACCAATATCGGATTAATGGTATCCAATATATATTTTTTAATTGTTCGGCCCTTATGGGACCAAACCATGCGCTTACTACGCAATATAATAAGCGCTGGAATAGACAAATGGATCATGCTAATGAAGCAGCAGGCTACATTGTAAATGTTGATATTAAAAGACATTTACTACAGGTATTTGGTTATGGTGCGGCTTCTAAGAGAAGATTCTATCGAATTTAGTTTTTGAAATGTAAATAGCTTATAATAAGACTACTGTTTATTTTGAGGTGAAAGTTACTTATGTGTGGAATTTGTGCGTTTTTCGATCCTGAATTGAAGGATAAAGACTGTGCTATTCAAGGAATGATGGACACGATCAAGCACCGTGGACCATCTTCAGATGGAAAGTATACCAATGATCAGGTGGCTTTAGGTTTTAGACGTTTATCAATTATTGATTTGCGTGGCGGAAGTCAACCTATTTTTAATGAAGATAAAAGTAGAGCAATTATTTTTAATGGTGAAATTTATAACTTTAAACCATTAAGAAAAGAATTAATTGATGCTGGTCACACCTTCACTACTAAAGCTGATACTGAAGTTTTACTTCACGGCTATGAAGAATGGGGAATGGACGGCTTATTGAAGCGCGTTCGTGGTATGTTTGCCTTTGTAATTTGGGATGATAATACTAAGACTTTATATGGTGCACGTGATTTCTTTGGAATTAAGCCAATGTATTATTCAGACCAAAATGGTAAGTTGATCGTTGGTAGTGAATTGAAGAGTTTCTTAGCTTATCCTGGCTTTAAGAAGGAATTAAATACTGAAGCAGTTAAGCCATATTTAATGAATCAATACAATGACTTAAAGGAAACTTTCTTTAAGGGCGTTTACCGTTTTCCAGCAGGTCACTGGTTTGAATATAAAGATGGTAAAATGAAGACTCATCAATACTGGGATGCTAAGTATGTTGAGAATAGCTTAAGCTTTGAAGAAACTTTAGATAAGATCAACGAAGATTTAAAGGAAACTGTTGACTTATATAGAAACGCTGACGTACCAGTTGGTGCGTTCTTATCTGAAGGTATTGATTCTTCTTACTTAACTAGCTTACTTGATCCTGAAGATGTCTTTTCAGTTTCTTTTGATGATTCAACTTATAACGAAGCATCGAAGGCTAAGGCACTTTCTGATTTACATGGCTGGAAGTTCTTCGCTGATAAGGTTGATGCAGATGAAGCCATGCGCGACTTTCCAGAAATGCAATATCACATGGATGAACCAGATGCTAACCCATCAATTATTCCATTATGGTACTTGTGTAAATTGGCTAGAAAGCATGTTACTGTTGCTCTTTCTGGTGAAGGTGCTGATGAATTATTTGCTGGTTATGTAAACTATGGAATGCATACGCATAACGACGTAATCAAGGTCTTTACTGCCGGTTTGAAGAAATTACCTAAGAAGAGCCGTGTTCGCTTAGCTCATAAGATTAAGAAGATGCCTAACTTCCCAGGTAAGGTACATATGTACACTAACTTAGCAGAACCAAGCGAGTTTTACGTTGGTCAATCCGTAATTTATGATATGGATTATCCAACTATCTTTACTTCTAAAGATGCTAATAATATCTTACGTGATAAGTACAAGAATGATTTGACAGTTAATGGCATTTATCAAGAAGACTTCAAGAAAGTTAAGAATATTGATGAAGTTAAGCAAATGCAATATATTGATCTTCACCACTTTATGCTTAATGATATTGAGCAAAAAGCAGATAAGATCTCAATGGCTCACTCATTAGAGTTACGTGTGCCATATCTTGATAAGAAGATTGCAGAGCTTGCTAACTCAATTCCAACTAAGTATTTAGTTAACCGTCATGATACTAAATATGCTCTTCGTAAGGCCTCTGAAAAAGTCTTGCCAGAAGAATGGGCACAAAGACCAAAGCTTGGCTTCCCAACTCCAATCAAGCAATGGCTTAAGGAACCTAGATTCTATAAGCAAGTTAGAGAATTGTTTACTGAAGACTTTGTAAATGATATTTTTGACCAAAAGAAGATTGTTAAATTACTTGATGATAACTACAAAGGCGATGGCTCAGCTCGTCGTCAAATCTGGGCAATTTACACTTTCTTAGTATGGTACAAGTTGTTCTTTGTTGACTATGATGAAACTGTTAAAAAGTATCAGCATGTTCAACCAGAGGTTGCAGAGTTAATTGAAAGTGGCAGACTTGTTTAATTAAAGTTAGAGAGAAGTACGGATACGAAATGGTACAAGCAAAATTTACTCCTATTTTATTAGGTAGCGACATCAATGTTTATGGAATGGCACGTTCATTCAATGAAGCCTATGGAATTAAGGTTCAAGCATGGGCAGCTAGCCAATTAGCAGCAACGCGTTACTCTAAAATTGTTGATGTGGAAGTTCATGAAGGCTTTGAAGAAGATCCAGGCTTTATGAACGTAATGAAGCAGAAAATTGAAGAATACAAGAATCACCCAGAACCAGTTATTTTAATCGCTTGTGGGGATGGATATGCAGAATTACTTGCTAAGCACAAAGATGAATTAAAGGATACTTTCGTTGTTCCTTATATTGATTATGACTTGCTAGAGAAGTTAATTTCTAAAGAGGGATTCTACGAAATTGCTGAAAAATATGGTCTTCCATATCCACATACTAAGATTGTGACCATGGATGACTACAAGGCTGAAAATTACTTAAATTTACCATTTGATTATCCAATTGAATTAAAGCCAGAAGATCCTGTTTCTTGGTTAAATTGTCAATTTGAAGGCCGTAAAAAGGCATTTACTATTCACGATGAAACTGAATTAGTCGATATTGTGGGCAAGATTTATACTAACGGTTATACTGAAGACTTGATTTTGCAAGACTTTATCCCAGGTGATGATTCTAATATGCGTGTTCTTAATGCCTACGTTGATAAAGACCACAAGGTTAAGATGATGTGTCTAGGCCATCCACTTCTTGAAGACCCTACTCCACAGTCAATCGGTAACTACATGGCAATTTTGCCAGCATTTAGTCAAAAACTTTATGATACAGTTCAATCATTCCTTGAAAAGTTGAATTACACAGGAATGGCCAATTTTGACATTAAATATGATCCAAGAGATGGAGAATACAAGTTCTTTGAAATTAACTTGCGTCAAGGTCGTTCAAGTTTCTATGTAACTTTAAATGGCTATAACTTGGCTAAGTGGTATGTAGATGATTATGTAGAAGATAATTTAAAAGATAAGCCAACTGTATACGGCAACAAAGATGGTGCTAACTACATGCTTTGGCTTGGTGTTCCTAAAAAAATCTTTAAGGAATATGCTTATGATAACGGCTCAAAGCGTTTAGCTGAAAAATTAATTGATGAAGGTCATTATGGTACTACTGTCTTTTACGATAAAGATCGGAGTTTCAAACGTTGGCTATTAATGCGTTACATGTTCCACAACTACTATGCTAGATACAAGAAGTACTATGAGGTAAATAAGGGACAATATTTTGAAGAAGAAGCTAAGAAGTTAAAAAAACAAGCACTTCGTGATGGTCAACAAGAAAACCATGAAAGTGAAATTTAGTTAAGGAATACCCTCTAAGTAGAATGAGATTGCTTAGAGGGTATTTTTGTATCTAAAAGTATTAAAATAAAGATGATAGGAAAGCTACTTGAGAAAGTAGGAAAATAGAATGATTGACTGGGGATTAATGGCTCTATGCATAGTAACGATGTTACTAGGATTTTTTGAGCTGTACCGTACTTTTAGATTTTATAAATGGGATAAAAAAACTAAAGAAATGCCAACTGCACCTTATGTGATTTATTTTGGAACGTTTTTTAGTGGGGTATTAATTGTCGTGTCAGCTATGTTTATGATGGGGAATACTTCATTGACACTTCCTAAAATTTTTTACATAATTTTGGGAATTATTCTAGTGGTCGTGGCAGTTTTAATGTATCGTCGTGGGCACCAAATGGCGAAGAAATTAGGTAAGGATGATAGTAACATTGCTGTTTGGCAAACCTATTTGATTAGCACAGTAATTTTAATTACTGGCTTAATTAATTTTCTTAGATGATAAAAGAGAGCTGAAATTCAGCTCTTTTTTTGTCCAATAAATTGTGGCTTATTATTTGCTAATAATTTTCTACTTTACTGATTATAGAAAAAGTTTAAAATTCTCTTCTTTCTTGTCTGACGTGAATTTTGCTAAATACAATATATATGTTCTGAAAAGTCAATACCTACAATATCATGTAGTTTTTGGTAGAATATAACCATACATATTGTGAAAGAAGAGAATGACCATGTTACAACAAGATGCTCAAATTAAATCAATTACTCAAATGACCCTTCCAGAAACAGCCATTAAAAGAGATGGTAGCATCTATCCTTTTGCTCTTTACAAAATTGAAATGGTCTTAGACAACTTGCATCTTACAGAACATGAAGCAGATATTTTACCTTCTATTTTGAAAAAATTAAATGGTGTAAAACAAACTTCTACGAAAGATATTGCAGATGCCTTTGTCCAAACTTTAACAGAACTAGGATTTGATGATGAGGCCAATGCTTACGTAGACTACCGCAGGGAAGACGAAGCTAATTTTGAAAAGCAAACGGAAACTACCAACCGTCTGGATCGTTTAGTCCACCATGATCCAACGATTGTTAATGAAAACGCCAATAAAGACTCACGTGTTTTTTCAACTCAGCGTGATTTAACTGCTGGTGTTGTTGGTAAGACGATTGGATTGACAATGATGCCTGAACATATTGCTAAGGCGCACCTACGTGGCGATATTCACTGGCATGATTTAGACTATACTCCACTTAGCCCGTTAACTAATTGCTGTTTGATTGATTTTAAAGAAATGCTTAGTCATGGCTTTACGATTGGAAATGCCAATATTGAGTCTCCTCATTCAATTGAAACTGCTACGGCGCAAATGTCGCAAATTATTGCTAATGTAGCTTCCAGTCAATATGGTGGCTGCTCAGCTGATAGAGTTGATGAAGTTTTAGCTCCTTATGCTGAAAAGAATTACCATAAGAATATTAATGAAGCGCGCGAATTTTTTGATGATGAAGAAAAAATCAAGGCTTTTGCAATCAAGAGAACTAAGAAAGACATCTACGATGCTATGCAAGCTCTTGAATACGAAATTAATACCTTATTTTCAAGTCAGGGACAAACTCCATTTACTACTTTAGGATTTGGTTTAGGAACTTCATGGATTGAGCGCGAAATTCAAAAGGCTATCTTGAAGATTAGAATTGAAGGTTTAGGTAAAGATAAAAGAACTGCTATCTTTCCTAAATTAGTTTTTACCTTAAAGAAGGGGCTTAACTTACATCCTGGCGATCCAAACTACGATATTAAGGAATTAGCCTTAGAATGTTCAACTAAGCGGATGTACCCAGATATTGTTAGCTATGACATGATTAAGAAAATCACAGGTTCATTTAAGGCTCCAATGGGTTGTCGTTCATTTTTACAGGGCTGGAAAGATCCAGAAACTGGTAAGGAAGTAAATTCTGGTCGAATGAACTTAGGTGTTGTTACTTTGAATTTACCTAGAATTGCAATGGAATCAAAAGGTGACAAAGATTTATTCTGGCAAATCTTTAGAGAAAAAGTTCAAACAGCACATGAAGCTTTACAAATTAAGGCTAAGCGTTGTACTGAAGCCGTTCCTGATAATGCCCCAATTCTTTACGAATATGGTGCTTTTGGAAAGCGTCTGAATGCAGAAGATAATGTAAATGACTTGTTTAAAAATGGTCGTTGTACTGTTTCTTTAGGCTATATCGGCTTATATGAAGTCGGTACCGTTTTTTACGGGCCAAACTGGGAACACAATGAAGAAGCCCATCAATTTACAATTAATATTGTTAAAGAGCTTCATGACTACTGCGCTAAGTGGGAAAAAGAAGATCCAAATCACTACCATTACAGTGTTTACTCAACTCCAAGTGAAAGTTTAACTGATAGATTTTGCCGTTTAGATACTAAGAAATTCGGTAAAGTGAAAGATATTACTGACAAGGAGTACTACACTAATTCTTTCCACTATGATGTTAGAAAACACCCAACTCCATTTGAAAAATTAGCCTTTGAAGCACCATATCCATTTTATGCGGCTGGTGGCTTTATTCACTATTGTGAGTACCCAAACCTTAAACAAAATCCTAAGGCTTTAGAAGCTGTTTGGGATTGGGCTTATGACAAGGTAGGATACTTAGGAACTAACACTCCAATTGATCAATGCTATAAGTGTGGTTTTAAGGGTGAATTTAAGGCAACTGCTAAAGGATTTGAATGTCCTCAATGCGGCAACCACGACCCAGAAACTTGTGATTGTGTAAAACGTACTTGTGGCTATCTTGGTAATCCTTTGAAGCGTCCGATGGTTCATGGTCGTCACGAAGAAATTGTTCACCGTGTAAAGCACTTGAACTTAGGAATGGAAGAAAAAATGGCTAAGGATGAAGTTAGAAAGAATGACGAATATTAATGCCAGAAAAAGATAAAAACAGTCAAGAAGGTCCTGATGTTCGAGGTAACTTAATTAAAGTTAATGTTGGTGGCGATACAATTTTTGTGGATTCTAACCAATATAAGCCGCAAGTTGAACATGCTAAAAAATTAAAGCAGCAACATAGGAAACCTAAAAATCCTAAACCACAAGAATGGATATCGGAAGAATATTCTAAGCATAAAATTGCGGACTATAAACCATTTAACTTTGTTGATGGGGAAGGCGTTAGATGCAGTTTATATGTAAGCGGATGTTTATTTGATTGCCCTGGCTGCTATAATTTGGCAGCGCAGAACTTTAATTATGGACGTCCTTATACACAAGAGTTAGAAGATAAAATTATTGAAGATATGTCTCAATCTTATGTGCAAGGATTGACTTTATTAGGCGGAGAACCATTTTTGAATACTTGGGTTTGCTTAAAATTAATTAACCGAGTGCGCAAAGAATTCGGACATACTAAAGATATTTGGTCTTGGTCAGGTTATACTTGGGATGAACTCCAAAAAGAAACGCCAGATAAGAAAGAAATGCTTTCAAAAATTGATATTCTGGTTGATGGACGTTTTATGGATGACTTAAAGGATCTTACTTTACAGTTTCGTGGTTCAAGTAACCAAAGAATTATCGATGTTCAAAAGTCTCTTAAAGCTAAGAAAGTCATTATTTGGGACAAGCTAGTTAGATAAGTTTGATAGAATAAGGGAAACGATAAAGTTTCTCTTATTTTTTTAGGTGAAAAAGATGCAAGAAAAGAATTTGAAATTAGTCGATAAAATTATGACAGCTCTTCAAAAAGTAGAAGATCCTGAACTACTAGTTGATGTGGTTAATCTAGGCTTGATTTATGGAATTGATATTGAAGGAGATCATGCCACGATTAAGATGACTTTAACTATTGTTGGCTGTCCCTTGTCGACATATCTACAAAATGCAATTGAAAAGGCAGTTTTGACGGTTCCTGAGATTAAGACTTGTGATGTGAAATTAGTTTGGTACCCGGTTTGGAGTCCAGAAAGAATGACGACAGCTGCTAAGCAGCAATTAGGGATGCTTGATGATGAACAAGCTCTTGATCAAGAAGAAGAAATTGAAGACACCGAGGAAAAGCAAAGGATCATTGACTTTTCAGTGCCGATTAAGAAACTAGCTGAAGAATATCCGGATTTCGTTCAAATTATGTATGATTGTGGTTTTACTAGAATTAAAATTCCGGGCTTATTATCAACAGTCGGACGTGTGATGACCATTCCGCTTGGAGCACAGGCAATGAAAATTGATTTGAATAAGATAAAGCAGGCTTTTGAAAATAAAGGCTACAAGGTGATTGATAAATGAAAGAATTAGCTAAACAACGCCAAGAGGCAATTTTGAAAATTTTAAATTTTATTCAAAATGGTGGAGAATTAGAAGAAGCAAAAAAAATGTTTCAAGCTGCTTTTGATCAGGTTGATGTAGCTGAAATTACAGCAGCTGAAAGAGAATTAATTGCGCAAGGACTTGATCCAAGAAAGATTCAATACCTGTGTAATGTTCATGCGGATGTTTTTAAAGGCAATATTAAAGAAAATAAAGAAAGTCCAGAATTCGAAACTCCTGGTCATCCTGTTCATACTTTTAAGTTAGAAAATATTGTAATTAAATCTTTAATTAATGATGCCTTGCTTCCTGATTTGGCTAAGTGGGAAGCTGGAGCTTCTAATGCTCTACCTAAGTTGAAGCAAGAGTTAAAAGATCTGGCAAAAATTCACTATCACTATGCCCGTAAAGAAACTTCTATGTTTCCACTTATGACTAAGTATGGTATTACTGCTCCACCTAAAGTTATGTGGGGTGTTGATGATAAAATTAGAAAATTAATTGGTCAAGCTAATATGCTTGTTAATCAAAAAAATGTGGACCAAAGTGAAGTTGCTAGTGTAATAAAAAGTGCTGCTCATGAAGTTCTTGAGATGATTTTCAAAGAAGAAAAAATTATGCTTCCAATGCTTGATGAAGTTGCTAGTGAAGAAGACTGGGGCAATGTTAAGAATGAAGAAGAGCAGATTGGCTATACTTTAATTCAAAAGCCGATGAACTGGAAGCCAAAGATAAAGCCAAAAGTTGCAGGGCCGATCTCTTTAGATAAGTTAAGCAGTTTAGCCTTGAACTTTGCAGAAGGTAGCTTAAATTTAGAACAGCTGTCAGCAATCTTAGACTTATTGCCATTTGCGATAACGTTTGTCGATGAAAATGACAAGGTTGCATATTTTGGTGGGGGAGCAAGTATTTTTCCGCATTCTAAAAATGCGATTGGCAATAGTGTATATTCTTGTCATCTTCCTGAGAGCGTTCCACGAGTTAAGAAAATTTTTGATGATTTCCATCAAGGAAAGAAAGATAAGTATGAATTTTGGTTTGAGCCGCGGCATATAGGGCGATATTTATATTTGCAATATTTAGCCGTTCGAAAAGATGGAAAGTATCTGGGATGCTTAGAGGTTGCACAGGATGTAACAGAAATTAGAAGCTGGAAAGAAGAAAAAAGATAAAAAATAGCTCGTATTTTGCGAGCTTTTTTTGTTTGGGATCTATTGTGTGTTATGTTAAAAATGTAATCTATAAAACTTAATTTTGTTTTCCATTAGTTTACGTGAATGTCAATCATAACTTTTATTTAACCTGTAAAGTATATGTATTGGAAATTCGTAATAATGTAATAATTGATAAAATTCTAGTATAATAAGAATAGCAATCTCTAGAGTTAATACTGATAAAGTAGTAAATTGAGTTGTTATAATAAATTAATCAAAAATCCTATAAGAATTATTTTTAACGCGTTAAAATAACTATAGAAATCTTATAACTATTACCAATTTAAAATTGAAGGGACAGGCTAAAATGTTATTCAATAAAAAAGACTTTGATTCTAAACAACGTTTTAGTATTAGAAAATTGAGCGTTGGTGTTTGTTCTGTTTTACTTTCAACTTTATTTCTAACTTTTAATGAAGGTCAGACAGTTCACGCAAGTACGAATGTTAATGCGGCGGACACTACAACGACTAGTGTATCATCTAATACTACTAATAATAGTTCTGATAATAATACTGATAAAAAAGATGACTCCAAAGTAGAGGCATCTTCTTTGGCAACCGCTGAAAAGCATGCTCCAATTCCAATTGCTGCTGAAATTAAGAGTAACAAGTCAGAAGATCAGACAAATAGTGCATCTGCTGAAACTGATACTCAAGTAAGTAAATCTAAGCAAGCGCAAAATCAAACAACTACTAATATTGTTAAAGCTACTGATACTCAAGCGGCAACTTCTTCAAAAGATAGCTCTGACACAACAAGCTCTAAGGATAATTCTGCCCAAAATACTGTTGAAAAAAATAGATCAACCTCAACTTCAAAATATACACCTGTCTTAACTAGCGAAACTTCCGTTTCTACTAAAACTAATCAAAGTAATAGTAATTCTGCTACTCAAGAAAAATCGAATATTAAACCTGTAACCCCTCATGCTGATTCAACCGAACATATTGCACCAGAGACTTATACTATGGATAGCGACACACCTGCTTATGTGATTGCTGGGAGTGATTTGACAAATTTAGCCTCAAAATTTATTTCCAATGCGGCTGCTTTAACTCAAAGCGGGGCTACTTTTTCTTGGGTTGGCAATGCCCCAACTGCAACTCAACAAGATGCCATTGATGGTAATACGATATCTGGGATCATTAAAGTAACGTATAAAGATGGTACAAGTACAACTGCTGATATTGAATCTTACGTTGAAGCACGATCACAGCTTCAACCAGATACTTTCTACTATGTGAATAGGGTAAACGATACCCCAGACTTTAACACCGCCGATGCTAACGGCAATAACTTTTCTACGATGATTGGCAATCAATATGCATATGATTCTACTGCCTTTTCTTACAAGATATTAGGGACACTTGATACAAGTAGTTTAGGCATCCACTGGGCCAATGTTCAAGTTACGGATAACAATACTTTTGCTGGTGATTCCGATGCTCCTAAAGTTATCGGTGATCCTTATGTTGTTAAGGTTCCTTATGTAGTTCAAGGGCTTAAATTGCGGGATGATATTCCAACTGATTCTAATGGTAATCCTGTAATTAATGCTCAGCTGGCAACAATGCCGAAATCAACATCTGCAACACCGACAACACCAGAACTTGCTTTTGATCCTGTCAAAGGTGAGCCTTCGACTAATAATGTACCAGCGGGCTTATGGGGACAATATTTCTACCAAGATTATGCTTTGGCTTACGCATTAGGTATCAAAGTGCAAGTAGCTGCAGATGACCTAGATAATAATAGAAAGTGGAAAAACAAACCAACTGATTTAGTCAATACTAAGACCAACCACTTCGCAATAACTTTTAACAAGTTGTCTAATGCTACCCAGCAGAAAGTAGACATAAATTACGTATCTGCTCCACATGCTGAGGATATGTATATCTATAATGCCGCAAACAAAACTTATATGACTGGTCGACCAGAAAATGTGCAAGCAATTAAGGATTTGCTTGCTGCCGGCTACATGAATGATAAAGTTTGGGTAACGTTAGCTGATGGCACTAAGGTCTATGCTTCTAAGCTTGAGTATATTGAAAATCGTAATAACTTTGTTGTTGGTGGTGCAAGAAGCGGCAAATACAACATTAACTTCAATGCTAGTTTTAACCAAACAAATAGCGCTGGCCAACCGTTGATTTTTTCAAATAACATTTTTAGTACAGCAAGTGCTGACTTTAATGCTGAGCTAAATAAGTGGTATCAGAAGACCAACAATACGACGGTTGCTAATTATGCTGCACCTACTGCCGCAACTTGGGATAAGGTTTCAACTAATGGGATTTCCTTAGCACCAACGATCAAAGCCAGTGATGATCCCCACGTTCAAACTTTAACCAACGGTCCAGTTACTTTTGATAGTGAGGCACTCGAAAAATTAGTAAAAAACCCAAGTACGGGTGTAGAAGTGCGTAAAGTTCAACATACTTGGCTGGCTAATATAGTCCCTAACCCAATTCTGGACAATAACACGAAATGGCCAGAAGGTACTAAACTCACTTGGGCCGGTAATGATGGCAGTACCAAATTAACCTTCGATAAAGCCGGTGAAAGCAAGACCGGGAACGTAACAATTACTCTTCCCAGTGGTTCGTCATACACGGTTAAAGACATTACAGTTATCTCTAAAGCTAATGTGATCGCAAAGAGTGAAACTGTTGACTATGGGACTACTTTGACAGCAGCTGACTTAGTAACTAATAAGAATGTCTTCCCAGAAGGAACTACTTATCAATTCGTTGATAATTCAGAACCAACCTGGGGGACAGCTGGTTCATATAATAATGTTAAAATTACAGCTACTTACAAGGATGCTAGCGGAGCAAGTGTTACTACACCAGTTGCAAACTGTGCGGTTGCTATTAACGATAGCCGCAGCATCAAGGTATTAGTTGGCAGTGATGTTCCTTCAGTTGATAGTGTCTTGAACTTGCCAAGCACTTGGGAAGAACATACTGCATCTTGGACTACTTCACCTAACACCAACTCGACTAATGAGGGTGTAATTACGATCCATTATCCAGCTAGCAATTTGGATCAACAAATTAAGGTTTATGTAACGGTTATTCCGAAGACCACCGCAGTTGATGGACAAAACTTCTTCACCAATGGCGAGAAGTATGATGGAACTACTGGTAGTATTGCTAACGGCAATAACCAGGGAGCAATTTTAACCCAAGCTAATGGTCAAGCAATTGACTATACCACTTATAGTGGTCAAAAGACGCCGGGTGAACAAACAGTTTATGATACGAAGACGACCAGTTACACACCAACTTACAGTTTGTCTGGTCTTGAAACCAATAGTGATGGTAGTTTAGTTAGTGGCGTTCAAACCGCAACAGTTCGCGTATCTGTACCTAAAGGCACGATTGGTGCCAAAGTAGACGCTGATGGCACTTACTACTATGAAGTAAATGCGAAGGTAAATATTGCTCAAAAAGTTAATTTTGAGTTTGTGGATGAATATAATGATAACAATGTTGTTGGTGAAACTTACTCACAAGAATTTGTTCCTGGAGTTGAAACAAATCTTAAATTCCATATGGCAATGCCAGACGGCTATGAACTAGGAAACGGTGCGTCAATTCCAAGTCAATATACTTTGGCTGCTTTTAGTCAAACGACGCCTGTTGTTCAAGTTCCAATTCACCAAAAGATGCACTTCTACATTACTTTCCATGATGAAGATTCAAATACTAATCTTGGGACGGTAGAAGTGTCAGGCAGTGCTGCAGCAGGAACTGGTGGCTATTATCCAAGCATTAACACGAAATTAACATTTCCAGCAGGTGCTGATGCTGGTGACTATTATTCTGTTTCAACTTCTGGCGTGCCGGATGGGGTGTAGTTAGTTGGGAGTTACGGGGTATCGCTTACCAATCCAACCGCCGATTGGACAACTCCAAACTATCAGTGGGAGAATACTTTCTCCGTTCTTAAGGCTTTAACCGGTGCAACGATGACCATTAATCTTAAGCACAAGATCCAGGAAACACAAGAACAACAAACTCGTAAGCCGACTGTGAACTATATTAAGGCTAAAGTTAATGCCGATGGTACTTATACGCCAGACGGGTCTGCATTTACTTCTGCTGTCCTTGATGTGTACTACTCAAGAACTAAGTCAAAGGATCTGGTTACTAAGAAAGTTACCTACACTCCATGGCTTTGGGATACCAAGCAAGGGCAGAATGGTTACCATGTTGAATCAGGTACATGGACTAGTCTGCCACAGCAGTGGGCAGCTGTTGTTGCAGATGTGCCGACATTAGATGGTTACACTGCCGCTAAAGTTACCGATACATCAGGTAAACTAGCAAATCAATTTGTCTTCCCAACTTGGAATAATTCAGATCAAGGGACATCTGATATTAATAAGGAATCTTTAGCATATACTGAGAACGCCCCAATCTATGAAGCACGTCCAGTTCATACTGTTTTGTATATTCCTAATGAAACTACTTCAAGTACAGTAACTGCGAAATTTGTAATTGCTGGCGGTGACAAGAATGGTCAACAATTTGCGCCTGACTCACAGATACAAGTGTTTTATGACCGAACTGGTAGTTTAAACGTCGCCAATAATAAGATTACTTATGGTAATTGGCAGTTTGATCAAAACGCAGGGGATAAAACTACTCCAGGCTTCCATGTGATTTCTGGTAACTGGTCAGATGGAATTAAGACAGGAGCTACGGCTGGCTTTACAGTGATTCCGCCTGATGGTAATAATGAGTACGTTGCTGTAACAAAATCTATTCACCCTTATGTTGCGGGATTTTATTACTCTACGATTCAGTTTGCTAATCCGACAGGAACCACCTTCCCAAATGCTACTGATAACACTTGGTTTAACCGTAATGTACTAACTACTTACTATGTGCCAACTTCAATGGTAAATAAGACCGTAACGCGGACAATTACAATTACTGAACCTGGTCAAGATAGTAAGACGATCACGCAAACAGCTAAATTAACTAGACAGGTAAGAGTTAACAATGATGATACCGGTGTTGTTTATGATGGCTTTGCAGGTAGCGGCTGGAGTACTGGTAACTGGGCAGCTCAAGATGTACCAACTTATGCTGGTTACACGATGTCTGTAAATCAAACAGTTAACGGGATTACTACTCCAATTCAACTTGTTAATGGTCAAATTCCAGCTGAAACGGTTAATGGTACTACCCAAGATACTGCAATCACCATTAGTTGGGGTGCTGTTACTACAGCTGCATTAACTGGTAATGGCAATAGTACTTACAATGGTCAAGCAATTACTAATGACGAGCTTAACAATGCATTGAAAGTAACTGTTACAGGACCTACTGCTAGTGCTGGTGCTTATACTCTTCAAGCGGGGGATGTTGCATTCTCTACTGATGGCACTAATTGGACTACTGCTTTGCCAACTAATGCTGCTAAGTACCAAGTTCGTTTAACTGAACAAGGCAAAACGAATATTGTTAACAAATATGGCAATAACAGTATTATTTGGACTCAAGATGGTAAGTCAACAATCACCAGTGATGCAACTTACACAATTAATAAGCTTGCTAGTGATGCAGTAATGGCTAATGCCCAGACTGGCAATTATGAGATGACCTACAATGGTGCTGCGCCAAGTTCAATTGATCCAAGCAAATTCGTCTTTACAACGACTGTTAATAGGCAAACTGTTACCCTTGATGCCACTGGCTTAGATAGCGGTGACTTTACTTGGGCTGATGGCACTGCGCCGGTTAACGTGGGTACTTACAAGGTTGTCTTGACTGCTGCTGGGTTAGCTAAGCTGAATGCTAATAATCCAAACTTTAAGTTAACTAATTCTGGCAACGGGACTTTCACGATTAACCAGGCAAATGCTTCAGCTATTCTTTCCGGTAGTGCAAGTCGTGAATACAATGGTCAAGCAGTCAGCGTTGATGATATCAACTCAACTAGCACTGGCGACAACATTACTTTGACCTTGCACTATCCAAAGGATGGTAATGCTAACTACTCGACGACTGTTAAGTTGAACAGTGGTGACTTCACGTGGAATACACCAAATGGTCAGGCACCAGTTAACGCAAGCGATCAGCCTTACACGATTAGTTTGAATAGTGATGCCATTGCAGAGATCATCAAGCAAGCTGTTGGTAGCGGTCAAAATGATGTAAGTAACGTTAAGTTTGCTAGTGATGCAATTAGTGGTAGTGCAAATTACACAATCACACCATTAGAAAGTTTAGCAGAACTTTCTAATATTACTAATGGTAATTACACGAAAGTTTATAACGCTGAAACTACTAACCAGATTGATGCTTCGAAGTTGCACATTACTGCAAATCTTGGCGGTCAAAATGTGGACTTAGATACTACAGGAATCACTGGTAGTGACTATCAATGGGTTGATGCAAGTGGTGCAGAATTGACTTCTAATCCAAAGAACGTTGGTACTTACTACATCAAGTTAAGCGATACTGCTTTTGCTAGATTGCAAGCACAAAACCCTAACTTCAAATTGACAAGTAACGACGGATTAGGTGTTTATACGATTACACCAGCTACTGCTAATATTACTTTTGGCGGTACTAACTCTCGTGTTTATAACGGTCAAGGTACCACTACTACAGAAATTAACAGTAACGGTCAAATTAAAGTTCACTTTACTTTCCCGGGCTCAGTTTTAGATGCCTCTTATACGCTTAAAGATCGTGATTATTACTTGGTTGATCAGGATGGGGCTGGTTATGATGGTGCTCAAATAATTAATGTTGGCACTTATACGATTAAGCTGACCCAACAGGGGATGCAAAATGTCATTGATACGATTCATCAACTATCAGGTAGTGGCGATAGCGGCTATAACATTAATGTTGACCCCGCAACTCAATTGGGTAACTTAACTTCAACATTTAATATTGTTCCTTCGCAAAATACGATTAGCGTTTCTGGTACACAAACTGAAACCTACAATGGTTCACCAATTAATGTTGTCTACAATGCTGATGGCACTAACAGTGTGAAGGTTTCAATCGCTCAAACTAGTGGTAATACCACTGGCGCTGTCGCAAGTTTAGCCGATGTAGCCCTTGATTCAGGTGACTTTGCAATCGTTAACGATCCAGCCGAAAATGCAGGTAGCTATCAAGTTAAGTTGACTGATGCTGGCTTAGCTAAGATTCAAAATGTAGTTGGCGATAATTATCATATTAGTATTGATCCAAATGCTTTTGGTACTTTAGTAATTAAAAAATACAAGGCTAGTGCAGTCTTCAGTGGTGATCCTTCATACACTTATACCGGAACGCCTGTTAGTGCTGATGATTACTTGGGTAAATACTCAATTACGTTAAATGAGCCTAACAATCCAACTTATAACTTGGTTGCTGGCGATATTGAATTTAAAGTTGACGGTAATTGGACCCCCCAAGCTCCTGTTAAAGTTGGTAAGTATGATGTTCGCTTATCACAGTCAGGCTGGAAGCACATTAAGGCAATTAATAGCGATAATGTTGAATGGTCTGCTACTGCCTCTGCAGGAACCGGCACTTACACTATTAATCAGGCTAAAGTTACCGCTGAGCTTAGTGGTAATAACTCAATGATTTACAATGGCTCACATGTAACTACTGCTGACTTGTATACTGAGGGTTCAACAATTAAGGTAGCTATTAACGGTACTGGAATTGCCAACTTGCCAAAGAGCTTCACTTTAGAAGATGGTGACTATACTTGGTCAACGAGTGATAACCAATCGCCAGTAAACGTTGGTAATTACACGATTAAGTTGACACAGGCTGGTATCAATAAGATCCAAAGTCAGATTGATCAGGTTGTGGGTGCTGGTAACGTGGGCCTTACGACAACTACTGACGACGGAGGCTCTGCAAGCTTTGAGATTAAGCAGGCAGTTGCTGCTAACGTTCAACTATATGGTGGAGAAAATACTATCTATAATGGCAATCCAGTCAGCTTTGATCCAACTAAGACTGAAACAGCTAACAACTTTGGCTTCCATAACGTTGAAAACTTAACAGTTCCTACTTTCACAGCTAGTGACTTTACTTGGTATGATGGTCAAGGCAATAAACTTTCATCTGCACCAACTAATGCTGGTACTTATTACTTGAAGCTGAATACTCAAGGTGAAAAGGCCTTTGCGGATGCTAACCCTAATTACACTTTTGAAGAAAATGGTAAGAGCACAATTTCTGGAGAAATCCCATATGTAGTAACTCCAGCTGAATTAACAATTGGTGTTTCAGGTAGTGCTTCTAAAGTCTTTAATGACAAGAATGCTGAAATTACGCAAGAGCAAATCAACAATGGCGATATTAAATTAGTTTGGGGCAATTCAACTACTGAGCCAACTGATTTAGGTAAATTTACTTTAACTCCATCTGATCTTGAAGTAGTTGATGCCAACGGCAAACATGCTATCCATGCTAATGCCGGGATTGGTGCCGATGGTCAACCTGTAAAAGGTAATCCTTACAAGGTTCAATTGACTGCTGACGCTATTAAAAGAATTAAGCAATTATCAGGTGCTGCTAATTATAAGATTAGTCAGTCAGCTAAGAGCGGTGAGTACTTCATTTATGAACATAAAGCTGAATTAACCTTAACTGGTAATCAAACGACTGTTTATGGAACAGCAATGCCATTTAGTCCAAGTAAGTATCAATTAGCCTTTACTAATTGGCTTTCTACTGATTTACCAGTTCCAAACTTAACTTGGAAAGACAACAAGCTTTTAAATAATGATAATGATACTGGACTTACCTGGACAGTTGGTGACTTATATGTTGAAGGCTATCCGGATGGTGGTGTTCCAACTAATGTCGGCACTTACCGCGTAAAAATTTCTAAGCAGCTAACTGATAAGTTACGCCAATTATTCCCAGACTATGACTTCTCGGGTAACATTGGGGAAAACGGTGTTGATGAACAGGATAATGAAGAGATTGTTGAACCAAGTCATACACCAGCTTCATATGTTATTACGCCAGCTAATACAACGGTAAAAATTACTGGGGCTCAACATGTGAAATATGGTGAATCGACTAACATTAATGTTGGTGATTACAGTATTTCTATCACCGCACCTGTTCACAATGAAACTGTTGATAATAATGCAGAACGAATTTATACAAACGTAACTTTAGCTGCTGGTGATCTTGAGTTTGTTACTGTACCTACTAATGTGGGTACTTATCAAGTTAAGTTATCAGCACAAGGTTTGCAAAAGCTTAAAGATTTAACGGGTTCAAGCAACTATGATTGGACGCAAGCTGCGGATGCTAAGGCTAACTTCTTTGTTGAACAAATGCCAGTAACTATTGCTGTTTCAGGTCAATCAAGTGTAACTTATGGTACGCAAGATTGGCTCAATGCAATTAAAGTAAACCCATCTGGCTATGTATTAACAATTACCACTGAAAATGGGGCTGCTCTAAGTTATCACACAGTTGATGGTGATCTAGTATTTAACCAAACCCCAGGTAATGTTGGTGAATACCAAGTAGAATTGTCTGCACAAGGTTTGGCTAACATTGAAGAAAAGCTCGGCACTAATTACTCATACCCACAAACCGCTGCTGATGTAACTGCGAAGGGAACATTCACGGTTAAACAAGGTGAAGTTACTGTTACTCTTAATGGTAGTGACGGCAAAACTTATAATGCCGTACCAACCTTATCAAGTGGTCTTAACTTAGATAAGTACAACGTAACTTACTCTGCTACGGTTTACTCCGCTGATGGTAAAGCACAGACTCTAACTTTGACAGCTAATGATTTACAAATTATTGGTGATGCAACTAATGTCGGTACTTATCAAGTAAAACTATCAGAAATTGGCCAAGAAAAGCTAAAAGCATTAACTGGTAATCAGGGTGCTAACTACAAGTGGGCATTTAATACTAATGCTGATTATGTAGTAAAAGCAGCCACAGCTAGTGCAGAACTTAGTGGCTCTAACCAAAAGACTTTTGATGGAACTGCTGTAACAACTGCTGAAGTTAATAGCAATGGGCAGATTTTAGTTCACCTTACTTACCCAGGCTCTAATGTTCAAAGTACTTACACTTTGCAAGACGGTGACTACATTTGGGAGACTGAGGATGGTCAAATAATTTCTGCACCGACAAATACTGGTACTTACACTATTAAGTTGAACAAGTAGGCTATCTTAGTTCACTTACAAGCTGCTCTGAACCAGCAAGCTGGTTTAGGTGACAATGATCAGTCTAATGTGACTGTTTCAGCAGATAAACTAAGTGGTCAAGCAAGCTTTAAAATTAATCCACAAACACTCACTGACGTAACAATTTCTGCACCTGATCAAAGTAAGACTTATGATGCTCAAGCAGCGGATCTTGATGTTAATGGAATAACTATTACTGCAAATGGAATCGTTGCTAATAATCCATTAGTAAATCCGGGTATTAGCGCTAGCGACTTCACTTGGTATGATGAAACTGGTAATAAGCTTGAAAGTGCACCGGTTGATGTTGGAACTTACCAGGCACGCTTAAATGCAAGTACGCTTGCTGAATTGCAAAATACAAATCCAAACTATCAATTTAGCTCTGTAGCTGGTTTGATTAACTACACAATTAATCCAGCTCCTGCCACTGCAAAAATTAGTGGTTCAGCTGATCGTGACTACAATGCTCAAACTACTTCTGTTTCGGATGTAATGAACAATATCAAGTGGAAGGCAACAGGTTTAGTTACTGACCAAGAGCTTAATCTTAATGGTTTAACTGCTAATAGTTATGCTTGGTACAGTAAAGATGCTGACGGTAACTACGTTGCAATGACTGGTAATCCAGTAAACGCTGGCACTTACTACTTACGCTTGACTAAGGATGCAATTGCACAAGTAAAAGCTGATAATTCAAATTACAACTTTACTTCAGTTGATGGCGAATTTACTTACACGATCAACGTTGTAAACGGTACTGCAACTCTTAGGGGCTCATCTTCTAAGACTTATGATGGTCAAGCTGCAACTACTGCTGAAGTGAATAGTACAAACGGTGATATTATTGTTAACTTTGCTTTCCCAGGATCAAGTGCTCAAAGTACTTATGCTTTGCAAGCTGGAGATTACATTTGGGAGAACAAGGATGGTCAAGAAATATCAGCACCAACTAATGCTGGTACTTACACTATTAAGTTAAGTGCAGATGGTATTACAAACTTGCAAAACGCAATCAACCAATATGCTGGCCAAGGAAATGTAACTTTAGACACACAAGATCTTTTAGGTGCTGCTGTTTACACAATTAAGCAAAAAGCTCTTAATGTAATCCTTGGTAATAATAGTACTGGTACAGATGGCAAGACTTACGATGGTCAGCCAGCAGTAATCAATACTCAAGCTGAAAACTTTGGCGTGTTCACCACTAGTGGCCTAGTAAATGGCGAAGACTTGAATGCCGCTAACTTAACTAATGACGACTACGAATGGGTAGACGCAAATGGTAAGGCAATATCAGCACCAACTAATGCTGGTACTTACTACATTTCTTTGACCGCAAATGGATTGAAGAAATTACAAGCTGACAATCCTAACTACGCAATTTCTGAAAGTGGACAATTTACTTACGTAATTAGTCCAGCTGAAGAAAATGTAACAATTTCTGGTAGTCAGGAAAGCACATCAACCTCAATTGATAATGCAAACTTCACGGTTCACGCTCCAGCAGGTATTACAGTTCCAACAGGGATGACTTATGAGTTTGCAACTGGAGTTCCATCTGAATCTGGCGTTTATGTAATTAAATTAACTCCAGAAAGTATCGCTGCTCTTGAAAAAACAAATCCAAACTACAAGCTGAATATTTCTTCAGACGCTAGATTTACCTTGGATGCAACTTTAAGTATTGAGTTTGAAGATACACAAGATGGTAATAAGCAAGTCGGTAAGACAATTACTAAGACAGGTGTTGCTAATTCAACTATCAATGATCTTAAATTAGTTGTTCCTGACAATTACGAATTAGCTCCAGATCAAGAATTACCAACTAGTTATACTTTTGGTAAGACATTGAATCAAAACTTGTATATCAAGTTAGTTCATAAGTTGAATGAGCTTAATCCAACTGATCCAAGTACTAATCCACATCCAACTAATAAGAATTGGTTCAGAGAAAATGGCTTAGTTAAGGACGTTACTCGGACAATCAACTACGAAGGATTAAGTACAGCCCAATTAGCTCAAATTCCAGAAACTCAAAAAGCTCAAACTGTTGAGTTTACTAGAACTGCTAAGTATGACTTAGTTACTGGTAAGATTGTTGTAAATAGTGAAGGTTCATGGACTGCAGTAGATGGTAAAGATATCTTCGCTGGCTTTACTCCATTTGCCTTTGCTGGATACACAGCAGCTCCTGCTAAGGTTGAGCAAGTGAAAGTAACTGGTAATGATAAGAATAGTCAAATTACTGTTACTTACACTGCAAACAATCAAACAGGTAAGATATCTTACGTTGATAGTGATGGTAAAGAAGTTGGCCAAACCACAATCAGTGGTAAGACTGGTGAAACTGTCAAGGTAACGCCAGAAGCACCAACAGGCTGGCAAATTGTTTCAGGCCAAGATATTCCTAAGAGTGTTACAGCAACAGCTACTGGTATTCCAACAGTAACTGTGAAAGTAGAGCACAGTACAATAATCGTTACTCCGGAAACCCCTGAAAAGGATATTCCAACAGGTCCAGTACCTGGTGATCCAAGCAAGAATTACGAGAAGATGGAAAGTTTAACAGCTTCACCAACTCGAACAATTGTTGTAACTGACCCAAGCGGTAAGACTACTAAGGTCACTCAAACTGTAAACTTCACTAGAACAGCAACGTTTGATGAAGTAACAGGCGAGATAACTTACAGTAACTGGGCAAGTTCTGAACCAACAGAATGGTCAGAATACACAGCACCGGAAGTGGCAGGCTACACCGCAACTTCAAGTGTCAGTGCAAAAACGGTGACTGCTGAAACTGCAGATGAAACGGTAAACATTTCTTACACTGCAAACAATCAAACAGGTAAGATTTCTTACGTTGATAGTCAAGGCAATGAAGTTGGTCAAACTGCATTAACAGGCGAGACCGATCAAAGCGTTGCAGTAACTCCAGAAGCACCATCAGGCTGGAGAATAGTTTCAGGCCAAGATATTCCTAAGAGTGTTACAGCAACAGCTACTGGCATTCCAACAGTAACTGTAAAAGTAGAGCATGGAACAGTTATCGTAACTCCAGACACACCAGAAAAGGATATCCCAACAGGCCCAGTACCTGGTGATCCAAGCAAGAATTACGAGAAGATGGAAAGTTTAACAGCTTCACCAACTCGTACGATTGTGGTAACTGATCCAAGTGGTAAGACTACTGAGGTAACTCAAACTGTAAACTTCACTAGAATGGCAACATTCGATGAAGTAACAGGCGAGATAACTTACAGTAACTGGGCAAGTTCTGAACCAGCAGAATGGTCAGAATACACGGCACCAGAAGTAGCAGGTTACACTGCAACTTCAAGTGTTAGTGCAAAACCAGTGACTGCCAAAACTGCAGATGAAACAGTAAGCATTTCTTACACTGCAAACAACCAAACAGGTAAGATCTCTTATGTTGATGGCGATGGTAAGGAAGTCGGTCAAACCACAATATCTGGCAAGACTGGCGAAACAGTCAACGTAACTCCACAAGTTCCATCGGGTTGGAAGATTGTACCAGGTCAAGATATTCCTAAGACAATAACAATTAGCGAAAATGGTATTCCAACAGTAACTGTGAAAGTAGAGCGCAGTACAATAATCGTTACTCCGGAAACCCCTGAAAAGGATATCCCAACAGGCCCAGTTCCAGGAGATCCAAGCAAGAACTACGAGAAGATGGAAAGTTTAACAGCTACACCAACTCGTACGATTGTGGTAACTGATCCAAGCGGTAAGACTGCTAAGGCAACTCAAACTGTAAACTTCACTAGAACAGCAACGTTCGATGAAGTAACAGGTGAAGTTACTTACAGTGACTGGCAACTTGAAAAATCAACGTCTGCTAACCATACAGCTCAATGGGATAGCTACACTCCTCAGTTCATTACACACTATGTTCCAAGCATAGCTGAAGTACCTGCTGAAGAAGTGAACGCTAATACTGCTGACCGCCAAGTAACAATTACTTACACTCCTGCTTCAGAAAGCCAAGTAATTCGCTATGTTGATCAGAATGGTAAAGAAATTAGTACCCAAATTGTTTCAGGTAAGTACGGCTTAGATACAACATTTACACCAAAATTACCTAACAACTGGCAAGCTGCTAATACTATTCCAACTTCAATCAAGATTGGTGAAAATGGTGGTTTGACTACAATTGTCGTTGAAGCTAAGACTGAAAAAGTACAACAAGCTAAGACTGTTACTGAAACTATCCATTATCACACTGCTAATGGCAAACAATTATTTGCTGATAAAGAAATGGAAGTTAACTTCTTTAGAACTGGTGTAAAGAATCTTGTAACTGGTGAGATTACTTGGAATAACTGGAATAAAGATAAAGAAAGCTTTAATGAAGTTCTTTCTCCAAAAGTTTCTGGATACACGGCTTCTCCAGCTAAAGTTGCAGCTCAAACTGTAACTCCTAACTCAGAAGACCTAGTATTCAACGTAATTTACACTAAGAATTCACAAACTTATCCAACAATTCCAGAAAATAAACCAAATAAGCCACAAGAAGAAAATGTTTCTAAGCAAGAAACTAAGACTCAAGATAAACTCATTCACGAATATGGATATAAGAAACGTGCAGATGGTCGTTTAGTAGACCATACTGGTCATGTATATCCAGCAAGTAGCAAAGTTAAAGAAAATGGAGCTATCTACAGTGAAAATGGTGAACTATTATCAGTTGGTTCAAGAAGAAAACATGAATTGCCGCAAACTGGTCTTCATGACAATAGTTTAATTGCTGCAATTGGATCACTTCTTGCTGGTATTAGTATCTTTGGTTTACTTGGTGGACGGAAGAAAAAGGATGATGATAAATAAAACTGAATAGGTTTTGAAAGAGGCAATTTGCCTCTTTTTTTTAACTCTCGTGCAAAATAGTTCATTAATTGCTAGACTGAATGTAAGAGTTTTAGAGAAAAGGGTGAAAAAATGCACGGCAAACAGAATATTCAACCAGATGATGAGATTAAGCTTCATTGGCTTCTATTAGGTGAGTTATTTACCTGGATTGGAGCTAGTTTTATCTGGCCATTGACTTCGGTTTATTTAAATAAGAGATTACACGTATCTTTGGCGATGATTGGAATTGTACTGCTCTTTAACTGTTTAGCTAATATGCTTGGCTCCTTTGTTGCAGGTTGGGCGTATGATCATTTCAATCCCTATTATTTAATTATTGCAGGAGCAGGTTTAGATGCCTTAGTTTTGTTTGGAATGGCTGCTAATCATACTTGGCCGATTTATTGGGTTTGGATGACTTTGACTGGGCTACTTGGTGGCTGGAATGGGGCTTTAATTAATTCAATTGCAACTAGCATTAAGTCTAAGCCCGGCAGGTATGTTTTCAATACGATCTATTTTGCACAAAATCTAGGTGTGGTACTTGGTACTTTAATCGTAGGTTATATTTATGATTACTCTGTTACGATTTTATTCATTATTGCGGCTAGTCTTTTCGTAATTGTATGTATAAACTCAATTATTAATTATCGTCCAATTATTAAGTTTCATTTGGAAAGAAAAGCTCAGCAAAATACTAATAGTAAAAATAAGATAACCCCAATGCCTAGTGCTAATCTAAAATTAACTATTGGCTTTTTTACTACTTTGGCTGTGATCTGGCTAATGTACATGAACTGGGAGTCTAATCTTTCAGTTTATATGGTTTCTTTGGGCATTCCATTTCACTTATATAGTTTACTTTGGACAATTAATGCCAGCATTATTGTGATTGTACAGGCTTTTTTAAGTCGTTTTCCTAATACTTTTAAGAATTTATTCCATCAAGTTGTGTTCGGAGTTACAATGTTTGCTATCTCTTTTGTAACTTTAATTTTCGCAAAAGATTATGCACATTTTGTATTCTCAATGGTTACTTTGACTTTAGGTGAATCCACTGCGATGCCCGCAATGCCAGCCTATGTAAATGATTTATCTCCAGTTGAAAGTAAAGGAAAATACCAAGGATTAACAATTTCAACGTCTGCGATTGGTAGAGCCTTTGGTCCTTTATTTGGAGGACTAGTGATTGATAAGTTCGGCTATATCAATTTCTTTATTGTAGCTGCAGCTGGAATCTTTATGATGTTGGCAATTATTGTGCCGCTCCACGCACAATTGAAAGATAAGTTGAAAATATTTAGGTAAACTTTTACATGATTTTTCTCTTTAGATGAAAACCTTTACAGAATGTAAGCGATCTCTTCTATTTGTGAAAGCGCCATCTTATAATATAGATGTGCGGTTAAGTAAAAGGAGATACACAATGAGAAAAATTTCACCTGAAGTTGCAAAACATATGGACAATTTGTCTAATGAAGCTGGAGTAATCAGCGCATTAGCAATTGACCAAAGAGGATCATTAAAGAGAATGTTAGCTGAAGCAGCAAATAAACCTGCCGATGAAACAACAATCGTAGATTTTAAAGAAGCTGTTTCTAAAGAATTAACACCATATGCTTCCGCAATTTTAACGGATCCAGAATATGGTCTTCCTGCAACTAAGGTAAGGGATAAGAATTGTGGTTTATTACTATCTTATGAAAAGACAGGTTATGACACCACTGAACCAGGTAGAATGTGTGATTTAATTGCCGACCAATCAGCTTTAAGAATTAAAAATGATGGTGCCGATGCAGTTAAATTCTTGCTTTACTACGATCCAGACGAAAGTGATGAAATTAATGATAAGAAGAAGGCTTTCGTTGAAAGAGTAGGAGCTGAAACTAAAGCAAACGGTCTTCCATTTTTCCTTGAATTATTAACTTATGATGGCAAGATGGATGACGTTAAGAGCGAGGAATATGCTAAAGTAAAGCCTGAAAAAGTATTTAAGACAATTGAAGAATTTTCAAAACCTCAATATGACGTTACTGTTCTTAAGGTTGAAATTCCATTCAATATTAAGTACGTAGAAGGTTTCAATGGCGACAACAATGTTGTTTATACTCAAGAAGAAGCAAAGAAGTTGTTGAAGAAACAATCAGACTTAACTGATTTACCATACATCTTCTTATCAGCTGGTGTAACAAGTGAAGAATTCATTGCCGAAATTAAGATGGCTGAAGAAGCTGATGCAGACTTCAATGGTGTTCTTTGTGGACGTGCAACTTGGAAGCCAGCAATTAAGCCATTTGCTGCCGAAGGTGAAAAGCAAGGTAGAGAATGGTTATCAACTGAAGGTAAGAAGAATATCGAGAACTTGAACGATGCACTTAAGGGTGCTAAGTCATGGAAAGATAAGCTCGAAGTTGAAGATTAATAGATTAGTTTAATAACTAATGAAAAACAAGGCTAGAAATTTAGCCTTGTTTTTTTGTGGAAAATTTAGCTTGATTTTATATGTAAAATGCCAATGTTTATGCACTTGAAAAGCCATTTATAAGTTATTAGAATAAAAGAGTAATGTTAATTGGAGGAGAAAAAATGAAAGGATTAAAATACACAAGTTTAGCTGTGGCAGCATTAACTGCTACTATTTTGGCAAGCACCAATAATGGTAAAGTTCAAGCTGCATCAACTAATGAAAACGATACTGTTACTGTAGCAAAATCAGATCAAGAAAATGCTCAAGCAGCTGTTAATGAAGCACAGAATTCAGTTAATAATGCTCAAGCAGCTGTTGATAGCAAGAAGAGTGCATTAACTGATGCTCAAGCAAAAGCTAAAGCACCGGATAATGCTTACTCTGCTCAACAAGCTAAAGTAAATGACAGTCAAAAGAATCTTTCTGCTAAGCAAGCTATCGCAAAACAAGCACAAGATAAATTAAATAGTGTCACTGAAATTTCAAAGAAAGCTACTCCAGAAAATATTCAAAAAGCACAAAAGAGTATTGCCGCTCAACAAGATGCAATTAAAAATGCTAAGCAAAATGTTAGTGATGCAAATGTAGATTTGAATAAAGCACAAGCTCAATTAGCAACTGCTAAGCAAAAACAAGCTGATGCTCAAAATGTAGTTAATGCTAAAGAATCTGCTAAACAAACAGCCGATAAGAATGTTGCTAAGGCAGAAGCTGATGTTAAGAACAGCGGTTTAGATGAAGCAAAGCAAGACGTTGAAAAGGTTCAAACGACATTAAACGACATTAAAAAGACCAATGCTAACAATGAATCTATTTTAACTACAAATAAGTCTGCTTTAACTGAAAACAATCAAAAGATTGCAACTGTTAATAATAAGATTGCAACTGCAAATCAAGCTGTAGTAGATGCCCAAAACAATGTTAATACTAAACAACAAGCATTGGCTGATGCTAAAAAGGCTTTAAAAGATTTACAAGATCAAGTTGCTAAAGATCAAGCAAGTGGTGCGGCTGGTTTCTTTAAGTCAATTGCCGATAATAAAGATAATTCTGAAAGTTTAAGAGAAGATGCACGTACTGCATATGATATTGTTACTGGTAAGCCAAATGCTTACCAAGATATTACTGTAAGATGGGTTAAACAAGCTGTTGAGTTGGGTCAAGAAAAAGACTCTACTTCATTCAGTAATATGGAAAAAGCTCTAGGATATTATGAACATTGGATGACATACCGTGATAAGTATGGCTTGAGTCATCCATCAATTTCTTTAACTGCTGTTGCCATTGCAATGCTTAGTTCTGATTTTCAACATTATTCTGATGAATTTAATCACCCTATTTTATTAACTGCTAAATATGGTCCATTTTATGAAGATGAAGAAGATATTTCAGCTGGAGACGTTAATCCAATTGATAACTGGATGAGTGAAAAAGAAGATATCGATAACTATATTAAGGATCATCCAGATGCAGCTGCTTATAGTTTTGAAAGTAGTCATCCATTAACTGAAGATGATTGGGCAAGAGATGTTGATTTCTGGAGTAATAAACCAGTAGATATTGGTCACTATACTTCTATGATAAAACCAGATGCCAACTATGTTGGATTAGCTGGAAATGAATATGAGATTGAACCATTCATGGATAATGCAGATAGCATGGATGAAATTGAATTTGATCCAATTAACGGTATGGACTTCAATAGTTACCAAAATCTAGTTCACTCATATTTGCAAAACATTAAACAAGAAGATCAAATTAACACTCTTAAAGCTAACGTAGAAACCGCAAGCCAAAACTTAACTGCTGCACAAAATGCCGTTCAAGCAGCCCAAAACAATGTTAAGAGTTTACAAGCTAACTTAGCAGAATTAAACAATGGTTCTACTAAGATTAACAAGGCAATTGCTGATACTCAAGATGCTCTTGCAAAGGGCAGAGAAAATCTCGAATTTGAACAAAAGCAACTAGATCAAGCAAACAAGAATTTAGCAGCTGTACAAGCTAAAGTTGGTGCAAAGGCAAAAGCATTAGATGACGCAAAAGCTGCTCAAGCTAAGGCTGCCGATGCTTTAGCTCAAGCTCAAAATGTTTTAGCTGGAGCTACTGCTGCAGTGAAGTCAGCTCAAACAACTGTTGATAATGCACAAGGTAATGTTAATGCCAAGAACAAGGATCTTAAGGCTGCACAAGCAAGTCTAGAATCATTGAAGCAAACATTAAGTAGCTTAGAAAATGCTAAGGCTAACTTAGCAGCAGCTCAAGCAGCTTTAACTACCGCAAACAATGATGTATTAACAGCTGATAAAGATGTAAAAGCACAAGAATTAATTTTATCTTCTTTAGGAGAAGCCAAGGGTAAGTCAGATGCTCAAGTTGCAAGTGCAGAAAAAGATTTGGAGAAGGCTGAGTCAGATTTAGCTAATGAACAAAGTAAATTGGCTGCCGCAAAAGCTAAATTAGCTGAATTGAATAAAAAAGCCAACAACAATACTGGTAAGTCAGATTCTAAACCTGAAATTAATAATCAAAAACCTGCTAAACCAGCAACTAAGCCAGGTTCAGAAAGTGTAAATACTGAAAAGCCAGAACCTGATTTTTCAGGTAATAACAAATCAGATTCAAAGAAAGAACAAAATTCTACAGATAATGTAAAATCAGATGTTAAATCTGAAAACAAGTCAAATAAGACTAAGGAAGAATCAAAATCATCATCTTCTGTAAAGATTGTTGATAATGGTGACGACTCAGCTGCATCTGTTGTTTTAACTGGCTCTGATACCGCAGTTAAAGTTTTTGGTGAAAAGACTGTAAACGGCACGACTTACTACAAGATCGGAGCAAATCACTGGGTAAAAGCTGATAAAGCACATGTTGTTTCTATTGGTGGTCAAGCAACTACTAAACACTTGCCACAAACTGGTGCTAAGAATGAAATTATTGCAGCAATCTCAGGCTTAACAGTTGCTTCAGTTGGTATTGCTAGTGCAATGGGCATGAGCCGTAAGAAAAAGAATAACTAATTTATAAAATTTAAACATTTATACAGAAAGAGTTGATAAACAAATGGTTTATCAACTCTTTTTTCTATCTTTAAAATCAAGTATTAACAATAATTATTGCCTAGCAAAACCTGTTCTAACTGAATAAGCATCTGAAAAGATCCGAGTCATAATCTGTAAAGGTAGTCTAGAACGTACTTCATAGTCGGGGAAGTAGTTGGTTTTAGACATGTATCCCATAAAAGTTAATGTCGAAAGCGAAGCGAGTTGGCCGTTGGGATTAGTAGTAAAGGTAATAATAGGAACATCGTGGTGAGATAAGCTTTTAGCTGCATCAACTAATTCGGGCGTATTGCCGTTTAGGCTAATAAAAATAACCAGAGCGTCTTGTTTAATTCGCTTAGAGGCGGTTTTAATAATGTTAGGATCAGCATGGAACTCGACATATTTACCAGTTAGTTGAAGTTTAACCATAATTTCTTGACCAATCGATTCAGATAAGCCACGCGCAAAGATATAGACTACCTTTGCTTGTTTGGTCATAGAAATACTATCTTCAATATTGCTATAGCTAAGATTATGGAGAGTATTATTCATTTCAATCTCATTTTTGGTGATTACGCTCTTAATTTTATCGTCAGCGTCATTTAAAACGTCAAAGTTGCTATTAGAACGATCTTGCAACTTTAAAGATTCTCGATAAGAAGTATAGCCACTATAGCCCATCTTTTGCATTGTTCTAACAATAGTAGCTGTTGAAACATGAGCAAACTGGCTCAATTTTACAATTGACATTTTTGCAATTTTTTGCGGATTGTTTTGAACTATTTCCCATAAATGTAATTCCGCATTACTAAGATCATTATTTTGCATATTAGTACTTCCCTTTCTGTAAAACTTTACCACTTATTTTATAAAACGCTTTCAATTCGGAAAATCCTTACGTTCATATCTAAGTATACTAATAATGTAAGCGGTAAGAAAAGGGAGAAAACTCATGATTTATACAATAACACTTAATCCAGCGATCGATTTGGTAATTATTACTAAAAAATTAGAATCAAATACTGTTAATCGAACTGAAAATTTTGAGCTTCAACCTAATGGTAAGGGTGTAAATGTATCGTTTATTTTAAAAAAAATGGGTATAAAAAACATGGCGACCGGAATTGGAGGAGGCTTTACTCTTGATTACATTACAGCAGGTTTAGAGGAAAAAGGCATCAAGACTAAGTTTCTTAAGGTAAAAGAACCAACTAGGATTAATGTCTTTACACGAGTTTTAGATCAAAATGTGGAATACAAAGAAGTAAATCCTGGTCCAGAAGTTGGACAAGAGGTTCAAGATAAGTTCTTGAAATACTTAAAAGACACCTTAAAAGCAGACGATACTTTAATTATTTCAGGTAGTTTTTCAAGAGGAATTAAAGCAGAATATTTGGTTGAAATTGCGAAGATTACAGCAGAAAAGAAGGTCAAACTAGTAATTGATTCTAGTTCTAAAGTTGTGTTAGATACGCTGGAGTATCAGCCGTATTTATTAAAACCAAACGATCAAGAGCTAGCTAGTTTCTTTGATCTGAATGAAAAATTAGATCAGAAAAAGATTATTGAATTAGCTCGTAAGTTAATTAGTGCTGGCTGTCAAAATGTCTTGGTTTCACTTGGAGAGAATGGAGCAGCCTTAATTAATAAAGATCATGCCTACTTTGGCAATGCACCGAAAATTCAAGCACTTAATACGGCTGGTGCTGGTGATACAATGCTTGGAACCTTTATTGGAGAAAAAGAAAAAGATAAAAGTGATACTGCAGCTTTAAAATCTGCAATAGCAGCGGGTAGCGATACAGCTAGCCGATCGGGGTTAACAGATTTTAAATTAGAAAAATATTTAAACGAAATTCAAGTAAGTGAAATTAAGTAGTAGGAAGGATGAAATAAGATGGCTCAATATGATTTAGTTGGGGCAACGGGATGTGCTACTGGAGTTGCCCATACCTTTATGGCTGAAGAAGCTTTAGAAAAAGCTGCCCAAAAATTAGGCTATAAGATCAAAATTGAAACACACGGGCAAACTGGTGTTGAACACGAACTTACACCAGAAGAAATAAAAGAGGCAAAAGGTGTTGTTATTGCTTCTGATGTTGACGTTGATCCAGATCGGTTCGCTGGAAAAAGAGTGGTAATTGTTCCAGTTGCCAAAGGTATTAAAGAACCTGAAACTTTAATTAGAGAGGCATTAAGTTCGGACACGCCAATTTATAAGCCAGGGCAAACGGCTAAAAGTTCTACTGGAAAAAGTAGTGCTGGTGCTGAGAAATTAGGTACTAAAATTTATACTTCATTAATGAATGGTGTTTCCCACATGTTGCCATTTGTTGTGGCTGGTGGTGTTTTAATTGCTGTTTCATTCTTCTGGGGTATTTATTCAGCTGACCCTAAGAGTAGCCAGTATAATCAATTTGCCTACATGCTAAATACAATTGGTAGCACAACAATGGGATTGATGGTTCCAATTTTAGGTGCTTTTATTGCAGAAGCTTTAGCTAAAAGATCAGGGCTAGTTGTTGGTTTTGCAGCCGGGATGATTACCAGCGTTGGTGGTGGTGGCTTCTTAGGTGCGATCATTGGTGGTTATTTAGCTGCTGTTGTAGTACTTTTATTGCAAAAATTAATGAAACCATTGCCAGACAAAGAATTTAGAGGATTAAAATCAATTTTCTTATTGCCTGTATTAGGGGTATTCATCACTGGTGCAATTATGTTCTGGTTGAATGGACCAATTAAGGCAATTAATACAGGAATGATGTCTTGGCTAAAAGGTTTTGAAAATTCAAGTCCAATTCTTTTAGGTATTATCATTGGTGTAATGTGTGCCTCTGACTTTGGTGGACCAATTAACAAGGCTGCTTATGTAACTGGTACTGCACTTCTTGCTCAAGGTAATTACTACTTCATGGCAGGTGTATCTGCTGCATGTATTGCACCGCCTCTAGCAACTGGTTTTGCAGTTTTGTTAAACAAGAAAGCATATTCTAAGAACGAGCGTACTGCTGGATATGTTAACTTCTTATTAGGATCAACGCACATTACAGAAGGTGCAATTCCATTTGCTGCTAAACACCCATTATGGAATATTCCAGCATTTATGGTCGGTTCCGCAATTGCAGCAGCTTTGACTTATGTTTCTAGAATTCAAGTTCCAGCTCCTCATGGTGGTTTTATTATTTTGCCACTCGTTAATAAGCCATTTCTATGGGTATTATGGATCGTAGTCGGTGCACTAGTTTCCGGAATTTTACTAGCTTTAATTGCCGGTAGATTTGCTAAGACAGAACCACAATTTGAAGATGGTCCAGATATTGATGTCTTTGGTGAAGAAGAAAATGTTAACAAACCAGTAGCTGAAAAAGAAACTACTGACTATAACCCTAAAGATATTTTGGATACTCAAAATATTAAAATTAATGTTGATGTTCCAGATAAAGATTCAGCACTAAAGTATTTAGCTAACTTAGCTGTAAAGAATGGCTTAGCTTCTGATAGCGAGGAAGTTTATGATAAATATTTAGCTAGAGAAAAGGAAAGCCCTACAGGGATGACTGATGGTTTTGCAATTCCACATGCACAATCTACTGCTATTAAGCAATCTGCCATGCTTGTTTTGAAGTTGAAAAATCCGATTGATTGGAATTCCTTAGATGGGCAAAAGATTGATACGGTGATTTCTTTCTTAATTCCAGCAAAGGACAGTAAGACTCACTTACAGTACTTATCTAATACAGCTAAGTTGCTTACGCATAAAGACTTTATTGAAAAATTGAAGCAAGCTAACACGCCAGAAGGGATTAAGAAGTTATGTGATAAGGAATAGAAAGTTGGATTTTAATAATAGACTAAAAATTTTAATAATGATATCATCTATATAACCACTTATGAATTACAAGGAGGAATTAATTAATGGCATTATTCAATGTACGTGGCGGTGCTGGTGATATCACTAAGCCAGATCTTAACGCAAGACCACAAGATAATCTTTACTTAGCAGTGAACTCTGAATGGATTGAAAAAGCAAAGATTCCTTCAGACCGTTCAAGAATTAGCTCATTTGATGGCATTGACTTGAATATTGAGAAGAGCTTAATGCAAGACTTTGCTGATTTTGCAGATGGTAAAAAAAAATTGCCAGAAGTTCCTAATTTTGAAAAGGCAGTTGAACTTTATAAGATCGCTAATAATTTCGATAAAAGAAACGAAGATGGTGCGAAGCCAATTAAGGCTGACCTTGAAGAAATTACTAGTTTGCGCAACTTAGCTGATTTGAACTTAAGAGCAGCTGATTTCTATAAGAATGCCTTTGACTTGCCAATTAGCGTTTCTGTTGATGCCGACATGAAGGATACAAAAGTTCACGTTGTTTACTTTGGCGGACCTGGTTTGTTCTTGCCTGATACAACTACTTATGACAATCCTGCAGCTGCTGATTTATTAAAGGTATTGCAAGACCAATCTGAAAACTTGTTGAAGATGGCTGGTGTAAGTGAAGCGGATGCTAAGAAGTATGTCGAAGATGCATTGAAGTTTGATAAGAAACTTTCTAAAGTTCTTAAGTCAACTGAAGAATGGGCAGATTATCCAGCAATGTACAACCCAATGTCTTTAGCTGAATTTGAAGCAAAATTTGATAGCTTTAAGATTGATAACTTCTTAACTAGTTTATTTGCTCAAAAACCTGAAAAGGTTATCGTAACTGAACCAAGATTCTTAGATCATGTTGAAGAATTGATCAACGAAGATAATTTTGACGAAATTAAGGGATGGATGGTTGTTAAGTTCATTAACGGCGTAGCTGCATATCTTTCTCAAGACTTCCGTGAAGCTGCCTTTCCATTTAGTCAAGCTTTATCAGGTCAACCTGAATTATCTTCTGGAACTAAGCAAGCTTACCGTTTAGCTAATGGTATGTTCAGTGAAGTAGTTGGTGTTTACTATGGTCAAACTTACTTTGGTGCAGAAGCTAAGGCTGATGTTGAAGATATGATTCATAAGATGATCGATGTTTATGAAAAGCGTATCTCTGAAAATGACTGGCTATCTGAAGACACTAAGAAGAAGGCAATCGTTAAGTTACGTGCTTTAATTTTGAAGATTGGTTATCCAGAAAAAATTGAAAAAATTTATGATCGTCTTCAAGTAACTCCTGAATCTGAAGGTGGCAGTCTTTACTCAAATGAAAGTGTCGCTGCTGTTGAATCAGTTAAGTACAACCTTGAAAAATTAAACGAACCAGTTGATAGAACTGTTTGGTTAATGCCTGGTAACTTAGTCAATGCATGTTACGATCCACAAAGAAACGATATTACTTTCCCAGCTGCAATTTTGCAAAAGCCATTCTATGACTTAAAGCAATCACGTAGCTTGAATTACGGTGGTATTGGTGTGGTTATCGCCCATGAAATTTCTCACGCTTTTGACAACAATGGTGCTAAGTTTGATGAATTCGGTAACTTAAAGAACTGGTGGACTGATGAAGACTTTGCTGAATTTAAGAAGCGTACACAAGATGAAATTGACTTGTTTAACGGCATTGAATATGGTCCAGTTACCTTAAACGGTAAGCAAATTGTTTCAGAAAATATTGCAGACCAAGGTGGTTTAACTGCTGCTGTTGAAGCTAATAAGGGCGAAAATGGCAATATGAAGGAAGTCTTTGAAAACTTTGCTCGTGTTTGGGCAAACAAGCAACTTCCAGAGTCAATTAAGACGCAAGTTTCAGTTGACGTTCACGCTCCTGGTCCTGAAAGAGCTAATGTTCAATCACAATGCCAAGAAGAATTCTACAAGGCATTTGATGTGAAGCCAGAAGATGGTATGTGGCTTGATCCAGAAAAACGTGTTGTAATTTGGTAGGAATTAAATAAGAATTATTAAGAATCAAATGGTAAAAAGCTGTTTGATTCTTTTTTCATAGTTTGCAAAAAAAATTCGTTAATAATATTATGAATTGGTATTCTTATTACCTAAGACAATCTTCTTAATTAGAAAAGGTTAAAAATGTTAGAAAAAATAAAAACTAATAAGTTCTGCCAATTTATTTGGCCATATCTATTAATTGCTTTGGCCACTACAATCGTTATCTCGCCACAATTAATTTCGCATACTATTCTAGCTAGCGATGATACAGCAGATACTTTGTTTCACTATAGTCGTTTTTATGATGCAGGAATGCAGTTAAAAACTGGAATTTTTAGTATCTTTCAAACTAATTTTACTTTCCAGCAAAGCGGCAGAATTATTAATGCGATTTACGGGCCATTATTTGCCTACTTTAATGGAATTTTAGTTCTTATTGCTGGTAATTGGTTTAACTACCAAGTCATTTTAGCCTATGTCATTTCGCTATTAGGCGCTGGTAGTATGTATTACTTACTTCAAAAAGTAGGTATTAATAAGCTACTAGCCACAGTAATGGGAATTATTTATATTAATATCGGGATGATTCCAGCCTTTATTAACCGTAGTTCATTTAACGGTTGGGGACAAGCATTAATGCCGTTAGTTGTGTTATGCGGCGTACGCATGATTCAAGATAGAGAAAAGCCAATTAACTGGATTCAGTTAATGTTAGTAATGAGTTTGTTAGTGCAGGTTCATGTTTTAAGTACCTTAATGGCAGCTCTTTTATTACTTCCTTTCTTTCTCTATTCCTTAATTATTAATCAAAATTCTAAAAAGATATGGATACCTTTTATTAAGGCTGTTGTCGGAACAATTGTACTATCAGCTAATGTCATTGGGGCCTTTTTAGTTTTAATGCCGAATAATCACCTAGCTGCAAATACTGAATTTGATCTATCTCGTGGTGGCTTACGTCCACATGTGCTATGGCATAATGAATATGGCACAGCCTTTGCCTATATTTTGCCAATTTTTGTTTTATTAATTATTGCGCAATTTGTCTATGTTGTAATGCACTACAAAAAAGATAAATTAAATACTTTCGTGACTATTTGGGGTACGGTCTTACTAGGATTATCTTCATTTGTTTTTCCTTGGGGATTGGTTCAAAGTATTTTTCCAAGTTTAAAGTCATACTTCCAATTTCCGTTTAGATTAACTGTTGTTGCCTATCCACTAATTCTGCTAGGGATGGCGCTAACTGTTAATCAATTACTAAAGCAAGGAGTTAAGCCAAGGGCAGTTGGAATTAGTTTAGTAGTAGTTCTTCTTTTAGAAGCTGCTTTGCCGAATATCATTACTAATCACATCTTTACTGTTGCTTGTGGAAAAGATGCGCAAGTTCAAACAGTAGCTAAAGCATCAAACAGTGATCAGATGCTTAAGATATTGAAATGGCACTACTTGCCTGATTATTTACCAACTAAAGACAAGTCTATTGACCAAAACGCAGCTTATCTTTACAAAATAAATGTAGTTGATCAATATCAAAAATTTAATCATAAAGTTGCTAAAAATGGTGATTTGATTCTTTCTTGGAAAGGAAAAAAGGATAAAGATATTGTTTTGCCCGTTGTTTTATACAAGCAAAGTGAATTAACTGTGAACAGTAAAAAATTCACTGGTGCAAAAAACGTAATTGGAAATCCAATTATTTCTCAAAAATCAGGTCTAAATCGTGCTGTTTTACACTTTATTGCTCCGGCTTGGTTCTATGTAGTCAGCGCAATTTCGTTAATAGCATGGCTTAGCGTACTCGTATTTTACTTGTGGAAGAAATTTATTAATAATAAAAACAATAAAATAAAAGTTGCTTAATCATATACAAAAGTAGTCTTTTAATAAGATAGTCTTATTAAGAGGCTGCTTTTTCTTTGTATGGTTTTACTTACTATTAATATCAATTTATTTTTTGATTATTACATGGCTATAGCTGTCTTGTTATGTTATGATTTAATTGTAATCATTGAAACCGCTTTCTATGGTTTCAGAGGAGGAAAAATAAGTTGAGTACACAAGAACGTTATTCTCATGATGAGTTAAGAAAAGCTAACAAAAAATTTAGTCGGGTTCGTTCTACTATTGAATCTGCCTTTTATGGCAACAATGTACACGAAGTAACTAGTGTTGCTGAAGCTTATAATTTAGCTAAGAAACAATCTGGTGTTATCGAAACTGACCTACCAATTTTACATACTAAGGAACTAGGTTTGCCACAAGGAGCAAAGCAGTTAGTTTATAACCACGGTAAAATTTTGGGTAGAACAGCAAGTGCACGTCACTTTGTTGATGATCCAAAAGAAGATCCAGAGGCATTAGCAGGTAACTTACGTGAAGATATTTATAAGGGCCACGATCAAAAATTCTTAAAGGCAATAGTTCTAGTGGGATTAGACCCAAGCTTTACTGTTAAGGCACATATTATGATGCCAGAGGATCAAGCCTTTAACTTACTTTCATATATTTTGAATTTCCACTTCTTTGATGAAGAAGCAGAGAAGATTTACAAGAATTCTAAAGTATATGACGAAGGAGATATTTACTTCTACTTCGATCCAAATACTCAAGATGAAGATTATCCTAAAGGTTTTGGCGTCTTTGACGCACCACATAACTGTGCTGCAGTCTTTGGCTTACGTTACTTTGGTGAATTGAAGAAGGGTACTTTAACTCTTGCTTGGGCTATGGCTCATAGAAATGGTTATACTGCTTGTCACGGTGGTGAAAAGTCATTCCACTTTAAAGATAAGGACGATAAAGTATTTGCCTTCTATGGCTTATCTGGTTCAGGTAAATCTACTTTGACTCATGAAATGTATGATGGTAAATATGATATCACCGTTTTACACGATGACGCATTTATTATTTCTCGTGAAGATGGTTCTTCAGTAGCATTGGAGCCTTCATACTTTGATAAGACTCACGACTATCCAGCAGGTCACCACGAGACCAAGTACTACACTACAATTATGAACTGTGCAGTTACTCAAGATGAAGATGGTAAGAAAGTTATTGTAACTGAGGACTTACGTAACAACAATGGTCGTGTCATTAAGACTCGTTACACTTCACCACATAGAGTTGACTACGAAGATGCCCCAATTACTGCTTTGTTCTGGATTATGAAGGATGGTTCACTACCACCAATCTTAAAAGTTGATGATCCAGTTTTAGCAACAACAATGGGACTTACTTTAGCTACTAAGAGAACTAGTGCTGAAAACTTACCAAAGGGCTTTGACATGAATACTTTGGTAATTGAACCATTCGCAGACCCATTCCGTGCTTATCCAGTATCTGGTGACTACTCAGACTTCAAGGAATTATTCACTAAGCGTGGAGCTTCTTGTTACATCTTGAACACCGATGCCTTTATGGGTAAGGACATTCCAAAGGAAGTAACTAAGAAGCTAGTAGAAGATCTTGCTAATGGCAGTATCAAAGATAGTGATTGGAAGCCATTTGGTAACTTCAAGGGTGTATCTTACTTACCAATTGAAGGTTATGAAGTTCACCTAGAAGATCCTGAATACCAAAAGACCTTAGCTAAGAGAATGCAAGACCGTTTAGACTGGTTGAACAAATATGATGAAGAACATCCTACTCAACCAATCCAAGAAGAAGCTAAGAAGACTTTGGAAGGTATCATTAAAGAATTAAATTAGTTAATTGAAAAAATCCCCTATCAATTTCTATATTAGAACATTGAAAAACGCATCCCAATTGGGATGCGTTTTTTGTATGTCTATATCTATTTATTACTCTTTGAGTTCGCCTTCAGCTCGAAGTCTCTTTTTGATATCTTCAAATTTCTTTGGTGCGATGCGAGTAATATGTTGTCTTCGTTGATCTCCTAAGATCAATGGTACCCGTTCAATAACTGTATCAGCATAATCTAAGCCAAACCATGAAGCTGGGTTAGAAGATAGATTTTGAAGCCATACACGTGCTTCAACTAAGAATTTTTCATAACTTCTAAGTTGTGTTTGTGGACTAATTACATCGTTAACGATGACGAATGAAAAATCACCAACATCTCTACCAGGTGTAGTAGTGTATTCCTGCGGCTGTGATTCAATCGTGCCATCAGCAATTAGATCATGTACGATTTGACGTAAGTATACATTCACACTAGTTTGCTGCTTGAATCCTAGGAAGAGTTGAACGTTAATTACGTTTTTAGTTCCGTAAGTATTAACGGCGTATTCAGCAGTAAATGGCTCATTAGTAACGTTAACCGTTACGAACCAGTATGCTCGTGCACGTTTAGGACGTTTATCTAAGATAGAGTAGAGAATTTCTCGCTTAATGAATTTATTGTATTTAACTTTGGCCATGTAAACGAGGTTAGTAGCAAAAGTAGGGTAATCTTCATCATGACTCAAGTTTGTTAACATATCTACATATTCATCAAGCCTTACATAAGCATTGCGCGATTCACGTTTGTCTCTGATCTTATTACCATAGAACCAAACATACATAATGATTCCGATGAAACCGGCAATAATTAATGATACGTAACCACCATGTGTAAATTTACTCAAGCTGGCCAACATAAACATGATGTCTAAAAAGCCAAAGAAAATTAAGAATATCCAGTTCCAGATTGTACGAATGCCCTTCATTGCTAACCATTCGTAAAGCAAGATCGTTGTCATTAACATTGAAATAGTAATTGACAAACCATAGGCTGCTTCCATGTGAGCGGAAGTTTGGAAGAAAAGAACAATCGCAATTGTTGCAATACAGATCATCTTATTAACAGAAGGAATATAAATCTGTCCCTTTTTAGTTGAAGGATACATAATATTCATTCTTGGTAAGAACTTCAATCCACTAGCTTCAGCTACTAAAGTAAATGAACCAGTAATTAAAGCTTGTGAAGCAATAACGGCGGCAATAGTAGCCAAGACAATGGCAGCTAGACGAATATTTTGTGGGATGATTTCAAAGAATGGGTTGAAATCACCGTTTCCAGCGTTATAGTTAGGATTATTTAGAATCCAAACGCCTTGACCAAAGTAATTGAGTGATAAACAAACAAAGACATATGGCCAAGAACCAATAATATTTCCTTTACCAACGTGACCAACGTCAGAATATAATGCTTCTGCACCAGTAGTAGCAAGGAAGATGGATCCTAAAATAAAGATTCCAACCTTGTTATATGGACTAAATAGAAGCTTAATTGCGTAATAAGGGTTAAGAGCTTGTAAGATAGATAAGTCACCCATCATATTCATCAAGCCCATAACACCTAAAAAGGTAAACCAGATAAACATAATTGGTCCAAAAGCTTTACCAATAATACTTGTTCCCATTCGCTGAATCGAAAACAGAATCAGCAAAATTACTACCGTAATTGCAATAACGGCTCCCTGCGTAGAAACTGGAACGTTGCCGTGACCAAATTCAATTCCTTTTAGCCCTTCAATAGCTGTTGTAACAGTAACAGCAGGAGTTAATGTACCATCAGCTAAAATTGCAGCTCCACCAATTAAAGCGGGAAGCACTAACCATTTTGCACGTTTACGTACTAAAGTATAGAGAGCAAAAATACCACCTTCACCGTGGTTAGTAGCCTTTAATGCAATAAAGACAGTCTGCAAAGTTGTTAATAAAGTAACTGTCCAAAGTACTAGGGAAATAGATCCGACAATGAAGTCACGATTTACGTGAGCAATCCCACCATTTCCGGCGACAATCGACTTCATAACATATAACGGACTGGTTCCAATATCACCATAGACAATACCAATCGCAATTAATAATCCCGCGGCCGATATATTTTTCCGTGTTTTTTCATTCATTTTTATTCTCCCAATAAATAGCCAAAATGACTAAATATCTAAATAACGTAAAAAAAGAATGCCAAAAAAGGGACATTCTTCTTTAAACATATCTATTTTCATCTATTTATGCAAGAGTTGCAAGTATCTATCGGAGAATAATTTAAAATAATTATCTTAGTTTGGTTCTGTGAATAGATTTAACATCTTGCGAACCTAGAATTAATGGTACGCGTTCAATTACTGTATCGGCATATTCTAATCCAAACCAAACAGCAGGATTAGAGGATAAGTTTTGAAGCCAGACCCGGCTTTCAACGAGCCACTTTTCATAAGAACTTAGTTGAGTTTCAGGACTAATTACGTCATTTACAATTACAAACTTAAAGTCACCAACATCTCTACCTGGAGTAGTAGTGTATTCTTGTGGTTGCGATTCAATTGTGCCATCTTTAATTAAGTCATGGACAATCTGACGTAAGTAAACATTAACTTTTTGCTGCTGCTTAAATCCTAAGTATAGTTGAACGTTAATTACGTTTTTGGTGCCATAGGTATTAACTGCATATTCAGCAGTAAAAGGTTCGTTAGTTACGTTTACGGTTACAAACCAATAAGCATGAGCTCGCTTTGGACGCTTATCTAAGATTGAATACAGCATGTCACGCTTAATAAACTTGTTGTATTTAACTTTGGCCATGTAGACCAAGTTTGTTGCATATAGCGGAATACTTTCGTCATGGCTTAGATTGCTGAGCATAGTAGTATATTCGTCTAAGCGAACATAGGCATTTTCGGCTTCACGTTTATCACGAACTTTATTACCAAAATACCAAACATACATAATTGCCCCAATAAAGGCTGCAATAATTACCGTGACATAACCACCATGTAAGAATTTAGCTAAACTAGAAATCAAGAACATGGTTTCAATTGCCCCGAATAAAAGCAAAAAGATTAGTCGCAAACTAAAGTTAACTTTTCTAAGTGATAGGTATTCAAAGAGCAGAACTGTCGTCATGAGCATGGTTACAGTGATTGCTAAACCATAAGCCGCTTCCATGTGTTCAGAGGTTCTAAATAAGAAGACAATTCCGATTGTAGCAGCGCAAAGCATCTTATTAATTGACGGAATGAAAAGCTGTCCCTGTTCAGTAGAAGGATAAATAATTTTCATTCTCGGTAAAAACTTCAAACCACTAGCTTCAGAAACTAGGGTAAAGGAGCCGGTAATTAAAGCTTGCGAGGCAATGATTGCGGCTAGGGTAGCTAGAATTATTGCAAAGAACTTCCACTGGCTTGGTAGAGCTTCAAAGAATGGGTTAAAGTCTGTGGCACCAGCATGATAATTAGGGTTCTCTAAGATCCAAACGCCTTGACCAAGATAGTTTAGGGCTAAGCAAATAAAAACGTAAGGCCAAGAACCCATAATATTACCTTTACCAACGTGTCCAACATCTGAATAAAGGGCTTCCGCACCAGTAGTAGCTAAGAATACTGCTCCTAGAATTAAAACACCGACTTTATTAGCAGGACTAAATAAAATTTTGATAGCAAGAAGTGGATTGAGTGCTTCAAGTAAGGACCAGTCATGACTTAAGTTCATAATTCCAGTTAATCCTAAGAAGGTAAACCAGACCAGCATGATTGGCCCAAATGTCTTACCGATAACGCTCGTTCCCATTCTTTGGATAGAGAATAGGAAAAGCAAGATGACAATTGTGATCATAATGACACTATTTTGATTTGGCACTGGAATATCGTTACCAAATTTCATATTTTTAAGACCTTCAATAGCGGTTGTAACAGTAACTGCTGGTGTTAAAGTGCCATCAGCCAGTAAAGCAGCTCCTCCAACTAAGGCAGGGATAACTAGCCATTTAGCCTTTTTTCTAACTAAAGCATAAAGAGAGAAAATTCCACCTTCACCATGGTTAGTTGCTTTAAGGGCGATTAAAACATACTTAACAGTGGTTAAAAGTGTAATCGTCCAAAGAATAAGTGAGATGGAACCTACAATATATTCGCGGCTAACATGAGCAATTCCGCCGTTTTCGTTTACGATTGCTTTCATAACATAAAGTGGACTTGTACCAATGTCGCCGTAAACAATTCCAATTGAAACTAAAAGTCCCGCTAAGGTGACTTTTTTACGTAAATTACTATTCATAATGAGCTTTCCTCTTAAAAAGTATTAAATAACATTTTGAATAAACAAAAAAGAATGTATTGTAATAATACATTCTTTTTATTTTCGCTAGCACTATTTTGGCTCTTTGGAACCTAATATGCAAATAATAAATTGTGATTTTTTTATGAAAGAGTTTGTTTGATTTCGTTACGACGATCAGTGTACCATTTGTTCCAATCTTCGTAAGTCTTCATATTTTGTGGATCTACGCCAGTTTGCTTTTGAATATTGTTAAGCATATCCATAAAGCGTTCAGCATGAATATTTAATACGTGCTTGACTAAGTTTTGACGGCTGAAGGCCATGTTGTTAGTTAAGTAAGTGTTAATTTCAATAACGTCATGATTACCATCGTAAACATCCATAATTTCAAGATCGCTTTCGTCGAATTTTGAAATATAGAAGTTAGCAAATGTCTTTAAGTAATCAGGTTGTTCTTTAAATTCAGTAGCTGGCATTTCTACACGATTTGCCTCTGGCATAACTACTTCAAATTCTTCTTTTTCTTGAGTTTCTTCGGTGTTCTTCTTGTCTTCAGTCAAAGTTAAGAGCTCCTTTACTGTTTAGCTGTACAAAAATTCAATATAATCTTACATTGAATTACAAGCAAAAGCAAATTTTGTAGGGTTTATTGGAAGTTTTCTACATCTTGTTTAGTGTATGAATCAATTGTAGTGTGACCATTATTAGCAGCTGCTCTCATGAAGTTAACTACTTTTTGGTCAGACCAAGAGCTAGTATCAACACCAAGTGAACTTAATTGGTTACGAGTTTGTGCAATTACTCGACCAGTAACTGTTTGACCATCGATCATCATGCCACTATTTGAGTTTGATGAAGAATTGGTATTTGAGCTATTGTGAGCATTACTATTTGAAGTGGTAGCATGGGATGATTGTTTGTTTGCTGCAGAGTTGTTTTGAGCGTTAGCAGTATTTGAATTACTTTGGTTAGAGCTAGAACTAGTATTGGTATTACTACTATTAGATGAATTAGATTTTGAACTAGTAGATTTGTGTGAAGTAGTTGCTTCATCGTCATCATTAGCATCTAAATTATCAGTATCAATATCGTCGTTAACGTCTTCGCCATTTAATTTAGCATTAGCAACTTTACGTAAATGCTTTACATTTTTCTTTACTTTTTTGTAGTACTTACCATTAATGTAAGATAAATCTAAAATTTGATCGCAAGATTCAACTGTTGCTTGATAGTTACCATCACGATAGCTTAATTTAGCTTGCTTGTATAAAGGATTGATATCGTGAGTGATATGGTCTTGTACCTTGTTAATCGTCTTATAAAGCTTAGCAGCTTGCTTAGTCATTACAGAATAGCCATTAGTTTTGTTAGCTGCCTTGTCTAATTCACCTAAAGCATCTTTAAATTCGTACTCTCTGATTTCTTCTTGAGCATCCTTCATAGCGCCTGCTTGATCGGCATAGGCTTTTGATTCAGAAGTTGCTTTTACATCGTGAGCATCTTCAAATTTTTCTTCAGCTGCTTCGTACTTTTGACTAGAGGCAGCATCTTTTCCTTGACTCATATAAGTAGTGTACTTGTCTGAGCCATTATTAGATGAGCTATTTGATGAATTAGAACATCCAACTGCGAATAAGGTAATAAAGAATGCCATAATGGCAACTCCGATTTTTGATCGTTTCATTGTTTCTTCCTCCTATAAAAATGAATTTATCTTACTTAAATTATACCAAATTTAACTCATAAAAAATTCATTGAAAAAATTGGCACAAATCTTTGTGGTAAATCGTTAGTAATAGTGTAAGGCAATTCACCGGTGATAACTTACAAAATATATTTAGTTACTAATTAGATTATCAGAGGTAGAAAAATGGAATTTGTTTTAAAAGATCAATCAGTTCAATTTACTTTTGCAGGTGAAAAATACAGCAATGGTAAGAAAAACAGAATTTTGAAGAACGTTAAAAAGCAAGCTAGTGCTGAAGACGTGATGAAAGTTGGCAAGGCTTTGTCTAAATTGCAAAAAGATGATGGTATTAAAAGTGCTAGATTAATTTCTTATTCAGATATTCAAGCTTAAGAAATGAAAGAATAATATATAGAAAATTTTAAAGGAGAATTCAAAATGACTACTACTAAAACTTTAAGACTTACATTTAAAAATGCTAAAAATAAAAAAGTAAACTTATCATTACCTGATGCAGCAGAAAATTTAACCGAAGAAGAGGTTAAAACTGCCATGAACGAAATCTGTGAAGCTAACTTGTTTGTCAAGGAAGAAGTTGATCAATATCAGGCTCCTTTATCTGCTCAATATGTTGAACGTACAGTTACTTCTGTGTTTGATGATAGTGAAAAGAATTAGAGCAATATTTTATGAGATAAGGGTCTTAATTAAGTTATTAAATAAACTCTTAAAAGGGTAATGTTTCGGCATTACCTTTTTTATTTTGAGACGAAAGTATGTAATTTATGTTACTTTTTTATTTCAGAATGTCTGTTCGGTTGTATCTGACAACTTGCCACACTACAATAAAGGGTGTATGTAAATTGGAGGGAGTTTAAGCAATGAAAAAAAGAACATTCACTGGTATTGCTACCGCGGCACTTATCACAACTGCCGGTATATCAGTTACCAACAACCTTAAACCAGAAAATCCATTAAAAACTGGTGAAGGTACTGTTCAAGCTGCAACATATCAACAAGAATTTTTAAACAAAGCTATTCCAGCTGCTACAACTGCATCATCTAAGTATGGTACTTATACTTCAGTTATGCTTGCTCAAGCAGCGGTCGAATCAGCTTGGGGTCAATCAGGTTTGGCACAATCGCCTAATAATAACTTATTCGGTATTAAGGGCTCTTACAATGGGCAATCAGTAAATATGAATACTGGTGAGTACGGCAGCAATGGTTATTACACTACTAACGCTGGATTTAGAAAGTATCCATCATATACTGAATCATTTGAAGATAATGGCTCTTTATTACGTAACCAAATGGGTAACTATTACTCTGGTACGTGGGTAGAAAATTCAAAGAACTACGCTCAAGCAACTCAAAATGGTTTACAAGGTAAGTATGCAACTGCACCAAACTATGCTCAGACACTTAATAGTGTTATTGCAGCTAATGGATTTGATAAGTACGATCCCGTTACCCAAGTTGTTAACGAAAATCGTACAGTTGCACAAACCACACCAATTATGAGTGCCCCAGTTGACGCTAGCGTTGGTACTCAAGTTGGTACTGCAAGAACTGGTCAAAACGTAAATGTTACTAAGTACATCACTTATAACAATGGTGTTAAGCGTGCATATATTGGTACTGGCTGGATTAACGCACTTGCATTTAGTCCAATTACTACTAATACAACTACTAAGCAAAATACTGCCGCTAATACTAATAATCAAGCAAGTCAAGCAGTTAAGACGCCAGTAGCACAAACTCAACAAGTTAAGAGTCAAGCACCTGCAGCTCCAGTAAAAACTGCAACTGTAAAAGTAAAGAGTGCCGCTGAAGTTAAAACTCCAGTTCAAACTACCACTTTAAACGTTAAAACTGAAAATAAAGCAGCACAACCTGTAAAGCAATTAGCTGTTTCATTAGCTGTTGCACCTAAGAAGGTTGAAGTTAAGAAGAACGTTGTGAAAGCTGAACCAGCTAAGACAACTCCAGTAAAAACTGAAACTACTAAAACTGAAAACAAAGAAGTTAAGACTGCAACTCCAGTAGTTAAAACTACTGATACAGTTAAAAAAGTTGAAACTCCAGCAGTTAAACCAGTTAAACCAGTTGAATCTGTAAAGAAGGAATCAACGCCAGTTGTTAAGACTACTCCAGTTACTGTAACTAAAGAAGCTGCAAAGACCACCGAAGCTCCAGTAGTTAAACCTAAGAAAGTTGAAGTTAAGGAAATTAAGACAACTCCAGTAACTACTAGTGCTAAAACTGTTGTAAAGCCTGTTCAAAGTTACCAAAGTGCAGTAACTACTGCTGCAAACAATAACTATGGTACTCAATGGATTAGTACTAATACTGCTCCTAAGGCTGCATCTACTGTTTTAATTAAGGTTACTAAGACTGTTGATGTTTTATCAGCACCAGATGGTCAAAAATTAGACCAACAAGTTGAAGCTGGCTCAGAATTTGTTGTTATTGCTTCTAAGTACTACAATGGCAACTTATATTACGAAATTAGTAATGGTAAATGGATTATGGCAAAATATACTACTCAAGAAGCACAAATTACTGCAAAATCTGGTGTATTAACTATTAATTCTAAGCCAGACTATGGTGTACCAGTATGGCGTGTTCCAGGTCAAGATCAAATTGCTGGTAAGTTCTTGAAAGACGGCTCAAGCTGGAGATACTTCCGTGTAGCAAACGTTCAAGGACAAACTTGGTATGACCTTGGCGGAAATCAATGGGTATCTGCCAAGTCTGTACTAGTTCGTTAATGTATAAATTGGGATAGAATTTAATTCATTAAAATTTTTTGGAGGAGAAGTTTTTAATGCGTTCAACAAATAAAAGATTTATTAGTGCATTGGCTTGTGCTAGTGCTATGACAGCTTTGGCAATTGCTGATCCAATGGGTATTACTAAGACCCATCAAGTAGTACAGGCCGCAACTGATAATGTACCTGCAAGATCTGCAGGTGTGGATGTTTCAAGCTGGCAAGGTACTAATTTGACTCAACAAGCTAAGTCAGGTGCTAAATTTGCTGTAGTTAAAGTATCTGAAAGTACAAACTACCAAAACCCACATGCTCAAGGTCAAATTAATAATGCTGAACAAAACAATATGATGCCAATGGGTTACCACTATGCTCACTTTGGTGCTGATAGCAACAGAGCTGTTCAAGAAGGTAATTATGCTGTTAATTCAGCTCAACAAGCTGGTTTGCCACAAGGTTCATATTTAGCAGCTGACTGGGAACAAGATGCACATAACAACACTAACGGTGGTCGTGAAGCAAGTGCTAACGCAATTACTAGCTTTATGGATACTGTTCACAATGGTGGCTATAACCCAATGCTTTATTCAAGTGAATGGTTATTAAAGGCTAAGGTTGATACTAACAAGGTTACTCAAAAGTATCCAAATTCATTATGGGTAGCTTCTTATAAAACTATGGGTCGTCAAGATCAACCTGACTATAACTACTTCCCATCAATGAATAATGTTGCTATTTGGCAGTATACTCAAAATTGGCGTGGTCAAAACGTTGACGGAAATGTTAACGTACTCCCTCTTTCAAATAAGAGTAACAACGCTAGCCAAGCTAACACCAACACTTTGAACGTTCATACTAATGGCCAAAGCAGTAGTCAAGCCCCTTCGAATCCATTTGTTAATACTTCTAACAAGGCAGTTAATACTAACTGGGTTAAACAAGAAGGTACTTTCACTACTGGTGGTGCAATTAACTTGAGAACAGGTGCAAGTACTAATAGTAGTGTCATTGCTCAACTTCCAGCAAACAGTGAAGTTAAATACGATGCTTATAGCACTAGGGGTAACTACACATGGTTAAGACAGCCACGTGCTAACAACCAATATGGCTACTTAGTGGGACGCGCAAATGGTCAAGATTGGGGTACTTTTAAAGTTGCTCCAGTTACTAACCATGTAACTAAACCAACTACTAACACTGTTAAGCCAGCTAACAAGCCAAGTCAACCAGTACACGTAAATACAAACAATAATGTAAACAATAACTGGACTAAGCAAAACGGTGTATTTATTACCGGTGGAGCAATTAACTTAAGAACAGGTGCAAGCACCAATAGTAAGGTAATTGCATTATTACCAACCAATACTGAAATTAAATACGATGCTTACCGTACTGAAGGCCAATATACATGGTTGAGACAGCCACGTGCAAATGGTCAATACGGTTATTTAGTAGGACGTGATAATGGTCGTGCATGGGGCACTTTCAAAGCAGGCTCTGCTGTTGCAACTAAACCAGCAACTAATAATAAGCCAGCTCAAAAACCAGCAACTAACAATAGTGACTGGACTAAGCAAAACGGTGTATTTATCACAGGCGGCGCAATTAACTTAAGAACAGGTGCAAGCACTAACAGCAAGGTAATTGCATTACTTCCAACAAACACTGAAATTAAGTACGATGCTTACCGTACTACTGGTCAATACACATGGTTGAGACAACCACGTGCTAACGGTCAATACGGTTACTTAGTAGGACGTAACAACGGCAATGCATGGGGTACTTTCAAAGCAGGTTCTGCTGCAGCAAGTAAGCCAGCAACAAATAATAAGCCTGCACAAAACACTAACAAGCCAAGTCAACCAGTACACACTAATACAAGCAATAATGTAAATAGTAACTGGACTAAGCAAAATGGCGTATTTATCACAGGCGGCGCAATCAACTTAAGAACAGGTGCAAGCACTAACAGTAAGGTAATTGCATTATTGCCAACAAATACTGAAATTAAGTACGATGCTTACCGTACTACTGGTCAATACACATGGTTAAGACAACCACGTGCAAATGGCCAATACGGTTACTTAGTAGGACGTAACGACGGCAATGCATGGGGCACTTTCAAAGCAGGTTCTGCTAAGGCTACAACTCCTGTTGTTCGCCAAAATACTCAAAAAGTAGTAGCTACAACTAACAATAATGCTACTTGGACTAAGCAAAACGGTACTTTCATTACCGGTGGCGCAATCAATTTGAGAACAGGTGCAAGTACCAAGAGTCCAATTATTGAAACTTTACCAATCAACACTGTAATTAAGTATGATGCTTACTACCGTGCTGGTAAATATGTATGGTTAAGACAACCACGTGCCAACGGTCAATACGGCTATTTAGTAGGTCGTTTAAACAACCAAGCATGGGGAACTTACAGATAGTTTTCAAAAATAAATGAATAACTTGAAAAGACATGATCCGAATAGGAATCATGTCTTTTTTGTCTTATAATAAATTATGAAAAAAGTATGGAGGACATAGTTTTGATTTATACAGTAACTTTAGATCCTAGCGAAAGTGTAGTAGGTAAGGGAATTAATATTTCACTTGTTTTAAAGAAATTAGGTATTGAATCGATTGCAACTGGTATTGTGAATCATAAAAACGTAGAACAAGTTGCAGAAGAACTTGATAAAGCAGAGATTGAAAATCAATTTATTGAACAAAAGCGTGGAATTAAGATCACCGCTAAAAATCAACAAAAGTTATTAGATTATTTGAAAGTCTTAAAAGCCGGCGACATTTTAGTTATTGCCGGTGGTTTTGCCAAAGGAATTGATCCAGTTTACTTAACCGATCTTGCTAAAGTAGCTGATAAAAAGGCAGCAGGCTTAGTAGTGGATGTTCCTTATGAAAACGTACTTGATATCTTACCAATGAATCCTTTATTGATTAAGCCAAATGAAACGGAATTAAAGCATTGGTTTGAAAAAGATAATCAAAAGGTAACTACGAAAGAATTAATTAATATGGCGCATGACTTAGTAGTTAAGGGTGCACAGCATGTTCTTTTGTCTTTAGGTGCAAATGGCGCTGCAATTGTTAATATGATGGATGCCCTGATGGCACATGCACCTGAAATTGAAGAAGTAGTTGATAGTACGGGTAGTGGTGATGCGCTCCTTGGTACTTTTCTTGCTGGGATGCTAAAAGGCTATATGCCAGTTAAAAATTTGTCAGATGCAATCGCAGCAGGAAGCGATACAGCTCGAAGCGACTGGCTTACTGATTTTAGAACTACACCAGCACTTCAAAAGCAGGTAATTGCAAGACGTATTACCTTTGAAGAAGCAGAATAAAGAAAATAAGTTGGCTTTTTAGGGCCGACTTATTTTTTGATGCTTTTTTTAGTATAATGACAGTAATTTTATAATAAGGGAGAAGAAAAGTGGACTTATCTCTATTTATTGTTAGTCTAGCTGCTCTAGTTATTCCAATTATTATGGCACGGTTCAAGATCAATGCTATTCCAACTGCCGTTGCTGAAATTGTAACTGGAATAATTTTAGGTAAGAGCTTATTAAATACAATTAAAATTACCAGTAGCGTATCACTTCTATCGAATTTAGGCGTGATATTACTGATGTTTCTATCTGGAATGGAAATCAATTTTGACTTATTCAAGAAAAAAGATTTACCTGATACTAAGCAAAGTAGCATTAATCCAGCTCGGATAGCAGTTTTTTCTTTCGCAATGATTACAGCTATGGCACTTATTTTAGCTGAGGTATTAAAATTAATCGGACTCTTTAGCGATGTAATGCTAGCAATGATCATCTTTATGACTGTAGCTTTAGGAGTGGTTATTGCAACCTTAAAAGAAAAAGAAATCTTATCTCGTCCAATTGGACAAACAATTTTACTAACAGCAGTTTTAGGAGAAGTAATACCATTACTGCTTTTAACTATCTATGCTTCGATTAATGGTGGTAATGCAGGAAAATTATGGTTAATCATTTTATTATTCCTAGTGGCAATTCTTCTACTAAAAAGATTTAAACAGCCATATCAGTGGTTTAACCGAATATCTAAATCTACTACGCAATTGGATATTAGACTAGCCTTTTTCTTAATTTTCACTTTAGTGACAGTTGCCGAACGAGTAGGTGCTGAAAATATTCTTGGAGCCTTCTTAGCCGGAATGGTTATGAAATTACTTGAACCAAGCGAAGCAACGATGGATAAATTAACTTCTATTGGTTATGGCTTTTTTATTCCAATTTTCTTTATTACAACTGGTGTTAAGCTAGATCTTAAGACTTTAATCACTAATCCGAATGCCTTAATGTTAATTCCAGTTTTGGTTTTATTCCTGCTTTTATCAAAGCTGCCAATCTTTTTAGTTTATGTTCGTAGCTTTAATAAGCGTAATAGTATTGCAGGAACATTTTTAATTATGACTACGATTACGATCGTGCTTCCAACTTTAGAAGTTGCTCGTAAGTTAAATGCAATTACAGAAACTCAATCAGATGCCTTTATTTTAGCAGCCGTTGTGGTATGTATTTTAGGACCAATTTTGTTTAACTCAATCTTTAAGCTGACTAAAGAAGATAAGATTAAGCAAAGAGTTGTTATTATGGGGACAAATGTGATGACTGTACCGGTTGCGCAGGAATTACATGATAACTGGTACGACGTTCTTTTAGTAACTCATAAGCAAGAAAATTATGATACTTATAAGAGTAAGGTCGCTAATTTAAAGTTGATTTCAAGTCTTGAAGAAACTTGTTTAGAAAAAGCCGGCGTCTTTAACTGTGATATTTTGGTAGCTGGATTTATTGAAGATGAATTAAACCGTAAAATTGCTCGAATGGCTAAAGAACATGGCGTTCAAAGAGTAATTGCAAGTCAAGAGCGACCAAAGCCAGAAACAATTAAGAACTTAACCAATGAAAAGATTGAAATCTATAATCTCTTTAATGTTCAAACTTCAGTTTTACGTGCTTTGATTGAATCGCCATCTATTCTAAGAATTCTAACTGATACTAAGAATGGTCTTTTTGAAGTTACGGTTAGAAATCATAAATATGCTGGTCAAAAGTTGATGAATCTTGACTTTATTGAACAAATGACGGTAAGTCGAATTTGGAGAAATGGTACTTGGTTAGTACCGCATGGTAATACGATTATTGAAACTGGTGATCATTTGATCTTTACAGCTAAAGGTGAAGATGCAGAAAGAGTACGAGAAGAACTAGGAAGAAAAAATTAATAAAATAAAAGGGCAGGATTTTAATTCCTGTCCTTTTGGTTAACGTTGACTTTTAGCTTCTTGTAAAACAGATAAGGTATTTAAACTATGGACAAAGGCGTGATCAGCTTCTTTGAACTTATGCTGATCAATAATTTTAGTAAATTCAATAAATTCAGCCACCATTCGGTGAGAATACTTATTGTTGTTGATAACTTTAACTTCTTGTCCTTTTAATTGCATTCCGACTTTAGGTATTTCATTAGGATGACCATAAATAATAAGTGCACCTTTTTCACCTTCAATAGTGCTGACATTAGGTGAAAAACTGTCTTTAGCGGCGATTGAACTAGCTTGTTTGTCAGAATAACTGAGGTGCAGGATGCCTGAGGTGTCGATATTTTTCTGCATTGTAGGGAAATAATTGATAGATTCTGGCTTACCAAATAACTTGATAATAATATGCAAATTGTAAATTCCTAGATCCATCAAAGCGCCACCGTCTTTTTTAGGATCAAAGGCTGGTTGAATATCTCCAGCTAGAAAGGCATCATAACGGCTAGAATATTGAGTGTAATTAAGGTTAACTACGTGAATTGGAGCAATTTTATCTAGATTTTCTTCGATAAATTTAAAGTTTTCTAAATAAATGTTAGTTATGGCTTCAATAATGATCAGCTTCTTTTGATCAGCGATTGCTTTTAATTTTCTTGCTTCATCAACAGTTGCAACAAAAGGCTTTTCGCAAATAACATTTTTACCTGCTTCAAGGGCTTCTTTTGAAATAGAAAAGTGCAAACTGTTTGGTACCGCTACATAAACAGTATCAACATCAGGATCATTAAATAAGTCAGCATTATTATCGTACAATTTATTAATCTGATACTCTTTTTGTAAATCTAGGCCAATTTTATGACTTCTCTTAGTAGTTGCAAGAGCTGTAAGTTCGAGATCGGGAATTTGATCAGCAATTGTTAGAAAATCATGGACAATTTTTCCAGAACCAATAATACCTAATTTCATAAGTTTCTCCTTTAATTTGATTTAATATTTAGCTTTTTTGCATTTTTAGTAACCGAGGTTGGAATCTTTAGTTTCTTAACTTGGTTAACATCATATAAATGAAGTGATAAGGTGCCTTCTTTTTTACTATAGTACGTAACTTTGTAGTATAGATCGGTTAGTTCTTTTTGGCGGTTAACCTTAACTCGAAGTTCAATTCTTTTTACATTACTTGACTGCGGGTCACTTGTGGAAGCTACTGAAGTGGCTTTTTGCATGCTTTTAATGACATCTTGATCATCGCCATGGTAAGCAATTACATAGCCATTGAAGCCATTAGATTTGAGTTTTAACTGCTTAAAAGCATCATCAGAGAATTGCTTGAAGTTATGAGCTGTATAGAGTTTTTTGTAGCCAGAGTAAACTTCATTAAAGATTGCATTTTGCTTAATATAATTCCACGCTTCATTATTATCACGATGGTAGACATAGTGATCGTTAGTCCAGAGCTCGGAATTTGTATCTGATTTTGGAATGCTTTTCATTGTGATATGAATTGTATTATTAGGACCAACGACGTAATTTGAGTACATTTTGCCTTTTGAATTGGTAGTTTTAACATCAACACGAGCTGTTTTGATAGCAGTATCTGCTGCTTTGGTTAAGGCAGCTTTAGGACTAGGCTTGCCAAAGGCTAAGATGGCACCCCAAATAATTACTACTAAAATAATAATGGCTAAAATTAAAGCGGCAATTTTGCCGCCTTGATTGTTAGGAAAAATAATCTTTTTATTTTTTGCTTTATTTTTCTGCATTAGTTTTTCTTTCTAGAATGATTATTGATTGTTTTGCTCAGCTTGAGCTTTCTTGATCTCTTCAGCGTCAATCGCATTCTTCTGAATATCAGCAGGAACTGCTAAGTCGGCATGTTGGCCAAGTTGATCATAAGTTAAGTTCCAAGTGAAGTTATATTTTCCACCAGCAGTGTATTGAGCCTTGAAAGTCATCGACTCAATCTTTTTTGTTGCAGGATCAACTAAATAAGTAACTTTTAAGTTCTGTACTTGAGCTGATTTAACTAGACGAGCTACTTGCATGTTTTGTGAACCTGGAGTGTTCATAGCGTCAATGACAAGTGGATTAACTGCATTCCATAGGTTAGAATCAGTACCGTTAAAGCTGATTTCATAGTTGCCGTTTTTCTTTTGAACAGTAGCCTTTTTAGCAAGTGCTTTATTGATTTTCTTAAAAGTTGCAGGATCAAATCTTTCTTTTACTTGATCTGGATCAAAAGTATCGGCATTAACCGAATTTTTAATCCAGTGCCCTTTATTTTGCTCTAAAAGAAGGTACATGTCTTTTTTAGTTAACCACATTTGTTCCGTTTGTGATTTTTTCTTTTGAGTCAAGGTGTAAGTGAGATTCGTTACATCGCCTTTATCTTTAAAAAGACCTTCCGATTTTGATTTTTGACTCATTTCATCAGAATTAATTGTTTGAGTGAAATGACCGCTGGCTAAGCTAGAATTAAATTTGGCATTAATTAGCGAACTTGCAGAAGGCTCAGGATTAGTTTTGGGTTTACTGGTATTCTTTGAACAAGCTGTAGTTATAGAAACTAAAATTGCTCCCAATAAAAGTAGCAAGCCGAATTTTTTCTTCATAAAAATATTCCCCCAATAAATGTATCTATCGTATACTATTTTACTCTATTTTCTGTTGAAAAAAGTATTATAAGAGCTTAACTTTAGTGCTTTTTAAGGACATTTAAAATATTTCGTAACTTACTACCCTTGACTTGCAAATTTTTAACTGCTTGTGTTACTTCGATGCAACCAATATATTTTCCATCTTCGTTGTGGAGACTATAGAAAGAAATATTTATCGGCTGTTCATCTTTAGTGATCATAATTGAAATATTTTTACGATTACCTGCGTGCATTTGGTTTAAAACTTCTTTAACGTGTCTTTGGCTATGGCCGGGATGCACCTCAAAAACAGTTTTACCAATATCTTTTTTTGTTCGCTTGAAGAGGCGATTTTTATTCATTGATGACCAGACAATGCGGTCATTTTCATCTAAAACGTCCATTTCTTGTGGAATAGTTCTAAAGATTGCATTTAGCTGTTCAAGTGAGAGATGACCTCCGTCTAAATTGATATTATCCATAGGTAATTCTTCCAATCTATCCAAATTAATATATCTATTGTTATTTTAACATTAAAAAATTGTGGATTAATAAAGCTTTTTTTTCGTAATTCCTATGAAAATTTCTCGTAAGCGTGTAAAATAGTTAATGAAACATTGAATTTTAAAGGAGATACAGTTCATGTCGAAATTAGTTTTAATTCGTCACGGTCAAAGTGAATGGAACCTTTCTAACCAATTTACTGGTTGGGTTGATGTAAACCTTTCAGAAAAAGGTGTTGAAGAAGCTAAGAAGGCTGGTCGTTTAATTAAGGAACACGGTCTTGAATTTGATCAAGCTTACACTTCATTATTAACTCGTGCTATCAAGACTTTGCACTACGCACTTGAAGAAAGTGACCAACTTTGGATTCCAGAAACTAAGACTTGGAGATTAAATGAACGTCATTACGGTGCTCTTCAAGGTTTAAACAAGAAAGCTACTGCTGAAAAATATGGTGACGAACAAGTTCACATTTGGCGTCGTTCATACGATGTTTTGCCACCAGCTATTGATGATGACAACGAATTTAGTCAAGCACATGACCGCCGTTACGCAAACTTGGATCCACACATCGTTCCTAAGGCAGAAAACTTACACGTATGTCTTGACCGTGTAATGCCATTCTGGGAAGATCACATTGCTCCAGATTTACTTGACGGCAAGAACGTTATTATTGCTGCACATGGTAACTCACTTCGTGCTTTAACTAAGTACATTGAAAACATCTCAGATGATGACATCATGAACTTAGAAATGAAGACTGGTGAACCAGTTGTTTACACATTTGACGATAAGTTAGATGTTGTTAACAAGGAAAAGCTTGACGACTAATTTTTAGTTATTGAGTATTAAAGAACTCCGACGAAAGTCGGAGTTTTTTTGTTATAAAAAATTTTTTACTCTTTTGCGTAATTAAATATAATCTTTGATTTACTAACAAAGATTAATTTCTTAAGGCTAAACAAAAAAATAAGAAAAAAGCCTCCCATTTGGGAGGCTATTTAAGTATGACTATTATATTTTGTATTTAAGTTTTGCTTTAACTAAGAGCTAGTCTTATAATTTTTACCAACTAGCCTTACGTACACCAGGAAGTTGTCCTTTATGTGCTAGTTCTTTGAAGCGTAAACGTGACATACCAAACTTACGCATATAACCATGTGGTCTACCATCGTGTAGATCTCGATTATGATAATGAGTTGGGTGAGCATCAAGTGGCAGTTTTGCTAATGCTTCTACGTCACCAGCTTCTTTTAATTCGTAGTATTTTTTAATTAATTCGCGCTGCTTAGCAGCTTTAACAATTTTTGATTTTTTTGCCATATATCTTTCCTTTCGAATATAGAATTTGAATGTGATAAAGATTAACTATAATAATTTGAGCTAACTTAAAGTAAGCATATTGTATTAAATTATTAATAATTTGTCAAAAAGAAAGTATTTTAAAAAGAATTAGTTTAAAATAAGTAATGATTGATTAAAGAAGGGAAAAGAAGCCGTGGGTATTTTTAAAAGAATACTTCATAATGAAGACTTGCGACAGCTGATTATTTATGTATTAATTGGTGTGTTAGGATTAGGTGTTGATTTTGGAATTTTCGCACTCCTTACCCATTTTAAGATGCAAGTCGAAGTAGCTAATTTTATTTCATCATCTTGTGGGTTAATCAATAACTTTTTCTGGAATAGTTTTCTTAACTTTAAGGTTCACGATAAGTTGTTAATAAGATTCGTTTCTTACTATTTAGTTGGACAAATTACGACTTTATTTACTACATTATGTTTATTTATCTTCGTAACTCAGTTAGGTTATAATCAACTAATTGTTAAGGCCGTTTCTACATTTATCGCTACCTTAATTCAATTCGTAATTAATAAGTTACTTACATTTAGAAAAATTAAAACTACTAAGTCAAAAGTAGACGTTAGAAAGTAATCAGAAAGCCTGTTAAAGTATGAAAAAATTGTCAATTATTGTTCCGTGTTATAACGAAGAGGAATCTGTACCACTTTTTTATCCAGCTGTGAATAAAGTAATGGATACAATTCCAGATTTAGAGCCAGAATATTGGTTCATTAATGATGGTTCAAAAGATAATACTCTTAAGGAAATTAAAGAATTACGTAAAAAAGATCCAGAACATGTTCACTTTGTCTCATTTTCAAGAAACTTTGGTAAGGAGTCTGCGCTTTATGCTGGACTTCAAGCTGCAACTGGAGATTATGTAGTCGTAATGGACGTTGACTTACAAGATCCACCTAAGTTTTTACCACAAATGTATGATTTGATTAAGACTGGAGAATATGACTGTATTGGAACTCGTCGTGTTGACCGTACAGGGGAAGCTAAGTTTAAGTCTTTCTTAAGCGATATGTTCTATAAGGTTGTTAATAAGATTTCTGATACTGAAATTGTACCAGGTGCTCGTGACTACCGAATGATGACTCGTCAAATGGTAAATGCGGTTTTAGATATGCCTGAATACAATCGTTTTTCAAAGGGAATCTTCTCTTGGGTTGGATTTAAGACTAAGTATTTGGACTATCACAATGTTGAACGTGTAGCTGGCGAAAGTGATTGGAACACTTGGAAATTGTTCAAATATGCAATGGACGGAATTGCGGACTTTTCACAAGCACCACTTAACTTAGCTGTTTGGATTGGTACTGGATCATTTGTTTTATCAATTATTGGCTTGATCATTGTGATTATTCGCAGAGCACTCTACCCTGGTTCAAGCATCTTTGGTTGGGCTTCGATGGTATGCATTATTTTGCTGCTGGGTGGTTTGCAACTACTCTGCATTGGTATTTTAGGTAAATATATCGGCAGGGTATATATCCAAGTTAAGAATCGACCAATTTATATTATTAAAGAGAAAAAATAAACATGGCAAAAAGTTTCGGAATTATCACCTAAATTCCGAAACTTTTTTTGTGAGATTATAAATTTGAAAAGTGAGATAATCTTAACGAGGGAGAATTTTAGAATGAAAAACTTTAGTCAAAATACGTGGATAAAAATTGCTTTATCTATTCTTGGAGTTTTGGCTGCAATTTTGGTTTATGTGCCTAACTACGCAGCAGTTGATCAGGGACTTAAGGGTAGATGTGCAATTTTCTTTATTATTGCAGTGGTCTTACTCTGGCTACCAATGGAATTAAAAAGCAGTATTTTTGCTTTGAATTTCTATTATGAATTAGGATTGATTTTAATTATTGTCTTTTTAATGACTAATCAAATGGCAATGAATTTCGTTATTGGTCTAGTTATTGCTTTCCTTTTATTAACCTGGATTGGGATGGTAATTTTTAAAAATAATCTTGTAATGAAACAAAAGAATAGTGAATTGTTAATTATTAGGTTAGTGATGATGCTGGCTTTAGCCTATTTGGCCTATATCAGCGGTTTTGCGGCACTAATGGGTGCTGAAATTTTTACTGTACAAGGACAAACTTGGCTACTTATTTTAGGATTTCTACTTTGTGTATACTATCTAGTTTTAGCAGGAAGTATTTGGCAGCCTTGGTTTAGAAGATGGACTTCTTGGATCATGATTTTAGCGGCAGTTGTCCTGCACATGATCTTTGCAAGTGCAACCTCGTTAAATATTATCTTTTTGCCAATAATCGGTGAAATAATTATGCTAATTTCAGTCTGGCGTAGCAATCGGATCTTAATGAAAAAGAAAAGGATTTCATAATTGACTCTTGCCAGACAGTATTAATCCCTGATAGAATAAATTGTTTAAAAGTTTAGGGAGAGATACAAAATTATGAAATATGTTTATTTGTTTTTACCAGCAATTGGCTGGGGACTGATGCCCCTTGTTATTGCTAGTGTAAAGAATAGTACAGTTTATAATCAAATCGTTGGTACAGTTGCAGCTTCATTTATTTTTGGTGCAATTGTAATGGCAATTATGCATCCAGCAATGAGCTGGTCACTATTTTTGCTTTCTGCATTAGGTGGTGCTTGCTGGGTAATTGGTCAAGTTGGTCAATACATTTCTTATGAAAAAATTGGTGTTTCTGAAACAATGCCGATTTCAACTGGTTTGCAGTTGATTGGTGTACCTCTTGTAGGTGTGCTTGCTTTTGGTGAATGGGCTAGTCCGCAAGCTAAGCTTTATGGCTTTATTGGTATTCTAGTATTAATTATTGGAGTTGTTTTAACTTCATTAACTGATCGCGGAACAAGCGAAGGTAATAAGTCTAATCAGATAAGTACAATTATTTTGCTTGTTTTAACTTCACTTGGCTACATTACTTCAAGCTCAATTCCAAAGGCTTTACATGGAAGCAGTATTTCAATCTTCTTTGGTCAAACCTTTGGTATGCTTGTAGCTGTGTTTATCTATACGCTTGTTACTAAAAATTTACATGTTTGGAAAGAAAAATCTACTGTTCAAAGTGGTGGAGCAGGTATTCTATATGCAATTGCTGCTTTAGCTTACATTCTTTCCGTTCAAGATAACGGAGTTAACATGGCTTTTGTTATTTCACAACTTTGCGTAGTTATTTCTACTTTAGGTGGCTTGATTTTCTTACATGAAAAGAAAACTCGCAACGGTTTGATTTTTACCATTGCAGGCCTAGTTTTAATTATTGGCGGTGCAATGTTAACTACATTATTCTAGAAATGAAAAAAGGCATCCCAGAGGGATGCCTTCTTTGTATCAACTTGTCCTAATTCTTAAATATTTTTAGTATTAGAACACTTTTAATTGTATTAGAACCAAATTAAAAGTCAAGTTAAATACAATAGAGGTTTAAAAGGTATATTGTACGTAAAAATTAAATAACAAATTAAGAAATAAAGAATCCAATAATAAACTATATGTTATCGCTTACAGTTGACATATTGAGTGTGGCGTGATATTTTCAGAATAGGATCGGTCGAAATTGTTTAGGAGGACAATGGATGCTAACAATTGAAAACAACCAGTTAAAGGTTGAAATTAATGAGGTCGGTGCTCAGCTTACGCACGTAGTCGATAAGACTACTAATGCCGACTACATTTGGAATGGGAGCGAGTGGGAAAGACATGCTCCAATTCTTTTTCCGGCAATCGGAAGATCAAATGACAATAAATATATTTTAAATGGGAAAACATATGAAATGAAGCAACATGGCTTCGCTCGTGACTATCCTTGGACAGTTGTTGATAAGGGAGACGATCGAGTAAGTCTGACTTTAACTGAAAATGAAGAAACTCTAGCTGTTTATCCATTTCATTTTAGTCTGATGGTTACCTATACGCTAGAAGCTAATCAATTAAAGGTAGAATTTTTGGTTAAAAATAATTCAGAAGAAACGATGCCATTTGGACTTGGTTTTCACCCAGGCTTTAATGTGCCAATAGCTGGAGATGAATTGAAATTTTCAGATTATGAGTTAACTTTAAGCCCAGAAGTGACAGAATTAACTCAATTTCAAATTGATCCAATTCCATTTAGAAATGGTAAGGTCATTCCAGTACCTAATGCACAAAAGGGAACTTTGCCGCTATCGTATTCAGAATTTGATGATGGTTTGATTATTATTAATAATCCAGGTTTAACCGGGATTGAGTTAAGTAGTGCCAAATCAGAACATAAAATTTCTTTAACGTTGGAAGATTTCCCATATGTAGCGCTATGGACCATGACTGATCCAGAAGCTAAGTTTTTATGTATGGAACCTTTTGCTGGCTTGCCAGATATTAAGAGCAGTGAATTGACCGACTGGATGGAAAAAGAAGGCAATAACTTCCTAGCACCAGATGAAAGTTCACATTTTTCAACTACAATTACTTTAGAATAAATATGAAAAGAGGGAAGCTGTGTGAAGTTTTCCTCTTTTTTTACTAATTGTTTAAGATTTGGCATAATAAAGTTTTCAGAGTGTAATTTTGCTATAATATCCTTGTTTTAAGAAAGTTTGAGAAAGAATATTATGGATAATAAGCCCAAAGAACCTGTTCTCTCAAGAGTTGAGCTGAACAAAGAAAAACATAGTAAGAAAAAGCCAATCCGTATTATTATTGCGGTTATTTTAGTGCTGGTTTTAGGACTTGGAGCCTATGCAGGATCTGTTTATTTAAAAGCTAAAAATGCCTTTGATAAAACATATGACCCAAAGACTGCTGTAAAACAAGATAGCTTTTCTGGTAAAGAACCATTCAATATTCTCTTGTTAGGTACAGATACGGGAGCTTTTGGTAGAAAAGAAGTTCGCGGGAACTCAGATACAATGATTTTGGTAACCGTTAATCCGGCTAAAAAGAAACTTTCTCTAATGTCGATTCCGCGTGACACCATGGCAAGAATGATTGGCACCGAAAACTTTAGCGTTCATAAGATTAATGCCGCTTATAATATTGACGGTGCCAAAATGGCAATGAAGACTACAAGTAAGGTCCTTAATGTGCCAATAAAATACTATATTTCAATGAATATGGGCGGAATGAGAAAGATTGTAGACGGCGTTGGTGGCGTTACAGTGACGCCGCCTCTTACCTTTACTTACGATGGCTACACCTTTACCAAAGGTAAAAAGGTACACTTAAATGGTAGTCAAGCCTTAGCTTACTCTCGAATGCGCTATGACGATCCTCGCGGAGACTATGGTAGACAATTACGGCAGCGTGAAGTAATTATGTCCGTTTTAGAACATGCAATGTCATTTAGTACGCTAAAGAATTTAGATTCAATCTTAGGCTCTGTTTCAACTAGTTTGAGAACTAACTTAACTTTTGATTCAATGGTCAAAATTAGTAAAAACTACCGTAAATGTACTCAAAACATGTCCAGCGACTATTTGCATGGAGTAGGAGCAATGATTGGAGATGCTTCATATCAAGTAATGTCTGATAGAGAATTGCAACGAACATCTAATATTGTGAGAAATGATCTTGGTTTAGATTCAATGAATATTGATAATAATGAAACTTATCAAAATTCAATGAATTCTCAATTTGATTGGACCAGTGGTGATTCTAATCAGGTATACTACATATATGATCCTTATACGGATGAATTATGGAACGGAGATCGTGCTTATTAATGAATGAATTAATTTCACTAGTAATAGGATATTTCCTCGGAAATATCCTTTTTGCTATGATTGTCGCAAAAATATTTTTACATAAAGATCCAACTAAGTATGGTTCAGGTAATCCTGGTACAGCTAATATTGGTGCAGTTTTTGGTAAAAAATGGGGTATTCTCACTTGTATTGGAGACTTAGCTAAAACTTTGGCAGCATTATTAATTGTCTACTTTCTTTATCATGGTAATCGCTTAGATTTATCTTTTGCTGGTATTGGAGTCGTCTTAGGGCATTCATTTCCGTTCTGGAATCACTTCAAGGGTGGTAAAGGAGTGGCAGTTACTGCATTGTGGATTGTCTTTTTTGACTGGCGAGCTGGTTTGATTGCTTTATTAATTGGCTTGTTTTTAGTGATTATTATGAAAAATCTTACTATTCCGCCACTTGTATATATGTTGGGGTTCAGTATTTTTACTTGGCTTAACTTTGGCTGGGAACAAGGATTAATCTTTTTAATTGCTACTTTAATCATGATTTTTCAATTTAGAAAAGATATTGTCGACTTCTTTACTGGACACGGTAAGCGAGTAGATGTTTTGGTAACAATTAAGAAAAAGTTAGGGATATACAAATGAAATCAGCTTTAAGAAAAACAATCCAGTGGATCTTACTTTTGTGTTTGTTGCTGGGAATATTAATTCAAACCTTAGGCTTTTGGAATTATAATCCAACGTCAGTTTCTACTAAAACGCGAATTGGCATGGTAATTAGCTTAATTCAATTGATAGTGGTTGTCTGGTATGGGATGAGTTACGGCAATAAGGAGTATAGCTTTAAAGAGGCAGTTAAGAACTGGCTTGAAGGCGTCGTTACTCTTATTATTTTCTATTTAGTATTTGTCATTTCGTTGCCACAGTTTTTCTCAGCTTGGAATTTATGGGGAATCTTTTTCCCAGTTTTAACTAGTACATCAGCTTTATTTAGCGGAATTATAATTTCTTTATTCTTTCAACCATTTATTTTTAGATTACAAGAGAAATTAAATACTAAGCAAAATGTGTTGCTGCTGACAGCCATTACAGTTTTGATTTTTGCCTTAAGTGCAGGAAATTCGCTTTTAACTAGTTATAGTATTTTTGGCCTTTACTTAGCTGTACCTTTTGCCTGGGGAATGCTTATTTCAAAGATTAAGGCATCTAAGAAAGTAGTTCTTGGCTTAGTAGTAGCAACGATTATTTTGCTACCAGCAGTTTATTATCTTACGATTAAATTAATGCCGATTCAGACGCCGCAAGGATTCATCTTTTCTCAGATGAATATGTCTTGGAATACTAGTCTTTTAATGGCGCCATCATCACCATTGATGATTTTATTTGTCATTGCTGGAGCATTATTATTTAGAAGTTCAATGCTTGGAGTATCTCACAGATTATTTTCAATTCTAATTCCAGCAATTATCTTTGGCACTACTTCTTATGGGATGAGTTTGTGGAAGGAAAAATTGCAACTTTTGCTTGCACCTGTAAGTAAGAAAGTTACTGTTTTATTGATTCTTTCTTTATTAGTTGCAAGTTTCATTATTAATTTTGTTTTTGTTAAGTTTCTACTTTCAAATAAGCATGTTCAGAGATTTTTGAATAAGTTTGATGAAAATAATCTGGATGGTCTTATTAAACTTTTAGAAGCGGGAGTAGACTTTTTAAAGCGACACTCTAAATCAATTATCTTATTTGCATTCCTGATGTTCTTAAGTGTCATTGGCTTTTATACTGTTCGAGACATTCAATCTGCAAGTGACTTTTGGGCTGCTCTAGTCTTTATTTTTACTAGCAAATTTGGCACCTTAGTTTTATCGTCGATTTTCTTATTTACAATTTATGAGATCTTCTATGTAATCACTACTAGGTTCTGGGTATCCGCAAGTATTCCAACTGTTTTGGCTTTAGGAATTGCAATTGCAGATGGAATTAAGATGGATTTAAGAGAAGAGCCAGTTTATCCAAATGAAATTAGTGAGATCGTTAATTGGAAGACGCTGATTCCAATGATTGGTGTGCAGACTCTAATTTACATTCTTGTTGGTATTGCACTTTTAATTGCAATTATTGTTTATCTAGAGCTAAAGCACCCACATAACTTAAGAAGAAAGAAAAAGAGCTGGGTTGCTTTAATTGGAAGTCTTTTAATTTTGATTACACCGGTGTGGTTTAATGATGAAAATTCAGCGATTTACTATATTTCAAAGGGTTTTGATAATAATCCTGACTTTAGAAATCCACCGGATAGTACAGCTAATAATGGTGCTGTCTTAACTTTCTTAGATTTCATCAAAGTGCCAATTATGGAAAAAGTTGATGGTTATTCTGAACATGCCATCAAGCAAATTACTAAAAAGTATGAAAAAGAAGCTATTGCTATTAATAAGACTAGAAAGAACAAGTTATCCGATCAAACAATTGTCTTTAATCTTAGTGAAAGCTTTGTAGATCCAGAAGAATTCCCAGGAGTCAAAATTTCTGATAATGTTAGAGATCCGATGAAGTATATCCGTAGCTTAATGTCGCAAACGACTTCTGGCAAGATGCTTAGTGCTGGATATGGTGGTGGAACTGGAAATATGGAATATGAGTCCTTGACTGGATTTAATATGGGAAACTTCTCGAGTGCTCTTACTCCATATACTCAGGTAACTTCACGTTATAATTTTTACCCAACAATTGGGATGAATTTCCCTTATAGTAGCGCAATTCATCCGTTTAATGGTACTTATTATGGCCGAATTGATAATTATCGCCGGTTTAAATTTAATAAGTTTGCTTATTTAGGCTCTAAATATAAGATCTATGATAAAAAGTCGCTTGGAACGAGTCCATATCTTTCTGATGAGACGGCTTACCAGAATGGCTTGAGACAAATTAAGAGTAGAAAAAATGGTCAATTTATTAACTTGATCTCAATGCAAAACCATATGCCATATGGTGATTATTATTCACCAAATGAATATAAGGATAATGTCAGTGGCTCTTCTCTTGCAGATGATAATGTTAAGACTAGCTTTGCGGCATATACAAAGGGTGTTGAATATACTGATAAGGCAGTGAAGAAGTTTATTAAAGAAATCGATGAAATTAATAAGCCAATCACGCTTGTCTTTTATGGCGATCATTATCCATCAATTATTGATCAATCGTTATTATCTAAGTATCCAATTAAAATGCATTCTACTACTTACTTTATTTATTCAAATAAGTACGCTCGTGAGCATGGTGCTAAGAATAAAATTGTTCCAGATAAGTATGTTGCAACGAGTTCCTTTATTTCGATGGCTTTAGAGCAAACGAATTCTAAAGTTACAGCTTACCAAGCATTACTTACTCGGATCTACAAGGATCTTCCTGCAATGACAATTAACTATAGTAGCAGTGATGGTTTTGAACTAGTTGATCAAAATGGTAAGAAAGTTTCTGAAAAGAAATTAACTAAGAAACAAAAAGAACTACTTAAAGACTATCAATTGATTCAATATGATATGTCAGCAGGGAAGGGATACACATTGGACGTCAAGGGCTTTTATAAATAAGCGGTTGACTAAAAGGCTATTCTCCCTTATTATCATAGGTAAATAAAAGTAGCTACTTAATTCAGTGTTCAGAGAACTAGCGGTTAGTGTGAGCTAGGCAGGTTAAGCAAGCGAAGTACGTAATGGGGTAGTTTCCTTATCAACTGACTTAAGGCGCATTGAGCGCAAACGTGGGTGGTACCACGGCTAATGAAGTAATTTAGTCGTCCCTAGATTTCGAGAGAAGTCTAGGGACGTTTTTTGTTAGGAGAAATTATTATGGCAAAATTTGACATTTTAGAAGATTTAAAATGGCGCGGTGCTATTAACCAAGAAACCGATGAGGAAGGTTTACGCAAGTACTTAGCAGAGCATGATGATTTAGCTCTTTACTGCGGAACTGATCCGACTGGAGATTCACTTCACATTGGTCACTTGATTCCATTTATGATTTTGAAAAGATTCCAAATGGCTGGCTACCATCCAGTAATTTTGATTGGTGGAGGAACTGGTTCAATTGGTGATCCATCAGGTAGAAAGACCGAACGTGTTCTTCAAACTGCTGAACAAGTTAAGCATAATGAGGAAAAGTTGACTGCTCAAATGAAAAAGTTATTCGGTACGGAAAACTTTGAAATTAAAAACAATGCTGATTGGCTTGGAAAGCTTAATTTGATTGATTTCCTGCGTGACTATGGTAAATTTTTTCAAGTTAATAATATGATTAACAAAGATGTTGTTGCTAGCCGCTTAGAGAATGGTATTTCATTTACTGAATTTAGTTACCAAATCTTGCAAGCAATTGACTTTTACCACTTGAACAAAGATAATGGCGTTCAACTTCAAATTGGTGGTTCTGATCAATGGGGCAACATTACAGCTGGAATTGACTTAATCCACAAGCTTGAAGGTGCAGATCGTCCTGCCTTTGGTTTAACTATTCCATTGATGCTTAAGGCTGATGGTACTAAGTTTGGTAAATCTGCTGGTGGTGCTGTATGGCTCGATCCAGAAAAAACTAGTCCTTATGAATTCTACCAATTCTGGATTAACCAAGATGACCGTGATGTTGTGAAGTACCTTAAGTACTTTACTTTCTTGAGTCGTGAAGAAATTGAAGACTTAGCCGAAAAGACTGAAAAAGAACCTTGGAAGCGTGCAGCTCAAAAGAGATTAGCAGAAGAAGTAACTAAGTTTGTTCATGGTGAAGAAGGCTTAAAAGAAGCTCAAATGATTACTGAAGCACTATTCTCAGGTAACGTTAAGAGCTTGTCTGTTCCTCAAATTGAACAAGCTTTGAAGAACGCACCAAGTGCAGAAGCAACTCATGAAGCTAAGAATATCGTTGAATTCTTAGTTGAAACTAAGATTGAACCATCTAAGCGTCAAGCACGTGAAGATGTTAAGAACGGTGCTATTTATGTAAATGGCGAACGTCAAAATGATGTTGACTTTATTGTTGAACCAGATAGTGATTTTGATGGTAAGTACGTAATTATCCGTAAGGGTAAGAGAAAGTACACTCTAGTTAAAATTAAATAGTAATCAAAAAGGGAAGACGAGGGATGCAATAAGCGTTCCTCGTCTTTTTTGTTATAATTAAACTGTATATGCCGTTTTAGCTCAGGAGGTAGAGCACCGCCGTGGTAAGGAGGAGGTCCCCAGTTCAAATCTGGGAAACGGCTTAGTTATTAAATAAGCTTAGGCTAGCAGAAGCTTTTTTGATGGATGATGCATTAAGGGATGGTCAAAACGACTGTCCCTTTTTATAATGGAGATAAAATATTGTAATTTATGAAAGAGGAATAGACATGGCACATGAACTTACACTAGAAGAAATTGAAAAATTTCAACAAGATTATCAACAAAACAAACAAAATAAGATCGCTGAATTAGCTGTTGTGAATAACGGCGTGCAAAAAGCCAGCTTCAACAGTGAAGGAATTCGTGATTTAAATCGCACCTTCTCAATTGAAATTCCAACTGATAATGTGACTGATCAAAAACAATCAGGTCGTTGCTGGTTGTTTGCGGCATTGAACGTTTTACGTCACAAGTTCGCTAAGCAATATCATGCAAAGAACTTTACTTTTTCACAAAGCTATCTCTTTTTCTGGGATCGAATCGAAAGAGCAAATATTTTCTTCAATCATATCTTAGAAACTGCGGATAAACCTGTGGATGATCGAACTGTGCATTTTTATTTGCAAGCTCCAGATACTGATGGTGGACAATGGCATATGGCTATCTCCTTGATTAGAAAATATGGCTTAGTGCCAACTTATGCACAAGATGAAAGTTTTACTGCTAACAATACAGCAGCGTTTAATCAAGCCTTGAACATGAAGTTACGTGAAGATGGACTAGTTTTACGTAAACTTGCTCAAGAAGGAAAAGAAGCTGAAATTGAGCAAAAACGCCAAGAATTTTTAAGTGAAGTTTACCGTATGGCTGTGATCGCTTTTGGACAACCTGTGCATAAGTTTGATTTAGAATTTAAAGATGATGATGGTAATTACAAGTTAGATCAAAATCTTACCCCACTAGACTTTTTCCACAATTATTTTGAAGATGATTTGGATGACTATGTTGTTCTCTTTAATGCGCCAGATCATGAATATGACAAGCTTTATGCTTTTCCATTTGAAGATAATGTTGAAGGCGGTAGTCCAATTAGATTTTTGAATACAAATATCGAAAATCTTAAGGAAGCTGCTATTAAGCAATTAAAAGATGGTGAAACGATCTGGTTTGGTTGTGATGTAGGCAAGCAAAGCGACCGTCAAAAGGGAATTTTAGCTGCTGATTTATATGAAACAGATACTGTTTTTAATATTGAAACTAAATTAAGTAAGAAAGAGCGTCTTGAAACTGGTGCTAGTGGCTCTACTCATGCAATGACCTTGGTTGGTGTAGATGTAGTTGATGGTAAGCCTCGTCAGTGGAAGGTTGAAAATTCTTGGGGAACCAAAGTTGGTGAAAAAGGCTACTTTGTAATGGACGATAAGTGGTTTGACGAATACCTCTTTAAGGTTGTAGTGAAGAAGCAATACTTACCTGAAAAATTAGTAAAGATTGCTGAAGGAGAAGCTACTCCAGTTCCTTGCTGGGATTCAATGGCTTAATTTTGGTGATAAACAGATGGATATTGAATTAGTTAAGCAGTTTACCCAAGATCATTTAAAAGGTGAAAAAACAGGACATGACTACTATCATGGACAACGAGTAGCAAACTTAGCTATAAAAATGTATTTAAGTGATTATCCCGATGCGCATGCAGATAGCCGAGTTGTTGCTATTATTCAGACTGGTAGTTACTTGCACGATACAATTGATGAGAAAATTTGCGATGACCCAAGTAAGGTAATTGCAGAAATTAAAGAGTTACTACCTAAAGTTGGATTTACTGAGTTAGAAGCACAGGATATTTTATTTACGATTCAGCACATGTCTTTTTCCGCCAATATTGAACATCACTACAAGTTGCCCTTGAGTGGACAATATGTGCAAGATGCAGATCGAATCGAAAGCTTAGGTGCAATCGGAATCGCACGAGCATTTACTTATGGCGGAAAGCATGGAAATAAGATCTATGATCCAGAGATTAAGCCTGAAAAGTTAGTAAGTCATGACCAATATCGTAACCATGTTGAGACAACGATTAATCACTTCTATGAAAAATTATTTGATTTAGAGGGATTGATGAATACTCCTGCTGCTAAGAAAGAAGCACATCGAAGAACTGAATATATGCGTGAATTCGTTCAAGAATTTATGGATGAATGGAATGTGTAAGATAATAAAGCTAGCTAATCTTTTGGCTAGCTTTATTATTCACTTAATTAAGGGGATGAAGTCATGTCTTATATTGCAGATTATACTAATAGTTATGACATTCGTGGACAACAAATTACAATTACTGCGTCTGCTCGTTTTGACAAGAATACTGGTAAGGTAATTGCTGACTTAGAACTTGATGATCATGCAGCAAAATTAGCTTTGGAAAAGTATCGGAGAAAGTTTGGTATTATTTCACCAACTGATCTTAAAAATTTACGACATCATTGGAATTTTAGTAAAGAAAAATTTGCTGAAGTTTTGGGATGGAATGTGGCAACAATAGCTCTTTATGAAGCCGGAGCTGTGCCATCGATTAGTGATAATCGTTTACTAAAGATTTTAATTAAAAATCCCAAACTTATGGAAAAGTTTATTGAAGATAGTGAAAAAGAAGAATTATAAAAGGGATCTGTGTCTATAGCGACGCAAATCCCTTTTTATCAATATATTTTATTTTCACTAAGCAAGTGAATCCCAAGCTGGAAGTGGAGTAGGCTTGCTTTCTGCAAGTTTCTTTTGATCGTCAGTTAAGAATTCTTTTCTAACAACTACTTCATAAACAAACTCATCAAACCATTTATCACTCATTGTGAAGTAACCCTTACGGCCTGACTTTTCACTCCATGAGTTTTCAACTTTCCACTTACGGATTTCGCCTTTGTCTAAGTCGACACCAACTAAGGTCATTGCGTGACTAACTTCACCTTCGCCAGTAGCTAATCTTTCAGCCTTAGTCATGTAAGTATCAACGTCAAATAATTCGTCGGTCTTGTATAACTCAGTATCTAAGTAACCAGTCTTGCGGTCCATTTCTTTTAAGACATCATTACCAAACCAAACGCTTTCGCCATCCTTAAGTTGCTTGATTGCAGCTTCTTTTAAGTATTCGATTGGTACATTCAAGAAAGTAATTGGAAGTCCGCCATTAACGTTATCTTCGAATGGAAGTGAGTAAAGCTTGCCATATTCGTGGTCAGGTGCATTAGTCAAACAAACGTAGTCATCGAAGTTAACATCCCAATACTTGTTGAAGAATTCAACTGGAGTTAAGTTCTTATCTAAGTGCAATTTTTTATCGTCGTCGCGATACTCTAAGTCAAAGGTCTTAGGAGGCTCGCCAACAGCAATCGCAGTCATACGGTAGATTTCACTTAAGAATTCTTTGCGCTTCTTTTCAACTTCTTCAGTTTTGCCTGCTTGAACTAATTTACGTAAAACTAAGGCATCTTTTCTTTCCTTACGAGCTAAAGCATCAGCTAAGCCAGCAGTGTGATTGGTATTAAAACTTTCAGGCATTGCATTAGTTGGTACAACGCCGTATTTCTTAACTAGTGAAGCAGCCATTGCCCATTGACCACCATCTGAACCGGCAAAATTCATATATGCTTTAACAGTACGATCATCTAATGGCTTATCAGCAGAATCAATGATTGCGTCGTAGAAGATATTTGCACGTTCAATTTTATCCCAGAAGAAGTTATATGCTTGAGATAAAGTGAAGTTCTTAGCCTTATACTTTTTACCAAAGTCATGACGTAAGGTGTTTAAAGTAGCAAATAACCAGCAACGTCCTGATTGCATTTGGTTAGTAACATTATCAGTTTCCACTTCAACAGAGAAAACATCATTTAAGCGGTTAGTAACTGTTGGGTTAAATGAGGCTTCTAGAACACCGGAACGCATTGCTGCGCGAGAAACAACTTCATTGCGTGAATTATCAAAGTCATTACGGAATTGATCAATTTCTTGTAGGGTTAATTCGTGAGACATAAATTACACTCCTTTAATTTTTTTATAATATTTTTCATTATATTTACTATACAGCAAATAATGATTTAATACACTAATTTTATGAATGAAAGTAACTTTCATAAGTATTTCAATAGACGTTATGAAGTATAATGTTTATAACAATATCGGAGGAAATGAATATGAAAAAGAACATTTTTGTATCAGGAATAACTTTAATGACAATGCTTCTTGCTGTAGGTTGCAGCAATAGTGCCAATCAATCTAGTACTAATAACGAAGCAAAAAGCAGTAAGACAAGTCACAAGAAGAGTCATAAGGCTAAGAAACACACTACTAAGAAAGATAAGACTGATGTAGATACTGATGATTCAGAAACTACTAACTCTGATAAGAAGAGCGATAAGAGTAGTGAAAGTTCAAGTAATACTACCAGCAAAAAGACTAATAAGAACAAATCAACTGACTCTAACAATTCTTCTGATTCAACTGGATCAACTAATTCGAACAATGCATCAAATTCAGCTGCATCTAACACCCAAACTAATGGTAATAGTCAAAATGCATCATCATCTCATAATGCTTCAGATGCTATGTTTAACAAGATGGTTTCTGACACAATTAAAGAGCATGGTTATTCAAGTAATTATGGTCCAGACAACTTTACCTTAATTGATGGTGGCAATGGTCAATACTCTTTAGCTGAAAAGTCAACTGGAACAATTGTTGGTCATTATTCAGTCAAGAATGGTGAACTTTACAAGCAAGACATTCTTACTGGAAACGATGTTAAGGTTAAATAATGGTTTACTATCAAAAAATGACGCCAGAAGGCTATCAAGAAATTAAAGACGAGATAGCCCGTTTAAAAAAAGATCGACCACGTAGAATTAAAATTTTGCAAGAAGCTCGTAGTATGGGAGACTTGTCAGAAAATTCAGAATATACGACTGCTAAGATGGAATTAGGGCATTTGCAGAGTCGACTGCGTTATCTAGATAAACAATTAAGATATTCAGAAATTATTCAAAAAGATAAAAGTGGCACAATTGATTTAGGTTCAAATGTAAAACTGCTTTTTGAAGGTGATGATGATGCGGAAGAATACCGGATTGTTGGTAGAATGGAAGCAGACCTGACTAAAGGAAAAATATCTTTTGATTCTCCTTTAGGACAGGCCTTAATGAAGCAAAAAGCTGGTGCAACAGTAACTGTTGAAGCACCAGCTGGAAGTTATGATGTAAAAATTATTGCAGTAAATTAAAAAGCACCTCGCTTTGCGGGATGCCTTTTTTTGTAAGCAATCAAATTTATTCAATTGTGATTGTGTTTTCTTTGTCTTCTTCAGTTAATTTTGGCAAGGTAATGGTTAAAACGCCGTCGATGTCCTTAGCAGAAATTTCTTTAGAATCAACATCAGGAATACGATAGCTTCTTTGAATGTGACCAACGCTTCTTTCACGGTGAATAAGGTTGCCATTCTTGTCATCTAAGTTGTCAAATGAGTCACGGCTACCTGAAACATTCAAGATGCCATCTTTATAAGAAACTTTAATGTCTTTCTTATCCATTCCTGGCATGTCGACTTTAACGATATAGTCCTTGTCTGTTTCAGCTACATCAGATTGCATAATGTTCTTAATTGAACTATCGTCAAAAAAGTCTTTTGGAAAACTAAACCAATCGCTTAATTGATCCATCATATTATCATTGTTACGATTCTTCATCATTTCGTTTGCCATAATAAAACTTCCTTCCATTACGCTCTCTACACTTTCTATTGTAGTAGGTCAGAATAGAATGTAAAATATTTAGCACTCTAATTGACAAAGTGCTAATTTTAGCACAAAAAAATAGGATTTAGAGTAATTCTAGATCCTATTTTTCATGATTAGTCTAAGTCTTTGCCGTTAGATTCAATAACTTTCTTGTACCAGTCAAAGGAATCTTTCTTTGAACGCTCAAGTGTTCCTTCACCCTTGTCATTTTTATCAACGTAAATAAAGCCATAACGCTTGTCCATTTGACCAGTTCCAGCTGATACTAAGTCAATGCATCCCCAAGGAAGATAACCCATCAAGTCAACACCATCTAAAACGACAGCCTTTTCCATTTGTTCAATGTGCTTTCTTAAGTAATCGATTCTATATGGGTCATGAACTGAGCCATCAGCTTCGCGTTTGTCGTAAGCACCAAGACCATTTTCAACAATAAAGAGTGGCTTGTGGTAGCGGTCAGTTAAGTGGTTAAGAGAAATTCTTAAACCTTCTGGATCGATTTCCCAACCCCAGTCACTACGTTGCAATGTAGGATTTTCAACAATTGCTTCTTGTAAGTCAGTTAACTCATCAGGTTTAACTTTCTTACTTGAGACAGTAGTTGATTGGTAGTATGAAAAGCCAACGTAATCAACAGTACCTTCCTTTAAGGCAATCTTATCTTCTTCAGTAATATCTGGACGGTAGCCATTTCTTTCAATGTAGTCTTCAACTGCGTTTGGATATTCACCATTAACGTGAACGTCAGAGAAGAAGTCACGTCTTTGTTCAAACTTATCAGCAAGTAAGACATCGTCTGAAGATGGAGTTAAAGGCCGAACAGGTGAGTAATTAATCATACAGCCAATTTGGAAGTCTGGATTAATCTTGTGTCCTTCTTTAACTGCTAAAGCAGAAGCAACTAATTCATAGTGAGCTGCTTGATACATTGCTGCTTCTTTTTCTTTATCGCCCATGCCATTCTTGAATAAAATTCCGGAGTTAGTAGCCATCAAGAAGTCATTGTTAAAACTAGATTGGTTATCAATTTCGTTAAAGGTCATCCAGTACTTAACCTTGTTCTTGTAACGCTTGAAGCATACGCGAGCAAAGCGAACAAAGTAGTCAATTAATTTACGGTTAGTGAAGCCGCCATATTCTTTAACTAAGTGATAAGGAATTTCAAAGTGAGAAAGAGTAATTACTGGTTCAATTCCATATTTGTGACATTCGTCAAATAAGTCATCATAGAACTTAAGACCTGCTTCATTAGGTTCTTTTTCGTCGCCCTTAGGAAAAATTCTAGTCCAAGCAATTGAAGTACGAAAAGCTTTAAACCCCATTTCAGCCATTAATTTGATATCGCCCTTGTAATGGTGGTAAAAATCAATAGCATCATGGTTAGGGTAGTTCTTACCAGGGATGACGCCATTTGTGATTTCACGTGGTTTAGTTGCGGATCCTACAGTCATTACATCGGCAACTGACATTCCTTTTCCGTCTTCATTCCATGCACCTTCAAGTTGGTGGGCAGCAACAGCGCCGCCCCATAAAAAGCCTTTTGGCATAGTGTATCCAGTCATATTCAATACATCCTTTCTAAAGTAAGCGTTTTCGAAGTTCATTCTACAAATTAAAAACTCGCTTGTAAAGTTAAAAAGTATAGAATTTTATTTTTCATAAGAAAACAGTCTTCATTGTTGCAACCGTTTTCAATTAGTAGTATTATACAGGTGTTGTCTGAATTGTTCGGGAACAATATTGAAAGGGCAGATACAATAATGACTAAAAAAGATCAGAGTTTAGAACAAAAGAAACATGACATGAGTGTAAGATCTATAAATTTTAGCCGCTATTTAATGATTCGTTATTTTTCTGCGGCGTTCTTATTCACTAATCTATTTTGGTTAGTTTTTGCAATTTGCTACAAAGATATTGTTGCTTCGATAATTTCGGGATTATTGTTTGTTTTATTATTAGTAGCTTCAGTTGAGCAAGTAAGTAAATGGAATGTGAGAAATACTGATTTGAAATTTACGAAACTTTATTATCAACTGCAGCTAGGTGCAAATGTAATCTTTGCTATAGGTTGCTATTTACCATTTGGAAAGCTTCTATTTCCTTTTATGACTACAAATGATGTCGCAAATGTAATTGTTACGATTTTAGTAATTGGAATGCTAGGTTCCATTTTGATCTTAAGAAGAATTAGTAACATTCAAAATGGTCGCGACAAATATGCACGAGCAATTAAGACATTTGAAAGTAATAGACAGTAGGACAAATTGAGGGGGATGTACTATGTCTGACACTGCGCAACCATCATTTAAAGATAAAATGATGAAGATACTAGGCAAGTTCTCAGGTTCACGTTTTGTACGTGCAATTATGGGTGCTGGTTATTCGATTATTGCCTTTTCTATCATTGGATCAATGTTTTTGGTCTTAACAGTTTTAACGCAAGTTATTACTGCTAAAGGATTTGTAGATTTTTACAATAATACATTTGGACGTTTTAACAATATTTATACTGTTATTTACAACGCCACGATGGGTATTATCGCAATTTACTTTGCTGGATCATTTGCTTATAACTATGCAGATATTTATCGTAAAGAAGAAAACTTATTGCTTGATCCATTGAACGCAGTTTTCTTAACTTTAATGGGTTTATTCATTACCGTTCCACAATTAGTATGGAAGGGCGGTAACACTGTCTTTGTTAACATTTTGAAGAAAGATAATGTTATTGCTGGTGGTTATGGCGTTTCTGGTTCTGGTTTAACTAGAATTGGTGCTACAGGTATCTTTACTGGTTTAATCGTTGCCTGGTTAACTGTTCAAATTTATCGTTTCTGTATTAAACACAATTGGCGAATTAAAATGCCCGCATCTGTTCCATCAGGTGTTGCTAACTCATTTACTGCTTTGATTCCTGGTTTTGTGATTGCGATTGTCATTGCTTTAATTGACGTTATCTTAATTGTTCTTGGTACAGATATTTTCCAATTATTGTTTATTCCATTCTCATTTGTTTCAAACATTGCTAATACCTGGTGGGGAGTTTTGATTATCTTCTTCCTGATTCACTTCTTATGGTGGTTTGGTATTCACGGTGCGACTATTATTTCAAGTTTCTACCAAGCAATTGTTTTATCAAACATGGCTGCTAATGCTTCTGGTGCTCACTATGTCTTTGCTGGTGAATTCTCAAACGCATTCGTAATCATGGGTGGTTCTGGTGCTACTTTAGGTATGGCACTCTGGATGGCTTTTGCTTCTAGATCTAAACAATTACGAGAACTTGGTAAACTTGAAGCTGTTCCTGCTGTATTTAACATTAACGAACCTTTACTATTTGGTTTGCCAATTGTTTATAACGTACGTTTATTTGTTCCATTCTTACTAGCACCTATGACTTGTTCAATGGTTGCTTATGCAGCTATTGCAACTCACTTAGTACCTAAGATTATTGTTCAACAACCATGGCCAATTCCTGTAGGTCTTGGTGGTATGATGGCCACTGCTAGTTGGCAAGGTGCTGTTTTAGCTTTAGTCAATGCTGTAGTTGCATTCTTAATTTGGTACCCATTCATTAAGCATTACGACAATGAATTGCTTAAGAAAGAGCAAGCTGGTGCTGAGAAAGCTTAATTATAAAATATAGACTTTGAAAATTCTCATAGTTAGAATATAACTATGAGAATTTTTCATTTAGGGATGTAAATAATGAAGAAATATGAATTAGTTGCGGATAAAATAAAAAATTATATTAATAAAGAGCAACTTCATCATGGTGATAAATTGCCAACTATAACTGACTTAATGAAGAAATATCAAGTCGGAAAGTCAACTATTTTGCAGGCAATTACTTTACTTACACAGCGAGGGATTGTCTATAAGGTGCAAGGGTCGGGCGTCTTTGTTAGGCCTACCGGGCAAGATGGTTATATGTCTCTAACAGACAATGCTGGTTTTGCCCATGTATTAAAAAAGCCGACTACGGAAGTAATCGAGTTTTCGGAGAAGAAGGCACCTAAACCAATCAGTGAACATCTTCATTCTGATGAAGAATGCTACTTTATTAAAAGATTGCGCAAGCAAGATGGTAAGCCCTTTGTCTTAGAAGAGTCATATTATCGTAAAAGTATAGTTCCCTTCATGAGTAAAGAAATCGCAGAAGGCTCGATTTTTGATTACATCCGAGAAGGACTAAAGAAAGAAATTCGGTTTTCTGATAAGTATATGCGTGTTAGAAAATTAACTGCTGATGAGGCAAAATACCTTGAATTAAAAGAAGGAGATCCTTGTTTAGAAGTCTATGATACCTTCTATCTAGCCAATGGAACTGCTTTTGATAGTTCTAAATTAGTTTATAATTACAAAAACTCTAAATTTTACGATCAAAGTTCTGATGATATTATTTAACAAAAATAGCCCTAATCTCGAAATATTGAGACTAGGGCTATTGTTATTTGGCGTAAGCTAACACATTATTCTTCATTTGTTTTAGTTGTTTTTTAGCACCTTGTTTTAACTGCCAGTTGTAAAACCAGGTACCAAGATTAGAATGTTTCTTTTCATCAAAACTAAGAACGTCTTCTTTAAAAGTGATCTGACAGCCACGTTCATTGTCTTCTAAGTAATAAGCAATTTTAACATCTAGCTTAGCAGATTTAAAAACCGAAACATATTTTTTGCCAAATTCGTACTCAGTAATTTCAGCTTTTACATTTTTTTCTAATAGGTAGTTCCTGCGACAATTTTTACTGGTAAGTCATTGCCTCGTGCTTTTTTAATTGCTTGTGTGAGCTGCATATTAAGGTAATTAAAGAAATCTTTTGCTTTAAACTTTGCTTGGTCTGTAATTGTAATCATTTTGCGTCTTTCTAATATTAATTTGTCAAAAAAATAGAGCCTAGAAAATGCTAGGTTCTATTTTGCCTTTAGTCTAAATCTTCACCTGTGATGCAATAACCTTTTTGTACCAGTTAAAGGAATCTTTAGGATACCTCTTTAATGAGCCGTTACCCATGTCATCGCGGTCTACATAAACAAAACCATAGCGCTTCTTCATTTCGCCAGTTCCGTTTGAAACTAGGTCAATTGCTGACCACATTGTGTAGCCCATTAATGGAATACCGTCTTCATTAACTGCTTCTTCCATAGATTTAATTTGGGCACGAAGATAGTTAATGCGGTAATCATCATGAACCTTATGATCTTCAGTTAATTCATCTCCCCAGCCAAGACCATTTTCAACAATAAACAGTGGCTTGTGGTATCTATCCCAGAGATCATTTAAGGCAATTCTTAAAACATCAGGGTCTGTTGCCCATCCCCAAGCATTATAGCCAAGATATGGGTTCTTAACGCCACCTGCTGACATATTACCGTTTGCTTTAGCATCAGCTTCATGAGTAGTGAGGACATTAGATGTGTAGCAAGAGAAACTTAAAAAGTCAGCGGGATATTCTTTGATTAATTCATAATCTTCTGGGCGGTCATCTAGCTTAATTCCATCTCGTTCATACTCCTTAAGGCGGTATTCAGGGTAGTGGCCACCAGTTTGAACATCCGAATAGAAAAGCATCTCTTGCTTAGCTTTCATGACTAAAAGCTGATCTGCTGGATCTGATGTATATGGATAGTAAGCAGAGTAGGCAAGCATTTGACCAACTTGGTTATTTTTATCAATTTCATGAGCTAACTTAACGACTTTGCTGCTGGCTACAAATTGATTATGAGCTCCTTGAGCACGATTTTGCTTGCTTCCATCAATTAGACCTCCACCCATATAAGGAGCCATATCCATCGCATTAATTTCGTTAAAAGTAAGCCAGTACTTAACTTTACCCTTGTAGTGGTTCATAACGATGTCTGCATAGTGAACGAAGATATCGATCATTTTTCTGTCTTTCCAGCCGCCAAAGCGATTGATCAGAGATAGGGGAGTTTCATAGTGTGAAAGGGTAACAAGTGGCTCAATTCCGTACTTAGCACATTCATCAAAGACCTTGTCATAGAAAGCTAAACCTTCTTCATTTGGTTCTTGATCGTCTCCATTTGGTAAAATACGTGACCAATTCAGGGATAAACGGAACATATTAAAGCCCATTTCAGCCATATATTTAATATCTTCTTTATAGTGGTGGTAGAAATCGGTTCCTTCATGGCTAGGATAGTAATAGTTATCTAAAAGTGCAGGCTTTGCACCATCAGGTAATTTAAATTCTTTTCCCCACGTCATTGGAGTAACACCAGTTTTGCCATCGTTTGTTTTCCAAGTTACTTTTCTTGGCTCAGTAGCAGAACCATTAGTCAAAACATCAATAGCGTTTAATCCTTTGCCACCTTCGTTATAACCACCTTCATATTGGTTAGCAGCACTAGCACCGCCCCAATAAAAATCTTTCGGCATTGAGTAGGTTTTAGTCATTATTTTTCCCTTCTTTATTTGTTTAAATTTATAAAAAAAGTTCTAGACTTGCTCTAGAACTTTTACTTAAAAGCTGTTTGTCTCTAAAACGACATAATTTCGTTCATCGTAACGATTACGACTGGTTGAATATTCAACTGGTTGACCATTATTTAACCATACGATTTGCTCAAGCTCTAAAATTGGGTCATCTTTTTTAGCTTTAAGATATTTTTGATCCCAATCGTCTGCTTTAGCAGCCTTGATTTTACGATATGCGACGCCAAACTTAAGTTTTAAGTCATGATGAAGATAATTATAAATAGAATTATGCAAGATATCCTCAGTTAAGTTGGGAACTAAGTGAACTGGCATAAAAGTATGTTCAAGAATCAATGGCTTTCCTTCAAGTCTTCTTAAGCGACGGATATTATAAACTGGGTCGCTAGACTTTAATTTTAGGTAATGTTGAATATCTTCACTAGGAAACTCAACGTTAAACTCAATAATATCGCTAGTAACCTCATCTGATCCAAGTAGATTGGCTAAGCCACTAAAGGCATTTGCTGGTGAATCAAATTTATCCTGGATTGGAACCGGACCTAAGACAAAAGTTCCTAAACCAGATTCTTTATATACAAGACCTTTTCTTTGTAATCCATCTAAGGCTTTTTTGACAGTTAACCGGCTTACTTGTAATTCGTCTGCAAGTGTTTTTTGGTCAGGAAGGGGAGCTTGAGTTTTGTAAACTCCATCTTCAATTCTTTTTTGTAGAATTCGAGCAACTTTTAAGTATTTTGCTTCCGTAGTCATTATTTTTCAGCCATTTTTTTGTAAACAGCTACTACTTCTTTAGCTAAATCAATAAAGGTAATAGCTGTCATTAAGTGATCTTGAGCGTGAACCATGTAAAGGTCAACTTTTACGTGGTTACCTTGTGCTTCTTGAGTTAACATATCAGTTTGAACATTATGAGCATTTACTAAGCCTTCATTTGCTTGCTTAATAAATTCATCAGCCTTGTCAAAGTCGCCCTTCTTAGCAGCTTGGATTGCTTGCATAGCAGCAGCTTTTGCATTACCTGCTTGCATAATAATTCCCATTACAACTTGCATGTTATCGCTATTTTCTTGTGCCATGATTTAATTCTCCTAGATAGTATTTTCAAAATAAAAGATGCTCCTGACAATATTTTATTTTACTATGTCAGCGAGCATCTCCCATAAATTATTTCTGTTTTAATTTTTGAATTCCTTGATCAACTGCTGCATCACAGTCAATTGGTAGTTGCAGCATCAATTTTCCATCTAATTCAAGTCCCTTAGGAATCTGAATAATACCTGGAAAATGATAGCCGTGGTGAGCTTTAGTTTCATCGTCTATATAGATAGAAACTTGTCCATCTGCATTAACGCCAATTTTGAAGTGATGACCATCACGATCAAATTCATTAACAATTTTTACTTCGTCATTCATTTTGACTATTTGTCGCCCATTAATTCTTGAGCAGTTTCAAGAACATGTTCACCATTCATCATGCCATAGTCTTGCATGTTGATGACTGTTAATGGGATGCCTGCTGCATCAGTAATCTTCTTAACACTGTCTTCCATGTATTGAACTTGAGGTCCAAGCATTAATACATCTGGGTGTTCCTTGTCAATTTCATCTTGAATGCCTGATGCTGCAGTAGCAAAGATCTTATAGTCCTTGCCTTTTTCTTTAGCTGCGTTTTGCATCTTTGATACTAATAATGAAGTTGACATTCCTGCTGAACAAGCAAGCATAATAGTTTTGTCTGCCATAATAATTATCTCCTTTGTGAATATAATTAAGTGTTTTTCAGTGTCTGAGTGTTGATCTATAAATTAAATGTATGCACTTTCATCATTGAAAGCATTTACATTATAGCACTTTTTTAATGATAAGTGTCAATTAATAACTGAAAAAATTATTTACCTTCAGCCTCGTCTTTCTTGAGAGCGGCAGCTTCACGTTTAACAAGAATGTTGTCGTATTTCTTAGCAAATGGCCAGTAGATTAAGGTTGAAATTACTAAGGTACATGCTTGCCAAATTGCCATCTTCCAGCCGCCAATTAGGAAACCAGAAATAACTGCTGGCATCGTCCATGGACAGGCAAAACCATTTAGAGGAGGAACAATACCAGTTTTAATTACGAAGTAGGTTGAAATAGCAACTACAACTGGAGTTAAGAAGAATGGTATTGCAAGGAATGGGTTCATAACAATTGGTAAACCAAATAGGAATGGCTCATTAATGTTAAAGATACCAGGAACTAATTCAACTTTACCAATTGAACGTAATTGTGCTGACTTAGCTGCAATTAAGATAAAGATAATTAAACCAATAGTAATACCTGAACCAGTTAAGTTAATGAAGTTGTTGTAGAATTCGTTAGTAACAACGTGAGCACCATTAGCAATGGTTAACTTGCCAGCCTTGTATAATTGAGCGTTGTCAAATGAGTTTGCTTGAAGCATAGGACCAGCAAGAGAACCGACGATTAAACCACCGTGGACACCGAAGAACCAGAAGAATGGTACTAAGAATCCAATGGCAATTGCGCCACCAAGTGAGTCAGAGATACCTTGAAGTGGAATTTGAAGAGTTTGGTAGGTCCATTGTAAGAAGTCTGAACCAGTAGTTAACTTGAAGCCTGCGTAAATAAGCATAGTACCAATTAAGATAATTCCTGATGGAATCATAGCAGTAAATTGGTTAGAAACAGCTGCTGGAACTTGTTCAGGCAACTTAATAGTCCAGCCTTTTTTCATAATAGCTGAGTAAATCCAGCCGACTAATAAACCAACAATAATTGCGGCGATCATACCGTCTCCGCCAAGCCAGGTAATGTTAAATACACCGGTAACTGGAGATTCTAAAAATGTTTGTAAAGCATGTGGTAACTTGTCGATATTTTCGGTTACGGCTTTAGCAGTCATTTGACCGTCAATACCTTTAGCCATAGCATTCTTTAATGGACTGTCAATAGTTAAAGTTTGAAGCATTAAGAATGCGGCTAAAGAAGTAAGACCGGGAGCTAATGGCTCGTAGCCTTCATTTTTAACATAAATATAAGCTATACCAACTGATGCCCACATAGCCATAATACTAAAAGTAGTAGTGTAGGCTTGGTTAAAGAAAGCTCCCCAACCAGAAGCATTAATGGCATCAGCTACTGATTTGATCGGAATATTTCCTAGAATAAGGAAGATAGAACCGATTAAGATAAATGGCAAGGTGTAAATCATACCATTTTGCAAGGCCTGAATAGCCTTGGTGTTAACAAATTTCATTACTGGGGGCAAGATGTGTTTATTAACGAAAACACTAACGCCCGATTTTTTCTGTTCACTCATTATATTTCGTCTCCATTATCTTTTAATACTTTTTGGAACCAATAAAATGATTTCTTAGGAACACGTTTTAAATCTTTCAAATCATGGTTTGACCGGTTAACATAGACAGCGCCATAACGCTTTTCCATATCGGCATGTGAACTTGGAATATCAATTAATCCCCAGCCTAGGTAGCCAAGAACTTTGGCACCATCTAAGAACATTGCATCTTTCATTGCTTTGATATGTTCTTCATGGTAAGCAATTCTCTCATCGTCTTCGATCATATGCTCGCCATCCCAAGTTTCTTTTAAGCCAATTCCGTTTTCAATTGGGAAGACTGGGATCTTGTAATGGTTGTACATTGTCGTAATGGCGTTTCTAAAACCAAGTGGATCAATCGTCCAGCCCCAATCATTAGTCTTGAGATATTTATTTTCAACACCGCCATAATTCATGTAACGGTTAGGTGCTGCATCTTTTGGAATTTTATCGGCTGAGAGAGTCCAAGAAGAGTAATAGCTGAAAGCTAGAAAGTCAGCTTTTGCTTTTTTCATTTCTTCTTTGTCTTCCTCAGTAATATCCCAGTTAATATGATGATCTTTTGCATACTGCATAACTTCTGGCGAGTAACCACGTCCAGTATCTGCATCATAAATATTAAAGTTCAAAAATTCTTGAACTTGCTTAGCAGCCCAAACGTCAGTAGCCTTTGAAGTTTCTGGATAAATTTGTTGGTAGGCTAGCATGCCGCCAATTTTTACATCATCATATTTTTCATGAATATAATTAGCTAAACGAATGTGGCTAATCATTGTATGGTGAAAGATTGTGTACATGTCGTCTAAGGTTTTGTCGCCTTTTTCATAGCCAGAAATATTAAATACTTCGTCTTGGAAGTAGAGATTATGTTCATTAAAGACAATCCAGTATTTAACACGGTCTGAAAAATGATCAATCATCTTTTTACCAAATCTAACAAAGGCATCAACAACATGTCTTGACATAAAGCCGTTATAATTTTGGGCTAAATGTAGTGGCATGTCGAAGTGATAAAGACAAATCATTGGTTCAATACCACGTTTAAGCATGGCATTAATCAATCTGTCGTAAAAATCGATTCCTTTAGGATTAAATTCTCCATCTCCTTCAGGACAAACTCTTGACCAGGAAATTTGAATACGATACATATTCATATTCATTTCTTTCATCAGGTCTAAATCTTCATCATAACGGTGGTACTCATCAATTGCGGTGTGCCAATCTGTGGTGTTTTCTGTAGCAGGTCGTACATCGTAAACTGATAAGCCTTTACCATCCTCATTCCAGGCACCTTCAGTTTGCATACTTGAAACTGAATTACCCCAGAAGAAGTCTTCAGGCGTTTTCTGCTTATTCATAACATTCCCTCTTTGCAATCGCTTACATATTTTACGTGTATAAATATAAACTTATTTCTAATAAAAGTAAAGCATTTTTATATAAAAATATATATTTTTATAAAATTGAATAACAAAAAAGGACCGAGATAGTATTCTCAGTCCTTTTTGTGATGCTTTCAAACACATTTATTTAATAATAAAAAAGTGTCTATATAAAATTTAATGCTCTTTTTCAAAATCTGCAACAGCTCCACGCAAATTTGCTTCATTTTTTAAGGTACAGATGTCTAAAATTGGCTTAACAGTCGCAATATTTAATTTATTTCTTATTTTTGAAATTTCATCATTAAGAAGAGGTATTAATTCTTGGTTTTGAGAAATTCCGCCACCGATGATGATTTTTTCTGGATCAAAGCTATGTTGAATATTATAAATAGCAGTAGCTAAAGCATGAATCAGCTTGCCACGTTCTTCCTGTGCAACCAAATCATCAGTGTCAGCAAGTTCAAATACTGTCTTTCCATCAAAATCTTTACCAGTTTTTTCATTATAGCGTTTAGCCATTGAAACCGGAGAAGCCAAGGCACTAAGTTGCTGACCATCAATAATCATAAAGCCAAACTCACCGCCATATAGATGAGCACCATGCCAAATTTGATTATTAATGATAATACTACCCCCAACGCCAGTTCCAATTACTAAAAATGCCATACTGCTGCAATCTTTAGCTGACCCGGCAACTAATTCAGCTAAAGCTGCACAATTTGCATCATTTTCAATACTTACTGGCAAGCCAAAGCGTTTTTCTAACTCAGGTACAATTTTGAAATTGTGAATATAAGGTAGGGCACTAGCACCTTCGATTACCCCAGTCTTTTTATTAACAGAACCAGGTGAAGAAATAGCTACACCATCAATTTTATTACTAGCTTTGATTTCGTTTACAGCATCAGTTAATTCTTCATAGAAAGTATCTAAATTATTAGGTGTATCAATCGTAAAGACCATTTTTAGTTTTTGGTTTATCCAAGTAGCGATCTTGATTGTTGTACCGCCAATATCAATTGCAATTAAGTTCATAATAAATATGTCCTCTCTTATTTATGTTGCTTTTATGCTAATTATATATGAAAGCGATGTTAATAAGTATATATTTTTCATGAACTATAAATAACGTTATCTGCTTTGCTATAATGAATACAGTTGATATAAAGGGGAAGAAACCATGAATACGCCATCATCAAGACAAGGAAATTTAACTAGGTATGCTGTTTATTTAGTTCTTTATTTGATAGTAGTTGGAGTAAAGAAATTAACATTATTAAATGATCAAGTAAATAAGATTGGATATTTTTTCTTTTTAATTTTTTCGCTGTTTGCCTTATATTTCTACATTAGGCAATTTAATCGCGAGCAACGGTTCTTTGAAAAAAAGCCAAGTATGCCTCTTTTAGCAGATTACGGATTTATTGTGGGAGTTTCGATCTTAGTGATTCTAGGAAGAATTTTTATTTCATATCTACAGGCTAAAGGAACGGTTCCGTTGATGAATTTTCAAGTAATTTATCAAAAGGGTGAGTGCAATCTCTTATTTTGGTTTTTCATTTTTTCAATCGGAATATTGATACCAGCGATGCAAGTGTATTTAACTACCGGCTTTTTCTTTAATTATGGTTTTAGAGCACAAAATATGACTAGCGGAATAGTTGGGATCATTTGTTCAGGTTTTTTCTTCGGAATTCTCAATTTTCAAACTTCATTTGCCTTGTTTATTATTAACAGTCTTTATGGGATGCTTCTTGCTTGGTCGTACCTATATTCACAGCGAATAATGATGCCAATTTATCTAGCAATTTTAAATGGAATTTTTATGGTTATCTTGGCATAACAAAAAGGAGGAACAAAAAGTTCCTCCTTTTTTAATATAAGCGGATAGCGTGAATCGAACCCGCATCTTCAGCTTGGGAAGCTGACATTTTACCATTAAACTATACCCGCGTAAGCAAAATGATTATATCATTTTTGTTAACGATGTGGCAACTGATGTCGAGCCAAATTATATTCTGAACGGTTAAGTAGAGAAGTGAAGTTTTGAAAGAGCCAGCGACGTAATTCGGATGGCTTTAAGACTAATGGCATGCGTTCATGAACAGGAAGAACGGTACTGTTAGCAGCAGTTGTTACCATTGAAAAATCGTCGCCTTGATAAATGCCAGCGATTAAAGTCATTGGTTCTTCTTTAGCAGTAAAAGAAGAGTGTTCATGGTAGGTCTTATTATTTGAAGCAAGGTAAGTTTGTTTACTGCTTTCCCAAAATTCATTGGCTAAGATAATGCAGCGCTGCCGAGCAAATGAGTTGTCCCACATTGATGGTTTTTCTTCATAAAAACGTTCTATGCGAGCGTTGTAAAGAACACGATTCTTTTGAAAAGGGCTCGGATAGCCCCATTTCTTTTCAACGAGTTTTAATTCGTTGTTGCTGTAAAGCATTACTAAGGATGAAGATTTAGGATAGATTTGCGTGACAGCAGAAAATTTTTCTTCAATGTTTTTAGGTACAATCAGTGGTAATTTTAAATCAGTTGTCAAGTAAGTCTTAATTTCTTTAAGAGAGGGCATTGCATAGTGGCTACACATGATTTTTCATTCTTTCTAGTTTGATTAGTTCTTTCAATTTAATTCTAGCAATTTTTGAGTAAGTTTAAACGAATAAGGTTTTTTGCTAGAATTGGAGGTAAAGCTAAAGATTAACAAATATTGGAGAAAATTATGACGAAAGAAATTTTATTAACTGGAGATAGACCAACTGGTAAGCTTCACATTGGTCACTATATTGGGTCCTTAAAAAATCGTGTTAAGTTACAAAATGAAGGTAAATATGAGCCTTATATTATGATTGCGGATACGCAAGCCTTAACTGATAACGCAAGAGATCCTGAAAAAATTAAAAATAGTTTGATTCAAGTAGCTTTAGACTACTTAGCTGTTGGTTTAGATCCTGAAAAGTCTACTATTTATGTTCAATCGCAAATTCCCGCTTTGTTTGAGTTAACTGCATATTACATGGATTTAGTAACAGTTGCACGTCTAGAAAGAAATCCAACTGTTAAAACTGAAATTAAGCAAAAGAACTTCAAGGATTCAATTCCCGTAGGATTTTTAAACTATCCGGTTTCTCAAGCAGCAGATATTACTGCTTTTAAGGCAACAGTGGTCCCAGTTGGGGATGATCAAGAACCAATGCTTGAACAAACTCGTGAAATAGTACGTACTTTTAATCGGGTTTATAACACTGATATCTTAGTTGAGCCAAAGGGCTACTTCCCACCAAAGGGTCAAGGAAGACTTCCAGGATTAGATGGAAATGCCAAAATGTCTAAATCATTAGGAAATGCAATCTATTTATCTGATGATGCAAAGACTGTTCAAAAGAAAGTAATGTCCATGTACACTGATCCAAACCACATCCACGTGGAAGATCCAGGACAAGTTGAAGGAAATACTGTCTTTACTTATCTTGATGTGTTTGCACCAGACAAGGATAAAGTGGCTGAACTTAAAGAACAATACCAAAAAGGTGGCCTGGGCGACGTTAAAATTAAGCGCTACTTAAATAAGGTTCTCGAAGAAGAGCTTGGACCAATCAGAGAACGTCGTGAAAAGTTTGCTCAAAATCCAGACGCTGTTTATGAAATGCTACTAGAAGGATCAAAGAAGGCAAATAAAGTTGCTAACCAAACTTTAAAAGAAGTTAGAGAAGCAATTGGTTTAAATTATTTTGACAGATTAAATAAATAATTTAAAGAGGGTAAGAACAATGACAAGAGACAGGATTCCGTGGAAGCAATATTTTATGATGCAGGCTTTAGTTATTGCACAACGTTCTACCTGTGATCGTGCCTTAGTTGGAAGTGTATTAGTTAAAGATGACCGGATGATTGCGACCGGATATAATGGTAGTGTTTCGGGACAGCCTCATTGTGATGATGTTGGTCATTTGATGGTGGATGGACACTGCGTAAGAACGATTCACTCTGAAATGAATGCCTTAATTCAATGTGCAAAAAATGGTATTTCCACTGAAGGTACTGAAATTTACGTTACTTATTTTCCTTGCTTTAATTGTAGCAAGTGCTTAGTGCAAGCTGGCATTAAGAAAATTAACTATTATTATGATTATCATGATAATCCTTTAGCCTTAAAACTATTGCGTGAAAAAGGTGTTGCAATTGAACAAGTAACACTTGATCATAAATACGTTCAAAGCTTAGCAGACAGGCTAGAGAAGGCTGACAATGAAAAATAAAATTATTGGTTTGGTGTCACTGCTTATTTGTTTATTAACGTTGACTGCTAGCACCAAGTCTTTTGTTAGTGATCCGCAAGGATTATTTGATAATCAGACAAAAGAACTTGTTAATCAGAAAAATGAGAGTTATCAAAAGACTAAAACTAAACCTGAAATTCGCCTTTTAAGCTTAAAAGACAGCAATGATTTAAATCGAATTCAGCCACTAAAGAATCAGATAATTATTGCTGTTGCTCTTCAAAACAAAAAGAAAAATGTTCAAATTATTGTCGGTAAGAATTATCAAGATCCTTTAACTCAAAGTAAATGTGGCAATATTGTTCGTTATGCGGGGAATAAATTAAGAAGTGAAAAGGCAGCAACTTTTAATTCCGGAATTCGATTAGTGTTTAATGCTTGCGCTACTTTGGTTGCCCAAAAAGATAAGCTGTCTTATGATAAAAATTCGCTAACACAAGATGAACTGCAAAAAATAGATCATCCACAGAGTGTAAACTTGGTTTGGGGATTAGTAATTGCAGCTTTAATCAGTTTCGGACTAGTTCTATTTAAGAGTTTTCGAAAAAAGAAGTAGGGACTTGACTAATTCTTAGTTAGCCGTTAAAGTATCAATAGAAATTAAATATTAGAGCAAATAAACTGTTAGGTGAGACTCCTACGTGAACATATGCTGTCGCCCAGCAACATCCAGAGATGCCAACGGGTCAAACAGGGATCGTCGATATAAGGCCCTCCCCAGCCAGCTAGTTATGTTAAATAACCTTACGTCACGTAGTGTTAAAACTGAACGACGAGTATAAAAATCGCTTGGATTTGAGCCGATGCAGTTTTTGCATCGGTCTTTTTGTTTGTTTGCTAGGTTCTTAAGAAAGGATGTTGAAGATGTTCAAAATCAACACTTCCGGCACAAGAAATACTACAGACACCAAGCTGGTGCGCCGGATTGCATGCGAAGATAAGTTTGCGACGCTGCAACGATTAAAAACCTCAATTAGCGGCCTTCAAAGTAAAGATGCGAGGCAACGCTTAGCAAAATACGGATCTAATGAAATAATAATTAAACATGATAAGACAAAACTTCACTATTTGTTAAAGGCTTTTATAACTCCTTTTTCCCTTGTTCTGCTTTTTTTAGCAATTGTAGCAATTTTTTTAAATTCCTCTCAACATACTCTTAACCTAAGTCCAGCAATTTTTGTTTTAGCAATTTTATTTATTTCAGCCATTTTAACTGCTATGCAAAATATTCGTATTAATACTAATATTCAAAATTTGATAAATCGAATTTCTAGAACAACTCAAGTAATGCGTGATTGTGAACCACAGCAACTTTTAACCCGTGATCTAACAATTGGAGATGTGGTACTACTTAAAGCTGGAGATATTGTTCCAGCTGACGTTAAATTACTGAAAAGTAATGATTTAGAGTGCTCATTACTTGGTGAAGAAGACACTGTGAAAAAGAGTGCTACTAATTACACTGGTAAAAATAATAACTTAGATTATGCTAATATTTTATATGCAGGCACAATTATTCTTTCAGGTTCAGGCATTGGCGTTATCTTTGCGACTGGTAAAGAAACTGTTTTTGGAAAGGTAGTTCAAAATCTTTCTAAGATTAATCTAGAGAACCATCTCTTTAATTCTAGTATGAAAAAATTAACCAAAATCTTTTTAACATTAATTCTAGTTATTGTTCCAGTTGTTTTGCTAATTAATGAAATAATGCGCGGTAATTGGGAGAATGCTTTAATTTTTGCTGTAGCAATTACTATTGGCATAACGGCTGAGGTAATGCCAACAGCTATTGTAAATAACTTGGTAAAAGCCAATATCGATATGCCTAGGATTCGAGCGACATATGACAATTAATTATCTAAATAATTTATAGGAATTCCGTATTTTATAGAATTCCTTTTTTTAATGTACAAATTAAGTCCTACATGCTATGTTATACTAGCAATTAAAAGACTTATGAGAGGAAGAATAAAGATGGCTGAAAAGAAAACTTTCTATATTACTACACCTATTTATTATCCATCTGGAAAATTAACTATCGGTAATGCTTATACTACGATTGCTGCTGATACAATGACTCGCTACAAAAAATCTCGCGGTTTTGATACCTTCTTTTTAACAGGTACTGATGAACACGGTTTGAAGATTGAACAAAAAGCTGAAGCACAGGGTATTAAACCTCAAGAATTTGTAGACAAGATGGCAGCTTCTTATAAAGAGTTATGGAAGATGTTAGATGTTTCTTACGATCGCTTTATTAGGACAACTGATGAAGACCACGTTAAGGCTGTTCAAAAGATTTTTGAAAAGTTGTTAAAGCAAGGCGATATTTATTTAGGCGAATATACTGGCTGGTATTCAGTTGAAGATGAAGAATACTTTACTGAATCACAACTTGCTGAAGTTTATAAAGATGATAATGGTAATGTTATTGGCGGTAAAGCTCCGTCAGGCCACGAAGTTCGTTTGGTTAAAGAACCTTCATACTTCTTTAGAATGAGTAAATATGCTGATCGTCTTTTACAGTATTATAAGGATCATCCAGACTTTATTTTGCCTCACTCTCGTGAAAAGGAAATGATAAATAACTTTATCAAACCAGGTCTTGAAGATCTTTCAGTAACTCGTACAACAGTTGACTGGGGAATTCCTGTACCAAGCGATCCTAAGCACGTAGTTTATGTTTGGATTGATGCACTTTCTAACTATATTACTGCCCTAGGTTATGGCTCAGATGATGATTCATTATTTAAGAAATACTGGCCAGCTGATGTTCATTTAGTAGGTAAGGAAATTGTGCGTTTCCATACAATTTATTGGCCAATTATGTTAATGGCATTAGGCTTGCCACTTCCTAAGCAAATCTTCGGCCATGGCTGGGTTTTAATGAAAGACGGTAAAATGTCTAAATCTAAAGGTAATGCCGTTTATCCAGAAATGATTGTTAAACGCTATGGATTAGACGCTCTTCGTTACTACTTGATGCGTGCAATTCCATTTGGTTCAGATGGTATTTTTACTCCTGAAGATTTCGTTGAGAGAGTTAACTTTGATTTAGCTAATGACTTGGGTAACTTGCTAAATAGAACTGTTTCAATGATTAACCAATACCAAGATGGTCAAGTTGCACCAGTTGCAGCAGAACAAGATGAATTTGCTCAAGACTTGATGAAGACAGCTAAGGAAACAATTGCTGAATATCAAAAACAAATGGACGCTCTTCACTTCTCTCAAGCTCTAGATAGTGTTTGGAAGCTTATTTCTCGTGCAAATAAATACATTGATGAGACTACTCCTTGGACTTTGAATAAAGAGGGCAAGAGCGAAGAATTATCTAAAGTAATGTCTAATTTAGCTGAAAGTCTTCGTTTAGTTGCTATTTTAATTGCACCAGTAATGACTCAAAGTCCAGTTAAGATGTTTGAACAACTTGGTCTTGACTGGAATAATGAGGAACAAAAGAAACTTGAATTTGGCGGCTTTGACTGGAATGTTAAAGTAACTGAAAAACCAACTCCAATCTTCCCAAGACTTAAGAATGATGTTGAAGTTAAATACATTAAGGAAGAAATGAAGAAGGCAAAACTAAAGAAGAAGACTAGAAGCCAGCAAAAAGAAGAAAAGCATATCACCATTGATGACTTTGACAAGGTTAAGATTCAAGTTGGTCAAATTTTATCAGTAGAACCAGTAAAGGGTTCAAGTAAGCTGTTGATGTTTAAGCTAGACTTTGGCGATGGAAATGAGCGTCAAATTTTGAGTGGTATTCGCAAGTTCTATCCAGATGCAAGCGAACTTTTAGATAAAAAGGTGCTAGCAGTAACTAACTTGAAACCACGTAAAATGTTAGGTCATGAAAGTCAAGGTATGCTTTTATCTAGTGAAAAAGATGGTCAGGTTAAATTAGCTATTGTAGGCGATGAACATGAAGTTGGGGCTGAATTAGGCTAATGAAAATTTTTGATTCGCATACGCACTTAAATGACGTGCCTTTTCGAGGAAAAGAAGAGATCTACCTTGATCGAGCAAGAGAATTAGGTGTGGTAAAAAGTGCGGTTGCTGGACAAGATCCAGAATTTAATGAACGAGCAGTTGATCTAAGTCAAAGATTTGATAATTTATATGCTATTGTTGGCTACTGTCCAGACGTAGCTAAGGATTATGATCAAAAATCAGAAGATAAGCTAGTTGAGCAGCTAAAAAAGCCTAAAACTGTTGCTTTAGGAGAAATTGGACTAGATTATTACTGGGATGAATCGCCAAGAGATGTTCAACGAAAAGTTTTTGCGCAGCAGCTTGACTTAGCTCATAGCTTAAAGATGCCAGTAAATATTCATACACGTGATGCTTTTGAAGATACATATCAAGTTTTAAAAGATAGTCATGTCGGTGAATATGGAGGAATAATTCATAACTTTAATGGTGATCCTGATTGGCTTAAAAAGTTTCTTGACTTAGGGATGATGGTGTCATTTTCTGGCGTTGTTTCTTTTACTAAAGCAACTGACGTACATGCTTCTGCCAAAGTTGTACCATGGGATAGATTTCTGATTGAAACTGATGCTCCATATTTAACGCCAAAGCCATACCGCGGAAAGCAGAATGAAACAGGATATGTGCGTTATGTTGCAGAAGCGATCGCTAAGTTACGTGACACATCTGTTGAAGAAGTGGCAAAGCACACGTTTGAAAATACGATGAGGGCATATGGAATCAAATAATCAAAAACAGTTTAATGCGGTAGTTGTTGTTGAAGGACGAGACGATACCAAGAGATTAAAACAGTTTTTCCCAGGAATTGAAACTATTGAAACTAATGGCTCGGAGGTATCTGATCAAACTTTAGCAGAAATTAAGAAACTGGCAAAAACACGAGAAATAATTATCTTTACAGATCCAGACTATAATGGTGAAAGAATTAGAAGACTGGTGACTAATGCTGCACCCAATGCTAAACAAGCTTTTATCACTCGTAAAGAGGGAGAGCCAACTAAGAGAGGAAATAGCTTAGGAGTTGAACATGCGTCAAAAGAAGCACTAGTACGTGCTTTGGGTGATTTGCACGAGGTTCAAGCAGTAGAGAGTGATATTACTAAAGAAAAGTATGATGATTTGGGTCTAGCAGTTAGTCCAGAAGCGCGTCTTTTACGTGAAAAAGTTGGGATTAAGTTAGGAATTGGATATGGAAATAGTAAACAATTCTTAAAGCGCTTAAAAATGTTTGGAATTACTTATAAAGAATTAAAGAGGGCAGTTGAAGATGTCAAATAGTATGCCGATTGCTAGTCCAGTTCGGACTCAGGCGATTGTTAATCGCTACTTTATGCATGCAAAAAAGAATTTGGGGCAAAATTTCTTAGTAGATTTAGCCGCAATTAAGGGAATTGTTGAAGCGGCTGATATTCAAACAGGTGATCAAGTTATTGAAATTGGACCAGGAATTGGGTCTTTAACTGAGCAGCTTCTTTTAGCTGGTGCCAAGGTGTTAGCTTATGAAGTTGATCAAGATTTACCTGAAATTTTAAAAAATGAATTGCCACAAAAAGTTGCTGGTGAAGAATTAAGCAATCGCTTTAAATTAGTCATGAAAGACGTATTAAAGGCAAACTTTACTAAAGATAGCGATGGTTTTCTTGATTTAAATAAGTCGGTTAAAATTGTTGCTAATTTGCCTTACTACATCACAACGCCGATAATTTTTAATCTAATTAAGAGTAATTTAGCTTTCAGTAGTTTAACGCTAATGATGCAAAAAGAAGTGGCTGAGCGTTTAGTTGCTAAACCCAAGACTAAGGAATATGGCCCTTTAACAATTGCTGTTCAAAGCAGAATGAATGTGAAGCTAGCAGAAGAAGTGAAAAGTACGTCATTCATGCCACGCCCAAAGGTTGACTCTGCAGTTGTTGTCTTGACGCCACTTACTGAAAAGCCAGATATTGACGATTATTCTTTCTTTGATCATGTTGTAAAAATGTGCTTTGCTCAGCGCCGAAAAACACTAGCTAATAACTTAAAATCCTTAGTCAAGGATAGAGATATGCGTGAAAAAATGATTAATGATTTAGGACTAGATCTTCGAGTTCGTCCGGAAGAATTAACGCTAAATCAATTTGTAGAGTTAGCACATCTTTTAAAAGATCAGCAAGCATAGAACGCTTACAATTTACAGACTTGAAAAAATATTAATTTTTTGATAGAATAGTACCCAAGCAAAGGAGTGACGTCCAGTGCCAACAACACTAATGGCAATTAAACATAATTTGGATTCTCATTTGGGCGAAAGCTTGGTAGTAGTAGCTCAAGCAGGAAGAAAGAAAGTAACACGCCGTAAAGGTAGATTAACTAAGACTTATCGTGCAGTGTTTGTAGTTGACCTTGATCAAGATCAAAACAACTTTGAACGAGTATCTTACAGTTACACGGATTTATTAACCAAGAACATTGAGCTTGAGTTTGATGAAATGTAAGCGACAATAGAATATATTACGAACAATCACTAGTATTTTTCTTAAAATGCTAGTGATTTTTCTTTAGATAGAGTATATTTAAGTTTAGAAATTTAATTTAATGTTTAGGAAGGTAAAAGCATGAAACGTTCAGAAAGATTAGTTGATATGGTTAAGTATCTTTTAGCTCGCCCTCATACTTTGATTGCATTGCCATTTTTTGCAGATCGCTATGGCGCAGCTAAATCTTCAATTTCAGAAGACTTGGCAATTTTACGTCAAACTTTGGCTAGCGACCAAAATGGTATTTTAGAAACTGTAGCAGGAGCTGCTGGTGGAGTGAGATACATTCCTTTTGTTGGGAAAAAAGAGGCTACTAACTATCTTCATGATTTAGCTGACCGTATCGAAGATCCTGATCGTATTTTGCCTGGTAATTTCGTTTACTTATCTGATATTTTAGGCTCACCACAAGATTTGCAGCAAATTGGACAATTGATTGCAACCAAATATGCCTACAGTAATGTTGATTATGTAATGACAATTGAAACTAAGGGGATTGCTATCGCGCAAGCAGTTAGTCGCTTTTTAAACGTACCATTTGTGATGGTTAGAAGAAGACCTAAAATTACTGAAGGATCAACAATCTCGGTTAACTACGTTGCTTCGTCAAGTGAACGAGTTGAAAAAATGGAATTAGCAAAAAGACTACTTCCAGAAGGAAGCAATGTATTAATTGTTGATGACTTCATGAAAGGCGGCGGAACTTTAACTGGGATGGAAGAACTAGTTAAGGAATTTAAGGGAACAGTTGCTGGAATGTGCGTTCTCTGTGAGACAAAATACGCTTCTCAAAAGGTCGTAGATGATTATCAATCACTGATTAAGATTACTGAAGTTGACAGAACTAAAAAGCTAATTAAAGTGCGGCCAGGTAATTTCTTAGAGCAGACGGACTTCAATCGTTTTCCAAAATGATATACTGATAGTTGTTTAAATATAAAAATTGAAGGGATATAAAACTAATGAATAAGTATATTGTTATCTTAGCTGCTGGAAAAGGTACCCGCATGAAGTCCCAACTTTACAAGGTATTACACAAGGTTTGCGGTAAAACTATGGTAGAGCATGTGGTGGATGCTGCTAAGGGCACTAATCCAGATAAGATTATTACTGTAGTTGGAAATGGTGCAGATAGCGTTAAAGATGTTTTATCAGGTCAATCAGACTTTGCTTTTCAAAAGCAACAATTAGGTACTGGCGATGCTGTACTGGCAGCTAGTGATTTATTAGCAAATCTTGAGGGTTCAACTTTAGTTGCTACTGGTGATACTCCGTTATTTACTGCTGAAACTTTTAACAACTTATTTAAGAAGCATGAAGAAAGTGGAAATAGCGCAACTGTTTTAACTGCAAAAGCGCCAAATCCATTTGGTTACGGCCGTATTATTCGTGACGAAGATGGAAATGTTTTAAGAATTGTTGAACAAAAAGATGGTACGCCAGAAGAATTAGCAGTAGATGAAATTAATACTGGTGTCTTTTGCTTTGATAATAAAGAACTATTTAAGGCTTTAAAACAAGTTGGCAATGACAACGCTCAAGGCGAATATTACTTAACTGATGTTTTAGAAATTATGCGTAAAGCTGGTCATAAAGTTGGTGCGTATGAAATGCCAGATTTTAGTGAGAGCTTAGGAGTTAATGACCGAATTGCTCTTGCTCAGGCAACTAAGATTATGCAAAGAAGGATTAATGAAGAGCACATGAGGAATGGTGTTTCATTTATTGATCCAGATACAGCATATATTGATAGTGACGTTAAGATCGGTAATGACACTGTTATTGAAGGAAACGTTGTTATTAAAGGAAACACTGAAATTGGCAGTGACTGTTATATTACTAATAGTTCAAGAATAGTTGATTCTAAGATTGGTAATCATGTTACTATTACTTCTTCAACTCTTCAAGAAGCTCAAATGGATGATAATACTGATATTGGACCTAATTCTCACCTTCGTCCAAAGGCAATTATTAGAAAAGGTGCTCATATCGGAAACTTTGTTGAGATCAAGAAAGCTGAAATTGGTGAAAATAGTAAAGTAGGACACTTAACCTATGTTGGGGATGCTACTTTAGGTAAAGATATTAATATTGGCTGTGGTACTATTTTCTCTAACTATGATGGTGTGAAGAAGTTCCATACTAATGTGGGGGATCATTCATTCATTGGTGCTGGTGCTACGATTATTGCCCCAGTTAATATTGCAGATCATGCATTTGTTGCAGCTGACTCAACTATTACTAAAGATGTTGAACGCTATGATATGGCAATTGCTAGGGGAAGACAAACGAACAAGCCTGATTACTGGCATAAGTTACCGCTCTCAAAAGATAAAGAATGGGAATAAATTAAAAGAAGTTGTTAAACACAACTTCTTTTTTTGCTATTTACAAGCGTAAAGGATATTTTTTTGCTATTATTAAGTATGGAATTGTAATTTTTCAGTGGAGGAAATTATGTCTCAATTAGACAAAGAAATCAAAATTTTTGCGCTTAACTCTAATAAGCCTTTAGCAGAAAAAATTGCTGATAAGGTTGGAGTTAAGCTTGGTAAATCTGATGTTAAACGTTTCAGCGATGGTGAAATCCAAATTAACATCGATGAGTCAGTTCGTGGTAAAGATGTTTACTTGGTACAATCAACTTCAGCTCCAGTAAATGATAATTTAATGGAATTATTGATCATGATTGATGCTGTTAAACGTGCATCAGCTAGAAGCGTAAACTTAGTTATGCCTTACTACGGATATGCACGTCAAGATCGAAAGACCCGTGCACGTGAGCCAATTACAGCTAAGTTAGTAGCTGATATGTTGCAAAAAGCTGGTGCTGATCGAGTTCTTTCGCTTGATTTACATGCCCCACAAATCCAAGGATTCTTCGATATTCCAGTTGATAATTTAATGGGTGCCCCACTCCTTGCTGACTATTTCTTGAGTCATGAATTAGAAAAAGATGCTGTTGTAGTTTCACCTGACCATGGTGGCGTAACTAGAGCAAGAAAATTAGCAGAATTTCTTAAGACTCCAATTGCTATTGTGGACAAACGCCGTCCAAAGGCAAATGTTGCTGAAGTTATGAATATTATTGGTGATGTAGAAGGCAAACGTGCAATCATTATTGATGATATGATTGATACCGCAGGTACCATTACCTTAGCTTCTCAAGCTTTAATGGATGCTGGTGCAACTGAAGTTTATGCATCTGCAACTCATGCTGTTTTGTCTGGTCCAGCAATTGAGCGTTTAAATAATTCTCCTATTAAGAAATTGATTTTAACTGACTCAATCAATCAACCTGAAGAAAAAGACTTGTCTAAGGCTGAAATTGTTTCTGTTGGGCCATTGATGGGTGAAGCAATTAAATTGATCCAAGAACATAAACCAGTTAGTCCACTGTTTAATACTCGTTTTCAATCACATAACTAAATGAACTATAAGGTGATACCTATAAGTAGGTATCGCCTTTTTTTATTGCTTTAAAAATAATAGTTTTAATTTTTAGACTCGCTAAGCGTTTACATTATTAGAATAATTACGGTAATATTAAGTTATACAGTTTTAAAAAAGGACTTAGAAGTATTATGACTACTTTATCTGATGTAGCAAAAAAAGCTAGCGTGTCTAAGATGACGGTATCACGCGTCATTAATCATCCTCAACAGGTTACGCCTGAATTAAGAAAAATTGTCGAACAGGCAATGGAACAACTAAATTATCATCCAAATTCAGTTGCTAGTGCACTAGCCCACCACCGTACAAATGTAGTTAAATTAGTAATTCTGGAGGATATTGATACAACTGAACCTTACTACATGAATTTACTTTTCGGGATTGCTAGTGGATTAGGTAAAAAACACTATGCACTACAGTTAGCAACCGATAGTGAGGTTGGTGGCGGCGATGGTTATATTATCACAGGTGGCAGAGCAAATGATGCCAAATGGCTGGACCAATTAAATAAACCATTTGTGTTATTCGGTGAAAATCGCTATGGCTATGATTTTATTGATACCGATAATAAATTAGGTGAACAAATAGCCACACAATATGCTCTGGATAAAAATTATCAATCAATTGTTTTCATTGGAATTGATGAAAAAGAGCCTTTTGAATATTCGAGAGAAGCTGGATATATCAACACCTTGCAGAAGCATAATATGATTCCTAAGATTTTTAGAATCCAAAATCATAGTAGTTTAGCTGAAAAACTAATTATTAGTAATTGGAAAAAGTTTGCCCCCAACACTTGTTTTATTTGTGCAAGTGACCGAATAGCGGTTGGGGTTGTACGTGCTATTCAAAGAAAAAATGGAAATATTCCACGGGATTTTGGAATTATTGGCTTCGATGGAGTTTTCTTAGATCAGGTATCAAATCCTAAGTTAACAACTATTAAACAAAATTTATTTAAGTTAGGTGAACTCTTAGCAGAAATGATTTTGCAAAAGATTCAACAAGGCGGAGCTCAGCAGGGCGAGGTTCTTATTGAACCGGAATTAATAAAAAGTGAATCTACTAGAATTTAAGAAGCTATGGATGAGCTTCTTTTTTTGATACCGGTAACATTTAAATAGCATTGTAAGCGCTTAAAATTATTGCTTAAAATAGGATTTATGGAGGAAGTTTATTATGAGACATTGGTATGACCAAGCAATTATTTATCAAATTTATCCTAAGTCTTTCCAGGATTCTAATGGTGATGGTATTGGTGACCTAAATGGTATTAGGAAAAGAATACCGTATTTGAAGGAATTAGGGGTTAATGCTGTCTGGCTGAATCCGGTCTTTGTTTCCCCGCAAGTTGATAATGGCTATGATGTATCAAACTATTTTGCCATTGATCCCAAAATGGGAACTATGGAAGATATGGATAATTTAATCAAGGAAATGCATGAAGCTGGAATTCATGTAATTATGGATTTTGTTTTAAATCATACGTCTGATCAACATCCCTGGTTTCAAGATGCCATTAAAAATCCTGATAGTATTTATCGGGACTATTATATTTTTGCCGGCCAAAATAATCAGCGACCAAATAATTGGGGAAGCTTTTTTGGAGGTAGTGTTTGGGAAAAAGATCCTGCTGGAACAGGACAGTTTTATTTTCATCTTTTTGATAAAAGAATGCCTGATTTGAACTGGAAAAATCCTGAAGTTAGACATGCAATGAGTGAAATTGCAAAGTATTGGCTAGAAAAAGGAATTGATGGTTTGAGATTAGATGCCTTTATTCATATTGCTAAAGCAGACTTAAGACAGAATTTCCCAGTTAATAGTAAAGCTGAAGAACCCGTAGTAGCCGAACCATTTTTTGCTAACTTACCGCAAGTACAAAAATGGATGCGACCTTTCTGTGAGGAAATAAAGCAAGATTATCCTGATGCACTCTTGTTAGGAGAAGCAGCGAGTGCGAATGTTAATTTAGCAGTCGATTATACAAATAAAGATAACCACTTGATGGATAGCGTAATTACTTTTAGGTACTTTACAGAAGATCAAAGTCAGGTGGATCCTAGTTTTTCAGCTCAATATCAGCCGAAATCATTAGATTTAGTAAAATTTAAGCAAAATCAGGCTGTCTGGCAACAAACTTTAAGTGGCGTGTCTAAGCCCACTTTGTACTGGAATAATCATGATATGGCTAGAATAGCTACTAGAATTGCTAAAAATGATATTCAAGCTCGGAGCTTAGCCATGCTAATGTATTTACAAAATGGCCTGCCGATTATTTATTATGGCGAAGAACTCGGAATGAAGAACTTGGAGTTTGAAGACGTAACACAATTTGAGGATGAAACAGTTAAAGAATTTATTGAAAGTGCCAAAAAAGCTGGAAAAACTAGTCAAGAAGCATTGTTAATGGTAAGTAAAACTCATAAATTGCCAGCTAGAGGGCCAATGCCTTGGAATAATGCAAAAAATAATGGATTTAGTGATGGGAAACCTTGGCTTAAAGGAAAGAAAGTTGATCATGCTAATGCGGCTGATGAAATAGCAGATAGCCATAGCATGTTTAATTTCTACAGAAAATTAATTAGCCTAAAGAAAGAAGCATTGTTTGAAGATGGGGGCTATTATTTATTGCCAACGTCAAACGATAGTTATGTTTATGAGCGTAATTTAGGAGATCAAAAAGCATTAGTCGCTGTTTCTTTAAGTAAAGATGCTATAGAACTTGACGTAGATCCTGAATTTAAGCAAGAAAAATTAGTAGCAGGCAACTACCAATTGAAAGATGGAAAATTAAAATTGGCTCCGTATGCAGGAGTAGTATTAACAAAAGACTGAGGAGTAAAATATGCAACTAGCAGCTTTAAGACATAGAACTGAAAGCGAAGACTGTACTGTAATTGATCATTCGCACGTGAAAATTAGACTTCATACTGCTAAAAATGATGTAAAAAAAGTTATTGTTCACTATATTGATAATTATTTGCCACCTGCAGATGCAGCAACGCTAGAAATGAAAAAAGCAGGTAGCGGCCAAGTAAACGATTATTGGACAGCGACTTTAACAGCACCGTATCATCGAATTAAGTATACTTTTGAAGTTATTGGTAATGATGGCAGCCACGTTATTTTTGGTGATCGTAGTATTGAAAAATTTAGCGATGAGAAATTAAGAGAAGATGGCTTATATTTTAAAGTGCCATATTTTCATGATATTGATCGTATTAAAACGCCTGCTTGGCTCAAAGACATTGTTTGGTATCAAATTTTTCCAGAACGCTTTGCTAATGGAGATAAAAGCAATGATCCAGTTAACGTTAAGCCTTGGAATCCAGAGGATCATCCCGGCAGAGAAGACTTTTACGGTGGAGATTTGCAAGGAGTGTTAGATCATTTAGATGATTTACAAAAGTTAGGAATTACTGGCTTATATTTTTGTCCTATTTTTAAGGCAAGCTCTAATCACAAATATGACACCATTGATTACTTACAAGTTGATCCAGCTTTTGGCGATAAAGATTTATTTGCAAAAGTAGTTAATGAAGCCCACAAGCGCGGGATGAAAGTGATGTTAGATGCAGTTTTCAACCATCTTGGTGACCAATCAATGCAGTGGCAAGACGTGGTTAAAAATGGTGCCAACTCTCGCTTTAAAGACTGGTTCCATATTAATTCTTATCCTGTTGAACCTTACCGGGATCCAAGTAAGGGAGAAAAGAATCCGCCATATGAAACTTTTGCTTTTGAAAAGCACATGCCCAAATTAAATACTGCTAATCCAGAAGTACAAGATTTCTTATTAGAAATTGCAACTTATTGGGTAAAATATTTTGATATTGATGCTTGGCGCTTAGATGTAGCAAATGAAGTTGACCATCACTTTTGGAAGAGATTCCATGACGAATTAATTAAAATTAAGCCAGACTTCTATATTGTTGGCGAAATATGGCATTCAGCTCGCCCGTGGCTTCAAGGAGATCAATTTACGGGTGTAATGAATTATCCATATACTTTGCAAATTGAGGATCATTTCTTTAAGCACAACTTAGATGCTAAGGAACTTAGTGAACACTTAACTGATCAATTAATGATGTATCCAGATATTGTGGACCAAGCGATGATGAATATGCTTGATTCGCATGATACAGCTCGAATTTTGACTTTAGCAAAAGGTAATCAAGACTTAGCTTTGCAAGCGATAGCTTATGAATTTGCTCAACCCGGGATACCATGTATTTACTATGGGACAGAAATGGGGATGAGTGGCGATAACGATCCTGATTGTCGTAAGCCGATGGATTGGAGTAAGTTGAATGGACCAGTCTGGAAGAGAGTTCATGAATTAGTCAAATTCCGTTTAAAACATCGAGATACTTTAAATCAAGGTGACATTAAGTTAACGGTAACAGAAAATGGTCTACTAAAAGTTGAACGAATAGGAAAAGAAACAATAAATGCATACTATAATACCAGTGCTCATGATGTGAAAATTGATAAGAAACCAGCGCTTAGTCAAAACTATGAAGACGGTATTTTAGCGCCAGATGGCTTTTTGGTAGAAGTAAAAGCTTAAATTTATGATAAGAAAAAGCAGCGATAAGAGGCTGCTTTTTTTCTTATAATTTTTTGATACCGGTAACATGAAAATAATCATTGTTAAGCGCTTTCAGTAAATAGATAATAGACTTGTAAACAAAAAACCTCACAGAAGTGATGGAGAATGATGATGAAGAGAATTTTTGAAGTTGATCCTTGGAAAGTAACAACGCATAAATTTTCTAAGGAAGATAAAAGATTACAAGAAAGTATTACCGCAATTGGTAATGATTATATGGGAATGAGAGGAAACTTTGAAGAGGGTTATTCTGGTGATACTCTTCAAGGAACCTATTTAGCAGGTGTTTGGTTCCCAGATAAAACTGTTGTTGGTTGGTGGAAAAATGGTTATCCAAAATACTTTGGTAAGACTCCAAATGCACCAAGCTTTATTGGAATTGGAATTACTGTTAATGGTGAAAAGCTTGATTTAGCAAAAGTTAAATTTAGTGATTTTGAATTATCACTTGATATGCATCAAGGTCTTCTCTCAAGAAGCTTTGTCTATGAAGGAAAAGATGTCAAAGTTAAGTTTGAATTTGAACGTTTTCTTCATATTATTCAAAAAGAAGCAGCCTTAATTAAAGTTAAAGCAACTGTACTTGAAGGACATGCAAAAATTGATTTTGATTCAACTTTAGATGGAACAGTTGTTAACGAAGACAGTAATTATGATGAACGTTTCTGGGTTCCACTTGGTGAAGATAAAGATAGAAGAACTATCCAAGTAAAAACTAAGCCAAATCCATATGAAGTTCCTCAGTTTACGGTTTTGCTTAAGCAAGCATTACGCCATAACGGGGAAGCACTTCAAGGTGAAGTTTCAAGTCAAGAAGCCAAGTTAAGTGAAAAAATTTCAGTTGAACTAGATCAAGATCAGAGCTATGAGCTTGAAAAAGACGTCATCGTTGTAACAAGTCGTGACGTTGAAGAGAAAGATCAAGCTGATGTTGCAGAAAACTTAATGAGCAAGCTTCAAGCAAAAAGCTTTGCAGAAAACTTGGCTGAACATACTGCTACCTGGGAAAAGCGTTGGGAAACAAGTGATGTTGAAATTGCTGGGGATGCAGCCGCTCAACAAGGCATTCGTTTCAATATTCTTCAATTATTTATGACTTACTATGGTGAAGATGAAAGATTGAATGTTGGTCCAAAAGGATTTACTGGTGAGAAATATGGTGGTGCTACTTATTGGGACACCGAAGCATTTATTGTTCCAATGTACTTAGCCATTACTAAACCAAGTGTTACTAAAGCATTGCTAGAATATCGTCATAATCAATTACCAGGCGCTTATCACAATGCTAAGGAACAAGGTCTTCCAGGTGCGTTATTCCCAATGGTTACCTTTAACGGTATTGAATGCCACAACGAATGGGAAATTACTTTTGAAGAAATCCACCGAAATGCTGATATTCCGCACGCAATTGCAATGTACACCGAATATACTGGTGACGATAGCTATGTTAAGAACGAAGGCATGGATGTCTTAGTTGGGACTGCAAGGTTCTGGGCAGCTAGAGTTCATTGGTCTAAATGGCGTAATAAATATGTAATGCATGGTGTTACTGGACCAAATGAATATGAGAATAATGTCAATAATAACTGGTTCACTAGTACTATGGCAAGATGGCTCTTGAAATATACGCTAGAGCGTTTGCCGCTTGCAACTAAAGAAGCTCAAGAAAGAGTTCATGTCACTGAGGAAGAAAAGGAAAAGTGGCAAGACATTGTTGATAAAATTTATCTTCCAGAAGATAAAGATTTGGGCATTTTCTTACAACAGGATGACTTCCTTGATAAAGAAATTCGTCCAGTAAGCGAAATTGAGGATCAAAGACCAATTAATCAACACTGGTCATGGGATAAGATTTTAAGATCGCCATTTATCAAGCAAGCAGATGTATTACAAGGAATCTACTTCTTCCCAGAAAATTACACTAAAGAACAAAAAGAGAAGAACTTTGATTTTTATGAACCATTAACCGTTCATGAAAGCTCATTATCTCCTTCAATTCACTCAGTTTTAGCAGCTGAACTAGGAAAGAAAGATAAGGCTGTTGAGCTTTATGAAAGAACTGCAAGACTTGACTTAGATAATTACAACAACGATACAGTTGACGGTTTGCACATTACTTCAATGAGTGGCTCATGGCTAGCAATCGTGCAAGGCTTTGCAGGTATGCGTTATGATCACGATCAATTAAAATTCAAGCCATTTATTCCAGATAACTGGAATCATTACAGCTTCAAGATTAATTATCGCGGTCGCTTGATTGAAGTTTATGTTGATCACCAAGAAACTAAGATTTCACTGCTTAAAGGTGAAAATCTCGAAATTTTAGTTAATGATCAAAAAGTTATGCTCAAAGAAGGTGAAACTGAATGCTTAAAGGCTTAATTTTTGACTTAGATGGGGTTTTAACTAACTCGGCTGTTTACCACTTGACTGCTTGGAATAATTTGGCTAAAGAATTAGGAATTAACCTAACAGATGAACAGCTTAATAGCTTAAGAGGTATTTCAAGAATGGATTCATTAAATTTGATCTTGAAATACGGTGGTCAAGAAAATAAATATTCTGAAGCAGAAAAAGAAAAATTTGCTGCAGAAAAGAATACTAAGTTTGTTGAACAAGTTGAAAAGATGACGCCAGCAGATATTTTACCGGGCATTCCTGAATTACTTAGTGATGCAAAGAAGCAAAATTTAAAGATGGTTATTGCTTCTGCCTCAAAAAACGCACCTAAGATCTTAACTAAATTAGGAATTATGGATGAGTTTGATGGCATTGTTGATCCAGCTACTCTTCATCGAGGAAAACCAGATCCAGAAATTTACGAAAAAGCACAAAAATTACTGGGTTTGAATGCAGATGAAGTTATTAGCTTTGAAGATGCTCAAGCTGGTGTTCAATCAATTAAGAGTGCTGGACAATTTGCAGTAGGGATTGGAGATAAAGAAGTCTTAAAAGAGGCTGATTATGTTGTTCCAACTACTAAAGAATTAAAACTTTCAGAAATTGAATCAGTTTTTAATAAAAAATAAGAGGGAAGTAGGGAAAGAGAATGGTTGAAGTAGATTTAAACCATATCTATAAAAAGTACGAAGGAAATGATAAATATTCAGTTAATGACTTTGATTTACACATCAAAGACAAAGAATTTATCGTTTTTGTTGGGCCATCTGGTTGTGGTAAGTCAACTACTTTAAGAATGGTTGCTGGTCTGGAAGATATTTCTAAAGGTACTTTAGAAATTGACCATAAAGTAATGAACGATGTTGCTCCTAAAGATAGAAACATTGCGATGGTATTCCAGAACTATGCTTTATACCCTCACATGTCAATTTACGACAACATGGCTTTTGGATTGAAGCTTCGTCACTACAAGAAAGATGAAATTGATAAACGGGTTAAACATGCTGCTGAAATTTTGGGCTTGTCTGAATACCTTGATAAAAAGCCATCGGAATTGTCTGGTGGTCAAAGACAGCGTGTTGCCTTAGGACGTGCAATTGTGCGAGATGCACCAATCTTCTTGATGGACGAACCTTTATCAAACCTAGATGCAAAATTACGTGTCACAATGCGTGCTGAAATTGCTAAATTACACCAAAACTTAGGAACTACTACTATCTATGTTACTCACGATCAAACTGAAGCTATGACTTTAGCTGACCGAGTAGTTGTTATGTCAGTTGGTCAAGTTCAGCAGATCGGAACGCCACTTGAAGTTTACAACAAGCCTGTAAATATGTTTGTTGCTGGTTTTATCGGTTCTCCGCAAATGAACTTCTTCAATGTTCACTTTAAGGGTAATCGAATTAGTGACGGCAAAGGTTTAAATATCGAAATTCCTGAAGGTAAGGCTAAGATGCTTAAAGATAAGGGATATGAAGATAAAGACTTAGTCTTTGGTATTCGTCCAGAAGACATTCACTCAGAAGAAGCCTTCCTTGAGACTTGGCCAAACCAAACTGTTAAATCTACAGTTGTCGTTTCTGAATTGCTGGGATCAACTATTCAACTTTATCAAAAAGTAGATGGCACAGAATTTGTAGCCATCGTAAATGCCCGTGATTACCATACTCCAGGCGATAAGGTAGAAATGGGATTTGATGTCAACAAAGCTCACTTCTTTGATAAAGATACAACGAATGCCATTCGTTAACTTGCAGAAGAGGACGCTTCTGCAAATATTAATTAAGCTTACAACGAGTGTGAAACTTGGTTCACGGTTGTAATAATGTGTTTAGCCTTTTATGGCTAGGAGGAAATATCATGAAGTTATGGAAAAAATTGGCTTTAGGTAGTGTCGTAGCTTTATCAGCTATTTCATTAACTGCCTGTGGTAAGAGTTCTAATTCAAACGAATCAAAGAGCTCAGATAAACAACTAACCCTTTGGGTAGATACTGCTCGTGTTAGTTGGTACAAGGGTGTTGTAAAAGACTTTGAAAAAGAACACCCTAACATTAAAGTTAAGGTTACCCAAAACCCTAATGGTTCTGCTAATGCCAAGACTGACGTTGGTAAGGACCCTTCAAAGGCCGCAGATGTTTTTGGTGTTCCAAACGACCAATTAGGTCAAATGGCAGATTCAGGTTATATCAACCCACTTTCACCATCTGATACTAAAGAAATTAAGAAAAACTCAGTTCCAGAAGCATATAAGGGTGCTGAATGGAAAGGTAAGCTTTACGCATATCCATACGCAGAACAAGCACAAACCGTTTACTACGACAAGTCTAAGCTTTCTCCAGAAGATGTTAAATCTTGGAAGACCATGACTTCTAAAGGTGTAGTTGCAACCGACTTTACTAACGCTTACGTAATGTGGCCAGTAATGTTCTCAGCAGGCACTAAGCTATTTGGCGACAGCGGAGAAGAAGTAAAGGGTTCAACATTTGACTCACAAAATGGTGTTAACGCAATGAAGTGGTATGCAGAACAAAAGAATAACAAGGGTGTTATGCAAACCTCTAACGCACTTAACCAATTAAAGAAGGGTCACGCTCAAGCTATCTTAGATGGTCCATGGAATGCAGCAAACATTAAGAAGATCTTAGGTAAGAACTTGGGCGTTGCACCATATCCAACTATTGAACTTGGTGGCAAGACTGCTCAAATGGAAGCTTTCTTAGGTATTGAATGTTTCGCAGTTAACTCTCATACTTCTAACGCTAAGAATGCTGCAATATTGGCTAAATACTTATCAAACAAAGAAAACCAATTAATCGTTCACAAGAATGCTGGTGAAATTCCTGTAAACAAGGCAGCTCAAAATACTACAGAAGTTAAGAATGATCCAGTTGCTAAGGCTGTAATTCAAATGGCTCAACCAGGCTACTCAGTTCTTCAACCAAAATTGCCACAAATGTCAATCTTCTGGAACGACTCAGCTCCATTAATTAGTGGTGCATACGACGGCAAGATTAAGCCATCACAATACAAGACTAAGCTTGCTAAATTACAAAAGAGTATTTCTAAGAAAGAATAATCTTAAAAAATCACATAAGCAAAGGTTTGATTAATTATGTTTAAGAAAAAACATGCTACGCCTGCGGTTACCTTAAAGGAAACGTGGAAAGATGGAGATACCGCAACCAAATTAACATTCTTCATCATGGGTTTAAATGCTATAAAGCATCGGCAATGGCTAAAAGGATTTTCGCTTTTATTTTCCGAAATTGTATTTTTAATTTGGTTCTTTTTAAGTGGAATTCATTCAATTGCTGGCTTGAGCAATTTAGGTGCAATAAAAACGAAACGAGTTATATTTGATAAAGCACAAGGAGTATATGTTACTCAGCAACCAGATAATTCAGTTTTGATCTTATTATTTGGTATTTTGGCTTTATTCATCGTTGCTGGCTTTATTTACCTATATATCATTAATCTGAAATCTAATAAGCATACTTTCTTATTAGAAAAAAGACATGAACATATTCCAACTAACCGCGAAGAGATTGCATCTTTGTTTGACCAAAGATTACATGCAACCTTGATGACAATTCCAATTGTTTTAATTATCTTATTTACTGTTTTGCCAACTGTCTTCATGATTTCCATGGCCTTCACTAATTATGATCGTCAACACTCAATCGGATTTTCATGGACTGGATTCCAAGCATTTGGAAACGTGTTAGGAGGAGACTTAGCTGGTACTTTCTTCCCAGTTCTAGGTTGGACTTTGATTTGGGCAGTGGCAGCTACTGCTACTACTTTCTTCTTTGGAGTTTTGCTTGCACTTTTGATTGAATCAAAGGGGATCAAGCACAAGAACTTATGGAGAACAATCTTTGTAATTGTCTATGCTGTACCACAATTCGTTTCTCTATTAATGATGGCTCAATTCCTTGATTATCAAGGACCATTGAATACATTACTTATGAACTGGGGCTGGATTAGCCACCCAATTCACTTCATTGATAATCAGGCTAGTCCACTTGTCGCAAGAATTACAGTTATCGTGGTTAACATGTGGATTGGTATCCCAGTTTCAATGCTAACTTCAACTGCTATTATTCAAAACTTACCTCAGGACCAAATTGAAGCTGCACGTATTGATGGTGCAAGTCCAGTACAAATTTTTAATCACATTACATTCCCACAAATTCTCTTTGTAATGTCTCCAGCTTTGATTCAGCAATTTATTGGTAACATCAACAACTTCAATGTTATCTACTTGCTGACTGGTGGTGCGCCAATGAATAATAACTACAACGGCGCTGGTTCTACTGACTTGCTAGTAACTTGGCTATATAACTTAACATTTGGTCAAGAGCAACGCTACAATGCCTCAGCTGTCTTAGGTATCTTGATCTTTATCATTAGTGCAACATTCTCACTAATTGCATATCGTCATACTAATGCGTACAAGGAGGGCTAAAAATGAAGTCTTATCATAATCAAAGAAAGATTGCATTAATCTTTAGATATGTTCTATTAGCCATCTTGGCCGTTTTATGGATATTCCCAATTATTTGGATTATTTTAGCTAGTTTTTCATACAACAACACAGGATTCGTATCTACCATTTGGCCAGATAAGTTTACTTGGCAAAATTATATTGGTATCTTTACTAACTCACAGTATCCATTTGTCAACTGGGTATTAAATACATTGTTTGTCGCTGTTATCTCAGCAACATTATCAACTTTTGTTACAATTGCGGTTGCTTACGTATTATCAAGATTACGTTTCCGCTTCCGTAAGCCATTCTTACAAATTGCTTTAGTTTTAGGGATGTTCCCAGGCTTCATGTCAATGATTGCTTTATACTACATCTTAAAAGCTTTGAACATGTTAAACCTTGGCGGCTTGATCTTAGTTTATGTTGGTGGTGCAGGATTAGGTTTCTACATTGCTAAAGGATTCTTTGATACAATGCCACGTGCAATTGATGAAGCCGCTGAAATTGATGGTGCAACTAAGTGGCAAGTATTTATTCATATTGGATTGCCACTTTCAAAACCAATGATCGTTTATACCGCACTTACTTCATTCATGGCTCCATGGGTAGACTTCATTTTCTCAGGTATTATCCTCTCTACCTCTGGAAATCCGAAGACTTACACGGTTGCGTATGGTTTATACAACATGGTCCACTCATCAAAAGGTATGATGGCTCAATTCTTTACTCAATTCATTGCTGGTTGTGTGGTTATCGCTATTCCAATTACAATTTTGTTCATTGTAATGCAGAAGTTCTACGTTAACGGAATTACAGCAGGTGCTGATAAGGGTTAATCAAATTAAAGTTTATGTGAAAAAAGTGTTCTGCGTTTGCAGGACACTTTTTATTTAAAGGAGGAAATTTATGACACCATGGTGGAAAAAAGCAGTTGTTTACCAAATTTATCCCAAGTCATTTCAAGATAGCAATGGAGACGGAATTGGAGATATTCCTGGGATTGTCTCAAGACTTGAATATTTAGAAAAATTAGGAATTGATGCAATTTGGCTGTCGCCCGTTTATTTATCGCCTGGGATTGATAATGGGTATGACATTTCTGATTATCAAAAAATTGACCCACAATACGGCACGATGAAAGATATGGATAATCTAATTAAAGAAGCTAAAAAACATCATATACGGATTATTATGGACCTTGTCGTAAATCACACTTCTGATCAACATCCTTGGTTTGTTGAAGCAAAGAAGAGTAAAGATAATCCATACCGTGATTTTTATATTTGGCGTGATTCAGTAGATGGACATGAACCCAACGATTTAAAATCTGCTTTTTCAGGATCAGCTTGGAAATTTGATGAAAAAACAGGACAATATTATTTGCATTTTTTTGCAGATCAACAGCCAGATTTGAATTGGAAGAATCCGAAACTAAGAAATAAAATTTATGACATGATGAATTATTGGATTGATAAAGGAATCGGCGGCTTTAGAATGGATGTCATTGAACTAATTGGTAAAGAGCCAGATCAACGAATCCGTGAAAATGGTCCAATGCTTCACCCATATTTAAAAGAAATGAATGAGCATACCTTTGCCCGTCAAGATATGATGACCGTGGGTGAGACTTGGAATGCAACGCCTAAAATTGCAGAAGAATATTCTGACCCAGCACGTCATGAATTGTCGATGGTCTTTCAATTTGAAAACCAAAATTTAGATCAAGAGCCAGGAAAAGAAAAGTGGGATTTAAGACCGCTTGATTTGGGAGAATTAAAAAAAGTATTAGTTAAATGGCAGACAGAAATTGATTTTAACCATGCTTGGAATAGCCTTTTCTGGGAAAACCATGATATTCCACGTGTTATTTCACGTTGGGGAAACGATCAAGAGTACCGCGTTCAATGTGCTAAAATGTTTGCGATAATTTTACATTTAATGCATGGAACTCCTTATATTTATAATGGTGAAGAAATTGGTATGACTAATTGCCCTGTTAAGTCTATTGCTGAGGTCGAAGATATTGAAAGTATCAATATGTATCATGAAAGACTAGAGCAAGGATATAAAAAAGCTGATCTAATTAAGTCAATTAACGCCAAAGGCCGCGATAATGCAAGAAGGCCAATGCAATGGTCTAATGAAGAGAATGCAGGATTTACTAGTGGAAAACCGTGGTTAAAAGTAAATCCAAACTATCAAAAAATTAATGTTAAAGCTGCTCTAGCAGATCCAGGTTCAATTTTTTATACCTATCAAAAATTGATTAAGCTTAGACATGAAAATCCAGTCGTAGTCGATGGTGATTTTGAACTCGTTGAAAATACTGGCGATAGTGTGCTAGCCTTTTGGCGTAAATTAGGAAATGAGAAGTGGCTAGTTGTTGCTAATTTGTCTGGTGAAAAACAAGGATTTAATTTAGATAGTGATTTCAAAGAAGTTTTAATTAGTAATTATGAAAAACGAGCTAGTTTAAAGAATATTGTTCTAAAGCCATATGAGGCTTTTGCAGTTAAGGCGTAAAGAAAAAGTACATTGATTTCTGCAATCAATGTACTTTATTTCATAACTATTTTTTCTTATTTGGACGTCTTAAGTAACGCAATGTATTGTTTCTGATATACTTTTGAAATTCTTGATAAATTGGATCAAAAATTTGCGGCTCATCAGTTTCTTTAACCATTACTTTAGGAAAGAAGAAACGTTCGTCTCCTTGAAGCGTACCATTTAAGGATTTAACTAGGGGACTTAACTCAGATAGTTCTACTAAGCTACCATCAGCTTGCATGATTTCAATTGGGCTATGAGCATTTTTACCGGTGGGCTTGTAAGCGTCATATGGTTCATCAAATGCAGAATTAGTGGCAGTGTAGTAGTTAGGATCAAAACCTGCTTGTTTAATTAAATTCTTTAATTTGGGTAGTAAACTCTTAGTATCTTCATTAATCTTGACACTTTCAAGGGGATGACGATATAAATAACGGCTTGAAAGATCTGATAGAATTTGGTCACCTGAATTAGTCCATAATAGAAAATTGGTTTCCATTACGCCATCATCTAAATTCAGATAATCTTCAAGTGTCCAATTTCCTTTTAGAAAGGCCTCTAGTTGTGGAGTAACTTGGAGCTTACCTGCTTCATATATGATTTGCGCTCTTTCAAGTAAGTGATGCAAGATGACTTCCATTGAACGATTTACGCGGTGAAAGTAAACTTGTTGATACATCTGGTAGCGACTAATAATATAGTCTTCTACAGCGTGGATACCCTTATCAGTGAAGCAAATTCCATCACGGTAAGGACGAATCACTTCTAAAATTCTAGTTAAATCAAAACTGCCGTAGGTTACTCCGGTAAAGTAAGCATCGCGAAGTAAGTAATCCATTCTATCAGCGTCTGCTTGACTAGAAATTAATTTCACAACTTGTGGGTTAGAGTAGGTCTTGGCAATTACGCTAGCTACTAATTCTGGAAAATTAGGACTAACTTGTCTTAAAGCTTGATTGACTTCAGTATTTTTATCAGTAATAATTTGTTGGCCCATTTTTTCATGGTTAGTACCAAAGAGATGCTCAAAGGTATGAGAATATGGACCATGGCCAATATCATGAAGTAAGGCAGCACATTCTGCTAAAAGACGTTCGTTAGGATCCCATAACCCATCTCCGGGTTCTTTGCTAGTATATTTTTCTTCAAAAATATCGCAGATTCGGCGTGTTAGTTCATAAACACCTAAGTTATGTTCAAAGCGGGTATGTGTTGCTCCCTGAAAAACATAGGAAGCGGGTCCTAGCTGTTTAATACGACGCAGGCGTTGAAATTCTTTTGAATTAATAATGTCTAGAATGACTTTATCTTTAACATGAATATAATTGTGGACAGGATCACGCAATACTTTTTCATGATCCAACTTTTTACTTTGAAATTTTTCCATTTTTCTTATACTATTTTCTCGGATAATAAAATAATCGGTTAACTCTTAATTAACTTGATTATAACAATAATGCTACTGTAAGGCTATCTTAGCATGGATGAAGGTGAAAATAATGAATAAAGAAGTTGAGATAAAGATTACCAGTGAAATTCATCAAGAAGATGATTCGGCTGTTTTTGAAAGAGAAGGTTTGGGAAGCCTTGAAAGAATTGGTAATAATTGGCGATTAAAGTATAACGAAAAAAACAAGGAAGGCGACGTTGAGGTTAAACTATTAATTAAGCCAAATGAATTAGTAATGCAGCGAGGAGATATTAAAGGCGATCATACATTAATGAAATTTGAACCAGGAGAGAAACAAAAATGTAAAGTTATGGCTGCTGGTAAGCAAATGGATTTAGTATCTTTGACCAATAAATTAGATTTTTCCAAAATTTCTCCAGGAAAGATGCAACTTAAAGTTGAATATGATCTCTTTTCTGGTCTATACTTAGTAGGTAACTATGCAATAAAGATTGAAGTAACAGATCTTTAGCAAATTTAGATAAATTGATTACGTGAAAGGACGTGCCACTGTGGGGTTAGATGATTTTAAAGGCCAAAATAAAGACGAATTGTCAATGATCGAAGTTGCTCGTGCAATTTTACAAGATAGCGGCAAGCGAATGGCCTTTGCTGATATCGTTAACGCCGTCCAGAACTTTCTGGGTAAGAGTGACGAAGAAATTCGTGAGCGTTTGCCACAATTTTACACTGATATGAACACTGATGGTGAATTCATTTCAATGGGTGATAATGTTTGGGCATTGCGTTCTTGGTTCCCATATGAATCTGTTGATGAAGAAGTAAACCATCCAGAAGATGAAGATGATGTGCCACGTAAGAAGCACCACAAGAAGGTTAATGCCTTTATTGGTGATTCTGACGATGATGACATTATTGACTATGATTCAGATGATCCAGAAGATGAAGATTTGGACGTTGATGACGACGACAATAATGAAGATGATTACTCAGATGATGATCTTGACGATGCTGACGACAATGAATTAGATGACGGTATCGAAGGACAATTATCAGAACTTCATCAAGATGATCTTGATGACGATGACGATTAAAGTACTTGACGGGAAGAGAATTTCCCTTTAGTATTTTGTATGGGCACTCTGTGTGCATTTAAGCTCCCATGAACTTGGGAGCTTTTTTTGATTTTAACGAATAATAAAAGAAAAGAGAGGAAGCACGGCATGACAAAGTATATTTTTGTAACTGGTGGGGTTGTTTCATCATTAGGTAAAGGTATTTCAGCCTCAAGTTTAGGACGCTTACTTAAAAATCGTGGTTTAAAGGTTACCATGCAAAAGTTCGATCCTTACATTAACATTGACCCAGGTACAATGAATCCATATCAACACGGTGAAGTTTACGTTACTGATGATGGTACTGAAGCCGACCTTGATTTGGGTCACTACGAAAGAATTGTTGATGTTAGAACAAGTAAATATTCTAACGTGACTACAGGTAAGATTTACCAAGAAGTACTTGATAAAGAACGTCGCGGTGACTATCATGGTGCAACTGTTCAAGTGATTCCACACATCACTGACATGATTAAGAAAAAGATCATGCGTGCTGCCTTAACGACTGATTCAGATGTAATTATTTCTGAAATTGGTGGTACAGTAGGCGATATTGAATCAACTCCATTTATGGAAGCAATTCGTCAAATGCGTCGTGAAGTTGGTGAAGAAAATGTAATGTACATCCACTGTACTTTAGTACCTTATCTTCATGCAGCTCACGAAATGAAGACTAAGCCAACTCAACACTCAGTTGCTGAACTTAGAAGTATTGGTATTCAACCTAATATGCTTGTTTTAAGAGCAGAAAAACCAGTACCTCAAGATTTAAAGAATAAGATTTCAACTTTTACAGATGTTCCAGTAGATCGAATTATTGAGTCTATTGATGCTCCTTCACTTTTTGATTTACCACTTGCCTTTCAAGCACAAGGGATGGATCAAAAGGTTTGCGATTTCTTACATTTAGAAAGTCCAAAGCCAGAAGCTGATATGGAGGCTTGGAAGAAGCTTGATGAGCGTGCAAAGAACTTGAAACACGAAACTACTATTACTTTAGTAGGTAAGTATGTAGAGCTTGAAGATGCATATATTTCAGTTACTGATGCATTGCAACACGCAGGCTACTTGTACGATACCAAGATTAAAGTTAATAAAGTTCAAGCAGAAGATATCACTGAAGATAATATTGCAGAAATCATGGAAGGTTCTGACGGTTTAATTGTACCTGGTGGTTTTGGTACACGTGGTCTTGAAGGAATGATTACTTCAATTAAGTATGCTCGTGAACATGACATTCCTTTCTTGGGTATTTGTTTAGGTATGCAAATGGCAAGTGTCGAATTTGCTAGAGATGTACTTGGATTAAAAGATGCAAATAGTGCAGAGGCTGATCCAGAAACTAAGAATAATATCATTGATATCATGGCTGACAAGCGTGACGAAGAAAATATCGGTGGAACTCTTCGCTTAGGGTTATACCCAGCAACTTTAAAGAAGGGTACCAAGACTCGCGCAGCTTATGATGATCAAGATGTTATTCAAGAAAGACACCGTCACCGTTACGAATTTAACAACGATTATCGTGAAGCTTTTGAAAAGGCTGGCATGGTCTTCTCCGGCGTTTCTCCAGATAACCACTTAGTAGAAATTATTGAAATTCCAGATAAGAAATTCTTCATTGCAGCTCAATACCACCCAGAATTTTTAAGTCGTCCACAAAGACCAGAGGGTTTATTCAAAGCCTTTATTGGTGCAGCTAGTGGTCTTCCAGCACAACATTTTAATTAGGCTTTTCAAAAATTAAATTTCGGTAACAAGAGGGCCATAATACACGGGTTCTCTTGTTTTTTTTGCGTTTTTCATTTAATATATTTTGTGATACATTTGGGTATTACAAATAGAGAAAAGGATTGTTTCCCCAATGAAACAGATGATTATTCATGGTGGAAAGCCCCTGAAGGGCGACGTATGGATCGGCGGTGCTAAGAACTCCACTGTAGCACTGATTCCAGCGTCAATACTTTCGCGGACTCCTGTTACCCTAGAAGGGGTTCCGCGAATTGCTGATGTAGATAATTTGATGGATCTGCTTAGTGAAATGGATGTGAAGTGTGATTTTCACGAAACCACTTTACGGATAAATCCTGATGACATTAAGCGTAGTCCCCTTCCAGCAGGTAAGATTAAGAGTTTGAGAGCTTCTTACTACTTTATGGGTGCATTGTTAGGTCGTTTTGGTAAAGCTGTAGTAGGCTTTCCAGGCGGCGATGATATTGGCCCTCGTCCTATTGATCAACACATTAAAGGTTTTGAAGCACTAGGCGCAACTGTTGAAAATGAGAACGATCAAATTATCATCACAGCTCCTAAGACTGGGCTTCGTGGTGCAAAAATTCATTTAAAGATGCCGTCTGTCGGCGCAACAATGAACATAATTATGGCTAGCGTAATGGCTAAGGGACAAACTATTATTGAAAATGCAGCTAAAGAGCCAGAAATTATTGATTTAGCAACATTTTTAAATAATATGGGAGCCGTTATTCGTGGTGCTGGTACTGATGTAATTCGAATTGAGGGAGTAGAAGAGTTAAAAGCTCAAACTCCGCATACTATTATCCCTGATCGAATTGAAGCTGGAACCTACGTGGCTTTAGCTGCATGCATTGGTGATGGAATTAGAATTCATAATATCATTGAAGAACACCTTGATTCATACTTAGCAAAAGTAGAAGAGATGGGTGTAGTAATTGATGCGGACGAAGATTCACTTTATGTGTATCCAGCAGGTGACTTAAAGATGGTTCAGGTTAGAACCGACGTCTATCCAGGATTTGCAACTGACTTGCAGCAACCAATTACTCCACTTCTTTTAACCGCTAAGACGGGTGAGGGTGTAGTAATTGATCAGATTTATCCTAAGCGAGTAGGACATATTCCTGAACTTCAAAAGATGGGTGCAAACATCCATGTTGAAGATAATATTATTTTAGTTCACCCAACTCATCATTTACATGGAGCACACGTCAGCGCAGGTGAAATTAGAGCAGGAGCATGTTTAATGCTAGCTGGTTTAATGGCTGATGGCGAGACTATCATTTCAAACGCAGGTAACATTTTGCGTGGTTATGATAGAATTGAGCAAAAGTTGCGTCAATTAGGTGCAGAAGTATCTGTAATTGATGTTTAAAGTTTTTGAAAATAGAAAAATAATTTAAAGATAAAAAGGTTGATAGTATTTTGTTTAAGAACAACGATATTATCAACCTTTTTGCTTTGTAACCGAAATAATGCAAAAAACATAGCTGATTATTAATTTAAAATGAAAATATTTGTTGAATTTAATAAAACTTAATGTAAAATATAATCTATCAATTGGGAAACTGAGGTGAATTAGCTAATGATAAAATCATTTTTTAAGTCTAATTATAAATATACTTTTATTTTTATTGTTTCGACTGTTATTGGCGGGGCCTTAGTTGCTTATGGAAGCTATGGCTTAACTCCTGCGACTGATTCCTTAAAAAGTCTTGATACTAAAAAATTTATTTTATGGATTGTTGTAATAACAATCGCATCAGCTGGTGGTAGAGTATTACAATTCTCAGCTGGTTATCTCTTTGCAAAACAGGAGCAGGAATATTTTCATAGTTTAAGGAAAAAACTTATAAATCATTATTATGAAAGTACATCTATAGATAAGCTATCTAATATGCAAAATAGATTAACAAATGATCTAAAAATTATTAGCGATCAAGCTTTAGATCCAGTATCTAATGTAGTCCTTTGTGTAGTTGATTTAGTATTTTCTGCATATGTAGTTTTAACTTTTAATTTTTGGCTGCTTTGTTTAATTTTAGTTTTAGCAGTAATTATGCTTTATTTGCCAGATTTGTTGTCTAAGCAATTAGAAAAAGCAACAAATGAAGTTTCCTCTAACTATAGCAAGTATATTGATACCATTGAAAAATGGTTAGCAGGGCTAGCAGTTTTACAAAGATATCGGTCAAGGACAAAATTATCTGCTGCCTTAGCTAGAAGTTCTTCAGGATTAGAAAAAGCCACAGTAATTCGAGATAAAAAATCTGTTGAATTACGTAATCTCACTTATACTGCTAATATGGTTGCTCAAGGAGCTGTTCTTCTGGCAACTGGATTATTAGTATTGAATCATCAGTTAACTATTGGTACCCTTATGAGTATTGCGAATTTTTCTAGCTTAATTTTTTCTCAGCTTGTTAATGTTACTTCACAGATTGGTTCAATTAAGTCAACTAGATCGTTAGCAGATAGTGTAATGAAAGAAATTAAAGAGTTACCAAATTCAGAGAAAAAAGAAGGCTCTCTAACAAACTTTGACACTCTTTCTACTCATGGTTTAGTTCTTCAGTATCCTAATGGTGAAAAAATCCAGTATCCTGATATTCAGATTAAAGCTGGAGAAAAAGTACTTTTAAGTGGTGACAGTGGAACAGGTAAGTCAACGCTGTTCAAAATGATTTTAAATGAAATAAAGCCTACTCAAGGTAAAATTGTTTTTAAAGATAAGCTAGGCAAGATTCTCAATCCTGATTATTCACAAATTGGATATATTCCACAAGATCCAGTTGTTTTTCCAGGAACAATTGAAGATAATATTACGATGTTTAATAGTAGACTGAATAAAAAGGCAGCGAATTGGGCACAAAAGGTTCAGTTAGCAACAGACTTTGAAAAGTTCCCTGATGGTATTAAAACCGTTGTAGATCTAGATAAAAATAATCTTTCTGGAGGGCAAAGACAAAAAATAATTTTGGCTCGAACTGAAGTATATAACAGTAAGATTATCTTAATTGATGAAGGTACTTCAGCAATAGATTCGGTTGCGACAGAGCAAATTCTAAAAAATATTCTTAAAGAACCTGCAACGGTAGTCTTTATCGCGCATAATTTAACTGATGAAATGGTTCAATTATTTGATCGTAGGATTAACTTAAGTAAGTAAAAAGGACTTGGAAAATTCCAAGTCCTTTTTGTGTGGTTTTAAGAAAAATTTTTAATTAGTGTTGTACCTCAATTTTTTCTGGTGCAGCAGGGATATGCTGCTCTTCTAAGCCAGATTTTCCTTTAAAGAGGAGGTTGAGGATAGTAGCACTTAAGCTAGCTACAACAATACCGTTTCCAAGGAATAACTGAACAGTTTCAGGTAAAGATTGGAAAACTTGCGGATAAACAGTAACACCTAATCCTAAACCAATTGAAATGGCTACGATTAAGATGTTGCGAGTATCATCGAAATCAACTCGCTTGAGCATCCGCATTCCTTGGACGGCGATCATAGTGAACATTACTAGCATTGCACCGCCCAAGACAGAATCAGGAATAATAGTTACTAAAGCACCAAATTTTGGTAATAGTCCCATTAACATTAAAAATCCAGATGCCCAGTAAATTGGTCGTTTAGTGGTGATGCCTGATAATTCAAGCAAACCAACATTTTGAGAAAAAGTAGTATATGGGAAAGTGTTGAAGATACCACCGAGAATTTGAGCTAATCCTTCAGCACGGTAGCCCTTCTTGAGGTCATCGCTTGAGATATCTTTGTGGAGCAAGTCCCCAATAGCAAAGAAAACACCCGTTGATTCAACCATTGAAACTAGTGCAATGATAATCATGGTTAAGCTAGATGACCACTCAAATTGTGGCATACCGAAATAAAATGGTTGTGGTAAGTGGAACCAAGAAGCTTGTGCAACTGGTGTTAGTGATACCATTCCAAGCATACTTGCAATTAGAGTTCCCGCAATTAATCCAACTAAAACAGCAATTGATTTGATAAATCCTTTGCCCCAAACCTGTAATGCCAAAATAATTGCTACAGTTATAAAACCAGTTAAAAGATTTTTGGGATCACCAAAGCTCTTAGCAGCAGAATTTCCTCCGCCAAGATTTTGGATAGATACTGGAATTAAAGAAAGCCCGATAACTGTGATTAAACTTCCAGTTACAACTGGTGGAAACAATTTTTTGATTTTTGAAAAATATCCTGCTACTAAGAAGACGAAAATACCTGCGACAATAATAGCGCCATACATCGTTCCGATAGTAAATTTCTTACCAATCATTTGAAGAGGAGCAACTGCTTGAATTGCACATCCTAAGACAACTGGCAAGCCAATTCCGAAGTAGCGATTACGCAAGAGCTGCAGTGCAGTGGCTAAACCACACATAAAAATATCAATTGAAACTAGATAAGTCATTTGTGTGGAGTTAAATTTTAAGGCTGTACCAATTAAAAGAGGAACAGCGATAGCTCCAGAATACATCGCCAATAAATGCTGCAATCCTAATAAAGCTGCTTTTTTGTGGTTAACTTGCATATGCTTCATTTATTTTTCTCCTACAAAATGTACTTGATTATTTTCAAAGTTAGCAATTCTAGCTAGGGCTTCAAGACGATAGCCATGTTCTTTAACCCAGTCGCTACCACCTTGGAACTCTTTGGCTACTACCACGCCGACGCCTGCTACAGATGCATCTGCTTGCCTGGCAATATTAAGCATTCCCTTAACAGCTTCACCGTGTGCTAAGAAATCGTCGATAATTAATAAATGGTCATCACTACTTAAAAATTTCTTTTCAACACAAATTTTATTGTTAACCTTTTTTGTATAAGAAAATACATCGGCCCAGTAAACGGCATCATTGAGAGTAGATGGCTTTTTCTTTCTTGCAAAAACCATTGGAACACCCAATTGATAAGCTGCCATAATACCAGGTGCAATTCCTGAAGCTTCGCAGGTAAGAACTTTAGTGATTTTTTCGTTTTCAAATAAACGTTTGAATTCTGCTCCTACTTGCATCATAAGTTCCGGATCGACTTGATGATTAAGAAAAGAATTAATCTTTAAGACGTCACCATCTAGTACTTCACCATCTTTGCGAATCCGTTCCTCAAGTAATTTCAATTTGTTCCTCCTGCATAAAAAAGACTTCTTCTACCCGTGAATTTAGGGTAAAAGAAGTCTATTGTAGTGCTACTTATGACATCGATTACCTATAGTCCAGAATTAATTGGTTCCGGGTAGAAACTGTCGACCTTATTACGACGATATATAGATATTTTGATATTTAGAGTGTAGCAGAATCATTTTCCGAACACAAGTGCCTTTTTAGCGATGAATCATTCTGAAACTGCTTTTTTCTTTTTTAGCGACATGACTGCTTCAAAGATTCCATATGCAATTCCAGCTAATGGCCAAATGATCCAGCTCTGGTTCCAGTTATTACTTAAAAAACTATAAGCAAGATAGATAAAAGAAATTATCATCCAGTAAATAGTTGCGTATTTTTCAATCAACTTTTTACCAGCTTTTTTCTCACTTGTGTAGTCATCAAGTTGTAAGATAATATTGAAACTATCATGAATGATATTGGTTTTAACTAAGAAAAAGACGCCAATGCCAACGAGTAAAAGCGTCGCTGAAGAAAAGCCAGTCATTAAGTCATCAAGTCTACTGCTAGCAAGTGCATCTACAAATAAGGCGCCACTCATTAACGGAATAGCAGACAAAATGCAAAAAGTAATGCCAATAATTTTAAAAATCATATGTTGGTTTTCATAGACTTTGTTTTCTTTGATAATTTTTTCTCTTACATTGTTTGAAAGATTACAGTCTTCATATTCGTAATTTTCATGAACTTTAAGCCATCGATTCCCAGCTATGAATAACGCAACTGCTGTGGCGATAAAAGTTAGTAAAACAATTACTCCAATTCCAGTTGCAAAATTGATTGACCAGGTTAAGATGTCTAATCTAGTAAGACTAATTAAAATTAATAAGACAATTGGTGAGAAAATACATAGCATTACGCCACTAGCAATTAATGTAGAACTGCGTCTTCTGGCAGATAAGAAATCTTGGGTAGCAGAATAAGATATGTAATTTTCGTTAGACATGATAATCACCTCTTTAATATATAAATAGAAGTTTGTATAGACTATTTATATTTTATCGATCAAGAAATGAATACGCTATTTTAATGCTTAGGGATAGAAAGATAAAAGAAATGATTGACCAATCGAATTTTTCTTAGTAAAGTTTCTAGTAAATAGGGATGAATTATTTTAGAAGGAGAAAATTGTGGCTAAGACTAATCTAAATGACTTTGACAAGATTATCGTGCTTGATTTTGGTAGTCAATATAACCAACTGATTACCCGTCGAATTCGTGATTTTGGTATTTATTCAGAACTTTTGCCTCATGACTTGAGCATTGAAAAGATTAAGAAAATGGCACCTAAAGGAATTATCTTTTCAGGTGGTCCTAACAGTGTTTATGATGAAGGCGCATTAAAGGTTGATCCTGAAATCTTTAAGCTAGGTATTCCAATTTTAGGTATTTGTTACGGGATGCAGCTGATGAGTTACGACTTAGGTGGCAACGTAGAAAAGGCTGATAATTCAGAATATGGCCGTGCAGATATCGAAGTAACTGATCCAAATGCGGTCTTGTTTGAAGGTTTACCTAAAGAGCAATATGTATGGATGAGTCATGGAGATTTAGTGACTAAGGCACCAGAAGGCTTTAAAGTTACTGCTAAGAGTAAGAACTGCCCAATTTCTGCAATTGCTAATGATGAAAAGAAATTCTATGGAATTCAATTTCATGCGGAAGTTCGTAATTCAGAATATGGGTTAGATATTTTAAAGAACTTTGCATTCAATGTTTGCGATGCAAAAGCTAATTGGACAATGGACGATTTCATTGACATGCAAGTTGATGAAATTCGTGAAAAAGTCGGTGATAAGAAAGTCATCTTGGGCCTTTCAGGTGGTGTTGATTCAAGCGTTACAGCAACACTTTTGCACAAGGCAATTGGTGATCAATTGACTGCGATTTTTGTTGATCATGGGATGCTTCGTAAGGACGAAGGCGACCAAGTAATGCAAGCCTTGAACAAGGATCTTGGTGTAAACATTATTCGTGTTAATGCACAAAAGCGCTTTTTAGGTAAACTTAAGGGCGTAACCGACCCTGAGCAAAAACGTAAGATCATTGGTAAGGAATTTATTGAAGTCTTTAATGAAGAAGCTAAGAAGCTTAAGGATGTTGATTTTTTAGCTCAAGGTACGTTATATACTGATGTGATTGAATCAGGTACTAATACTGCTCAAACAATCAAGTCTCACCACAATGTTGGGGGCTTGCCTAAGGACATGCACTTCGAGTTAATTGAACCACTGCGTAAGCTTTTCAAGGATGAAGTGCGTGAACTTGGTGAAAAATTAGGTATTCCTCATGACTTAGTATGGCGTCAACCATTCCCAGGTCCAGGTCTTGGTATTCGTGTACTTGGCGAAGTTACCGAAGATAAACTTAAGATTGTGCGTGAAAGTGACGCAATTTTACGTGATGAAATTAAAAAAGCAGGACTACAAGAAGATATTTGGCAATACTTCACAGTACTTCCTGGTATCCGTTCAGTTGGTGTTATGGGGGATGGACGTACTTACGACTACACTATTGGTATCCGTGCTGTAACTTCAATTGATGGAATGACAGCTGACTTTGCAAAAATACCATGGGATGTATTAAGTAAGATTTCTACAAGAATTGTAGATGAATGCGATCATATTAACCGTGTAGTTTACGATATTACCAGTAAGCCACCTTCCACAATTGAGTGGGAATAATAGAATATATAAATAAAGCTCGCAATTAGATTTGCGAGCTTTTAGTTTTTAAAATATGCTATAATTTAAGTAAAGAAAAAGGAGATCCGATGATCTCCTTGCAGCCCGCTTTAAGAGCGGTGGTCGACATTATAAAAAAACGTTGAAAACGACGCTCTATAACTCGCCAAAGTTATATAAGTAGAGCGGCGTTTTTATTTTTTGTGGTGGTCGATATAAGTTAGCAGAGCTAACACAAACGTACCAAACAAAAGCATTAAAGAAATACTTTCGTAAACCGACATGGTTGACCCCTTTCTGTAGTATATTGACCATAGGCCTCACCTCCGGGAGGAAAAACAACCGCCGCTCATAAAACTTTCTGCTATAAATATTATATCGAAAACTTGTTCGTAATAAATATGATCAAATTAAAAAGGCTCGCAATTTATTTTGCGGGCTTTTTGAGTAAATTATTCAGCTTTTTCTTTAATAAAGAAGTATGTAAATAGACAGTAAACAATAATACTGAAGTCTATGAAAAGTGCAGGATTAAAAAAGGGTATATACAAGCCATAAGGAAGTCTAGTAGTAATATAAAAAATACCCAGGACACAGAAAGCATAAATCCAACTGCCATAGACAAACAATCTGTGGAGCTTAATTGGCAAATGCTTTTTATGCTTAATCAAAATAGAAAGATAATTTCTTTGGAATAAATAAAAAGTAAATAAATATGAAGCACCACTAAAAATTATAAAAGTTATTCCCCAGGTAATAATAAATCCTATGCTGGAGCTTGAAAAATTACTGAACCAATTAATCATTGGTCCGATAATACTTAAAACGGCTAAAATACTAGCAAAGACTACGTATTTATCATTATTTTGGTGAAATAATTTAATTGTGAATTCTAATTTCTTTCTCTCTTCAGTCAAATCAAAGTGTTGCTTTTTGATTTGTTTGAACTCACGCATATTTAATAGACTATAAATAAAAAGTCCCAATGCAATGGCAATAGTAATAATAGCTGCTACGTAGCCACTGAGAGAAATTGTGAAAGTTAGAGGAGTTTCATAGTGACTGTCGTGGTCGAAGAAGATAGATAAGATACATGCAAAACATATCCACACAGGACTAAAAATAATTAAGGCAATAGCTAAAGCACGTAATTTGGAACTTTTCTGACTAGCAGTTAAATATTTTTTAACTAATTCATCAGATAAAACAGGTAATTTATCTTTATCATTAATATCTTCATTTTTAAGCTCAAATGAGGGCTCGCCGCTCTTTAATAGATAATCAGTTGTTACACCAAATAATTCTGATAAATTAACTATTTTTTCAATATCTGGAATTGATTGTTCACTTTCCCATTTTGAAACTGCTTGGCGACTAACGTTCATTTTTTCAGCTAAGCTTTCTTGAGAAAGATTATTCTTTTTCCGCAAGTCTGCGATTTTTTGACCTAATCTCATAATAGATCGTCCTTTCTGTTTTTATTGATCTTAATTTATAAAAAATCTTGGTTGCAGACAACCACTTTTTGATTGCTTAGCACGCAACTATTAGTTGCAGCCATCTATTTATAGGCTAAATGACGCCACATGTATCTACAAAATGATAAAATGTAATCACATAAAATGATTGGGAGGTAGTCTTATGGACTTTTTGAAAGGTAAAGAAAATAATAAAACAGCCAAAGTTTTTAAAGCAGGAAATTCAGAAGCAATTAGGTTAACTAAGCAAGATACTGCTATTTTTAAAGTTAAGCCTGGAGATCAGGTAATCAAAGAAGTCGCTCCAGATGGAATGTCAATTACATTTAAAAAAATGCCTGAAGTATCAGAGGATGTAAAGAAAGAAGTTAGTAAGATCTTAAATGAAGATGCAGATTTAATTCAAGCGTTAAAGGATTTATAAAATGGAATATAGATATTTATCTGCTAGCGATTTGATATATGTTAACAAAAGAGTTCTAGAATTTACCGGCGAAAAGCAAGAAGTTATTCAATACCCCGAAGGATTAAGTGTAATTATTGAACAGCCACAAATGGTTCTTTTTGGACATGAATTATATCCAAGTTTATGGTTAAAAGCTGCCTTTGTTTTGCAAAAAAGTACTAAAAAACATATTTTTACGGATGGAAATAAGAGAACAGCATATGTGGTAACGAAATTATTTTTAAAATTAAATGGATATAGTTTAAAAGTCTCAAAATCTCAAGGCATCGCGTTAATGCTAAGTGTAACTACGAGTGCAGATTCAGAAGAAATGATGCAAAAAGTAGCAATATTTTTGCAGAAAAATAGTGTAAGGATCAATAGGTAAGTTGTTTATAGTTTAAGCAGCATGATCAATTTGTATAAAGCTGTCTTTGTCCCAATTTATGACTTAGAAGTGCTGCGATTATTCCATAATGGGGAAATGTATGATCTATGATCCATTAGTAAAAATATGCTATAATCAAAATAAAGAAAAAGGAGATCTTCGGATCTCCTTTGCAGCCCGCTTTAAGAGCGGTGGTTTTAAACGTTAATTTTTGCGATGAACGCTACTCAATAACTGGCCAAAGTTATACATTGAGCGGCGTTTTTATTTTTTGTGGTGGTCGATATAAGTTAGCAAAGCTAACACAAACGTACCAAATAAAAGCATTAAAGAAATGCTTTCGTAAACCGACATGGTTGAACCCTTTCTGCAGTGTGTTGACCATAGGCCTCACCTCCGGGAGGAAAAACAACCGCCGCTCATAAAACTTGCTGTGAAGATAATTATAGCGAAAGTTTGTTTGTAAAAGAAGACGAACAAGATAAAAAGCTCGCAATAAAAATTTAAATAAAATATTAAAACTCCCAACAAAAATTGGGAGTTTTTTGCGTAATAAGGATTAGAAATAAATTTTTTAGTAGAAGAGGAAAAATCATGGAATATATTAAAAAATTATTTGCTGATCCAAAAATGTACAATGAAGTTGAGTTTGGTAAGAAGATTCGTGAAGAGAATGTATTACTAAAATTGATGCAAGAAATTCTTCCTGAAGAACATGTTGTATCAGCCGGATTTCGTTTTCCCGAAGATAAGGATAATCGAAATATTTTTGCTAAAACTGCTGATGGAGAAACTATAATGATTGGACTGCTTGTAGCTGATAAAGAAACTTGGCCGAGTGGTTTAAACTATCTTCAAAATATGTTGAAAGATGAAGTCTATCGTTTTATGAGAAATGAATTATTGCTTTGTAGAACTTATTTTATTTTGTTAACTCCAGTAGATCCATGGAAAAATGGAAGAGAAAAATACACTATTTCATTTCTAAATGAGCAATCAGAAGAATTGACTGAGATGCTTAAATCTAAGTTAGTTATTGTTTGTCCAGAGAATTAAGAGGTAATAGCTTTGCGCAATTTAGATATAGATAGGTAAAATAGAAAGGAGAAGATAATGATTTTACTGATGAGAAAAGGTGAGAGAATGTTATATCCATACATTGAATTGCCAGATGAAACGATTATTACACATTCGGAAATTTTAGAAAATAACTCCGTTTTGATTAATTTTGAACAGCCTTATGATGACGGATTTAGGGAAGCAAGAATTGAGTTGCCAAGTTATAAGTGGTTATATAATGACGGCTTTAGTAATGAACAAATAAAGTTCTTTGTTCAATTTGCACATAAAAATGCTGCTGTAATTTATAAATATGCTAGATTAGGTGGAATAGATAATGCCTAATATTTTTAGTACTTTAGGATATCATATATATTTTTAGTCAAATGAGAATGATGAACCTATTCATGTTCACGTATCTAAAGGAAGACCAAACGCTCATGCAACAAAGTTTGGCTTACTAAATCTGGAGGATGTGTGCTGGCTAGTAACGGAAGTAATCTTAGCAGTCATGATATTAATAAATTGATTGATGTTATTACGGCGCAATACGATTTGATTTGTGAAAGCTGGTTGAAATACTTTAATGCAAAACAAATTCAGTTTTATATATAACCAAATGGTTCTAAATCAAAACTATATTTTATAATTAATGCCAAAAAGCTCGCAATTAATTGCGAGCTTTTTACTATGCTTAGATTAATTATTACCATACTAATCCTATAAGCGAGAAGATGATTTCACTGACTAGTACTAACAAAACATTCGTTAAAATTCCTTTAAACGTAGTTTCTTTATGAGGATCCTTAACAAAGGTTCTAGTTGAACGATAGACTAGTGGAATGGTGAGTAAACCGCCTAAAGCAAGGGTAGGTAGATAGTGCAAGACAACGCTTAGAATTAAAAAAATATATGCTAAAACGTAATATATGCATAGAACAATCAAAGCATTCTTACGACCAATATAAAATGGGAGAGTTTTACGACCAATTTTAACGTCTTCTTCTACGTCACAAATATTGTTGGCTAGCATTACGTTGGCAATAACAAAGATCGCAGGGCAGGCAACAATGATTGCTTTAGCCCAGAAAAAACTATCAAAGGGATGGATGTTGTAAATATTGACGTAGATACCTAAAAGAGTGATGTTATAGCCCATTGTAATTCCAGAGGCGGGTTCGCCAAAAGGAGTTTTCAGAATTGGGTAAGGACCGCCTGAGTAGCAATAACCAATTAAGTAGCTAAAGAAACCGATTAAGAGAATTATCCAACCGACTTTAAAACTAAGTATGATGCCAATAGTCGCGGAAACAAGGGTTAATAGAATAATTACATTTCTAGCCCATTTTCGGGAGATGTTGAATTTTTCTAAAATATTATTGTAACTAGTAACATGATTTTTCTTATAGCGAAGATAATCAGTATATTGATTATGACCATTAACGGCTAAATGAAAAGAAATTACGGCTAGAAAAAGCCAAAGACAATAAGATAAATTGAAATGGTGATAATAGTAACTAGCCATTAATGAGCCAATAATATATGGCAAGGCTGAAATGATAATTGTCTGTATTTGAACAAGTGCGTTAAATTTTTGAATTATAGAGTATTTTTTCATAAGTAATTACCTTAAATAGTGATTACTTAAAATTATAGTCTAAACTTTGCTAAGTTGAAAAGAATGATAAAAATGGAAACTCAGTAAAATTATATACAAGTTTATTTTTATTAAGGCTTTTTAAACTGGCTTATGTCTACTCCTTCAAGTTGAAGTAGTTTAATCTTTTTATCAATACCACCACCATAACCGGTTAAATTGTGGTTAACGCCGACAACACGGTGGCAAGGAACAATAATGCAGATATGATTTCGACCAACAGCCCCACCAGTTGCTCTAATAGGTAAATGTTTTTTATCTTGTGCAGCTTTCATAGCGGTATCTTTATAAGTAGTAGTTGTCCCATAAGGGATTTTTAACAATGCTTGCCAAACTCTTTTCTGGAAATCAGTACCAGTAAGGTGCAATTGAGGAATAAAATTAGGCTCTTTTCCTTGAAAAAAAATATTTAACCATTTTTTAGCAGAAGATAGATATTTGTTTTCTCCTTCGGAATAGTTTTTTGCAAGAATATCTCCATAGTAACGATCAGTATCTAGCCATAGACCAACTAGACCTTGCTCGTCACTAGCGAGCAATATTTTTCCAATAGGTGAATTGTAGTAAGAAATAGTTTGCATGAAATACATCCTCTTTTGTTTAATATATATCAATTCTAAGCCTAGCAAAAAGACCAGTGACTTGAAGTGTTCACTGGTCTTTTCATTATTTAGCGATCTTATGTACCTTATGTGCAATGACCATTTCTTTATTACGGTCAGTATAAATCGCATCTTTGAGATAATTTAAAGGTTGTCTTAACAAACCTTTATTAGCTAAGAATAAAAAATCTGCATGATGATGATTCAAATGACGCAAATATCTTTTAGCGTTCTTAATCTTAGCATGATGCTCTAAAGCAAGTTTGGGCTCAAAGTCAGTAATCTTGTGTTCAGCATTATATACTGGCGTAACTTTGTGATGCCACTTGTCGATATGGTGGGTATTATGTGCACCAATTTCTTTACTTGCCTTAACAATGTCTTTTTTAGTGGCTAAATTATCTTGATGCTTTAACTGTGAGTTTTTGTCATAGTAGTAATTTCCAAGGCCATCTTGACGATAAAGCTGCAAATTCTTTAATGACTTATCTTTATTATCAACAGTTACCTTCAGAACATCGCCATTTTTATGATTCATAAGATACATATCATGGTCAATTGTGTAATTATCCTTCATGACTAAAATATCCACCTCTTTTATTTATATCTGAATGATATTATAGCCACATTTTAAGAGAAAGTATAGTGATTAAGTTATAGTTTTAATCAATTATTAAATTAGTTAAACTTTATTAATAATTAAAAAAATTATTACGCTAAAAGGCAGTTAGAAATTAATCCTAGCCGCCTTTTAGTGTATATACTTAAATTTATTAATCTTAATTAGTGTTCTTTTCCATCAATGATAACGTGAACACGAGGATTCTTTGGACCTTTGGCTTTAGAAATAACGCCCTTGTTAACTAAATCTTCGATTTGATCTGCATCATAACCAAGTTCAGTTAAAATTTCCTTGTTGTTTTCACCAAGGTCAGGTGCTCTGTCATAAGCTGGTTTGTAGTTTGAAAGACTGAATGGTAAACCAATAGTCTTGAACTTACCACGATTACCACCTTGGTCGATAGTAACGATTGTACCATCGCTATTTAGATCTGGATCGTTTTCAAGTTCGTGCCAGTCTAGAACTGGTCCAACTGGAACGCCAGCAGCACCGAGCTCTTTAGTTAGAGTATATTTATCGTATTGCTTAGTGTAGGCTTCAATTAATGGGTATAATTCTTCTTTGTGTAATTGACGGTGTTGCCAGTCGACAAATCTTGGATCTTTTTCCCATTCTGGGTGACCCATGGCTTCACACATCTTATCCCATTTCTTATTTTCGTTTTGAATAACGATGTATACATATGCATTAGGATCAGTTTCCCAACCCTTAGCCTTGTAAGTCCAACCGATAACTTGTCCACCTTCAGTGTTCTCAGCACGCGGAATTGCCTTGCCCCACTTCCAGTCAGGGTAAACTGCATAGTGAGGTAAAGCACCCAAGTTATCAAGCATAAGTTGGTCACGTAACTTAATACGGCAAAGGTTAAGAACAGCATCTTGCATTGATTGATAAACAAAAGTACCTTCACCTGTGTGCTCACGTTGTAATAAAGCAGCTAAAATACCGATAGCTAAGTGCATACCAGTATTTGAATCACCTAGAGCAGCTGCAGATTGAGTAGGAACATTGTTTGCACCTTTGTTCCAACCTGTTGCAGATGCAGAACCACCAGCAGCTTGAGCAACTGGTTCAAAGGCTTTAACATTTTCAAAACGTGATCCTTCGTTAAATCCCTTTAATGAAGCATAAATTAATCTAGGATTGATGGAGTGAAGCTTTTCCCAACCAAAGCCGTTACGATCAGCTGAACCTGGTGCAATATTTTCAACAAAGACATCAGCTTTTTTGGCTAAATCGTACATAATCTTTTTACCTTCAGGAGTCTTAATATCCAAAGTTAAAGATCTCTTGTTGGCATTTAATTGTAAGTAGTAAAGACTCCATGAATCTTTAATATCAAGCAATTCATTTCTAGTTGGGTCACCGGTATTAGTACGTTCAATTTTAATAACATCAGCACCGAGCCAAGCTAAAAGTTGAGTACATGATGGACCTGATTGGACTTGAGTCCAGTCAACAATTTTAATACCTTTTAATGGAGCATATTCATTTTGTTCGTTTTTTTCGTTTTCACTCATCTTAATTACTCCTCATCAATTTTCTTTTGTTCAGCTTCTTCAAGAGGCTTTAAGTTTAATTCTGGGTTTAAATTACCAATGTGGCCTGATTCTTTGCCCATTGAAGGATCAATTTGAACGTTGATAATACTTGGGCGGCCTGAGTCAACAGCTGTAGCAAAAGTATCTTTCATTTCTTGATAGTTAGTTACGTAGTAATTATCACCGCCGAAGGCTTTAGCAATTAGGTCATAGCGACCAGTTGGATCAAGTGTAGTTGGACCCAATTGATCTGGAACAACATTATCAACACCATTATAAATACCACCATTGTTAATAACGACAACAGTAATTGGTAAATTGTAACGGCACATTGTTTCAACATCCATACCGTCAAAACCAAATGCACTGTCCCCATCTAAGGCAACAACATGCTTACCAGTTTCGACAGCAGTAGCGATGGCATACCCCATGCCAACACCCATGACGCCCCAAGTACCAGTATCAAGTCTGTGGCGAGGAAGTTTCATACCAATCATGTCACGACCAATATCAAGGGTATTAGCACCTTCACTTACAAGGTAGGTGTCTGGATGTTCTTGGAAGTAATCATTAATAGGTTCGATAGCGCCATAATATCCAAATTCTGGGTTAGTTTCCCCAGCTTTAATTCTTTTAGCGAACTTAGCGTCATTCTTAGCAGTATCTTGAGCAATTGCATCAAGCCAGTCAGAAGGCACCTTGTAGCCAGTTGCAGTAAGAGCTGGAACTAATTTATTTAAAATAGAGGTTAAGTCACCTTGAAGTGGTGCAGAAATCTTTTGTGCAGAATCAAATTGGGTTGCATCAATATCTAATTGGATAAACTTAGCATCTGGGTTAAATTGTGGTGCATCACCATATGAAAGCATCCAGTTTAATCTTGCGCCAATTAGAATTACTACGTCTGCATTCTTTAATGATAATGAGCGAGCAGCGGCAGCAGAGTGTTTGTCGTCATCTGGAACAAGACCTTTAGCCATTGACATTGGTAAGAATGGAATATCAGTCTTGTTAATCAATTCTTGAACTTGCTTTTCAGTTCTGTCATAAGCAGCACCTTTACCAAGAATGATCAAAGGCTTTTTAGCTTGTTTAATGATGTTAACTGCGCGGTTAATTGCATCGTCACTTGGTTCTTGAAGTGGAGCTGGATCAACTAACTTGTAAACACCCATGTTCTTTTCACCCAGGTCATCATTAAGTTGGGCAATAGTGTCAGCTGGTAAATCAAGGTAAACACCACCTGGTCTACCAGATACAGCAGTACGAATAGCACGTGCAACTGCTAGACCAACATCTTGTGCTCGATCAACACGGTAAGCTTTCTTACAGAAAGGCTTAGCAACATTATATTGATCTAAACCTTCGTAGTCACCTTGAGCTAAGTCGATAATATGACGTTCTGAAGAACCAGAAATCATAATTAATGGAAAACAGTTTTTAGTAGCTTGTGCTAAAGCAGTTAATCCATTCAAAAAACCTGGTGCGGAAACAGTCATTGCTACACCAGGTTTTTTAGTTAAAAATCCGGCAGCTGCGGCAGCGTCTACGGCTGAGTCTTCACGACGAAAGCCATAATACTTCATTCCTCTTAATTCAGCTAATCTAGCTAAATCAGTAATCGGAATACCTACAACTCCGTATAAGTTGTTAATACCATTTTTTTGTAAAGCGTCAATTAATAAACTGGCACCAGTTCTATTTAAAGAGTCATCTACCATAACGTAACCTCCATGGTAATGATAATTACTATTTTATATAAAAGCGCTATTCCAAAATGGGATTGCGTACAACTAATTTATAACTTTTTTTGAATTTGTTAGCAAGAAAAAAACTATAAAAAAACTTTTATTTCAATATAAAAAGCGCTTTCTAAGTATGAATATATAATAGTTATCTTCTATTAACTGTTTCTTATATATTGCTTCTGATATACAGTGAATTTAAAATAACGATTTTGTCAGAATTATGAAATCGTTCCACTTGCTTATATTTTGATAAAGTCTATATTTAGTTTGTGATGAAGAAAGTTTTCATCGGGAATAAACTGGTCAGATTATGAGCGAGGTATAGAGATGATTAGTATCTTAATCAATGACATAATCCCAATTTTGGTGATTATGTTACTAGGTTATCTCTGCGGAAAGTTTTACTTTTTCGATAATGATCAGAGACAAGGATTAAATAAATTAGTTCTTGATATCGCATTACCAGCAGCTTTATTCATTTCAATTGTTAAAGCTACCAGAAAAATGTTTGCGCAAGATATCGTATTAACGTTAATTTCTATTGTTGGTGTAGTAGGTCTATTTATGTTGAGCTACTACTTAGATAAATTGTTGTTCCACAGAACTACGCAACAAGCAGCTGTTTGTGCTTTAATTGCAGGTTCCCCAACAATTGGTTTCCTTGGTTTTGCTGTATTAGATCCTATTTATGGAAATAATGCAACAACTAACTTAGTTATTGGAATTGTATCGATTGTGGTTAATGCTATTACCATTCCATTGGGATTAGCTTTAATTAACAAAGGTCAAACCTTAACTAAGAAGAAAGCTAAAGCAAATCCAAATAATAAGGGAACTAAAGTTGAAGTAGAAGACATAAAGGGAAAGGGCTTAAATAAGACTAAGAAGAAGGTCGTAGTAACTATTCCCGATGGTGTTCCAGTTACTGATGCGGAAGCTAAGGCTTTGAAAGAAAAGGGGATTGAGCGTGAAATTGATTTAGCTCGAGCAGAAATTGCTGATCATGCTGATGAGCCTCATAAGCCGATGAACCCAACTTTGAAGTCTGTAATTAATGCTATTAAGCAACCAGTTGCGGCAGCTCCATTAATTGCGGTAATTTTAGTTTTGATTGGTATTAGAATCCCAACTTCTTGGGCCCCAACTTTTGATTTAATTGCTAAGGCTAACGCGGGTGTTGCTGTTTTAGCAGCTGGTCTTGCCTTATCTACAGTTAAATTTTCAATTGACAAAGAAGTTATTTGGAATACTTTCTTTAGACTATTCTTAACACCGGCAGTGATTGTTGCAGCAGCATATCTTTGCGGTATGGGATCAGATCCTACCAAGATTTCAATGCTTTGTTTGGCAACCGGATTGCCACCAGCATTTTCTGGAATTATTATTTCCAGCCGCTACAACATTTATGTCAAGGAAGGTGCAAGTTCAGTCGCAGTTTCAACTGTATTCTTTGCAGTAAGCTGTATTTTCTGGATCTGGCTATTACCAATCTTGGCACATATGTTTTAGAGAGAATTTATATATAATTAAGAGACAGGATGTTAACCTGTCTTTTTTATTAGGAATAGAAAATGATAGATAATAAAAATTTATTGAAACTTTTACGAATTGAATTGCGAAAGATGAGTAATGGTAACAAACTTAAATTTTTAACTTATAAAAAGGATCGCAGCGTTCTTGTGGAAAAGAATGGGGATAATTTTAGAATTGTTGAAGATGGCTATCGTAAAATCGTTTGGGATGATTTGACTGAAGCAGAAGTTTTGAAAAGAGTAAAAAGATTGCAGAAAATAGAGTTTCCCAGGAGCAATAAATTATATTTAGCTAGAGAAAGATAGAAAAAGACAGGCTTTATAAAACCTGTCTTTTTTACTCACTATTTAATTTTAATATCTCCGTCTTGGCTAGAAGCTGTTAATACATTAGAGCTATTTTGATTTTCAACAAAGAAGTCATTAGAAGAGCGGCCCTTAATGTTAATATCTCCATCACTTACATTCAGTTTATAGCCAGTAAAACTAGACTGAGTTATCTTAATATCTCCGTCGTCTGTATTTACCTTAAAGTTATTTTGGTTACTTAATTTGTTAATGGTGATATCACCATCGTTTGTATCAATTTTTCCACTTGGAGCTTTTAGGTTGTTAATGTTAATATCACCATCATTTGTCTCAAGTGAAATTGGACTTGTTGTAGCAATATTTTCAACTTCGATGTCTCCGTCGTTAGTTGATAAGGTCAGATTCTTTAATAGTTGTTTGGGAACTGTGATTGTAATAGCTGGGTCGCCGTTAACATGATGGATACCAGTAGCTGATTGTTTAATAGTTAAAATACCGTTTTTTCTGCTAACAGTTGGCTTCAAATTCTTAGGCCCTTCATATTCAACCTGATATTTATCGCCATATTTGACAGAAATATCAGCGAGAGCAACAGAAATTTCTAGTTTATTGAATCCTTGATTACTGATTGTAGTTTTGATTTCTGGCTTAGTATCATCATGATTCGAAATGATAATACTACAAGCGGAAAGGATCATTGCTAAAGAAAATAGTAGAGAAATTAAGCCAAACTTTTTACTAATATTTTTCATAAAAAACTCCTAAGATAATAGTTAGGTTAATTATCTTATATTCATTAAATGAAGTAAATTCAAACCAAAAGCAGGAGGATAAGTTAATGAAAAAATTACCACCAATTCAAAAAATTTTAGAAGCTTATACTGCAATTGTGGATAATCATGTGAATTTAACAGAGAATGAGGCAAAAGTAACATCATCTAATGGAGCTAAAACTTACACAGTAAGTTGGGAGAACGATGTATATCATTCAAATGATAACGCGACTTACTGGCAAGGATATGCTGGCTATCCCGTGATTGCGGTTTTAATGCTGCAGGGAAAATTACCGTTTAATCAAAAACTAGCTGATAATTTTAAAGCAGTTAATTGGAATGAAATAAATTTAAGTTTTAAGCGCAACTACGCCAAGGCTGCTACTGAAGTTATTGAAGAAAAGGGGCTAAATGAAAATGAAGTAATGGCAGAACTTGAAGTTGTTTATGAAAACTTAAAAAAGTTACCAATTACAATTAAGCGTGGGTCTCTTAGACCGCCTAAGGCTAGAAAATAATTAAGAAGTACATTATTTTTCTATCCTACTCCTTATTTGCTAGCCAGTTCTTATATATTTGAATTAGATCTGTATTAATAGGATCTTTTTCAGCTTCAGGGTTACCTTGATTTTTAACCATGATCATTCCTGTCAAAACGTTAGGATCATCGGGAAAATCTGGTCGATCATTAGCAATGACAATATTAGTAGGATAACCATAGCCAGCATTACGTTCTTCTTTTAAATAACGACGACAGTTTATTTTCAGTTTTATTCCAGGATTTAATATTCCTAGGCTTTTAAATCCTTTAGTTAAATTGAATAATAAATAGTCTGGCATTTTTAAATCTATATTATTCAGATCTTTACAATCTTTCATGTATACTACAGGACGATAATAGAATGTTCCGTTGCTATCAACACTTTGTTGAACACCGTAGCGATGAAATGTTCCGATAACTTTAACACATTCGTAAGTACCTTGCATATTATGTTTCCTCTTTATCTTTTTAGATTTGGTTTTCACATTATTATATACGCAAAGAATACTAATAATTTTTTATTAATTTTTCAATTTTTAATTTCTATAAAAATATTTAATTTATATTTTCTGATAATAAAATCTGGGATAAGATAATATTCTAGACCGTAAAAAGAACGTTGAGTTTTATGCTCAACGTTCTTTTTACATCAATGAATTTTTACAAATTAATCAAGTAAATCATACTTCAAAGTCATTAAACCATGACCTTCGTTAACCATGTTTCCTAATAATTCAACAGTATTATTGTAGACCGTATCAGCCATCTTTTGGTTTGCTTCATTAAGCTTGTCTTGAAGTTCGTCGCCAGAATATTTTTCGGCTTCTTTGTCAGTTTCATGTTGAATTTTATGGCATTGAGCAAGACTCTTTTGTTCAAAGTCAGCTTCTAATTCGCCATAAACGCGGAAGTTAGTATCACCTAGCTGAGCAGTTAACTTGTTTAACCAGAAGATCTTATTTAGATCAAACTTAGGGCCAGTTTGAAAGCTTGCTGGAGTAGTAGTGATATTAGTGTAGAAAGGAACCATGCTGTTAAAAGTATTTGGACCAAATGCTAACCATTGAACACCAGCAATTTTTTCTGGAACATCATTTCTAATTTGTAAGATATGAGTTTCAAAGTTTCTGTTAATACCAATTGGACGGAATGTCTTCTTTTGTTCAGCACTTCCTTGATCACCATATGCGTCAAAAGGTGTGTCTTGGTAGTGAGAACTTTCTGCCCATTTAATATCTTCAATGCTAATCTTACGGTTAGCGTGACAGATGAAGGGTTGATCTTGATCACTTGGCTCGCCGCCAAAATCAGGGTCAAAGTAATTGTGGATATACCAAGCACGAGGATTATTGTAGTGAGCATCTTTGATTGTTGATGAACCAAAAATATGACGTAAATTGTAGCCTTCGAGATCTGGATTTAAGTGATATTCTTCAATTAAATCTTTAAGATCTTTTGATGAAGCAAAATCATCGTCATCAAAATAAAATTCATCAATGTTTAAACGGTTAGGTGCAATAACATAAGCGTTATCTGGAATACGTCTAGCAGCCCAGTGGTGTCCGCCAATAGTTTCAAGATACCAAATTTCATTCTTATCAGAAAAGGCCATACCGTTCATTTCGTAAGTACCATACTTTTCAAGTAGATAACCTACACGTTCAACACCTTCATATGCAGAATGAATGTAAGGAAGGGTCAAGGTAACAAAATCTTCTTCACCTAAGCCGCCTTCTTCAAGTAATGGATCAATACCTTGAATACGTGAGTTAGTAGTAATTGTTTCAGTTGCAGTCATAGCAATATTATCTGAGTTGATACCAGCAGCTGCCCAGATTCCATTTTCACCAGATGCATCAGGTGCACTAGTGTAGCGGAGCGGATTAGGAAGAAGATCTTTGTCATCAATCTTTTGATGGCTAATTACGCTTTCGTAGTGCTTGGGTTGATCTTTTGGCATTACTACGTCGAATCTCTCAGGAATAATGGTACGACCACCATCTTCACTACGAGCGATCATTGTTGAACCATCAATAGTTGCATCTTTTCCGACTAAGATAGTAGTACATTCGGTTTGTTTCATTAAAAAAGCTCCTTCTCTATTAACGTATTTATTTATATTTTAAAAGATCTTTCTAATATAAAGCAAACCTTGAAGCTAAATTTACAACAAATATAAGGTATAATTTGGTAAAGCATAAAGTTTCTGAAAGCATGGGAGGAATTAATCGATGAATTATGGAGAGAAAGCACCAGCACTTTGGGATGCAATTAAGAGTGAAGAAAAAAGGCAAGAAGATACAATAGAGTTAATTGCATCAGAAAATATTGTTTCCGATGCTGTCAGAGAAGCACAAGGATCTGTGTTAACGAATAAATATGCAGAAGGATATCCGGGTAAAAGATATTACGGTGGTTGTCAATATATTGATCAAGTAGAACAATTGGCGATTGACTATGCTAAAAAATTATTTAATGCGGAATATGCAAATGTTCAACCACACTCTGGTTCACAAGCTAATATGACAGTTTATAATGCTTTATTAAAGCCAGGAGATACAATTTTGGGGATGGGAATGGATGCTGGTGGGCACCTTACTCATGGCTCAAAGGTTAATTTCTCAGGAAAGATTTTTAATTCTGTTAGTTATGACCTAAATCCAGAAACTGAAGAATTAGATTTTGAAAAAATTAGACAAATTGCCTTAGAAAATAAACCCAAATTAATTATTGCTGGGGCATCAGCATATAGTAGAATTATTGACTGGCAAAAATTCCGTGAAATTGCGGATGAAGTTGGTGCTTATTTAATGGTTGATATGGCTCATATTGCTGGGTTAGTTGCTACAGGGGCTCACCCAAGTCCAATTCCGGTTGCAGATGTAGTTACTACTACTACTCATAAAACTTTACGTGGACCACGGGGCGGGATGATTTTGTCTAATAATAAGAAATTAGGTAAAAAGATTGATTCTGCTCTTTTCCCAGGTACTCAGGGTGGACCGTTAGAGCATGTAATTGCTGCAAAGGCACAAGCTTTTTATGAAGATTTGCAGCCACAATTTTCTACATATATTGAGCAAGTGGTTAAAAATGCCCAAGCAATGGCAGACGAATTTAAAAAGAGTGAAAATATTCGCGTAGTATCAGGCGGAACTGATAATCACTTGATGATTATTGATATTACTAAAACCGGTGTAACAGGAAAAGATGCGCAGAACTTGCTTGACTCAGTAAATATTACAACTAACAAAGAATCAATTCCCGGTGATACTAGAAGTCCGTTTGTCACTAGTGGATTGAGAATTGGAACGCCAGCAATAACTAGTAGAGGCTTTAAAGAAGATGATGCAAGAGAAGTTGCAAGAATCATTATTAAAGTTTTAGATAGCCCTGAAGATAAAGATGTATTAACAAATGCCAAAAGTAGCGTTAAAAGCTTGGTGGAGAAGCATCAAATCAAATAAAAAAGAGAGCTAGTTTACTCAGAAAAGACGCAGTATTTGAATAAGTTAGCTCTTAGTAAGGTTGAAACAAATGATTGATGTAATTGATAATAAATATTTCTATCTACATAATAAAGAAGTTGCTTATTTATTTGATTTGTTACCTAATCAACAATTAGAGCACTTATATTATGGTGAAGATTTAGGTAAATTATCTAAGAACGATTTGGAATATATGTCGCTTCATCCAAATAAAGCTTCTGGAACAGTAAAATTTTCTAAAAAAATAAAAAATTTGACACTCGCTGATCGAATGCAGGAATTTCCAACGTATGGTACAAGCGATTTTCGTGAGGGCGCTGTAAGTATTGAAAATGAAGACGCTTATCTATATCCTGAGTTTAAATATGATCATTTTGAGATTACAACAGGTAAGAGGAGGAGCTTAGATTTTCCTACTTCATATGGAAATGATAGTGAAAATTTAATTGTCTACTTAATCGATACTGAGCATCAATTAGAATTGCAACTTTCATATAGTATTTTTGAAAACTTGTCAGCAATAGTGCGTAAGGCAGCAATTATTAATCATGGTCAGCAAGAGATTAAACTTACCAATTTGCAAAGTACAGTTCTTGATTTGCCGAATGATAGTTATGATTTTCTTCAATTATCTGGAGCTTGGACCAAGGAGCGGCATATTATCAGGCGCCCTCTTACACAAGGAATTACCAAAATTGAATCATTAAGAGGAGCATCAAGCCATCAAGAAAATCTTTTTATTGCACTTGTGGATAAGGATGTGACAAATGATGGTGGAAATATTTATGCAAGCAATTTGATCTATTCCGGTAATTTTATCAGTCAAATAGAAGTTGATGAGTGGGGACAAAGTCGGTTGATGACTGGAATCAATCCAGCTACCTTTACTTGGAAATTAAGTCGGAATCAAGTATTTTCTACACCAGAAGCTGTTTTGTTTTATAGCAGGCATGGATTTAACGGTTTAATGAAACAGACGCATAATTTTGTTACAAAGCACATCATTGATCAAAAATGGCAACGGCGAGATAGACCAATTGTAATAAATAATTGGGAAGCTACTTATTTTGAATTTAATGAAGCTAAATTGTTAAAGCTTGCAAAAGAAGCTAATAAACTAGGAATTGAGTGTTTTGTTCTTGATGATGGATGGTTTGGTAAACGAGATAGTGATAACAGTTCATTAGGAAATTGGACAGTAGATAAAAGAAAGTTTCCACAAGGATTGGATCATTTTAGTGCACAGGTGCATAAAATGGGGATGAAATTTGGATTATGGTTTGAACCAGAAATGGTTTCACCAGACACCGAACTCTATAATATGCATCCCGACTGGATCGTTAGACACCCCTATAATCGTTTTTCTGTTGGACGGAGCCAATATGTCCTAGATTTTGCTAATCCAGAAGTAGTCGATAATATTTATAGACAAATGGAAAAAGTAATTGAAACAGCCCAGGTTGACTATATTAAGTGGGATATGAATCGAAATATTACTGAAGCATATTCACCATATTTGAACAAGTCGGGTTATTCACAGGGAGAGTTTTTCCACAGATATATTCAAGGCGTTTACAAGTTATACGCAAAATTATTAACAAGTTTTCCCGATCTGTTAATAGAAGGATGTGCTAGTGGCGGTGGTCGCTTTGACTTAGGTATTCTATATTATAGTCCACAAATTTGGCCAAGTGATGACAGTGATGCGGCAGAAAGGTTAGATATTATGTCAGGCACCTTACTTGCTTACCCCTTATCTACGTTTAGTAATCATGTTTCTGCTGTTCCTAATGATCAAGTAAAAAGAATAACAAGTTTAAAATTTAGACAAAATGTTGCTTGCTTTGGTCCTTTAGGATATGAGCTAGACCTAGGTAAGTTATCAACAGAAGAAAAGAACCAAATTAAAAATTGGATTAGATGGTATAAAGAAAATCGTAAATTGTTAGTCAATGGAACTTTTGATCAACTACTAAAATTTGATCCCTCACAAAATACTTATGCTTGGAGTGTAAGTAACTCTAACAAACAAATTGTTGGATTTTATCGCAAACTCGCTCGACCTAATGAAACTTTAGATCAATATCTCCCTCTTAAACATTTAAATGATCAGCAAAAATATCAGATTAATTCTGACCAACTGGTATCGGGTAGAGTTTTACAAAAATTTGGATTACGTGAACCATATCAATTTAATGCTTCAAATCCTGACACTGCGCAAATTAGCGGTGACTTTCAATCGTATTTATATCAAATAAAAGCTATTGACAGAAAAATATAAGCCAATTACAATATAGATAAATTTTTTGAGGAGTACTTAATTATGAATACACAAGCTAAGTTTATTAAGAATAATCGTTGGCAAGGCCAGTAAATCAGGTTGTTAGCAAGATACAACCTGAAAGATTCAGATTGTATCTGTGCTGGCTGTGTATTTATTGTGGTCTGCATGGAAGAAACATGCAGACCTTTTCTTTTACAATAAAAAATGATAGGGATCTGCATGGAGTCAGATTCCTATTTTTTGTGGAGAAAAATTATGAAAAGAATGTATGGATTAATTGCAATTTTAATAGCTTTTTTAGCAATGGCTTTTTTCACTGAAAATCGTAAACAAGAAACAGAGAGAAAAGTACCGCAGGTCGGTGTTTTAACTTTAATGCATCACCCAGCTCTTGATGAAATATATCGTGGTTTTAAAGCTGAATTAAAAGCAGCAGGTTATGTAGATGGGAAAAATATCAAGATTGATTATCAAAACGCAAATAATGATCAAAGCAATTTACGTACTATGGCTACTAAGTTAAATGATGAGCAGTCAAAAGTCCTTGTTGGGATCACTACGCCGGCTGCGCAAGCATTAGCAAATTCAACTAGTAAAACACCAATTGTTTTAGGAGCAGTAACAAATCCGAAAGCAAGTGGTTTGGTAAAAAATGAACGTCATCCAGAATCAAATGTAACTGGTGTATCCGATGCCGCTCCGATTAAGCAACAATTAGATTTAATTAAAAAATTTATGCCTAATCTGAAAACATTAGGGGTAATTTATACTTCAAGTGATTCTTCCGCAGTTAGTGGCTTTCGTGAAATCGAGCAGGAATGTAAAAGAAGAAAAATAAATTTAAGAGTATTTTCAATAGCAAATAGCAATGATCTTAATCAAGTATCAGAGCAAATGTTTAGGCAGGTGGATGCGGCTATAGTACCTACGGATAACACAATTGCTGGAGCAATGGAAACCTTGGCTAAAAATGGCAATGCAGCTAAGAAACCTATTTTCCCAGCGGCCGCAACGATGGTAAAGCAAGGGGGCTTAGCAACTTACAGTGTTAATCAGTACAAGCTAGGACAGATGACTGGAAAAATGACGATTGCTATTTTAAAAGGTAAAAGGGTCAGCTCATTACCAGTAGAAAGAGTTCAAAAAGGAGAACCTGTGGTTAACTTAAAAGAAGCAAAAGAATTGAATCTCCAAGTGCCACAAAGATTTCTAAAAGAGTGTCAAAGAAATGGGGTTGTTTACAGATGAATTTGATCGTATCTGCAATTGGTCAAGGATTATTATGGGCATTATTAGGCTTAGGGTTATATTTAACTTTTAGAATCTTAAATTTCGCTGATATGACAGTCGAAGGAACTTTTCCCTTAGGAGCAGCTGTGGCTGTTGCTAATCTTGCTCATGGGATGTCACCATATTTGGCTACTTTTTTAGCTTTGCTTGCGGGAATGATCGCAGGATTAGTGACCGGTTTATTATATACAAAGGGAAAAATTCCGATTTTGCTTGCTGGTATTTTGACGATGACTGCAATTTATTCGATTAACTTAAGGATTATGGGCGGTTCTAATATTTCATTAATTGGTAAGAAAACCCTGCTTAATAATGAGTTTTTGAAATCTCTACCTCAGTATTTTAATAGTGTGGTCTTAGGAGTAATAGTTGTAGTAATTATTACAGGAATTTTGGTTTTCTTTTTAAATACGGATTTTGGCCAGGCTTTTATTGCTACGGGAGATAATCCTAAAATGGCTAAGTCTTTAGGAATCTATACTGATTCAATGATAATTATTGGTTTAATGCTTTCAAATGGAATTGTTGCTTTATGTGGAGCATTAATTGCACAAAATAATGGCTATGCTGATATTAATATGGGGATTGGAACGATTGTCATTGCCTTAGCTTCAATTATTATTGGTGAAGTAGCTTTTGGCGAATTAACCTTAAATCAAAGATTAGTAGCAGTTACTCTAGGAAGTATTATTTATCGCTTAATTTTATTAGCAGTTTTACAACTAGGCTTTTCAGCTAATGATTTAAACTTAATTTCTTCAATTGTTTTGGCACTTTGCATGATGCTGCCACAATTAGAAAAAATTGTACATTTGAAAAAACCAATAGAGAGAGGAGTGAAGAAGCATGACTAAGCCAATTTTAGAACTAAAAGATGTAAAAACCACTGTAAAGACAGCTGATGGTGAAATAGTTCCTATTTTAAAAGGAATTGATTTAAAAATTAAAGCTGGGGATTTTATTACTATTATTGGAACGAATGGGGCAGGTAAATCTACACTGTTGAACACTATTGCGGGTAGTTTGAGACCGGATAGTGGTTTTCTTCTCCATAATGGACACGACATTACTAAAATGAGTGAGGAAAAACGGACGCAATTTATTGGACGCGTTTTTCAAGATCCTAAGATGGGGACTGCTCCTAGAATGACAGTGGCGGAAAATCTTTTGTTAGCAACTAAGAGAGGTAAGAGAAGATTTTTGAAAATAAGAAAGTTAAAGCAAAACTTACCACGTTTTAAAAAATTGGCTGCAGTTATGAACAATGGACTAGAAAATCGCTTAAATACTTTCGTAGAAGGTTTATCAGGTGGTCAAAGACAGGCTCTAAGTTTCTTAATGGCTACGATTGAAAGGCCGGATATTTTGCTGTTAGACGAGCATACGGCAGCACTAGACCCACATACAAGTGAAAATTTATTGGCTGTAACTGATCAGCAGATTAAGGAAAATAAATTAACTGCCTTAATGATTACGCATCACATGGAAGATGCTTTAAAGTATGGGAACCGTCTTTTAGTTTTAAAAGATGGGAAAGTTAAAGCCGATATTAATGAACAAGAAAAGCAAAATTTAAAAGTAAGTGATCTATATAAATATTTTGAAGATTGAAATGAAAGCTAGAGCCAGTTGTCGGCTCTGCTTTTTTTAGTTAAAATAATTTTTAATTGTTTTAAGTGTGTATTTAATAATAAAAATGGGGGAAGCTGTGAATAATAAAGGACATAAAATAAGTTTATTTTCAGCAATAATGCTAGCCCTTAATTCATTGATTGGATCGGGATGGCTTTTTGGATCGGGATCAGCAGCCAAAATTGCAGGTCCAGCAGCTATCTTGTCGTGGATAATTGGTGCAGTTATTATTATTGCAATTGCTCTAACTTATGTTGAACTCGGAGCGATGTTTCCTGAGAGTGGCGGAATGAGCAAATACGCTCAATATAGTCATGGTCCCATGCTTGGCTTTATTGCTGCTTGGGCAAATTGGATTTCTTTAGTAACTTTAGTACCAATGGAAGCAGTTGCTGCAGTTCAATATATGAGTTCATGGCCTTGGAAATGGGCAAATTGGACCCATCATTTTATGCAAGGTGGTAATATAACGACACCTGGATTATTAGTTGTGTTTGCGTTCATGATTATTTTTACTTTAATTAACTTTTGGTCAATTAAGATTATGACGCACTTTACTAACTTGATTTCTGTTTTCAAGGTTTTACTACCTACAATTACAATTATCATGTTATTTGCATCTAGTTTTCACCCTGCTAATTTTGGTCATGATGTGAAAACTTTTATGCCTTATGGAAGTCGAGCAATTTTTGAAGCAGCTTCCGGAGCTGGGATTATTATGTCTTATGATGCTTTTCAGACGATTATTAATATTGGTGGAGAATTAAAGAATCCACGTAAAAATATTATTCGCGGAGTTTTGATATCGATGCTGGTAACTGCAGCTATCTACATCTTGCTTCAAATAGCCTTTATTGGCGCAGTAGATCCTGCGATAATTGCTAAAAACTCATGGCAAGGAATTAACTTTGCTTCTCCATTTGCGGATATTGCAATTTTGTTAGGAATTAATTGGTTGGTTATCTTACTGTATATGGATGCCTTTGTTTCGCCATTCGGTACTGGGGTAGCTTTTGTAGCAACGGCTTCTAGAGCATTGGCTGCAATGACTCATACTAAACATTTACCAGCTTGGCTAGGTAGACTCAATCGACGCTACTTAGTACCTCGCTTTGCGATGGTTGCTGATTTAATCTTAGCGATGATTTTAGTTAGTGTTTTTAGAAATTGGAATTTATTAGCAACGGTAATCACTTGTGCAACTTTAATTGCTTATTTAACTGGTCCAGTAACTACGATTACTTTAAGAAAAATAGCACCTGACTTAGACCGCCCGTATAAGCCAGTATATATGCGATGGTTTGCTCCATTAACATTTGTACTAACTAGTTTGGCTATTTATTGGACAATGTGGCCAACAACAATTCAAGTTATTTTGGTAATCGTGTTAGGCATACCGATTTATTTCTATTATGAGGTTAAATATCAAAAAAGAAATTTTAAGTCACAGTTTAAGCATGCTGCTTGGCTTTTAGGTTATTTAGTATTTATCTCGATTATGTCTTATTGCGGTAGTGATGGTTTTGGCGGTCAAAATTGGATTTCATATCCTTGGGATTTCTTGGTTATTAGTATTGCATCATTATTGTTCTATAAATTTGCAATCAACAGTGGTCTAGAAAAAATTGATGCTACTGCGATAAAAGTAAACGAAAAAATTAAGCTTGAAGAAGACTAGGATTTGAAGTCGTAACTATAAAATAGCTTGAATTATGGTTAGAAAGGTGCTATTCTTAACTAGTCGTGAAATAATCTATGATCTGAAATATTGGTCATGGCAAAGGAGTATTAAACAATGAGAAAAGGGATTCATCCAGATTACCAAGAAGTTGTTTTCATGGACTCAGCAACTGGTGCTAAGTTCGTAGCTGGTTCTACTTTAAAGCCAGAAGAAACAATTGAATTTGAAGGTAAGACTTACCCATTAGTTCGTGTTGAAATTTCTTCAGATTCTCACCCATTCTACACTGGCAAGCAAAAGTTTGCACAAGCAGATGGTCGTATCGAAAAATTCAACAAGAAGTACGGTATTTCTTCAAAGAACTAATAATTCTTGGTATTTTTTACCAAAAGAGCAGCCCACTTTGGACTGCTCTTTTTTCATGATTAACGTGGTATAATTCTTATTGATATGCAGGTGACCTTTTTCTGATAAGTGTAAATCAGTATAATATGGTTACATGCAATTTTAGGTAGGAGTAATTTATTTATTATGAAAATGCAACTTGCTGAGATCGCCAAAGCATTAAATAGTTCAGTTAATATGGGAGAAGATAAGGTCATCACTTCTGTTGTTTTTGACTCAAGAAAAGCAACACCCAATTCTTTATTTATCCCATTAGCCGGTGTAAGGGATGGACATGATTTTGTATCGAATGCAATGGCAAATGGAGCAGAAGCAACTTTGTGGAAAAAAGGTCATGAAGGTAAGCCAACTGATGTGCCAGTTATTGAAGTTGAGGATCCATTAACAGCACTTCAATCTTTAGCTAAATATTACTTAGGTAAAGTTAACCCAACCGTTGTTGGAATTACTGGTTCTAACGGTAAGACTACAACCAAGGACATGGTTGCAGCTGTTTTAGCTAAAAGATTTAACGTTCATAAGACACAAGCCAACTTTAATAATGAAATTGGTGTTCCTGTAACCATTTTAGAGATGAAGCCATCTACTGAGATTCTAGTACTTGAGATGGGAATGGATCGTCCAGGACAATTACATCATTTAAGTGAATTAGTAAGACCAGATGTTTGCGTGATTACCATGATTGGCGAAGCTCACATTGAATTCTTTGGTACTAGGGATAAAATTGCTGATGCTAAGATGGAAATTACCGATTTCTTAAAAGAAGACGGTAAGTTTATTTATAATGGCGATGAACCATTGTTAGAAGAACGTGCAGCTAAGATTAAGCAAGACAAGAGTACTTTTGGATTTAGAGAAGAAGATACTGTTTTTGCAACTACTTTTAGGTCTTACATGCACCATGCTACTTTTGAAGTAAATGATTCAGAGCAGCAATTCAAAATTCCAATGATTGGTAAGCATAATGTATCAAATGCTCTTGCGGCAATTAGTGTAGGACGTCACTTTGGCGAAAATGATGAACAAATTGCTCAAGCCTTAGCTAACTTTACCCCAACTGCAAATAGAATGCAGTGGAAGAAGGGAGACGTAGGCGAAGCAATTATGGACGATGTTTACAACTCAAATCCAACTGCGGTTAAGGCTGTTACTACTTCATTTGGTCAGGTGATGGTTAAAGATGGCGGACGTAGAATTGCAGTCTTAGGCGACATGTTAGAGCTTGGGGATGAATCTGCTGAGCTTCATGCTTCACTTGCTAATGCGTTAGATCCAGCAATTATTAACGAATTATATTTGTATGGCCCAGAAATGAAGAATTTATATGATGCACTTGTTGATAAGTATCCAGCAGCCAACTTGCATTATTATCCACAAGATGAAATGAATCATATGATTGATGACTTAAAGAATGATATTAAGCCAGATGATATTGTTATGCTAAAAGGATCACATGGAATGCATTTAGAAAAGGTTTTAGACCGCCTAATGTAGGAAGGAATTAGATATTTGAAATTTTCTGAAATGAACTTGAAACCTGAAATTTTAAAAGCTATTAAACGTTCAGGTTTTGAAGAAGCTACTCCAATTCAAGAAAAGACTATTCCCTTAGTTTTAGAGGGAAAAGATGTAATTGGTCAGGCACAAACTGGTACTGGTAAAACTGCTGCTTTCGGTTTGCCAATTTTACAGAATTTAGATAAACAACACGACTCGATTCAAGCCATTGTTATTGAGCCAACGCGTGAGCTCGCTATTCAAACCCAAGAAGAATTATTCCGTTTGGGTAGGGATGAAAAGGCTCGTGTCCAAGTTGTTTATGGCGGGGCAGATATTCGTCGTCAAATTCGTGCTTTAAAGCAAACCCCAGCAATTTTAGTAGGAACACCAGGACGATTATTAGATCACTTGAAACGTGGAACAATCGATATTTCTAAGGTGAAAACAATTGTTTTAGATGAAGCAGATGAAATGCTTGATATGGGATTTATTCAAGATATTGAAAGCATCTTGAATTATGCTTCAAGTAAACATCAAACTTTGCTTTTCTCAGCAACCATGCCTAAGCCAATTCTACGAATTGGTGAGAAATTTATGCATGATCCCGAAATTGTAAAAATTAAGGGAAAAGAATTAACTGCCAATTTAATTGATCAGTATTTTGTAAGAGCAAAAGAAAACGAAAAATTTGATATTTTATGTCGTTTGATTGATGTCCAAAATCCTGACTTGGCTGTTATTTTCGGTAGAACCAAAAGACGTGTCGATGAATTAACACGTGGTTTACAAGCTCGCGGCTATAACGCTGCTGGAATTCATGGTGATCTTTCTCAAGCTAAGCGCATGAGCGTGTTAAAGAGATTCCGTAAAGGTAAGCTTGATATTTTAGTAGCAACTGACGTGGCTGCCCGAGGATTAGATATTTCTGGTGTAAGTCACGTTTATAACTATGATATTCCACAAGATCCAGATTCTTACGTTCACCGTATTGGTAGAACTGGACGTGCTGGTCAAAACGGAATGTCAGTAACTTTTGTTACACCAAATGAAATTGGCTACATGCGTACTATTGAACAATTAACGCATAAAAAGATGATGCCGCTAAAACCGCCAACAGATGAAGAAGCATTTAAGGGACAATTGAGTGCAGCAAATAAGAAGGTAACAGAATTATTAGATGGTGATCTTTCTAAATATACTGCAGAAGCATCACAACTACTTGATGACTATTCTGCTGTAGATTTAGTAGCTGCCTTGTTAAAGAATTTATCTAAAGATGCTGAAAGCGTAAAGGTAAAAATTACACCTGAAAAGCCATTGCCATTTAAGTCAAAGCATGGTAACAATAATCGCCATTTTAAACGTAACTTCAAGCGTGGTGGCGATCGTAATGAAAGATATCATCGTAAGCCAAATGCCCGTCGTGGTGGTAGAAAACATGACTTTGTAATTAAGAAAAAAGACTAGTTTTTAATTGGGAGCTGTAGTTGCTACAGCTCTTTTTTGTAATATAATGTATCAATGTGTGAGGTAAAAATAATGATTAGAGGCTTTGGAATTGACTCTGTTGAAGTTGAACGCATGAAAAAAATTGTTGAAAAAGGCGATAAATTCGCTAAAAGAGTGTTAACTCCAAAGGAATTTACACAATATCAACAATTAAAAGGAAAGCGAAAGGTTGAATATCTTGGTGGACGTTTTTCATTAAAGGAGTCTTTTTCTAAGGCATTAGGGACAGGTCTAGGTAAGTATGTTGGCTTTCAAGATATTGAAACCTTATGGGATGATTTAGGACATCCAGTAATGACGTCGACTAAGTTTTCTGGAAATATTTTTGCCAGTATCACGCATGATGATCATGAGATTATAACAGGTGTAGTTTTGGAGGAATTAAATTAATGGTTCCAGGTATTCATCGCCCAGCTGTAGTAAAGGTTAATTTGGGCGCAATTAAGAGAAATATTGAAAATGAAATGCAGCATCTTGAGCCAGGCCAAAAGATGCTTGCTGTTGTAAAAGCTAACGGTTATGGCCATGGCGCAGTAGAAGTAGCTAAATTAGCAGATCAGGTTGGAGCTGCTGGATTCTGCGTGGCAATTTTAGATGAGGCGTTAGAATTAAGGCGTGCAGATATTACTAAAACGATCTTAGTCTTAGGTGTTGTTTCTCCTGAATATGCTCCTATTGCTGCAGCCAATGATATTTCACTGACTGTTCCAAACCTAGAATGGCTTAAAGAAGCAGAAAAATATTTAGAAAATTCAGACTTACAATTGAAAATTCATTTAGGTATTGATTCAGGAATGGGTCGAATCGGATTTAATGAAGATAAGGACTTTATTGCTGCTAACAAATTTTTGAAAAATAATGACAATTTTTACATTGAAGGAATGTTTGCTCATTTTGCTTCTGCTGATAGCAGTGATGAAACTTACTTTAAACATCAATGTGAAAAATTTAACCATATGAAGAGTTTGCTTACAGTAAAGCCAAAGTGGATTCACGTTGATAATACTGCAGCAAGTATTTTTCATGATGGAATTAAGAGTGATTTAGTTAGATTTGGAATTGGTATTTATGGCTTAAATCCTTCATCTAATCCTAATTCAACTGATTTGAAGTCAAAAATTGCCTTAGATCCAGCTTTATCATTTGAGAGTGAATTAACACATGTGAAGACAATTCATCAAGGCGATGGGGTTGGATATGGTTCGACATTTGTTGCCAATAAGGATACGATTATTGGAACAGTGCCAGTTGGTTACGCAGATGGTTTTATCAGAAAATTCCAAGGTTTTAAAGTTAAGGTAGGTAATGCATATTGCCCAATTGTTGGCCGTATTTGTATGGACCAGTTCATGGTTGAAATGCCAAAAGAAATGCCGATTGGAACTAAAGTAGTAATTATTTCTAATAATCCTGATGATCCAAATAATATTAAAGCAGCAGCTGATTATGTTGATACAATCCATTATGAGGTTGCTTGCTTATTGAACGATCGTTTACCGCGTGTTTATTACGAAGATTAAATTAAAAAGAGCTCGTTTAGCCAAATTAAAATGGCTAAGCGAGCTTTTTTATTGATTAAAATTTAATCTTTTAATTCCCCAGGTTGTTCTGCGCTACGAATTGTTAGTCCAGATTGAAGATCTTCAATTTCGGGAACTACAAAGCCTTTCTTTTCTAGGCGATTTACAATTGCAGTCATAGTTTCGCGAGAGACACCGATTGGCAAAGTAAATAAATTACGACGAACTAGTTCGCCAGTTTTAACATCTAAAGTTAGGCAGCCTGCGATATTACTGTACTTAGAAATGATTTTTGCCATTTTAACTAAGTTACCACGATCATTGTCAGAAAGAATAGTTAAAACATAAGAACCATTCTTAATGTTCCAAGCATCGGAAAGCATGTCTAGTAAACGAGCGTGAGTTAAAATTCCATAGAAGTGGTTTTCTTCATCCAATACAGCGATGTATGGGAGGTCTTTAATATTAAAGAATACACGGAAGAAAGGTGAATTTACCTTAATAGTTTTAGTAGCATTCTTAAGCAAGTAAGTTACAGGTAGATTCATGTCGCCACCTTGGGACTTATGACGGTAGATATGCATCTTATAAATATTTCCGCGGAAAATAGTTCCTGTATCATCTAAAATAGGAACACAACGGAAACCGGAGTCTTCTAAGATTTTTAATGCTTCGGCAAGAGTAGCTTTTTCGTTGACTGTAGTTAAGTAATCTTTTTTATAAACAAGAGATTTAATTAGCATGATTAGCCTCCATACATCTGAAATTTACAAGCCATTATACCATAGTTTTATATAAAAATTAAAGTCTGATTAAACAATTTTAATTTGAAGAAGAAAAAAGCATTCACGATAAGTGAATGCTCTTCCGTAGAAAAAGTCTTAATTATTGACGAACTTTTACGCCAGTTTCTTTGAAGGCTTTGTCCATAACTTCTTTCAATTGTTTTGCAGAAGCTTCCATCTTAGCTTGTTCGTCAGCGCTTAATGGCATTTCAATAACTTGCTCTAAACCGTGACGACCAACAACTGCTGGAGTACCAATGTGAAGATCGTGTAAACCGTATTCACCGTCCATAGGTACTGAAAGTGGAAGAACTCTGTGTTCGTTGTTCAAGATAGCTTTAGTAATAAATGCTAATGCAGTACCGATACCGTAGAAAGTAGCACCCTTTTTGTTAATGATATCGTAAGCCATGTCAGCAACTTCTTTGTGGATTGCTTCAAGCTTGTTTTCACCAACTTCTGGATGAGCCTTTACCCAGTCGCTAACTTTTACGCCACCAACATTGTTGTAGCTCCATACTGGGAATTCGGTATCACCGTGTTCACCAAGCATGTATGCATTAACTGAACGAGGATCAACGTGTTCCATTTCACCGATAACTTTTTGAAGACGACCAGTATCAAGTGAAGTACCTGAACCGATAACACGATCCTTAGGGAAACCTGACATTCTCCAAGTTGCGTGAGTTAAAATATCAACTGGGTTAGCAGCAACTAAGAAAATACCATTGAATCCAGATTCAACGATTGGTTCAACAATTGAAGATAAAATCTTTAAGTTCTTGTTAACAAGGTCAAGACGAGTTTCACCTGGCTTTTGTGGAGCACCAGCAGAAATAACTACTAAGTCAGCGTCTTTTGCGTCTGAATATTCTGCAGAGTAAATAGTCTTTGGTGCAATCCAAGGAGTTGCGTCTGCTAAGTCAATAGCATCACCTTGAGTTCTTTCTTTAACGATATCAACGATACCTAATTCTTGGGCGATACCTTGTTGAACTAATGAAAATGCGTAAGTAGAACCTACAGCACCGTCACCAACAAGAATAATCTTATGAATTTTTTCTTCTGACATTTGCTAATACTTCCTTCCATATTAGTGATTTATTTAACAATAAGATTATATCATATTGAAATTTAAAAATTAAAAATATAACTTTAAAGATGTAGTTTATTATTTGTAAGTAAGCCTGTGCTATAATCTCAAGAGCGAAAGAATATAGAATTAGATATTTGTCAAAGAGGATGAAAAATAATGAAATTAATTGCAGGTTTAGGAAATCCGGGTAAAAAATATGATCAGACCAAGCATAATACTGGCTTTATGGCATTAGACCATTATTTAAACAAAAACAACTTAGATTTAGATAAGGATAAATTTGAAGGATTATGGACTAAGCAGAAGATTAACGGCGAAGATGTGATTTTTCTTGAACCGCAAACTTTTATGAATGATTCCGGAAAGTCAATTGCGCAAGTGGCCAATTTCTTTAAGATTGCTCCAGAAGATATCTTAGTTATTCACGATGACATGGATATGCCAATCGGGAAGATCAGAATTCGTGCAAATGGAAAATCAGGAGGTCATAATGGAATTAAGAGTATTATGGCCTGTTTAGGAACAAATAATTTCAACCGATTAAAGATTGGAATTCGTCATCCGCAAAAAGAAAGCGTTGTTTCTTGGGTATTAAGTCCTTTTAATGATGAACAGCAAAAGTTAATGGATGCAGCTTTTGATGTTAGCGAAAATATCATTAACGATTTCATTAAGGGGAAGAATGCCCAGTATTTAATGAATCAGTACAATTAGAATGAACATTACAGAATTACTTAATAAAGACAAAGATTTAAATAATTTTATTAATAAAGTTCCAAAAGAAAAACGTTCACTTTTAACTGGAGTAAATTCTGGAGCTTTTAGTGCTGTCTTGATGCAAATGCTAAGCACTTGGCAGCGCCCATTAATTTTGGTTGAAGATAGTGAAGACAAGGCACAGATGCTTTTAGATGAACTAGGAAACTTATTACCTGATAATATGGTATTTAGTTTTCCAGTTGATGCCACAATTGCAACACAAACTGCTATCGCTTCTCCAGATGAGCTAAGTCAAAGACTGCAAACTTTGAAGTTTTTGACTGAAAAAAGAGCTGGAATTGTAGTAGTTACTCCGCAAGCATTGCAATATAAGTTAAGTGATCCGCGAGATTTTACTAAAGCAAAGCAAGTATTTAAACCTGAGGCAGAATTTGACTTAGATGAATTAACTGCATGGTTCACACAAGCTGGATATCGTAGAGAAAATATTGTCGCACGTCCAGGAGAATTTGCTCGTCGTGGCGATATTCTTGATGTTTATCCTTTAGACCAAGAAAATCCTTTTAGAATTGAATTTTTTGGTGATGAGGTTGATACCGTAAAAGAATTTGATGCAGCAACACAACGTAGCTTAGAAGAAAAAGATATTGTTTCAATCGGCCCGGCTTTAGATAGAGTGTTTTCTAGTCGTAATCTTCATGAGGCAGTTAAGAAAATAAAACAAGACATGAAGGAATCAATTGCCAAAGAAGAAAATGTTAAAAATCATTTTGTTAAAGCAATTGATTTGCTTGAAGCGGATGGACTTCCTGAAAATTATGCTTTTTTAGTTGATTACTTGCTTCCAAAGTCATTCAATTTGATTGATTATCTTGATAAAAATGGACTACTTTTATTTGATGATTGGCAAGCAATCAAAAAGAATGTTGCTGATGTAGATGCTCAAAATGAAGCTTTTATTTCCGAAGAAATAAAAGCAGGTGCAATGTTAAATAGCCAAAAATTACGACATAATTTTGAGCAAGTAGTTCAAAAGGTGAAACAAGCACAGGTAATATTTTCACTGTTTCAAAAAGGAATGGGTCGCTTAAAATTTGACCAAATACTTAATTTTACTACGCGAGAAGTCCAGCAATTCTTTAGTCAAATGCCGTTAATTAAGAGTGAATTGAAGCGCTTTGCGAATGAAGAAAATACGGTTATTTTACAGGCTGATTCTGCAACTCGTGCTAAGCAAATCACTCAAAATTTGGTAGATTATGGTGTTGATCTTCCGATTGTTAAATCTGATCAAATTTTGATAAAAAAAGCTCAAATAACTGTTGGTGATTTTGCACACGGTTTTGCACTTCCTAGTTTGAATTTAGTGTATTTAACTGAACGTGAACTATTTAATCAAAGACCACACCATCGTAAACGTATTAAAACACTCGAAAATGCTCAGCGTTTGCGAAACTATAACGAATTAAAGCCAGGTGATTATGTCGTTCATGTTAATCATGGTATTGGTCGTTTTGAGGGAATTAAGACGTTAGATGTAGATGGTAAAAAACGCGATTACATAACAATTACCTATCAGCATCATGATCAATTATTTGTTCCAGCTGATCAATTAGGATTAGTTCAAAAATACGTGGCATCAGAGGGTAAAGTTCCTCATATTAATAAATTAGGAAGTGCAGAGTGGGCCAAGACCAAAAAACGAGTTCAATCAAAGGTTGAAGATATTGCAGATGATTTAATCGAACTATACGCCAAACGTGAATCTGAAAAAGGTTTTGCCTTTAGTCCAGATGATGATTTACAAAAAGAATTCGAAGATGCTTTTCCTTATCCAGAAACGCCTGATCAATTGCGTTCAATTAGAGAAATCAAGGCGGATATGGAAAGCCCTAAGCCAATGGATCGCCTCTTAGTTGGAGATGTAGGTTTTGGTAAGACTGAAGTTGCTTTAAGAGCTGCTTTTAAGGCTATTCGTGATGGAAAGCAAGTTGCATTTTTAGCACCGACTACTATTTTGGCACAGCAACATTTTGAAACAATGCAAGATCGCTTTAAAAATTTGCCAGTCAATTGTGCGCTTTTATCGCGCTTTCAAACTCCTGCTGAAGTAAAGGAGATAATTGAAGGTGTAAAAAATGGTCAAATTGATATGGTTGTTGGTACGCATCGCTTATTATCAAAAGATGTAAAGTTTAAAGATCTTGGTTTATTAATAGTTGATGAAGAGCAGCGATTTGGCGTTAAGCACAAAGAAAGATTAAAGGAATTAAAAGCTAATATTGATGTTTTGACTTTGACAGCTACGCCAATTCCGCGTACTTTACACATGTCAATGGTTGGCGTGAGAGACCTTTCTGTAATGGAAACGCCGCCAACTAATCGATATCCAATTCAAACCTATGTCATGGAAGAGATGCCTAGTGTTGTACGCGAAGCAGTTCTTAGAGAAATGAAGCGAAATGGACAGGTATTTTTCTTGCATAATCGGATTGATGACATTGATAAAGTAGTTAGCCGATTAGAAGAACTGATACCAGAAGCTAAAATTGAATATATTCATGGTCGCATGAGCGAAAACCAAATGGAAGATATTATGTATCGTTTTTCAAGAAATGAGTTTGATATCTTAGTAACAACAACAATTATCGAAACTGGAGTTGATATGCCTAATGTCAACACAATGATTGTTGAAAATGCAGATCACTATGGATTAAGTCAGCTTTATCAATTACGTGGTCGAATTGGACGAAGTGCTCGTTTAGCTTATGCCTATTTCTTGTATCAGCCTAATAAGGTTTTAACGGAAATTGGTGAAAAAAGACTAAGTGCTATTCGCGATTTTACTGAATTGGGATCTGGCTTTAAGATTGCAATGCGGGACTTGTCAATTAGAGGAGCCGGCAACATGCTAGGAAAACAGCAACACGGCTTTATTGATAGCGTTGGTTATGATCTATATGCTCAAATGCTAGATGATGCAATTAAGAAACGTAAAGGCAAGAAAGTTGCTGTTAAATCTAATGCAGAAGTGCAATTTAATTTGGAAGCATATATTCCCGATGATTATATTGCTGATCAGGAACAGAAGATTGAATTTTATAAAAAAATTAAAGGGATTAATGATCAAAAAGAAGCAGAAAGTATTGCTGATGAATTAATTGATCGTTTTGGAGATTATCCATTAGCGGTGGAAAATCTGTTAAATGTGTCAAAAGTTAAAGCAGATGCTGATTTAGCTCAAGTTGTAGCAATTAATCAGAAGTCAGATGATAAATTACAGGTTATTTTCAATAATCGTGCTAGTGAAGAATTAGAAGGGCCAAATATTTTTAAGGCATTAGAACATGTGTCGTTAAGAGCTAGGATTAATATGGATCCACAAAAGAGAATGAATGTCATGCTTGAACTTAAAAAAAAGATGAGCACTAGACAATTATTTAATGAATTACATGTATTTTTGGCAGCGGCGAGCGATATTGTTCAAAGATAGAGAGGAAAATAAAATGAGAATCGATAAGTTTTTAAAAGTATCTAGATTAGTTAAGAGACGTACAGTTGCTAAAGAAATGGCAGATCAAGGGAGAGTAAAAGTTAATGATCGAGTAGTTAAATCCAGTTATGACGTAAAAGTCGGTGATGTTATTGAAATCGGATTCGGTACGAAACAATTGAAAGCTCGTGTACTTGACTTGAGAGAAACGACTAAGAAGGCTGAAGCAAGCGATTTGTATGAGCTAATTGATTAATGACAAGGGAAGAGTAAGGTGTTATATTAATAACAAGTGGTGATATAATTAAGATTTAGAATGTAAACGAAAAGGCAGGGACACGCGTATGCAGAGAGGGCCACGACTTTATAATGCCTTAAGCGATGAAGAACGCTTGGCGCGCTTACGGCGCAAAGCAGCTAGGAAAGAAAAAGAAGTTCATCGCGTTCGGCGAAACCGAATTGTTGCTTGTTTTGCAATTGCAATTTTAATTTTTGGACTACAGTTAATTATGGTCCATGTACAAACGGGTAGAATTAATAGTCAAATTCAAACGAATAAGACAGAGTTAAACCAAGTTAATAAAACTAATAAAAAATTAAAGGCGCAAGTGGCAGATCTGAAAGATCCTGATTATGTGGCTAAAGTAATACGTTATAAGTTCTACTATTCTAAATCTGGCGAATCAATATATACTCTTCCTGATAAAGAGGAGGATTATTAGTGAAATTTCCAATTGGATTAAGACTTAATGCTAAAGTTAACAATATTACTAAACTTGGGATTTTTGTGACTTTACCGCACCATCATCATGGCTTGATTTTTCATAAAGATTTTGGTGATAAGTGGGAAAGTGCTAGGAACAAGTACAGTATTGGAGATGAGATCAGGGTAGTTATTATCAATAATCGTGAGGGAAAGCTTTCGCTCTCTCTGAGTCAAGTAAATAATCCTGATCTGATTGATCCGACTAATGAATTTAAAGATAGTAAAGACTTTACTCCTTTAGCAAAGCTAGTAGAAAGTTCTACAAAGAAAATAGCAGATTTAAAGAATTCAATTGAGTTAAGTGACCAGTAAAGGTCACTTTTTTATTTAACAATGACAGAATTTACAAATTTTTTTACTAAAAATAATATTGAAATTAAAAATAAAAAGTTCTTGTTAGCTGCAAGTGGTGGACCTGATTCAGTGGCATTATTCCATATGTTAGTTAACTTCTTACCTGATCCTTCAGAACAGTTAATTGTGGCACATTTGGATCATTGTCTAAGAAAAGATAGTTATTTAGAAAGTGAGTTACTACAAAGATTAACCACTGCTTTTAAAGTAAAACTAATAGAAAAAAGCTGGCCCCTTGCGCTTCATCCTCAAACTGGTATTGAAGCAAGGGCGCGTGAGTTTCGCTATGCATTTTTAGCCAATACCGGGAAAAAATATCAGGTTGATTACTTGTTAACAGCACATCATGGCGATGATTTAATTGAAAATATTTTACTCAAATTTATTCGTTCAGGGGATGTAGCTGAAATGAATAGTCTTCAGGTCGTAGGAAATTTTAACTCTATGAAGCTATTACGGCCGTTAATTAAGTATTCAAAAGATCAGTTGTTAGAATATGATAAGCAGAATGACTTAGACTATATTGAAGACGAGACTAATTTTGAAGATGATACTTTAAGAAATCGTTTAAGGCATCATGTTGTTCCTTTATTGAAAAAAGAAACGAATCATTTAGTTGAAAATGCCTATCGTTTTAGCGAAAGTGCAGCGCTACTTTCAGACTGTCAAAGTAGCTTTTTTGAAAGTTTGATTTTAACTGTTAGCTTTGGTAAAGCTTTACAAGGTAGGAAATCAGATCTAATAGACTTAAATAAAAATCAGTTAGCAGCTTTTTTTGATTATCTAATTTATAAAAAGTGGCATCAACGAGTTCACTTTGATGAAATTAGGTGGAGCAAAAATGCAACTTTTAACAAAGAAAATTTTCAATTAATTTTTTATCAAGATTATTATTACTTGATAAATAGAAACCAGTTAACGCCAATTGACGTTAATAAAAAGAAAATTAAGCTCGATGAAAAGTTTTCTTTAAACGGAAAAGAATACATGATTTCAAATGATAAAAAACTGGGCAACTTAGTTGGATATTTCTATGGAGCAAAAAGTGATTTCTTAGAGGTGGGAAGTTTACCTCAGGGAAGCAAATTAAGACTAGCTGATGGCAGGCAAACAAAAGCTAAGAAAAAATTTGCGGAGAATGGAATTCCTTTGATATTAAGGCCGTATTGTCTAACTATTTGGCAAGGAAAAAATCCAGTTTATGTTGAAAATGTCTATCAAAATCAAGAATATAATCCAGATTTTATTCGATATAATGTATATATTTATCTTTAAGTTTGTGCAAAGTTCTATGGTAAAAGCGTAATTTGTGGTAAAATCGTTGGAGTAATTCCAAGAAGTGTCGCGGAGGTTTATAGATGAAAAATAGAAGAAATAGACTGCTTTCTAACGGTCTTTTCTATATCATAGTATTCGTGATCCTCTTGGCTGGAATCAATTGGGCTGTGGGTGGCTCAGGTAGTAATGGTTCCACAGAAAATATCCGTTATTCTCAATTAGTAAAAGATTTAAAAGCGGGTAAAGTCAAGAGTATCAATGTACAACCATCGAATGGTGTATATACGGTTACTGGATCTTATAAGAAAGCTCAAAAGTCAAAGAATCAAAATAATACTGGATTTGGACTTATTCCAAGTTCACAAAGTAGTAGTGAAGTAACTCGTTTCAGTACTACGATGCTTCAAAATGACTCAATGGTTAAGACAGTTTCAGATCTTGCTCAAAAGAGCGGAGCATCAATTTCTGGACAAGGTGAATCTCAATCTGGAACCTGGATTTCTACTATTGTCATGCTTGTTCCAACTTTGATTTTTATTGTCATGCTTTGGATGATGATGAACCAAGGTGGACAGGGTCGTGGTGGCGGCATGATGAACTTTGGAAAATCTCATGTTAAGCCACAAGATCCAAGTAAAAATAAGGTTAGATTCTCAGATGTAGCTGGTGAAGAAGAAGAAAAGCAAGAGTTAGTTGAAATTGTTGAATTCTTAAAGAATCCAGCAAAATATACTAAATTAGGTGCTAGAATTCCGGCTGGTGTTCTTCTCGAGGGTCCTCCTGGTACTGGTAAAACTTTACTTGCCCGTGCGGTTGCTGGTGAAGCTGGCGTACCATTTTATTCAATTTCTGGTTCAGACTTTGTTGAAATGTTTGTCGGTGTTGGTGCATCTCGTGTACGTGACTTATTTGAAACAGCTAAGAAGAATGCCCCAAGTATCATTTTCATTGATGAAATTGATGCCGTTGGACGTAAACGTGGCAATGGTGTTAGCGGTGGTCATGATGAAAGAGAACAGACTTTGAACCAACTATTGGTTGAGATGGATGGTTTCGAAGGTGATGAAGGTGTCATTGTTATGGCAGCTACTAACCGTTCAGATGTTCTTGATCCGGCACTTCTTCGTCCTGGCCGTTTTGACCGTAAGGTTTTAGTTGGTCGTCCAGATGTTAAAGGACGTGAAGCTATCTTAAAAGTTCATGCTAAGAATAAACCTTTAGCACCAGATGTCGACTTAAAAGAAGTAGCACGCCAAACTCCTGGTTTTGTGGGTGCTGATCTTGAAAATGTTTTAAACGAAGCTGCTTTAGTTGCTGCTCGTCGTAATAAGACTGAAATTACAGCATCTGATATTGATGAAGCAGAAGACCGCGTTATTGCAGGACCAGCTAAGAAAGACACTGTTATTTCTCCTGAAGAAAGAAAGCGTGTTGCATACCATGAAGCAGGACACGCAATCGTTGGTTTAGTCCTTAGCGATTCTAGAACCGTTCGTAAAGTTACGATTGTACCTAGAGGTCGTGCTGGTGGATATAACATTATGCTTCCAAAAGAGGATGAAAATATCATCACTAAGAAGCAATTAATGGAACAAGTTGCTGGTTTAATGGGTGGTCGTGCTGGTGAAGAAGTAGTTGTTGGTGATAAATCTACGGGTGCTTCAAACGACTTTGAACAAGCCACTAACATTGCTCGTGGTATGGTTACTCAATATGGTATGACTGATGTTGGTATGACTGAGCTTGAATCTCCAAGTATGCAATCACCTTATGGAACTAAGCCATACAGTGAAGCTACAGCTGCTAAGATCGATGAAGCAGTTAAAGAAATTCTTGATGAAGGTCACAAACAAGCCGTTGATATCATTAAGAGCCACCGTGAAACTCACAAGATTATTGCAGAAGCATTGCTCAAGTATGAAACTTTAAACGAAAAGCAAATTCTTTCATTATTCAAGACTGGTAAAATGCCAGAAAATGATGAGAATGAATTTCCAAGTGAATCTAAGGCTTCAACTTATGAAGAAGCAAAAGCTGCAATGGAAAAGAAGGATCAACAAAGAGAAGAAACTGAAAATAAGGATGACAAAGAAGACGTTCATCCACTTCCTGATGATCATAAGAATATTGACGATATTCCACTTAATCCACCATCTGAAAAGAAAGATTCTGACGAACACAATTCAGATGAAAACGAGGATAGGTAAGAGTTTATTGTAAGAGTAATGTTTATACTCCTTTCTAATACTGAAATTACAGATTTTAGAAAGGAGTTTTTTGGTATTAAGAATGAAATATTTAAGTAAAAAAGACAAAAAGATTTTAAAATTAAGCTTAATAAGTTGTTTGACAACTATAGTGCTCTTTTTCCTTTTATCTACTTTCACTGATTGTAATCCAATCTTTGGAGGAGTATTGTACGGAGGAGATTTACCTAATCAGTACTTATCTTTCTTTCAATACTATCGTCATTTAGTTTTAGGAAATTGGGCTAGTGCTGGGTATACTTTTTCTAATGGACTAGGTGGAGATATGGCTGGTAACATTGCTTACTATGTCTTAAGTCCGTTAAATTTTATAGTTTTTCTTTTTCCTGCAAATAAAATCAATATTGCCGTTTATGTAATAATCCTGCTTAAGCTAGGTTTGATGAGTGGTACATTTACTTGGCTTATTTTAAAATGGTTTAACTTTAAATATCAGGCCTATGCAATTTTTTTAGGAATTGCGTATAGTTTAAGTGGCTATTCAGTTGCTTATGCTGGAAATGTCATGTGGTTTGATGGATTAATTTTGTTGCCTTTAATCACTTATGCTTTGGTTAGAGGAATCAAGACTAATAAATGGCTCGCGTATAGTATCTTACTGGCTTGTGCCATTATATTTAATTACTATATTGGTTACATGATTTGTATTTTTATGGTAATTATTTTCCTAGCATATACAATCAATAATTTTAAAGACATAAGACTATTTTTCCACCAATTCTTGAATTTTGCGATCAGTTCAATTATTAGTGGTTTAATTAGTGCAATAGTCCTATTACCAACTCTATTTAATCTCTCAAGTAATAAATTAGCACAGTCGGATTTTAATTCAGATTTTAATATTAAGCTACTTATTACTGGGGGAAAAACAGTATCAAGACTGTTTATTGGGGATACTTACAATGATTGGCCGCCAATTTTTGTAGGTACATTAGCTGCTATAATTTTTATTATCTACTTTATTGATTCTCGTAATTCAGTTAAAGCTAGAATTACTAATCTGATAATTGGAATTATGTTTGTCTTAAGCATTATCGTGCGTCCGTTATACTTATTCTGGCATGGTGGACAACAAACTATTGCTTATCCTTATCGGTTTAGTTTTTTAATCGTATTTTGGATTTTGCTTTTAGCAGCAAAAGAGCTGTCATATCAAGACTTTAAGAGAAAAGATAGAATTATAGCTACCACTATTTATTTATTGCTGAGTTTGATGACTGTATATATTCGTCGTCGAATTGGACCAAATAATTTTTATGAATGGATAGCCGTAGCTTTAGTACTTCTCTTTGGACTATTAATCTACTTTTCAAATAAAAACTTCGTTCGAATTATTCTAATATTAGTTGGACTAGTCGAATTATCGGGAAACGCATATACTGGCCTTAGCCATCTTGGAATGAAGAGTGATTACTATCCTAGATACGTTGCAGAAAATAATGAAATAATTTCGAAGATCCCAGCAGCTGATAAGACAGGTAGAATCGCTAAAAATTATGAACTAAATAATGATCGCGGTGAAGGATATACTTTTAATTATCGTGGGGTAGAAGAATTTTCATCCAATAATGATTCACGAATTAGTAGTTTGATGACTGATTTAGGATTTTCAACATTTAGATACTTCTATTATTATCAAACTGGTACTGTAGTTACTGATGCTATTTTTAATGTTAAGAGCTTTATTAACAGTTCTTTGACTAATCAAAGCATTTCACCAGAATATGTTAACTATGGTTTAAGAGATGATTTAAAAACTAGACCAGTTATTTTAAAACAGGGCGATAAAACTGTGTATCGAAATGAAACACTTCCATTTGCCTTTGCTGGTAATTTATCCAATAAATTAAAGTTTAAAGATGAAAATCCTGTCTATAATCAAAACTTAGTTTTAAATTCTTTGACCCAATCTAAATCAAATGTGTTGGATTATAGTACTAAAAAGGCTCGAATTACAACAAATAACTTGTCAGTGAAATATGGTACAGTAAAGTATCATGTCATAAAGAAACATAAGAAGATTACTAAACGTACTGAACAAAAATATTTCACAATTAAAAGATATGATAAAGAGCGTCCTGGTACGATGAGTTTCACCTATGATAATCTGAAACCTAACCAAGTGGGATATATTCGATTTAGCAAAAATTTGATGCAATTAGTACTTCCTTTAAATAATTATCAATGGAATAAAAATCCTGATTATCGTCCTCCATTTAGTTTGACTATAAACGGTAAACAAGTTCAACTTCAAGAATATACAGATCAACTAATTGGCGTTCAAGCCGATAAGAATGGAAAAGTTGATATTAAAATGACCATAGATGGAAAAGGCGGCAAGTTCATTCTCAAATACCCTAAATTTGTGAATATCGACTTTTCAGCTTTGCATGATAAAGTCAAAAAAGCTCGTAACAGAGAAATGAAATTTACAAGCTTTAAAGATGGATATGTAGCTGGTAAAGTTACAATTGATAAAAGTCAAAACTTAGTGACTACTATCCCTTATAGTAAGGGCTGGCAAGCTAAAGTAGACGGAAAACCAGTTAAAATTAATCGTACATTGGGTGTATTTATTGGATTAAAGATGAAACCAGGAACTCATCAAATTACATTGAAATATAGAACCCCAGGTGTATTAGTAGGTGCTATCTTGAGCATTATTGGTATTATTTCCTTAATTGTATTTACTTTATTTTTAAAGAAAAATAAGAAAGATTAATTGATTAGATACACTTCTCGATGCTTGTTTTGGAGAAGTGTATTTTTTAAGTAGGTAAAAATTCAGTAATATCGACAGTATTAAATTGCTTATTGGCGCTGTAACAAGTATCATAGGTATAATCCTACTAGTGGTATTTAATTTTTTTGAAAAAGAAAAAGTATTAGTCAAAAAGTAAAGTCTATGTTTTATAGGCTTTATTTTTTAGGGGAAAGAAAAAATGAAAGATTATTTAGTAAAAGCAATTGATAAAACTAAAAACTTACGATTGATTACAGTTAATGCCAAAGGTCTTGTTGGTGAAGCGCAAAAAAGACATGATACATGGAGCGCATCGTCAGCTGTACTTGGTAGAACTTTAATTGGCGGTCTGCTTTTATCAGCAGCCTTATTGAAAGATAAAGATGAATTGACAGTTAGATTACTAGGCAACGGTCCAGTAGGAGCAACTGTTGTAACAGCAAAAGCTGACTTGACTATTAAGGGGTATATACAAAATCCGCATATTGCTCTTCCTCCTAAGAAAGATGGACATATTGATGTAGCAAGAGCTGTTGGTGAAGGTTGGCTTGAAGTAACCAAAGATCAAGGCCTAAAAGAACCTTATACCGGTCAGGTTCCAATTGTTAGTGGAGAAATTGCGGAAGATTTTACATATTATTTAGCAAAATCTGAACAAATTCCTTCAGCTGTTGGCTTGTCTGTTTTTGTTGAACCAAACAATAGTATCGGAGCTGCGGGCGGTTTTGTATTACAAGCATTGCCAGGAGCAACTGACGAACAATTAGCTCAAGTAGAAAAGAGAATTAAAGCTCTTCCGAATCTTTCAACTTTATTCCTAGATGGAATGACACCTGAAAATCTAGCCGAAAGGATCCTAGGAACTGATTGCAAGATTTTGGCTAAAGAAGATGTTGCGTTTTCCTGTGATTGCTCAAAAGAAAAATACAGCAAAATTTTAGCTACACTTAAGCCAGGACAACTAAAAGAAATGATTGAAAAGGATCACGGTGCAGAATTAGTTTGTCGTTTCTGCAAAGAAAAATATCACTTTACTGAAGATGAATTAAAAGATGTCCTTAAGAAGGTAAATTAAAGTGGTGTGTAGTAGATAGTTTTGCTATGATATTAGGGTATTTGAAAGGATGAGCAAGTGTGAAAAACGATAGTTGGAAAATTAGGGATGTTGAAATTCCTAATCGTGTAGTAGTTGCACCGATGGCTGGAATTTCAAATGCTGCTTTCCGAGTAGTATGTAAAGAATTTGGCGCAGGCCTAGTGGTTTGTGAAATGATTTCAGATCATGGAATTATTTACCGCAATAAAAAGACTTTAGAGATGTTGACAGTTGATCCTAGAGAGCATCCGATGAGTATTCAAATTTTCGGTGGAAGTGAAGAAACTTTAGTTGAAGCTGCTCATTATGTGGATACTCATACTGCAGCTGACATTATCAACATCAATATGGGTTGTCCTGTACCAAAAGTAACCAAGACTGATGCTGGAGCTCGTTGGTTATTGGATCCAAATAAGATTTATCAAATGGTTCATGCTGTAGTGAGAAATGTGAACAAACCAGTAACTGTTAAAATGAGAACAGGCTGGGATCAAAAGCATATATTTGCTGTTGAAAATGCCTTGGCTGCCCAAGAAGCTGGTGCTAGTGCTGTTGCTATGCACGGACGTACTAGAAAACAAATGTATATGGGTGAGGCAGATTGGGAAACCTTAAAAGATGTTGCAGATGCATTAACCATACCTTTTGTTGGTAATGGAGATGTTACAACACCTGAAAAAGCAAAATCAATGCTTGAAGATGTTGGAGCTGATGCAGTAATGGTCGGTAGAGCAGCCTTGGGAAATCCATGGATTATTAAGGACATGGTTCATTATTTAGACACTGGTGAAAAACTACGTCCACAAACTGTTGAAGAAAAAGTGGCAACTGCTAAAGAACAGTTAAATGGCTTAATTGATCTTAAAGGTGAAAAAATTGCTGTACCGGAATTTAGACGTCAAGCTGCTTATTATTTGAAAGGAATTCCCCGTTCAGCTCGAACCCGTGCTAAAATAAATGATGTTTGGACGAAACAAGAAGTTTTTGACTTGTTAGATGACTTTGTGGAAAAATATGAAGCAAGACAAAAGCAAATTAATCGATAAAAGGAGTTTTTAGAGTGGCAAAGAATGAAATGAACGACCAACTAATTGTTCGTCGTGAAAAAATGGACGAAATGCGTGAAAATGGCATTGAACCTTTTGGTGTAAGAAAGTTTGATCGTCAAGACTTAGCTCGTACTTTGAATGAAAAGTATAGTAAAGAAGATAAAGATGAATTAAATGCCGATATGCCTATGACCAAAATTGCAGGTCGTATGCTTGCCAAGCGTGGTAAGGGTAAAGTAGGTTTTGCTGATCTTTATGACCGTACTGGTAAGATTCAAATTTATGTACGTAAAGATATTGTTGGCGAAGACAACTACAAGATTTTTAAGAAATCAGATATTGGTGACTTCTTAGGCATTGATGGGGAAGTAATGAAAACTGATACTGGTGAGTTAACTATTCGTGCTACTCACGTTACTTTCTTAGCTAAAGCTCTTCGCCCATTACCTAATAAATGGGACGGTTTGAAAGATGTTGAACAAATTTATCGTCAACGTTATCTTGATTTGATTACTAATCACGAAAGTTACATGCGTTTTGTTCATCGTACTCAAATTATTCAAGCTATTCGTAACTACTTAAATAACCAAGACTTTTTAGAAGTTGAAACTCCAGTTCTTCACAATATTCCAGGTGGTGCTGAAGCACGTCCATTTATTACTCACCACAACGCTTTAGACATTGATCTTTACATGAGAATTGCGTTGGAACTTCCACTGAAGCGTTTGATTGTTGGAGGTATGGAAAGAGTTTATGAAATTGGCCGAGTATTTAGAAACGAAGGTGTTGATACTCGCCATAATCCTGAATTTACTGAGCTTGAAACTTATGCTGCTTACTGGGATTTCCACGATGTCATGGATGAAGCGGAAGGAATTATCAGAGCAGCTGCTAAAGTAGTTTCTCCAGATGGTAAGATTAACTACCAAGGTACTGATATTGACTTAGGTAAGCCATTCCGACGCGTTCATATGGTTGACTTAATTAAGGAAAAGACTGGTGTTGACTTCTGGAAAGAAATGACTGACGAAGAAGCTAAGAAGATCGCCGAAGAACATGGAATTCATACTGAACCATTCTGGAAAGTCGGTCATGTAATTAATGCTTTCTTTGATGAATTTTGTGAAAAGACTATTGTTGATCCAACCTTTGTTTATGGGCACCCGGTAGAAATTTCACCACTTGCTAAAAAGAATGCAGATGATCCAAGATTTACTGATCGTTTTGAAATCTTTATTTTGGGAATGGAATACGGAAATGCCTTCTCAGAACTAAATGATCCAGTTGATCAACGTCACCGTTTTGAAGAACAAATGGAAGAACGCGAAGCTGGTAATGATGAAGCTGATATGATTGATGAAGATTATATCCGTGCAATGGAATTTGGTATGCCTCCTACAGGTGGTCTAGGTATTGGTATTGACCGTTTGGTAATGCTTTTAACTGATGCTCCAGCTATCCGTGATGTATTGCTCTTCCCAACAATGCGTCCTGAAAAGGTTGAAGACGTTGATGCCGAAGTGCAAGAAGACTTGAAGAAAAAGAATAAATAATTTAAAAAATAGGCTGTCTTTGAAGATGGTCTATTTTTTTGATTTTTTCAGAAAAAGTACTTGCAATCGAATGATGTTTTGCTATACTAGTAAATGTACTGCGGAAGTAGTTCAGTGGTAGAACATCACCTTGCCATGGTGGGGGTCGCGGGTTCGAATCCCGTCTTCCGCTCCAGTATAAAAGACTCACCGAAGCGTGAGTCTTTTTTGATATTCGGGATGTGGCTCAGCTTGGTAGAGCGCTACGTTCGGGACGTAGAAGTCGCAGGTTCAAATCCTGTCATCCCGATTGAATATTATTTTTATTAAAAGGTTCGTCTTAAGCTAGAAAGACGAACTTTTTTGTATATAATGTTCATGAAATATCAAATAGTTTACATTTACTAATTGTAAGTGTAAGATATTTGTCTAAAGATTGTAGTATGATCTTAAAAGAAATAAGGCGGTGCAGAATGGAAAAATCATATAGTGATAGTGCAAAGAATGTTCTTGAAATTGCTAAAGAGCAAGCACAAAACTTTCACCATCGAATTATTGGAACGGAGCATGTTTTGCTTGCTTTAGTAATTGAAGCTAACGGAGATGCCGGTAAGCTTTTGCGTGAAAGAAACGTAACACCAACCTTAGTGCGAGAAGAAATTGAAAGATATACTGGCTATGGTTCAAGTCCCAAAGCTACATATATGGAAATGTCACCACGCTTAAGCTTAGTTTTGAATTTTGCTAAGCAAAAATCTGACGAATTAGGCACTCCTCAAATTGAAACAAAGCATATTTTGCTAGGGTTATTAGCTAGTGACCAAATTTTGGCAAGTTTAATTTTGAAAAATATTGGTGTAGAACCACGTGACTTAAGTCAAGATATTAATGATAGTTTCATGGATGATTCTGGAGAAGCAAACAATATTTTTGATGTTTCTTCTGCAACTAGAACTAAAAAAGGCAAGTCACTGACACCTAATTTAGATAAAGTAAGTGTAAATTTAAATAAACGTGCACGCGAGGGTGCAATTGATCCAGTAATTGGTAGAGATAAAGAAATAAAGCGAGTAATTCAAATTTTATCTCGAAGAACTAAGAATAATCCTGTTTTAGTTGGAGAACCCGGAGTTGGTAAGACAGCAGTTGCACAAGGAATAGCTTCTGCAATTGTAAATCGTGAGGTTCCGGATAACTTAGCTAAAAAACGTGTCATGGCACTCGACATGGGAAGCTTAATTGCTGGAACTAAGTATCGCGGGGAATTTGAAGATAGAATGAAAAAAATTCTAAAAGAAATTCAACGTGATGGTTCTGTAATTCTATTTGTTGATGAAATGCATACCTTGATTGGTGCAGGTGGAGCAGAAGGTGCAATTGACGCTTCCAATATCCTGAAGCCATCTTTAGCGCGTGGTGATATTCAGATGATTGGTGCCACTACTTTTGATGAATACCAAAAATACATTGAAAAAGATCAAGCCTTGGCAAGACGTTTTCAACAAGTGAAAATCGGTGAGCCTTCAAAGGAAGAAACAGTGGACATCTTAAAGGGGTTACGTCCTAAGTATGAAAAATTCCATAATGTAAAAATTGAAGATGAAGCAATAAATGATGCAGTAGAATTTTCAACAAGGTATATTGCTAACCGCTTTTTACCTGATAAGGCAATTGACTTAATCGATGAAGCAAGTGCAGCGGTCAAGATTCAAGCAGTTGGTAAGGCTGATCCACGTTTGACTAAATTAGATACACAAATTAATGATGTTATTCACCGAAAAGAAGAGGCTGCTGAAAATCAAAACTTTGTTCAAGCGGCTAAATTACGTGATGAAGAAAGCAAGCTTACACAAGATCGAGATAAATTAATTGCAAAAGTAGAAAATAAGAATTCTAAGAAGTCTATTGTTGATTCAAATAAAATTGCCCAAATTGTATCAGAATGGACTGGCGTACCAGTTACTCGAATGAAGAAGAGTGAAACGAAACGTTTAGCTCACCTCGAAAGCATTTTGCATGAACGCGTAATTGGACAAGATAAGGCAATTAGTGCAGTAAGTCGTGCGATTAGACGAAGCAGAAGTGGAATTAAGGATGAAAATCGTCCAATCGGTTCCTTCTTGTTCTTAGGTCCTACTGGTGTTGGTAAGACTGAATTAGCAAAAGCATTGGCAGCAGCAGTCTTTGGCTCTGAAAGGAATATTATTCGAGTTGATATGTCTGAATATATGGATCAAGTAGCTACAAGCAAGTTGATCGGTTCTGCTCCTGGTTATGTAGGCTATGAAGAAGGTGGACAACTTTCAGAACGGGTAAGACGTAATCCATATTCAGTAATTCTGCTAGATGAAGTAGAAAAAGCTCATCCGGATGTTTTCAATTTATTGTTGCAAGTTTTAGATGAAGGTTTCTTAACTGACTCTAAGGGAAGAAAAGTTGATTTCAGAAACACAATCATTATTATGACTTCTAACCTTGGTTCTCGTAGCTTGCAAGAAGATAAAACTGTTGGTTTTGCAGCTGATAATGAAGATAAAAATAAACTTCAACAAGAAAAGGTTACAGCAGCAGTTAAGCAATTCTTTAGACCAGAATTTTTAAATAGAATTGACGAAACAGTTGTCTTTGATAGTTTAACTAAGAAACAATTGCGTGAAATTGTTAGTTTAATGACTAGTCATTTGATCACTCGATTAGCTCGGAAAGAAGTTACTCTAAAAATTTCTCCAGCAGCGTTAGATGTGTTAGCTAAAGACGGTTTTGATCCAGAAATGGGTGCTCGTCCTTTACGTCGTGCAATTCAACATGAACTTGAGGACGTGATTGCAGAAGATTTAATTAGTGAAAAGGTTAAAGCCGGGCAAACAGTTAAGGTTGGCGCTCATCAGGGAAAATTAAAGTTCACAATTGTTGATGAGAGTAAGCCTTTAGTTAAAAATTAGTTCCTTTTGACAAATTAGTAATATAAGTGTAAAATACAAAACGTTTAAAAGGCTGAAATTCAGGATTTCGCTGATCTATTGTCCAGCGAGATGATAAAACAAAAACGACTATTACGTTGTTTTTGTTTTTTTGTACCCAAATTTTGACTTTTTGCAATTTGTAACACAAATGTAATATTTAGATTCTTATATAAGAAAGGATGTTTTCTTTGTTAGGACACGCTGTGAACTACGGTAGTCACCGGACAAGACGTAGCTTCTCTCGAATTAAAGAAGTATTGAAGTTACCTAACTTGACTGATGTGCAAACGCAATCTTACAAGTGGTTTCTTAATGAAGGTATTCGTGAAATGTTTGACGACATTATGCCGATTTCAGACTTTTCAGGAAAACTTTCTTTAGAGTTTGTTGACTACAAACTTCTGAAGCCAAAATATACTCTTGAAGAAGCACGTGATCACGATGCTAATTATTCTGCTCCTCTTCATGTAACTTTAAAGTTAACCAACCATGAAACTGGAGAAATTAAGACTCAAGATGTCTTCTTCGGAGAATTCCCATTAATGACCGATTCAGGTACTTTCGTTATTAATGGTGCTGAGAGAGTTATTGTTTCTCAGCTTGTTAGATCTCCTGGTGTTTACTACCATTCAGATTTTGATAAAAATGGTCGCCAAATTTTCGGTGCTACAGTTATTCCTAACCGTGGTGCATGGCTTGAATATGAAACTGATGCTAAGGATTTAGCTTATGTTCGTATTGACCGTACTCGTAAGCTTCCTTTAACAGTTCTAATTCGTGCTTTAGGATTTGGCTCTGACAGTGAAGTTGCTGATATGTTTGGTGAAAGTGATTCACTTCGTTTCACTTTAGAAAAAGATATCCATAAAAATCCCGCTGACTCTCGTGTTGCCGAAGCTTTAAAGGATATCTATGAAAGATTACGTCCAGGTGAACCTAAAACTACGGATTCATCTCGTTCACTTTTATATGCTAGATTCTTTGATCCAAGAAGATACGATTTAGCTCCTGTTGGTCGCTACAAGATCAATAAGAAACTTTCTTTAAAGAATCGTTTATTAAGACAAACTTTGGCTGAAACTTTAGCTGATCCTGATACTGGTGAAATTATCGCTAAGAAGGGTGACGTTGTTACTCATGAAATTCTTGATAAATTGTCACCTTACTTAGATCGTGATGACTTTAAGATGGTAACTTATGAACCTTCAAAGGAAGGTGTATTACCTGATCCAGTAACAGTTCAAGAAATTAAAGTATATTCCAAAGTTGATCCTGAACGTGTAATTAAGTTAATGTCTAACGGTCATATTGCTGATGACGTTAAACACTTAACTCCAGCTGATGTTTTGGCATCAATTAATTACTTCTTTAACCTTCAAGATAACATCGGAACTACTGATGATATCGACCACTTAGGTAACCGTCGTATTCGTCGTGTAGGGGAATTACTTCAAAACCAATTTAGAATTGGTTTAGCAAGAATGGAACGTGTTGTGCGCGAAAGAATGTCAATTCAAGATATTTCTACAGTTACACCACAACAATTAATTAACATTCGTCCTGTTGTTGCTTCAGTTAAGGAATTCTTTGGTTCATCACAATTGTCACAGTTCATGGACCAAAACAACCCACTTGGTGAGTTAACTCACAAGCGTCGTATGTCTGCCTTAGGGCCTGGTGGTTTATCTCGTGATCGTGCTGGGTACGAAGTTCGTGACGTGCACTATACTCACTATGGTCGTTTATGTCCTATTGAAACTCCTGAAGGACCTAACATTGGTTTAATTAACTCTTTGGCAACTTACGCTATTGTTAATAAGTATGGTTTTATTGAAACACCATACCGTCGTGTTTCTTGGGATACTCACAAGGTTACTGACAAGATTGATTACTTAACTGCTGATGTTGAAGATAATTACATTATCGCTGGTGCCAACGCTCCATTAAACGAAGACGGTTCTTTCAAGGATAAGATTGTTTTAGCTCGTCATAAGGAAGATAACCTTGAAGTTACTCCTGATAAGATTGACTACATGGATGTTATTCCTAAGCAAGTAGTTTCCGTAACTTCTGCATGTATTCCTTTCCTTGAAAACGATGACTCTAACCGTGCCTTGATGGGTGCTAACCACCAACGTCAGGCTGTTCCATTGATTAATCCACACGCTCCAATTGTTGGTACTGGTATGGAATATCGTGCAGCTCATGACTCTGGGGATGCATTAGTTGCTAAAGCACCTGGTGTAGTTGAATACGTTGATGCAAACGAAATTAGAATTAGAAGAGACGATGATACTTTAGATAAGTATGTTCTTGAAAAATTCCGTCGTTCAAATGCAACTAAGAACTACAACCAAACACCAGCTGTTAAGCAAGGTGAAAGAGTAGTAGCTGACGAAGTTATTGCCGATGGTCCAGCAATGGAAAACGGCGAATTAGCTCTAGGTCAAAACCCAATTATTGCTTTCTTGACTTGGAACATGTACAACTATGAAGATGCCGTTATGATTTCTGAACGTATGGTTAAAGATGATGTCTACACATCTATCCATATTGAAGATTATGAATCAGAAGCTCGCGATACTAAGCTTGGACCTGAAGAAATCACCCGTGAAATTCCAAACGTTGGTGAAGATGCACTTAAAGACCTCGATGAAGAAGGTATTGTACGTATTGGTGCCGAAGTTCAAGACGGTGATATCTTAGTTGGTAAAGTTACTCCAAAGGGTGTTACTGAATTATCAGCTGAAGAACGTTTGCTTCACGCTATCTTTGGTGAAAAAGCTCGTGAAGTTCGCGATACTTCCTTACGTGTACCACATGGTGGCGGCGGTATTGTTCAAAACGTACAAGTCTTCACTCGTGAAGCAGGAGACGAATTACCACCTGGTGTAAACAAGATGGTTCGTGTCTACATCGTTCAAAAGCGTAAAATTCAGGTTGGTGACAAGATGTCTGGTCGTCACGGAAACAAGGGTACTATTGCCTTAGTTTGTCCTGAAGAAGATATGCCATACTTACCAGATGGTCGTCCAGTAGACATTTGTTTGAACCCAATGGGTGTGCCTTCACGTATGAACATTGGACAGGTTCTTGAATTACATTTAGGTATTGCAGCTAAGCAATTGGGTATTCATGTTGCTACTCCAGTATTTGATGGTGCTTCTGAAGATGATATGTGGAACATGGTTCGTGAAGCTGGTATTGGTAAAGACGGTAAGACTGTTCTTTATGATGGCCGTACCGGTGAACCATTCCACAACCGTGTTTCAGTAGGTATTATGTACTACTTGAAGTTGACTCACATGGTTGATGATAAGATCCACGCACGTTCAATTGGGCCTTACTCACTTGTTACTCAACAACCACTTGGTGGTAAAGCACAATTTGGTGGTCAGCGTTTTGGTGAAATGGAAGTTTGGGCTCTTGAAGCTTACGGTGCTGCATACACATTGCAAGAAATCTTGACTTACAAGTCAGATGATGTTGTTGGTCGTGTGAAGGCATATGAAGCTATTGTCAAGGGTGAAAGAATTCCAAAACCAGGTGTTCCAGAATCATTTAGAGTTCTTGTTAAGGAACTTCAATCCTTAGGTTTGGATATTAAAGTCTTAGATATGGACCACAAGGAAATTGAATTACGTGACATGGATGATGATTCTAATGATCACTTCAACATTGACACTTTATCTAAGCTTGCTGAACAACAAGAAAAGAAGAAGTTAGCCGAAGAAGCTGCAAAGAAAGATGATAAGTCAGCCGAACCTGTAGATCAGAGTGATTCTTCAACTTCATCTGATGATAAGGTTTCTAAGTAATAGGAGGTTAAACTTTTGATCGACGTAAATAAGTTTGAAAGTATGCAAATTGGTTTGGCTTCTCCAAACAAGATCAGAAGTTGGTCTTATGGCGAAGTTAAAAAGCCAGAAACTATCAACTATCGTACTTTGAAACCAGAAAAAGATGGTTTGTTCGATGAAAGAATTTTCGGACCAACTAAGGACTGGTCTTGTGCTTGTGGTAAGTACAAGGGTATTCGTTATCGCGGTATTGTTTGTGACCGATGTGGTGTAGAAGTTACTTCTGCTAAAGTTAGAAGAGAACGTATGGGTCACATTGAATTAGCTGCACCAGTTTCACATATCTGGTATTTCAAGGGTATTCCATCTCGTATGGGATTAGTGTTAGATATTTCACCTCGTGCACTTGAAGAAGTAATATATTTTGCTGCTTACATTGTAATTGACGCAGGTGATACTGATCTTGAAGATAAGCAACTTCTTACAGAAGCTGAATATCGTGAAAAGAAAGCAAAATTCGGTAACCGTTTTGAAGCTAAGATGGGTGCTGAAGCTGTAAAGGAACTTCTTGAGCAAGTAGATATTGATAAAGAAGTTCATGACTTAAAAGAAGAATTAAAGACTGCTACTGGTCAAAAGAGAACTCGTGCTATCAGAAGATTAGATATCTTAGATGCATTTAAGAATTCAGGCAACAAGCCTTCATGGATGGTTATGGATTGTATTCCAGTTATTCCACCTGATTTAAGACCAATGGTTCAACTTGATGGTGGTCGTTTTGCAACTTCTGACTTGAATGATTTATATAGACGTGTAATTAACCGTAACAATCGTTTGAAGAGATTATTAGACTTAAATGCACCTAGAATTATTGTTCAAAATGAAAAACGTATGCTTCAAGAAGCTGTTGATGCATTAATTGATAATGGTAGACGTGGTCGTCCGGTTGTAGGACCAGGTAACCGTCCACTTAAGTCTCTTTCTCACATGTTAAAGGGTAAGCAAGGACGTTTCCGTCAAAACTTGCTTGGTAAGCGTGTTGACTACTCAGGTCGTTCAGTTATCGATGTTTCACCAAAGTTGAAGTTTTATCAATGTGGTGTTCCACGACCAATGGCTTTAGAGTTATTTAAGCCATTTGTGATGCATGAATTAGTAAAACGTGGTTTAGCATCTAACATTAAGAACGCTAAGCGTAAGATTGATCGTGAAGATGACGATATCTGGGATATCTTAGAAGATGTAATTAAGGAAAGACCAGTTCTTTTGAACCGTGCACCTACTCTTCACCGTCTAGGTATTCAAGCATTTGAACCAGTTTTGGTGCCAGGTAAGTCAATTCGTCTTCACCCACTTGCTTGTGAAGCTTACAATGCCGACTTTGATGGTGACCAGATGGCCATTCACGTTCCATTATCTGATGAAGCTGTAGCAGAATCACGTTTGCTTATGCTTGCTGCTCACCATATCTTGGCTCCTAAGGATGGTAAGCCAATCGTTACTCCTTCTCAGGATATTGTTTTAGGTAACTACTGGCTAACTCAAGCAGAACGTGGTCGTGAAGGCGAAGGTATGATTTTTGATTCACCAGCTGAAGCAGCTATTGCATATGCAAATGGTGATATTCACTACCACACTCGTATTGGTTTAGCGGCTGATTCAATGCCTGAAAAGCCATGGCCGAAGGGATATGAACACGGAATTTTTGTAACTACTTATGGTAAGTTAGTCTTCAACCAAATTTTTCCTAAGGATTTCTTCTACATTAATGATCCTACTCAAGAAAATCTTACTCATCCTGTGGATGAAAGATACTTCTTACAACCAGGTGAAGATATCCATGAAAAGCTTGACAATATGAAGCTTGGAAAGGCATTTAAGAAAGGATTCTTATCAGATTCCATTGCTCAAATTTACAAGGATTATAAAGTTCAAAGAACTTCTGATTTCTTGGATGACTTGAAGGAATTAGGTTACACCGTATGTACTACTTCTGGTTTGACTATTGGTGTCGAAGATATTCCTACAATTACTGATAAGGATGATATCGTAGCAGAAGCTCGTAAGAAAGTTGATGTAGTTTCTAAGCAGTATTGTCGTGGTTTGATTACTGATGAAGAAAGACATGATCGAGTAATTAGTATTTGGAATAATTGTAAAGATATTGTTCAAAACGAAATTGCTCAAATTCATGCCCCAAGAAACCCAATTACAATCATGGCGGATTCTGGTGCTCGTGGTAACATTTCTAACTTTACTCAACTTGCTGGTATGCGTGGATTGATGGCCGCTCCTAACGGAGGAATGATGGAAATTCCTGTTACCTCAAACTTCCGTGAAGGATTATCTGTTTTGGAAATGTTCATGTCTACTCACGGTGCTCGTAAAGGTATGACGGATACTGCTTTGAAGACTGCCAACTCAGGTTACTTAACCCGTCGTTTGGTAGACGTAGCTCAAGACGTTATCATTCGTGAAGAAGATTGTGGCACTGATCGTGGCTTGACTGTTCATGCAATTACTGAAGGCGATGAAATGATTGAACCATTATTTGATCGTCTAGTAGGTCGCTACACTTCTAAGAGCGTTTATGATCCAGAAACTCATGAAGTTATCTGTCCAGCAGATGTCTTAATGGATGAAGATATGGCTCATAAGATTGTTGATGCTGGCGTTACTGAAGTAACTATTCGTTCCGTATTTACTTGCAACACTCAACATGGTGTATGTAAGAAATGTTATGGTATGAACCTTGCTACTGGTGACGATGTTGAAGTTGGTGAAGCAGTAGGTACTGTTGCTGCTCAATCTATCGGTGAACCTGGTACTCAGTTGACTATGCGTAACTTCCACAACGGTGGTGTTGCCGGTGCTGCAGATATTACTCAAGGTTTACCTCGTGTTCAAGAATTGTTTGAAGCTCGTAATCCTAAAGGACGTGCTACAATTTCTGAAGTAACTGGTGAAATAACTTCCATTGAAGAAGATCCAGCAGAACACACTCGTCAAATTACAGTAAAGGGTCAAACAGATACTCGTACTTATGATGTACCATATACTGCATCTGTAGCAGTTGCTGAAGGTGACCATGTTGTACGTGGAGATAAATTGACTCTTGGTTCTATTGATCCTAAGGAATTGATTCGTGTACGTGATGCATTGACTACTGAAAAATACATTCTAAGCGAAATTCAAAAAGCTTATAGAATGCAGGGTGTAGAAATTGCCGATAAGCACGTTGAAGTTATGGCACGTCAAATGCTTCAAAAGGTTCGTATTCTTGATCCAGGTGAAACTGATATCTTACCAGGTGAATTGATGGATATTGGTGAATTTAAGGCAAGAAACCGTGAGGTAATTATTTCTGGTGGTATTCCTGCAACTGCACAAAGTGTAATTCTTGGTATTACCAAGGCCGCTCTTGAAACTAACAGTTTCTTGTCTGCAGCTTCATTCCAGGAAACTACTCGTGTTCTTACTGATGCTTCTATTCGTGGAAAGAACGATCCATTACTTGGTCTTAAGGAAAATGTTATCATTGGTAAGATTATTCCTGCTGGTACTGGTATGCCTGTTTACCGCGAAATGGAACCTAAGGTTGACATTCCTGAAGATGAAAAGAAAAAGTCAGTTTATTCTATAGCTGATATTGAAAAAAAATTAGCTGCAGCTGATGCAGAAAAGAACGATGGCTCAGCTGACTAACTATCCTTTTAAAACTTAAACATTTGTGTTAAAAAAGTCTATTCGCTTTTGTGCGAATAGACTTTTTTTATATGAAATTATAAAAAATAATACTCAGAAATATAAAAGGTATGAAAGGATATTGTTTTTTGTTCCGAGCAATTAAATGAGTAATTATCAGAAAAATGGATGACAATAGGAAAAGATACTCAGCAATGTAGAAGTTATAGTAAAAAATAAGAATAATAAAAATTATTGTATCGCCATAACCAAATTTCTTTTTCAAATTCATTATTAAAAAACTTAATATAACGAAAGAAATTAACATCCATTCAATTGGAGTGTAATCAGAAATAAAGTAGGAAATTTTAAATCCTACTACTGCTATAAGTGGGATAAGGATTTGAACTGGAAAAGATTGATCAAAATAATCAAAAATACTAATTAAAAAAATAAAAATAATGAAAAAGTATGAAATTTGATTAGTAAGCGGATTTAACGGCATAAAAGCTAATCCACCTAAAATTTCGCAATAAAATGTTTCAATAGGAATATAAGCGTGACAGAAGAAACATTTTCCTTGATATCTTAGAAAAGAAAAAATAGGTATTTGGTTAAGAAGCGTAAGTGGGATTTGGCAGTTATCACAATGAGATTTATCGGTTATAAAGTCTTCTGTCTCAAAGCGCTGAACAATTACTAGTAAATGAGAACCAATAATACTACCGATTATAAAATTAAGTATATAAATAAATGAATTTGACATCTTTTAACCTCCAATATTTATATACGCAAAATCAAAAAATTTTTTTAAAATGTTTACGGAATTAAAAAATCATGTTACACTAGCCATTGTGCTATTAAAAACATGATATCCGTGAGGTCAAAAAAGAAACTCCCGGATGTGTGAACAATTTTAGGAGGAAATTTTAATGCCAACAATTAACCAATTGGTTAGAAAAGGCCGTCACTCAAAGACGACTAAATCTGATTCACCAGCTTTAAACTATGCTTACAACAGCATGAAGAAAAAGATGAACTATAATCCAGCACCTCAAATGCGTGGTGTTGCAACTCGTGTAGGTACTATGACACCTAAGAAGCCTAACTCAGCTTTACGTAAGTATGCTCGTGTTCGTCTTTCAAACTTAATCGAAGTTACTGCTTACATTCCTGGTATTGGTCATAACTTGCAAGAACACTCCGTTGTTTTAATTCGTGGTGGTCGTGTAAAGGACCTTCCTGGTGTTCGTTACCACATCATTCGTGGTGCTTTGGATACTGCAGGTGTTGATGGTAGAAAACAAGGCCGTTCTAAGTACGGTGCTAAGAAAGGTTAAAACAGTTAAATAGGAGGGACTACTAATGCCTAGAAAAGGTAATGTTGCTAAGAGAGATGTTTTAGCAGATCCAGTTTACAACTCTAAATTGGTTACTAAATTAATTAACCACTTAATGATTGATGGTAAGAAAGCAAAGGCATCTTCAATTCTTTATGATGCTTTTGGTATTATTCAAGATAAGACTGGTAAAGAACCAGTTGAAGTTTTTGAAGAAGCAATGAACAATGTTATGCCAGTTTTGGAAGTTAAAGCTCGCCGTATCGGTGGTTCTAACTACCAAATCCCAGTTGAAGTTCGCCCAGAAAGAAGAACTACTCTCGGCTTAAGATGGCTTGTTTCTTACGCTCGTTTACGTAATGAACATACTATGGATGAACGTCTTGCAAACGAAATTATGGATGCTGCTAACAATACTGGTTCAGCAGTTAAGAAACGTGAAGACGTCCACAGAATGGCAGAAGCAAACCGTGCATTTGCTCACTACCGCTTCTAATCGTTAGTTTGTAAAAGGAGATTAATCTTATGGCTAACAAACGTGAATTCCCTTTGGATAAGACACGTAACATTGGTATTATGGCTCACATCGATGCCGGTAAAACTACCACTACTGAACGTATTTTGTACTACACTGGTAAGATCCACAAAATTGGTGAAACTCACGAAGGTGACTCACAAATGGACTGGATGGATGAAGAAAAGGAACGTGGTATCACTATTACTTCCGCAGCTACTACTGCTCAATGGAAGGATTACCGAATTAACATCATTGATACCCCAGGACACGTTGACTTTACTATCGAAGTAGAACGTTCCCTTCGTGTTCTTGATGGTGCGGTAACTGTTCTTGATGCTCAAGCTGGTGTTGAACCACAAACTGAAAATGTTTGGCGTCAAGCTGAAACTTACGGCGTTCCTCGTATTGTTTTCGTTAACAAGATGGATAAGATTGGTGCTGACTTTGATAAATCTGTTAAGTCATTGCACGAACGCTTAAACGCAAACGCACATGCTGTTCAAATGCCTATTGGTTCAGCAGATACCTTTGAAGGTGTTATTGACTTAATCAATATGGTAGCTGATGTTTACGATGAAGATAAGCTTGGTTCAAAATGGGATACTATTCCTGTTCCTGATGAATACAAGGAAGAGGCTTTAAAGCGTCGTAACGAATTAATTGAAGCTGTTGCTGATGTTGATGACGGCATTATGGACAAGTACCTTGGCGGTGAAGAAATTTCTAATGATGAATTAAAAGCAGCTATCCGTAAAGCTACTTTGAACTTGGAATTCTTCCCAGTTTATGCTGGTTCAGCATTTAAGAACAAGGGTGTTCAAATGATGCTTGATGGTGTTATTGATTACCTACCATCACCACTTGACGTAAAACCTTACGTTGCTCATGATCCTAAGACTGGTGACGAAGTTGAACTTATGGCTGACGATAAGAAACCATTTGCAGCTTTAGCATTTAAGATTGCAACAGATCCATTTGTTGGTCGTTTAACTTTCATCCGTGTTTACACTGGTTCACTTCAATCTGGTTCTTACGTATTGAATGCATCAAAGAATGCTCGTGAACGTGTTGGACGTTTACTTCAAATGCACGCTAACTCAAGAACTGAAATTCCTGAAGTATTCTCAGGTGATATTGCTGGTGCTATTGGTTTGAAGAACACTACTACTGGTGATTCTTTAACTGATCCAGATCACCCACTTATTTTGGAAAGTTTACAAGTTCCAGATCCAGTTATTCAAGTATCTGTTGAACCTAAGTCAAAAGCTGACCGTGATAAGATGGATGTTGCTTTACAAAAGCTTACTGAAGAAGACCCAACTTTCCGTGCTGAAACCAACCCAGAAACTGGTCAAACTTTGATTTCAGGTATGGGTGAATTACACTTAGACATCATGGTTGAACGTATGAAGCGTGAATTTAACGTTGAAGCAACTATTGGTGAACCTCAAGTTGCTTACCGTGAAACCTTTACTAAGGAAGCTAAAGCACAAGGTAAGTTCGTTCGTCAATCTGGTGGTAAAGGTCAATATGGTGATGTTTGGATCGACTTTACTCCAAACGAAGAAGGAAAGGGTTACGAATTCGAAGACGCTATCGTCGGTGGTGTTGTTCCTCGTGAATTTATTCCTTCAGTTGACCAAGGTTTACAAGAAGCTATGAAGAATGGTGTTCTTGCAGGTTACCCATTAATTGATGTTAAGGCTAAGTTGTACGATGGTAGTTACCACGAAGTCGACTCATCAGAAGCTGCTTTCAAGGTTGCTGCTTCTCTTGCTTTGAGAAATGCTGCTGCTAAGGCTGGCGCCGTTATTCTTGAACCTATCATGAAAGTTCAAGTAACCACTCCAGAAGAATACTTAGGTGATGTAATGGGATCAATTACAGCACGTCGTGGTTCTATGGAAGGTATGGAAGACAGAGCAGGTGCTAAAGTAATCAACTCATTTGTTCCACTTTCAGAAATGTTTGGTTACGCAACTACTTTGCGTTCATCAACTCAAGGTCGTGGTACGTTTACAATGGTATTTGACCACTACTCACCAACTCCTAAATCTATTCAAGCTGAAATCATCAAAAAACGTGGTGGAGAAGACGCTGAATAATTTATAAATAGAGAGTTTGAAAAAGAGATATCATTTGATATCTCTTTTTTTGTATAAAAAAATAAAATAAATGCTGAGAAAGCTTGATATTTAAGGAAAGACAAAGTACAATAGTAAACGTGCGAAAATATTGGAGGGGTATACCCCGCGCACAAAAAGCAATGCTTTGACGCAAAAGGTTGCGGCACACCAGGCTGCATTGCCACAGAGGTGAGTCGGTAATTTTTGCCGAGCTAGTCATCTTTTAAAGAAGACGAAGGAGGTTATTAGATGGCAAGTCAACAAATTCGTATTAGATTAAAGTCATACGAACATGGTATTCTCGATGAATCAGCTGCTAAAATTGTAGCTACCGCTGAAAGAACTGGAGCACAAATTTCTGGTCCTGTTCCACTACCTACGGAAAGAACTTTATTCACTGTTTTACGTTCACCACACAAGAACAAAGATTCACGTGAACAATTTGAAATCCGTACACATAAGCGTTTAATTGATATTTTGAATCCAACACCTAAGACTGTTGATTCATTAATGAAGCTTGATTTACCAAGCGGCGTTGATATCGAGATTAAATTATAATTTAAAACATATATGGAGGTGTAATCATGACCAAAGGAATCTTAGGAAGAAAGGTCGGTATGACTCAAATCTTCACTAAAAACGGTATTTTGGTTCCTGTAACTGTTATTGAAGCAACCCCTAACGTTGTTTTACAAGTTAAAACTAACGAATCAGACGGTTACGAAGCAGTTCAAGTAGGTTACCAAGACATGCGTGAAGTATTGAGCAACAAACCTGCCAAAGGTCATGCTGCAAAAGCAAAGACTTCACCTAAGCGCTTCATTCGGGAAATCCGCGATGTCGAGCTTAAGGATTACGAAGTCGGCTCAGAAATCACGGTGGACTCATTTAGTGAAGGTGACGTAGTTGACGTTACTGGAACTACAAGAGGTCATGGTACTCAAGGTAACATCAAGCGTTGGGGCCAATCAAGAGGTCCAGAAACCCACGGTTCTAGATACCACAGAATCCCAGGTTCAATGGGTTCAATCATTAACCGTGTACCTAAGGGTAAGAAGTTACCTGGTCACATGGGTGGCAAGAAAGTTACCGTACAAAACTTAGTAATTGAAAAAGTTGTGCCTGAAAAGAACGTACTTTTAATCAAGGGTAATGTTCCAGGTGCAAAGAACTCATTAATTTTTGTAAAATCTGCTGCTAAAGCTGCTAAATAGGAAGGAGGACTATAATGGCTAATTTAGAAATTATCGATCAAAAAGGTAAGTCTGCAGGTAATGTAGATTTAAATGAAGAAATCTTCGGTATTGAACCTAATGAAAGTGTTGTTTTCGATGCAATCATTAGACAAAGAGCTGGTAAGCGTCAAGGCACTTCTGCTGTAAAGAACAGATCAGCTGTTCGTGGCGGTGGTAAGAAACCTTGGAGACAAAAAGGTACTGGTCGTGCTCGTCAAGGTTCTATTAGAGCTCCACAATGGCGTGGTGGTGGTACTGTATTTGGTCCAACTCCTCGTTCATACAAGATGGACATGCCTCGTAAAGCACGTCGTTTAGCTATGAAGTCAGTTCTTTCCCAAAAAGTTGCTGACAAAGATTTAATCATTCTTGATCAATTAACTTTAGAAGCACCTAAGACTAAAGAATTAAAGGCTATCTTAGATAATGCTAATGTTTCTGGTAAGGTTTTAGTTGTGTCTGATGATAAGAATGTTCAATTATCAGGTAAAAACCTTCCAAAAGTGAAAGTTGTACCTGTTAATGGCTTAAATGTTGTTGATGCGGTTGACTACCAAAAACTTGTATTAACTCAAGACGCTATTAAGAGAATTGAGGAGGTTTTGGCATAATGGATGCACGTGATATCATCTTACGGCCTGTAGTTACCGAAAAATCCATGAATTTAATGGATGATAAGAAGTATACTTTTGATGTGCTTGTATCAGCTACCAAGACTCAAGTTCGTAATGCTGTTGAAGAAATTTTTGATGTAAAAGTTAAGAATGTTAACATTATGAACGTTCGCGGTAAAGAAAAGAGAGTTGGTCGTTACACTGGTAAGACTGCTCGTCGTAGAAAAGCAATCGTTACTTTAACTGAAGATTCTAATGATATTAAGATCTTCAATGATAATAAAGAAAATTAGTAAATAGGAGGTCAGTCAATTGGCAATTATCAAATATAAGCCAACTACAAACGGCAGACGTAATATGACTTCTTCCGACTTTGCTGAAATTACCAAGAAAAAGCCTGAAAAGACTTTACTTGAATCTCAAAGTCATACTGCTGGTCGTAACTCATACGGTCATATTACTGTTAGACACCGTGGTGGTGGTCACAAACAAAAATACCGTATCATTGACTTCAAGCGTAATAAGGATGATGTAAAAGCAGTTGTTAAGGCTATTGAATATGATCCAAACAGAACTGCTAACATCGCTCTTCTTCACTACACTGACGGTATTAAAGCTTACATCTTAGCACCTAAAGGTCTAAAAGTTGGTACTGTTGTTGAATCTGGTCCAAATGCTGATATTAAGCCTGGTAATGCATTGCCATTATCTGCTATTCCAGCTGGTACTGAAATTCACAATATTGAATTGAAGCCTGGTAAAGGTGGTCAATTAGTAAGAAGTGCAGGTACTGTTGCACAAGTTCTTGGTAATGATGGTAAGTACACTTTAGTTAGACTTCAAAGTGGCGAAGTTCGTAAAATCTTATCAACTTGCCGTGCTACTATCGGTTCAGTTGGTAATGAACAACACTCATTAATTCAATTAGGTAAAGCTGGTCGTAAGCGTTGGTTGGGCAAGCGTCCACAATCTCGTGGTTCCGTAATGAACCCTAACGATCACCCACATGGTGGTGGTGAAGGTAAGGCTCCAGTTGGTCGCCCACAACCTATGACTCCATGGGGTAAGAAGTCTCGTGGTATTAAGACTAGAAACTCTAAGGCTAGAAGTGAAAAACTTATTATTCGTCACCGTAAAGGTAACAAGTAATTAAACGAAGGAGGTTAATTAATGAGCCGTAGTATTAAAAAAGGTCCTTTTGCTGATGCAAGCCTTTTAAAGAAGATCGAAGCCCAAGAAGGTTCCGAAAAGAAGCAAGTAATTAAAACATGGTCTCGTCGTTCAACTATTTTCCCTTCCTTTGTTGGTTTCACAATAGCTGTTTACGATGGAAGAAAACATGTGCCAGTATACATTACTGAAGATATGGTTGGTCATAAGTTAGGTGAATTCGTACCTACTAGAACTTTCCGCGGTCACAAGGTCGCTGATAAGGCCACTACTACAGTAGGTAAATAATAGGAAGGAGAGACATCTAAATGGCAGAACAAATTAGTTCAGCTAAAGCTGAAGCAAGAACAGTTCGCATCGCTCCTAGAAAAGCCCGTTTGGTAGTAGACCTTATTCGTGGAAAGAGTGTTGCTGAAGCTCTCGCAATTTTACAATTTACGCCAAGAGCTGCTTCCCCAATCGTTGAAAAAGTGTTGAAGTCAGCTATTGCAAATGCTGAACACAACTACGATCTTGAAAGTGCAAATCTTTACGTATCAGAAGCATACGTTAACGAAGGTGCAACTTTAAAGAGATTTCGTCCACGTGCTAAGGGTATGGCTTCTCCAATTAACAAGAGAACAAGCCACGTAGTAGTTGTAGTATCTGAGAAGAACGATTAAGGGAGGTAAATTTAATGGGTCAAAAGATTAACCCAAATGGTTTCCGTCTCGGTGTTAACCGTGATTGGGAAGCAAAGTGGTATGCAGACAAAAACTACGCTGACACTTTAAATGAAGATTTACGTATTAGAAAGTTCATCTCTGAAAAGTTAGCTGATGCATCTGTTTCCACTGTGGAAATTGAACGTGCTGCAAACAGAATTAACATTTCTATCCACACTGCAAAACCTGGTATGGTTATCGGTAAAGGTGGTAAAGAAGTTGAAGCTTTAAGAAAACAACTTAGTGCTTTAACAAAAAAGAACGTTCACATTAATATTGTTGAAATTAAGAAGCCTGATTTAGATGCTAAATTAGTAGGCGAAGGTATTGCTCGTCAACTTGAAGCAAGAATTGCATTTAGACGTGCAACTCGTCAAGCAACTCAAAGATCTATGCGTTCTGGTGCTAAGGGTATCAAAGTTCAAACTGCTGGTCGTTTGAATGGTGCTGATATGGCAAGAAGAGAATGGCATACTGAAGGTAGTGTTCCACTTCATACTTTAAGAGCAGATATTGATTATGCTTGGGTAGAAGCTGCAACTACTTATGGTCAAATTGGTGTTAAGGTTTGGATCAATCGTGGTGAAATTTTACCACAACGTAAAAACAAACCTTCTAAGAAAGCGAAGGGAGGAAACTAATAGTGTTAGTACCTAAGCGTGTAAAGCACCGTCGTGAATTCCGCGGTAAAATGCGTGGTGAAGCTAAAGGCGGAAAGACCATTGCATTTGGTGAATATGGTTTAGAAGCTGTTGAATCTCACTGGATTACTAATAGACAAATCGAAGCCGCTCGTATTGCTATGACTCGTTTCATGAAGCGTGGCGGACGTGTTTGGATTAGAATCTTCCCACAAAAATCCTACACTGCAAAAGGTGTTGGTGTTCGTATGGGTTCCGGTAAAGGTGCACCAGCTGGTTGGGTAGCTGTTGTTAAAAGAGGCAAGATTATGTTTGAAATCGGTGGCGTTTCAGAAGACGTTGCTCGTGAAGCTTTAAGACTTGCTTCAAACAAGCTTCCAATTAAGACTAAGTTTGTTAAGAAGAGTTCGGAAGTAGGTGGCGAATCTAATGAAGGCTAAAGATATCAGAGCATTAACCACTGATCAAATGTTAGAAAAGGAAAAGCAATATAAAGAAGAACTTTTTAATTTGCGTTTCCAACAAGCAACGGGTCAATTAGAGAACACCGCTCGCTTGAGACAAGTCCGCAAGAACATTGCTAGAATTAAGACAATTCTTAGCGAAAAAGAATTGAGCAAGAATTAGTTAACGGAAGGGAGTTATTAACTTGAGCGAAACTAACGAAAGAAATAATCGTCACGTATACCAAGGTCGAGTTGTTTCTGACAAGATGGATAAGACTATTACAGTTGTTGTAGATACCTACAAGAACCACCCTGTTTATAAGAAGCGTATTAAATACTCAAAGAAGTATTACGCTCACGATGAAAACAACGAAGCTAAGATTGGCGATACTGTTCGTATCATGGAAACCCGTCCATTATCACATGCGAAGCGTTACCGTCTAACTAAGATTGTTAAGAAGTCAATTTAATTACGCGGATTTTATTGAGGGGAGGATAAACTAGTGATCCAACACGAAAGCCGTTTAAAGGTTGCTGACAACTCCGGTGCAAGAGAACTCCTAGTTATCAAGGTTTTAGGTGGTTCTAAGCGTAAGACCGGTAATATTGGTGATATCGTAGTTGCTGCTGTTAAACAAGCAACACCAGGTGGCGTTGTCAAAAAAGGTGATGTTGTTAAAGCAGTTATTGTTAGAACAAAATCAGGTGCACGCCGTGAAGATGGTTCATACATCAAGTTCGACGAAAATGCAGCAGTTGTAATTAATGCTGATAAGAGTCCTCGTGGAACTCGTATTTTTGGGCCTGTAGCCCGTGAACTGCGTGAGCACGATTTCATGAAGATCGTATCTCTTGCTCCTGAAGTCTTATAATTTTTTAGGGAGGTGCACTGATGTTTGTTAAAACAGGTGACAAAGTAAAAGTTATTGCCGGTAAAGATAAAGGCAAAGAAGGCACTGTACTTTCAGTCAACGCCAAGACTAACCGTATTGTTGTCAAAGGTGTTAATAAGATCAAAAAGCATGAGAAACCTTCACAAGCCAACGCTAATGGTGGTGTGGTAGAAAAAGAAGGTTCTATCCATGCATCAAATGTAAAAGTTATTGCTAAAAAAGAAGATAACAACAAATAGGAGGGAGGACGCACATGGCAAACAGTTTAGTAGAAAAATATTCAAATGAAATCGCACCAGCTATGAACAAAAAGTTTAATTACGATTCAGTTATGGAAATTCCTAAAATTGATAAAATCGTTTTAAACATGGGTGTCGGTGATGCAGTTTCTAATGCAAAGAATCTTGATGAAGCTGTAGAAGAATTGACTTTAATCTCAGGTCAAAAGCCTTTGATTACTAAAGCTAAGAAATCAATAGCAAACTTCCGTTTACGTGAAGGTATGTCTATTGGTGCTAAGGTTACCCTTAGAGGCGATAGAATGTACGATTTCTTGTACAAATTAATCAACGTTTCTCTTCCTCGAGTTCGTGACTTCCGCGGAATCAGTTCTAGATCATTTGATGGTCGTGGTAACTACACTTTAGGTATCAAAGAACAATTGATTTTCCCAGAAATCGACTACGACAAGGTAAACCGTGTTAGAGGTTTGGACGTTGTTATTGTAACTACTGCCAATACAGATGAAGAAGCTCGTGAACTTCTTACTGAGTTTGGTATGCCTTTTGCTAAATAATTTGGAGGACATTAATGGCTAAAACATCACAAATCGTCAGAAATCATCGTCCTGCTAAGTTTTCATCTCGTGAATACACTCGTTGCGAGAGATGTGGCCGTCCACACTCTGTTTACCGCAAGTTCAAATTATGCCGTATTTGCTTAAAAGACTTAGCACACAAGGGTCAAATTCCTGGTGTTAAAAAGGCAAGTTGGTAATTAACGGTAAAGGAGGCAAATTAAATGGTCATGACAGATCCAATTGCAGATTACTTGACTAGAATTAGAAATGCTAACATGGCAAAACACAGTTCTGTTGAGATTCCTGCATCATCAATGAAGAAATCACTTAGTGAAATCTTAAAGAACGAAGGCTTTATTCGCGATTACCAAGTTGAAGATGACAACAAACAAGGTATGATCAAGATCTTCTTGAAATACGGTCCTAATAATGAACGTGTTATTTCAGGTTTAAAGCGTATTTCTAAGCCTGGTTTAAGAAACTACGTAAGTGCAGAAAACTTACCAAAAGTTCTTAATGGTCTTGGTATTGCTATCATTTCTACTTCTGCAGGTGTGATTACTGATAAAGAAGCTAGAGAAAAGAACGTCGGCGGCGAAGTTATTGCTTACGTTTGGTAATTTTGACAGAAAGGAGAACTATTAATGAGCCGAATTGGTTTAAAGGTCATCGAGGTTCCTGAAAAGGTCACAGTTACCAAAAATGGTGACGACATCACTGTTAAGGGACCAAAAGGTGAACTTACTAGATACTTTGATCCACGCATTACCTTTGAACAAAAAGATGGAGAAATTCATTTTAGTCGTTCAAATGAAGCTGATAAAGCTCTTCATGGTACTGAAAGAGCAAATCTTGCTTCCATGATTGAAGGTGTAACTGATGGATATGTTAAGAAGTTAACTTTAGTTGGTGTTGGATACCGTGCAGTTGCACAAGGTAAGAAATTAACTTTAAATGTTGGTTACTCTCACCCAGTTGTATTTGAAGCACCAGAAGGTGTTACAGTTAAAACTCCATCAGCAACTTCAATTGAAATTGAAGGTATTTCAAAACAAGTTGTAGGTCAATTTGCGGCAGAAATTCGTGATGTTCGTCCACCAGAACCTTACAAGGGTAAAGGTATTCGTTACGAAGACGAATATGTACGTCGCAAGGAAGGTAAGACTGGTAAATAATAAATAGAAAATTTTTGAGGTGAAATTGTGATTTCTAAACCAGATAAAAACAAATTACGCTTAAAGCGTCATAAACGTATTCGTGGAAAGATTTCTGGTACTGCTGAGCGCCCACGCTTAAGTGTTTTCCGTTCAAACAAAAACATCTACGCTCAATTAATTGATGATGTAGAGGGTGTAACGCTTGCAAGTGCCTCAACAAATGATAAAAATATTTCAGCTGAAGGTTCTAAGATGGAACAAGCTGCTGAAGTAGGTAAAGCTTTAGCTGAAACTGCTGCTAAGAAGAACATTAAGAGTGTTGTATTTGATAGAAGTGGTTACTTATACCACGGCCGTGTACAAGCTCTTGCTGATGCAGCACGTGAAAACGGATTAGAATTCTAGGAAAGGAGAATTAACTAATGGCAAACCGCAACGATTCTCGTAGAGATTCTCGTAAAGATCGTAAAAAAGACGATATTGAAGATCAATTAGTAGCAATTAACCGGATCACCAAGGTTGTTAAGGGTGGTCGTCGCATGAGATTTGCTGCTGTTGTAATCGTCGGCGATAGAAAAGGTCATGTAGGTTTTGGTACTGGTAAGGCTCAAGAAGTCCCAGAAGCTATCCGCAAGGCTGTTGAAGCTGGTAAAAAGAGAATGATTAAGGTACCTACTGTTGGTACTACTATTCCACATGAAGTTATGGGCCATTACGGTTCTGGTAACATTATGTTGAAACCTGCTGAAGCTGGTTCTGGTGTTGCTGCTGGTGGTGCTGTTCGCATTATCATGGATTTAGCTGGTATTTCAGATGTTACTTCTAAATCACTTGGTTCAAATACACCAATCAATGTTATCCGTGCTACTATGGACGGTTTGAGTAAGTTAAAGACTCGTGAAGACGTTTTGAAACTTCGTGAGTCAGCAAAAAGCTTAGAAGATTAAGGAGATTAAATAATGGATTTAAAAGTTACCTTAATTAAAAGCGTCGCACACCGTCTTCCAAAACAAAGAAAGATTGTTAAAGCTCTTGGTCTTGGTAAGGTAAATAGCACTGTTGTTCTTCCAGACAACGCTGCAACTCGTGGCGCTTTATTGAAGATTGCTCACCTGATCTCAGTTGAAGAGGTTAATAAGTAATTAGAATCCAAGGAGGTGCCAATTAATGAAGCTTAATGAATTAAAACCAAATGAAGGTTCACGTCGCAACAGAAAGCGTGTTGGTCGTGGTACTTCTAGTGGTTACGGTAAAACTGCTGGTCGTGGTCAAAAGGGTCAATTAGCTCGTACTGGCGGTAAAACACGTTTAGGTTTCGAAGGTGGTCAAATGCCATTATTCAGAAGAATGCCTAAGCGTGGTTTCAAGAACGTTAACCGCAAAGAATACGCTATTATTAATTTAAATGATTTAAATAGATTTGATGATGGTAGCGAAGTAACTATCGATACATTAAAATCATCAGGTTTAGTTAAAAAAGAACTTGCAGGAGTTAAGTTGTTAGCTAACGGTGAATTAAAGGTTAAGTTGACTGTAAAAGTTAATAAAGCCTCAGAAGCTGCTAAAAAAGCTGTTGAAGCTGCTGGCGGAACTGTTGAGGTGATCTAATGTTCTCGACCTTGAAGAACGCCTTTAAGGATAAAGATATTAGATCTAAAATCTTTTTTACACTCTTTATCCTGTTGCTTTATCGAATCGGAGCTAATATAACAGTTCCGGGAGTTAATGCAAAAGCTATTACACGGGTTGCACAAACTGGTTTAGTCCCAATGTTGGATACAGTCAGTGGTGGTGGATTAGATACATATTCAATCTTTTCTCTAGGTGTTTCACCTTATATTACTGCTCAAATTGTTATTCAATTACTCCAAATGGATATTGTTCCTAAGTTAGTTGAGTGGGGAAAGCAAGGAGAAGTTGGAAGACGAAAGACAAACCAAGTAACACGCTATCTTACTTTAGTAGTTGCTTTTGTTCAAAGTCTTGGAATTACTCTTGGCTTTAACGTTTTAACCGAAATGGGTTTAGTTAAAACGCAAACTCCTCAAACCTATATTGAGATTGCCATTATTATGACGGCTGGGACTATGCTTTTGACCTGGCTGGGTGATGAAATTACTGATAAAGGTTTAGGAAATGGTGTATCTGTAATTATTTTTGCAGGTATTATTGCCCGTCTTCCTAATGGAATTTATCAACTATTTAAAGATTTCATTATTAATAATAGTGCTAGCGATCGTTGGCAGGGGATTTTGTTCTTCATCGCGATCATTATTGCCATTTTACTAGTAACTCAATTTGTTACATGGTTTCAACAGGCTGATTTGCGAGTACCTATCCAGTATACTCGTAGGGCAGCAACAAGTGGCTCCGAAAGTTTCCTACCTTTAAAGGTTAACGTCTCTGGAGTTATTCCAGTTATTTTTGCCAGTTCCTTTATTATTACACCAGCTACAATTTTGATGGCTTTTCAAAGATCTCATGGAAATGAACAATGGTTTAAGATTTGTAATCAAATATTTAGTTTACAAACTACACCAGGTGCATTAATTTATACACTTTTGATTATTTTGTTCACTTTCTTCTATGCCTTTGTTCAAGTAAATCCAGAAAAGTTGGCTGAGAACTTGCAAAAGCAAGGAGCCTACATTCCTAGCGTTTGGCCAGGAAAAGATACACAAAAGTATGTATCTAAAATTTTAATTAGATTATCAACAGTAGGTGCGGTATTTTTAGGACTTGTTGCCTTGCTGCCGCAGCTTGCTACAAATATTTTTGGTTTACCAAGTTCAATTGGACTTGGCGGAACAAGTCTTTTAATCGTTATTGGTGTTGTTTTAGAGTTAGCCCGTCAAGTTGATGGACTACTAATGAAGCGCGAATACGTTGGATTTATTAGATAGTAAGGATAAAAATGATTAATTTAATTCTTTTAGGATTGCCTGGTGCAGGCAAAGGAACAGCTTCTGAAAGCATTGTAGATAAATATCACTTAGCACATATTTCTACAGGTGATATGTTCAGAGAAGCTATGGCTAATAAAACTCCAGTTGGTTTAGAAGCTAAAAGTTATATTGATAAAGGCGATTTAGTGCCAGACGAAGTTACTGCTAAGTTAGTTGAAGAACGTCTTAAGCAACCTGACACTAAGAATGGATTCATCTTAGATGGATTTCCAAGAACCACTGTTCAAGCTGAACTTCTTGAAGGTATAACTAAACGGTTAGAAAAGCCGTTAACTAATGTAATTGCAATTGATGTTGATGAAGATGTTTTAATCAAGCGCTTATCAGCACGCTACATTTGTAAAAATTGTGGTGCAACTTACAACAAGATTTCAAATCCAACTAAAGTAGAAGGTACTTGTGATCGTTGCGGAGGACATGAATTTTTCCAACGCGAGGATGACAAGCCAGAAGTTGTTAAAAATCGCTTAGAAGTTAACAAGAAGATGAATACTCCTCTTCGTGATTTCTATGAAGAAAAAGGAATTCTTTCAACTGTTAACGGTGAACAAACTCCGGAAAAAGTATTTGAAGACATTGACAAAATCTTAAGTAAAGATTAGTCTCTTATTGTTTTTTTTACATTCCGTGTTATAATGCCTAAGTGTGACTATTTGTTCATGTGGAGGAACAATTTTGGCAAAAGAAGATGTCATCGAAGTTGAAGGTAAGGTAGTTGATACCTTACCTAATGCTATGTTTAAAGTTGAATTAGAAAATGGTGCAACAATTTTAGCTCACGTTTCTGGTAAAATTAGAATGCACTACATTAGAATTTTACCTGGTGATAGAGTAACAGTTGAATTATCACCATATGATTTAACCAAGGGTAGGATTACGTATCGTTTTATTAAGTAATTACGGAGGCAAACATGAAAGTTAGACCATCTGTTAAACCAATGTGTGAACATTGCAAGATTATCAAAAGACATGGTCGTGTTATGGTGATTTGCTCTGCAAACCCTAAGCACAAACAACGTCAAGGTTAATAGTTATATATTTTTATTAGGAGGTGCAATTTAATGGCACGTATTGCTGGTGTTGACTTACCCAGAAATAAAAGAGTTGTAGTCGCATTAACTTATATCTATGGTATTGGTGAATCAACTGCAAAGAAGATTTGTAAAGATGCTGGTATTTCTGAAGATATTCGTACTAATGACTTGACCCCAGAAGATCAAGAAAAATTACGTAGCGAAGTAGATAAGTACCGTGTTGAAGGTGACCTTCGTCGTGAAGTTAGTCTTAACATTAAGCGTTTAGTTGAAATTGGTTCATACCGTGGTATTCGTCACCGTCGTGGATTGCCAGTTCGTGGACAAAATACCAAGAATAATGCTCGTACTCGTAAGGGTTCAAAGAGAAAATAATTTATTAAATAGGAGGTTAAGTTAATGGCTGCAAAGAAAACAGCACGTAAACGCCGTGTAAAGAAGCATGTTGAAAGCGGCGTTGCTCATATTCATTCTACGTTTAACAATACCTTGGTCATGATTACTGATGTACAAGGTAACGCAGTCGCATGGTCTTCCGCTGGTGCTTTAGGTTTCAAGGGTAGTCGTAAGTCTACACCATTTGCTGCTCAAATGGCCGCAGAAGCAGCTGCAAAGTCTGCAATGGATCAAGGCATGAAGCATGTTGAAGTTTCAGTTAAAGGACCAGGTGCAGGTCGTGAAGCTGCTATTAGAGCACTTCAAGCTGCAGGTCTTGAAATCACTGCTATTCGCGACGTTACTCCAGTGCCGCACAACGGTTCCAGACCACCAAAACGTCGTCGTGTCTAGTTTATTCCTGCGTGCAGGACATTACGTTTTGAAAGGGGCCCAGTAATGATTGAATTTGAAAAACCAAATATTACCGTAGTAGACCAAGAGGAGGCATACGGTAAGTTTGTTGTCGAACCACTGGAACGCGGTTTCGGGACTACTTTAGGTAACTCACTCCGTCGAGTTTTACTTACTTCTATTCCAGGTACGGCACTTTCTTATATTCAGATTGATGGTGTGTTACATGAATTTTCAACAATTCCTGGCGTTAGAGAAGACGTCACAAAAATTATTCTTAATTTGAAGAAACTAGAGTTAAAGTCACTCTCAGATGAAGAAAAAATTGCCGAAATCGATGTAACTGGTCCAGCAATCGTAACTGCTGCTGACTTAAAGGTCGACTCTGATATTGAGGTCTTAAATCCAGATCAATATATTTGTAGTATTGCTGATGGTGGCCATTTGCATATGAACGTTGCGATCAAGAATGGTCGTGGTTATGTTCCCGCAAGTGAAAACAAGACTGATGACATGCCTATTGGCGTCATCCCCGTTGATTCACTCTTTTCACCAATCAAAAAAGTTAACTACCAAGTTGAAAGTGCTCGTGTTGGTAAAAGAGACGATTATGACAAATTAACTTTAGAAATTTGGACTGATGGTTCAATCACACCTAATGATGCCCTTAGTTTCGCTGCGAAGATTCTTGTAGAACACTTCAAAGTATTTATGTCTACTGATATGGATGCGCAGTTTGATGATGTAATGGTAGAAAAAGAGGACGATAAGAATGAGAAAAAGCTTGAGATGACGATCGAAGAGCTTGACTTATCTGTTCGTTCATATAACTGCTTGAAACGTGCAGGAATTAATACTGTTCAAGAATTAACTGATAAATCTGAAGCAGATATGATGCGCGTACGTAACTTAGGACGTAAGTCATTAGAAGAAGTAAAGAATAAACTTGCCGAACTTGGTCTATCACTTCGTCAAGATGACTAAGTTGGAAAAATAAGGAGGGAAAACTCATGGCATACCGTAAATTAGGTCGCGATAGTGCACATAGAAAAGCAATGCTTAGAGAAATGACTACCCAATTGATCATGAACGAACGCATTGTTACTACTGAAACCCGTGCTAAAGAAATCCGTAAAACTACCGAAAAGATGATTACTTTGGGTAAACGCGGTGATTTAAGTGCTAGAAGAAAGGCTGCTGCTTTTGTTCGTAATGAAATTGCTGATATTCATGAAGAAAAAGATGCAGTTGTTGTAAAATCAGCACTTCAAAAACTTTTCAGTGACATTGCACCTCGTTACAAAGACCGTAATGGTGGTTACACTAGAATGTACAAGTTAGCTAACCCACGTAAGGGTGATGCTGCTCCAATGGTAATCATTGAATTAGTTTAATTGCGCAAAATATAATATTATTTTATAAATCTTTCACAAAAGCGAGAATAAGCGTGATGATGGTGGCTTTTGCCTAGTCTAGCTTAGATGTTAAATCATCCCTCTTTGTGGATGATTTTTTTTTGCTCTTTTTTTATAATTGATACAATGACATATTTGAAAAAGAGAAAGTGATATTTATGAAAGACAATATAGTAACCGTCGAGCATCTTTCTTTTACTTATAAAGACAGTGAGGAACCTGCAGTAAAAGATGTTAGTTTTTCAATTCCTAAAGGTACTTGGACCACTTTGGTTGGTCATAACGGAAGTGGAAAATCAACTATTGCTCGTTTATTGAATGGTATTCTTTTACCAGATGATAATCCTAATACTTTGATCAATATCGATGGTATAACTCTAACTGAAAAAACTATGTGGGATATTAGAGATCGTGTGGGAATTGTATTTCAAAATCCTGATAATCAGTTTGTGGGAGCTACGGTTGAAGATGATGTAGCTTTTGGTTTAGAGAACCGTCAAGTCCCTCGTACCAAAATGAAAAGCATTGTTCAGGATGTACTTAATCAAGTAGAAATGATAGCTTTTCAAGAAAGTGAACCCCAATATCTTTCTGGTGGTCAAAAGCAAAGAGTTGCTATTGCAGGAATTTTAGCAATTGGTCCGAAATTGATAATTCTAGATGAATCAACGAGTATGCTTGACCCAGCAGGAAAGTCAAAAATTCTTAGGCTTATAAAAAAATTACAAAAAGAAAATGAGCTAACAATATTTTCAATTACGCATGATATTAATGAAGCGGTGCACGCAGACCAGATTTTAGTTTTAAATAAAGGCAGCTTGCTGGCTAGCGGTTCGCCTGGAGATATATTTAAAGATGATTCTCTTATTAGAAGCGCGGGGTTAGATCTTCCTTTATTTTATAAAATAAAAAATAAGCTAATAAATGAAGGAATAGGTATCCCGCAAGAAGTCAATACTGAGGAAAAGTTGGTGAACTATTTGTGTCAATTGAATTCAAAAATGTAGATTATATTTATGCGCCAGAAACTCCATTTCAGACTCAAGGATTAGCTGATATATCTTTTAAAATAAAAAGTGGCTCATTTGTTGCAATTGCTGGTCATACGGGAAGTGGTAAATCTACCTTAATGCAGCATTTTGATGGCTTATTATTGCCAAGTAGTGGAGCAGTTAATATTGATGATAAGACTATAACTTCTAACACTTCTAGCAAGTCTTTAAAAGAAATTAGAAAAAAAGTTGGTTTAGTATTCCAGTTTCCTGAAAGCCAATTGTTTGAAGAAACAGTTCTTAAAGATGTCATGTTTGGACCGCTTAATTTTGGCTTTTCGGAGCAAAAGGCTAAAGAACAAGCTATTGAGTGGATAGAAAAAGTGGGTTTATCTGAGCAAGTTATGAATAAATCTCCCTTCGAACTTTCTGGTGGACAGATGCGCCGAGTAGCAATTGCTGGCGTAATGGCTTATGAACCAGACATTTTATGTTTGGATGAACCAGCTGCTGGCTTAGATCCTGAAGGACAGAAGCAAATGTTTGATATATTTAAAAATTATCAACAGGAAGGACATACTGTCATTTTGATCTCGCATAATATGGATGATATCAGTCAATATGCAGATGATATGCTGGTTCTTGAACATGGTCGTTTAATAAAGCATGCAAGTCCAAAGGAAGTTTTTTCTGATCCTAACTGGGTAAAGGAGCATTTTTTAGATGAGCCTGCTACTAGTAAATTTGCTAGAGAATTAGAAAAGGGTGGCTTTCAATTTTCAGAAATGCCTTTAACTATTGATTCTTTAGTAAATAAAATTGCGAATGAATTAAAGGCGAAAGGAGGAAATGAATGAGTAAAATTATTATCGGTCGATATATTCCTGGGAATTCTGTCGTCTATAAGATGGATCCAAGAGGGAAAATAATCGCTACTTTTTTGTTTATTGTCATTATCTTCCTAGCTAATAACTGGTTATCCTATCTCTTTCTATCTTTTTTTACTTTACTTGCTGTTGGAGCAACTAAATTAAAACCAAAAGTATTTTGGGATGGAGTGAAGCCTTTAATTTGGCTGATCCTTTTTACATCAGTTTTACAGCTATTTTTTACTACTGGTGGAAAAATCTATTGGCATTGGGGAATTTTTAATGTTAGTGAATACGGCATTCAAAACTCTATTTTTATTTTTATTCGTTTTGTAATGATTATTTTAATTTCTACCGTTCTCACTCTGACAACAACTTCATTAGAAATTGCAGATGGAATGGAATGGATTCTAAGACCTCTTGGCTACTTAAAAGTTCCTGTAGCCCAGATTGCACTTGTAATGTCGATAGCACTCCGTTTTGTACCGACTTTGTTAGATCAGGCTGTTAGAATTATGAACGCTCAGAGGGCACGTGGAGCAGATTTTAATAGTGGTGGATTAATTAAAAGAATTCATGCAATTATTCCAATTTTAATTCCTTTATTCATTAGTTCCTTAACAATTGCAATTGATTTAGCTACTGCAATGGAAGCTAGAGGCTATCGAGAAGGGACAAAAAGGACGCGCTATCGTGTTTTAAAATGGTCAAAGTATGATTGGATTAATCTGGGATATTTTGCCCTCTTGACGCTGATTTTATTACTTACAAGGACATATTAAATAATGACTACGAGATATAAGTTGACAATGGCATATGATGGACACCTTTTTCATGGCTTTCAAATTCAGCCTAAGGAGCGGACTGTGCAAGGCGTAATTGAAGAAGCACTAAAAAAGATGACCAAAGGAAAACGGGTAGTGGTGCATGGATCTGGAAGAACTGATGCTGGTGTTCATGCTAAAGGTCAAGTTATCCACTTTGACTATCCAGGAAAAGAAATTCCAGCTAAAAATATGATGCTTGCTCTAAATGCATTAATGCCAATTGATACAGTTTTTTTTGATAGTGAAATTGTTAATTCAGATTTTCATGTGCAATATTCTACTAAAGGAAAATGGTATCGCTATATTGTAGATCAACATCGTTTTACTGATCCTTTTAACCGTTTTTATACGGGACATTATCCATATCCGTTAGATATTGATTTGATGCAGAAGGCTGCTAAAGACTTGATCGGAAAACATGATTTTACTAGTTTTGCAGCAAGTGGTGGACAAATTGTTGATAAGGTACGAACAATTTATTACGTAAATATCACTTCTGATCCAGATAATAAAAAAATTATTTTTGATTTTATTGGAAATGGATTTTTATATAACATGGTTAGAATTTTAGTTGGTACTTTACTGGAGATTGGTAATAAAAAACGTCCAGTTGATGATATACCGAGAGTTTTAGCAGCAAAAGATCGACAAGAAGTTCGCACAACAGCACCAGCAAGTGGATTATATTTGCAGCATGTTTTTTATGAAGAAGTTCCTAAAAAATATCGATTAGACCTTAAAAAAGATTGACTTTTTGAGCAAAACGACGTAAATTAGTATACGTATGTTTGTCCACGATAGGCCCCGGAAACTTATTGTTTGTCAAACAGAAGAAAAACGGAGGAATTTAAAGTGCGTACTACCCCATTAGCTAAAACTAGTGATATTAAACGTAAGTGGTATGTTATCGATGCGACTGATGTTTCACTTGGTCGTTTATCAACTGCTGTAGCATCAATTTTAAGAGGTAAGAATAAGCCTCAATATACACCAAATGTAGATACTGGTGATTATGTTATTGTTGTTAACGCAGGTAAATTAAAGTTGACTGGTAAAAAGGCAACTGATAAGATCTACTACCACCACTCAGATTACCGTGGTGGTTTAAGAGCTACTCCTGCCGGTGAATTATTAGCTAAGAACCCAGTAAGATTAGTTGAATTATCTGTAAAGGGCATGTTGCCAAAGAATACTCTTGGTCACCAAGAATTCATGAAGATGCATGTTTACGCTGGTGAAGACCACGAACACGCAGCACAAAAGCCTGAAAAATTAGACATCAACGAATTAATCTAGGAGGTTTTAAATAATGGCACAACAAGCAGCTTACGCTGGAACTGGTCGTCGTAAAGATTCTGTTGCCCGCGTACGTTTAGTACCAGGTAACGGTCAAATTACCATTAACAAAGAAGACGTAACTAAGTACATTCCATACCCTAACTTGGTTCAAGATATGAAGCAACCATTAGCATTAACTGAAACTGAAGGTCAATACAACGTTGAAGTTAATGTTAACGGTGGTGGTTTCTCAGGACAAGCTGGTGCAATTCGTTTAGGTATTGCACGTGCACTTCTTGAAGTTGACCCAGATTTCCGTGGTCCACTTAAGAAGGCTGGCATGTTAACTCGTGACCCAAGAATGAAGGAAAGAAAGAAGCCAGGTTTGAAGAAAGCCCGCAAAGCTTCACAATTCTCAAAGCGTTAATATTTATATTACGTTTTTATCGAAAAGACATCTCGAAAGAGGTGTCTTTTTTTGTCAGGTGTAATTATTCAATATAAAAATATTATGTTTTTAGAGAGTTAAAACTAATAATAGGGAATAATAATGATTATATACACTAAATATAAATTTAATGGTGAAGTATTCTTTTCAAGATTTTTCAATTTTGAAGAGATAATGGATCGTAAATATAGTTGCTTGGGATAAATGACTCGAGTGACTATAAAAGGTGGAAAGACTTATGAAGGTTTTGCTGATGAACCTTATTTGTCAGATAAAGGTAAATGTTTAACTTTAATATGGTATGATATCGATTATGGCACTTTAGGGTTAAGAAGTGGTAAAGTAACCACAATATTTATACCGTTAGACATAATTATTGGAATTGAGTCAATTTTACACAGTAATCCACGTTGGGGACATCCACCAATTAATGAATTTATTTTTAGTAGTGAGTTAAGATCAAAATTAATGGAATTGCATGAAAAATATATGCAAAGTGAGAGAAAAAAGTAGTCTAATGAACTATACTTTTAAACTTCGCTTAAGAAATTGTGAAGGTTTTGAACTATAATAATATAGACAAGTTATCCTAAGAAAGGTTCTATATTGTTTACATGAAATATTTAATTACCGGAGCAACAGGTAACTTAGGTGAAAAGGTTACTCGTTGGCTTAGAACTATGACTCCCGAAAATAATATTCGAGTTGGAATTCACAATTTAAAAAAAGCGAATAAGTTTGACGACTTAGATGTTGAAAAGATTAAACTAGATTACTTTGATTTAGATACACTTGAAAAAGCAGTTTCTGGCGTTGATTTGGTTATTTATATTCCTAGTATTACTTATGATTTGCAGAGAAGAATCACAGAATTTGAAAATGTACTGCAAGCTGTGAAAAAGGCAAAAGCAAAGTTGATTTTTGTCAGCTTTTTTGCGGACCAAGAAAATAATCCCTTTGTGATGTCACCATTTTATGCTTATGTTCCAAGGCGACTAGCTAGTTCCAAGGTCGAATATAGTATTGTTAAAAATAGTCTTTATGCTGATCCTTTAGTTCCATATCTTGAAGAATTAATTAAGTGTAAGAACATTATTTATCCTGTTGGTGCACAACCACTTTCTTTTATTACTCGAAATGATAGTGCACATGCGATTGCATGCCTAGCTATGCAGTCTATAATGCGTGACCAAGGTCAGTCTTATTTACTAAGTATGGATAAAAACTATAATATGGTTGAATTGTCCTACATCATGTCGCGAATTACTGATCATAAAATTGGTTATGCACCAGTCACAATTACTGAATTTGCTAAAATTTATGCCCAAGAAGGCGATGGAAAAGAATTAGCATCAATGTATGCTGGTGGTGCAAAGGGCCTATTAAGCGAAACATCAGACGATTTTCATCGCTTAACTGGACGTGAACCAGAAGAGATGGAGCATTTTCTGCGAAACGGCTACCAGATAGCTCGTTTATAAAAGAATTCTATATTAATACATAATATTTCAAGTTAAAATAAAAGATGTTATACTATAGATAGTAAGTGCTGAGAGAAAATTAATTGTAATTAAAGTGTAGATGCAGAGCTGAGTAAGACCGTAGGCATGCTAGTAATACACAGACTTTTAGCTTAGGGATGAGGGTAAAAGTCAACTTCTTATTTTAACTGTTATATACGAAAGAAGAGATCAGACATTAAAATCTGATCTCTTTTTCGTGAAGTTTATTAATTAAAGACTAGCATTAATATTCTTAGCCAAGTAGTCGTAAAGCATACCTTTCTCTAAGTCACTGGTATCATGTCCGAGTGTCCGAGCGATAGTGTAAGCATATGCCCAAGCAGTAGCTGGACCACGACTAGTGATAATTTTATGTTCTTGGTCAACAACAGTGATGTCAGTGCTAAAGTGACCATTTGGACATTCTTCTTCGATTTGTTTTTCAAAGCCTGGATAACAAGTATAGTTAGCACCTTCAAGTAAACCGTAGTGCCCTAAAGCGATTGGAGCTGCACACATTGCGGCATCCCACTTACCTGCTTTATTTCTTTGAATCATCAAGTCTGCAAGCTTTTTATTATTTCTTAAATTCAAAGCGCCAGTTCTGCCACCAGGGAAGGCAACAAGATCATAATCAAGAAGTGAGTCATCCACAACCTTATCACAGGTAAGTAAGATATGATGATCACCATCAATTTCTTTTTTATCTAGACCGACCATGTCGCAGTCAATATTTAAACGACGTAAGACATCAACGACACTTAAGCCTTCAACTTCTTCACAACCGTCTGCAAAGACAACAGCTACTTTTGTCATAAAAAAGTCCTCCTTTTTAGTAATTACTATACATTCTTATTTTAACGCAATGACTTTATCTTTTTTTATTTGAAGATTGAAAAAAATAACTAAAAATTGCGTATATAAATATAGAGAGGAAAATGAAAGAATGGGTGAGGATCTTGTAGTAGAAAATATGTGAAACACTAAATATAGTATTGATTTTTAAAATACTTGAAATAACGCAGTATTCTGTTAACATTGAGATAATTGTAATAAAATTTGTGAAACAATTTAAGGAAAGAGGGTAAAAAATGGCTACTGAAGTTTATTTAGTAAGACATGGAGAAACGATGTTTAATCAGTTGAATAAAGTTCAAGGGTGGGCTGATTCTCCATTGACTGTAAAAGGAATTAATGATTTAAAAGTAACTGCTGCTAATTTATCTCAGGTTCACTTTGATAAAATGTATAGTTCTGACTTGAAGCGAGCCATTGATACGGTTCACTTAATTGCAGATACAAATGAAGTTTCAGAAATTGGCAAAATAAAAAAGCTTCCAGCCTTTCGCGAGGTATTTTTTGGAACTTTTGAAGGCGACGATATTGATGAAACTTGGAGAAAAGTTGCGAAAGCTGGTGGCATGAAACCAACGAGTGATGTGGTAAAAATTATTCAGACACTTGGTATTCATGATTTTCGCGAAGCTACTAAAAAAGCTGATCCCCGTCACTTAGCTGAAGACGCCGAGGCACTAGATGATCGCATGGATCAAGCAATTAGTCAATTAGCACAAGAAACTAAAGGATTAGGAAGAGTATTAGTAGTATCTCATGGTGACTTTATCAAGACTCTAGGTATTAAATATTGGGATCAAGCAAGTGGTGACCATGATATTCCATTTCCTGATAACGGAAGCGTTACTCGAGGAATTATTGACGATAATGGAAAATTTAGAATTATTAATTATGGTGTAAAAAATACTGATATTCCAAATTTATAAGATGTAACTAGTTTGTTGCATCTTTTTTAGTATAGGTTAGAGGGATGTTCTTTAGCGGTATGTTCAACATGCTCAATCATTGCGTCGATCATTGATAAGACATCAGGATCATTTAAAAAGTAAAAAACGTGTGTCCCATGCTTATGATGTTTAACTAGATTGTACTTTTCTAAAATTCCTAATTGTTTTGACACGACGGGTTGAGCCAATTCAAGTGTAGTTGCAATTGTTGAAACATCGACTTCTTTAGAAGAATTGCGTAAGAAAAATAAAATTGAAATTCGTCTGCTATTACTCAAAACCTTGTATATCTTAGCTGCTTCGTTAACTAGGGATGTGTTTAAACTCATTATGATCACCAAACCTCATTGACAATATATCGAAAATGGAATATTATACTTTCTGCATATAAGTATACCAGATTCGATATATTTATGGAGAAAAAACATGAAAGATAAATCATCATTACGCTATTTTTGGGTAACACTATTAAATATTATTATTACAATTGCTGAATTTATTGGTGGGGCAATTTCTGGCTCGTTAGCTTTGCTATCTGATGCTGTGCATAACTTAAGTGATGTCGGTTCGATAGTTTTAGCTTTTGTAGCTAATTCAATTTCTAAAAGAAAAAGAAATACTAGCAAAACCTTTGGTTATGATCGGGCCGAAATTTTAGCAGCTTTTACTAATGGAATTATTTTAATTGTAATTAGTATCTATTTATTTATTGAAGGGATTCAACGCTTCAGCCATCCAGAACCGATTAGAGGGACAATTATGTTGATTGTTTCTTTAATCGGTCTAGCCGCAAATGTCATTTCGATGTTTGTAGTTATGAAAGAGGCTAAGACTAGTCTTAATGCTAAAGCTACCTTTTTAAATATGCTTTCTGATGCAATTACGAGTGTAGCGGTAGTTTTAGGCGCAATTGTTATTTCGATCTGGAAAATTTATTGGATTGATCCAGTATTAACAATCGCTGCGTCGGTATTTTTACTCAAAGAAGCATATGAAGTAACAATTAAGGCAGCTAATATTTTGATGGAGACAAACCCAAGTATCGATTTGAACAAGGTAAATGAGTTAGTCTTGTCTTGTCCACATGTGAATAATATTCACCATGTCCATGTCTGGCAATATTCAGATAATGTGACAATGCTAGATGCTCACATTAATGTGGATAAGAACTTAGATGCTGTTCAGCTAGAAAAAATCTATACAGAAATTGCAAAAAAGTTAAAATCTCTTGGAATTAATCATGTAACATTGCAAGCAGAATGCACGCGCGGAATTGATGATAAGATGATTTTTGCAGATAAAGAAGATTAGTTATTCTGGTTTTGCTGCTATTTGGTAAAATAGGGGCAAAGCCTTTTATTTTTAGGGAGAAAAAAATGAAGTTCGATACAGATGACTTAAAAGCAAGCCTAAAAAATTATCAACAAAAAGCTAGTGATCAATTTAAAGATTTCGCTGAAAACGATTGGCCTGACATTAAAGATCATGTGACAGAAAAAGGACAACAAGCGGGCGACTATTTGAAGAAAAATGGTGGAAAAGTTTATCAAAATTCTGTTAAAGCTTTTAAAAAAGGCGTTAGAGATCTTGATCAGTGGGTAAACGGAACTAGCGTACATAAGGACGATAAATAATATGAAAGTAAATATTTGGGTAGCATTAATTGTCTTGGTAGTTGGTTTATGGGACTTATATTATGCTTATAATCGTTATCAAGAAAAGAAGATAACTAAAAGAGGTAGTAAAGCAGACGCTATTTCTTTTGCAATTTTAGGGACAATTTTTACAATTGGCGGAATTATTATGCTGTTTATGCATTAGGATTAGGTGGTAAGAATTTTGGTTAAGTTGGTTTTAGTTCGACACGGCGAGAGTATAGCAAATCGGGACAATGTTTATACTGGCTGGAATGATGTGCCATTGAGTAAAAAAGGAATTGAACAAGCAAAAGATGCGGGACTCAAAGTAGCAAAAATTCCTGACTTTGTGCCAACTCATATTCATACTTCCGTTTTGTCGCGTGCAATTATGACTGCAAATATAATTGCGGATGTTTGTAGTTTTCTCTATTTACCAATTACTAAAACTTGGCGCTTAAATGAAAGACACTATGGAGCTTTGAGAGGTATTAATAAAGATGTTTCAAAGAAGATCTTTGGTAAAGAACAAGTATTAAAGTGGAGACGTGGGTTTGATAGTGTACCACCGCTTTTAACTCAGCCCGTTCAAGACCGCAGATATCAAAAGTATGATATGCGCTTAATGCCGCAGGGAGAAAGTTTGCATCAAACTCAAGAACGATTGATGCCATATTTTTGGGATCATATTGCACCTGAATTAATGTCCGGCCATGATCAATTGATTGTAGCTCATGGCTCAAGCTTGCGCGCTCTTATTAAAAAAATTGAGGGTATCAGCAATGAGGATATTGTGAAGGTTGAAGTTCCAAATGCAGAACCAATTGTTTATACTTTTGATTCTGACTTGCATATTATTAAAAAAGAAATTTTACACTAAGCGAGCAGACTTTCGGTCTGCTCCTTTTTTAATAGTTTGTATAGGTGGTTTTATGGTAAAATTTTTTACGAGTATATTTGAACAAATTCTTGTAGAGTAGGAGAAAATAATGCGTAAAATATTTTTATTAAGAGGAGCACCAGGATCAGGTAAATCTTCCTTCATTGCTCGTCACCACTTGCAGCCTTACGCTATTTCTCGTGATGAAATTAGGCTGCTCTTGGCGGATTTGACGGTCTATTATGAAGAAAGTACTGATCATTTGCACCAAGTTATTCCTCGTCATGTAACTGTGCGTACAGAGCAAATGGTTGATAATTTGGTCCAGCATAAAATGGCCTACGGCGAAACTGTCATTGTCGATGGCACACATATCACACCTGATAAAATTGAACATTTTCGTCCTTGGGTTGAAAAATATCGCTACGAACTATTTGTAGTTGATTTAATGCAAAATAATAGCTTAGAAAGCTTACTACGCAGAAATCAAACTAGAATGCACTATGACTGGGTTAAACCTGATGTAATTAAGATGATGTATGAACAATATGAAGCAAATCCAGAAGTACCATCTTGGGCCTATTCGATTTTACCCAATGGGATGGAAAGAGCTTTGAGCCAAAGGGAAAAGAACCTAGATCATTATTCACATGTGGTTTGTATACCAGATAAGGTTAAGCCAGAAGATTTTCCACATGTTCATATTTCTAATTTTTATTTTTCTTTTAATGATGAATTTACTAGAAAATATGGAACTTATCGAAATGTTATAACCTTAGCTAAGACTCAGGATGAGGTAATTGAACAATTTAGACTTCCATATTTTGTATTTAAGTTCCACCACAAGCATTTCTTAATTTCTGCTTATCCAATTCGAAATGAAATGTTAGATCCTATTCGAAAAGTAAAAGGAGTTTGGTCTTACTCGACTGGGCTATATAATGTAGCTGATTTTGTAAAAGAATTTCCAGAAAATGAACATCAACATGTTCATCAGTTCAATTTAAGTAAGATTGACCCTACTCGCTTGCTACATATTTGGTAAAAAAAAAACACTTCAAACTGTATTCTTAACAGTTGAAGTGTTTTTTGCTTGTTTTAAGAGTTAAAATTAATAGTTTTTAGCTAAAGCGCCCATTGGATCCCAAGGAAGTAATTGAATTGGGGCTTTGCTTCCTTCATCAAATGCCTTCTTTAAGTCGTCGCTAAGGTATTTCTTGTTGATAACTGCTTGGTAAACAAATTTATCAAACCATTTATCACTCATGACAAAGTAACCTTTAAATCCTGGTTTTTCGCCCCAAGAATTTTCAATCTTCCACTTAGTAGGTTTGCCATCTACTAAGTCAACACCAGTAATAACCATGGCGTGATCCATCATGCTTTCCCCTGAATCAAGCATATCAGCTTTTGACATATCAAAGTTAACATCAAATAAATCATCACGCTTGTATAATTCGGTGTCTAGTAAACCGGCTTGGCGTTCAGAGTCCTTAACAACATTTGAACCAAACCAAACAACTTCACCATTTTTAAGTTGTTTGATAATTAAGTCCTTCATTTCATCAACTGGTAAATTCAAGTGACGAACTTGACGACCGCCTTCAACATTTCCTAAGTATTCAACAGAAAATACCTTATGGAAAGGCTTATCTTTAGTTGGTGCATTAATTGTGGAAATGTATTCGCTCAAGTCCCAGTTAACATATTTCTTGAAGAAGTCTTGTGGACTCAAGTCAGCATCTCTGTGGTAATTACCATCATCATCTTTATATTCAAAATCAAATTGCTTAGGTGGAACACCAAGAGAAATTGCTAAAATACGGTAAACTTCGCGAAGCATTTCATTCTTGCGTTCTTGAACTTCCGCTTCACTCTTACCAGCTTGAACCATCTTACGTAATTCAAGACCATCTTTTCTAAGTAAAGTATTCAAGGTATCGTTTAATGCACTAGAGTTAGTTGCATTAGCTGTTTCTGGGTAAACTTTCTTAGGAACAATACCGTATTTTTCAATAATTCCGCAAAGCATATCCCATTGACCACCATCTTGTTGCGGAGTAGCAAATAGGAAAGCAACTTTACGATCGCCTAAGTCCTTGTCAGCAGTAGCGATTACATTTTCAAAGAACCAGTTTGATTTTTCAAATTTATCCCAGAAGTTAGTGTAGTTTTGAGATAATTCAAAATCTTTAATTTTGAAGTTCTTTTGAATTGAATGACGCATAGTGTTTAAAGCACTGAACATCCAGCAACGGCCAGATTGTTTTTGGTTAGCAACTTTACCAGTATCAATTTCGATTGAAAAAGTTGGATCTAAATCAATCTTAGTTTGTAAATTTTGACTAGCCTTGAAAATACCGTTTTCTTGAGCAGCACGAGCTGCAATTTTGTTAGCTTTACTTGAGTTAAAGTCATTTTCAAAGTCATTAATAAGATCGTTTGTGATTTCCTTACTCATAGTCTTCCTCCTTAATTAAAAAAAGCTTAAGTATATTTTAACTTAAATTAAAGATAAATGTCTAGTGATTGAGAAAAAGAATATTGGTTCATAAAATTTATTAAAAAAATAAATGATTTTTTTCGTATATATAATCAGGGACATCTTACGAGAATTAACGTAAAATATAGGTCTAGGAAAAAGAGGGGAAAATAATGAAAAAACGTGGTTTTGAAATAGTATCTAAATATCATAATGCAGGCTTGCACTTGCCGCAAAGACAAACAATTGCCAGTGCAGGTTATGATTTTGAATGTGCGCAAGATATAGTTTTACCATCAATTTGGTGTATGAATTTTGTTAGAATTTTCAGATTAATTAGAAATAGCCATGAGCTGAATGAACGAGACCTTGAATTAGCAGAAAAAGTTTTAAAGCCTTTTTTAGTACCAACGGGAATTAAAGCCTATATGCCAGAAGATGAAGTTTTGATTCTTGCCAATCGCTCGTCGAACACTTATAAGCGTAATGTTACCTTGCCGAATGGGATTGGAGTAATTGATAGTGACTATTATAATAATGAAAAAAATGAAGGTGAGATTTACTTTCAGATGATTAATTACGGAGTTCGTCCACTAAAAATTAAGAAAGGCGAACGAATCGGTCAAGGAATTTTTATGCCTTATCTAAAAGCTGATAATGATGAACCAGTTCAAAGACAACGTCTTGGCGGATTTGGCTCTTCTGGAACAAGGAATGAGGAATAATGGCAAAAGTTAAAACACGTTATAAGTGCCGCAATTGTGGTTATATTTCAGCTTCTTATTTAGGTAGATGCCCTAATTGCGGTGCCTGGAATCAATTTGAAGAAGAGACGCAAGAAGTAAAAAAAGTATCAACTAAGGCAACTGCTAGTCGCTTAATGACTAAAATTGGAAATAATGATCCAGTAAAATTAAATGAAGTAAAAGCTGAAAAAGAAAAAAGAATTGTAACTCCTTTTGAAGAACTAAATCGAGTTCTAGGAGGCGGAATAGTTCCGGGTTCTTTAGTTTTAATTGGTGGAGATCCTGGAATTGGTAAGTCAACTTTGATGCTTCAAATTACCGGTGCTTTAGCTAAAGAGCATAGTGTTTTATATGTTTCAGGAGAAGAGTCGGCTAGTCAGATAAAGATGCGAGCTGATCGTTTAGGTGTAAGCAACAGCGGAATTTTGCTTTATCCTGAAACCAATATGCAGAATATTCGCGAACAGATTGATGAAATTAAGCCGGATTTTTTGGTAATCGACTCTATCCAAACAATGAATGAGCCATCTCTTGATTCGATGGTTGGATCAGCTTCTCAAGTTCGAGAAGTTACGAGTGAGTTAATGAAGATTGCCAAGAATGATCAGATTACTACTTTTGTTATTGGACATGTGACTAAAGAAGGTGCAATTGCTGGCCCTAAGATTATGGAACATATGGTTGATACTGTACTTTACTTTGAAGGGGATGGCCACCATTCATATCGAATTTTAAGGTCTGTCAAAAATCGTTTTGGTGCAGCTAATGAGATTGGTATGTTTGAAATGAAAAATGAAGGACTAACAGAAGTAAATAATCCTTCAGCGATTTTCTTAGACGAACGTTTACCAAATTCTACAGGTTCAGCAGTTGTCGTTTCGCTTGAAGGAACAAGGCCACTTCTAGCCGATATTCAAGCTTTGGTAACTCCAACTGCCTTTGGCTATGCTAAAAGAACTACTTCGGGGTTAGATTTCAATCGTGTAGCCTTATTATTAGCGGTTTTAGAAAAACGTGGTAACTTAATGTTACAAAATCAAGATGCATTTTTAACGGCAACAGGTGGAATTAAATTAAATGAGCCAGCGATTGACTTGGCAATTTGTATGGCTGTAGCTTCTAGTTATAAAAATAAAGAAATTTCTTCTACTGATTGTTTTGTAGGCGAAGTTGGCTTAACCGGTGAAATTAGAAGAGTTAATCAAATTGAAGCTAGAGTTAAAGAAGCTGCTAAAGTAGGCTTTAAGCGAATTTTTATTCCAAAACATAATTTAACTACTGAGCTTAAGAATAATTCTGAGATTGAAGTAATTGGTGTAGCAAGTTTGCCGCAAGCTTTAAAACTGGTTTTTAATTAGAAGATAGATTGAACTTTTGCTCGTTAAAAGTTACACTTAAATGGATGAATTTTAATAAATTTTGAAAGAGGCGCTTTAATTTTGGCAAAACAAAAAATCCGTGTTCGTTACGCACCAAGTCCAACAGGTCACTTGCATATTGGTAACGCACGTACTGCATTATTTAACTATTTATTTGCACGTCATAATAAAGGGACTATGGTCTTAAGAATTGAAGATACTGACCAAAAACGTAATGTTGAAGGCGGTTCTAAGTCCCAAATGGAGAACTTGCACTGGTTAGGTATTGACTGGGATGAAGGTCCTGATAAGGGCGGCGACTTTGGCCCTTACCGCCAATCAGAGCGTAAAGATATTTACAATAAATACATTAAGCAATTAATTGATGAAGGTAAGGCTTACTATTCATACAAGACTGAGGAAGAACTAGAAGCACAACGTGAAGAACAACGTGCAATGGGAATTGCTCCTCACTACACTTATGAATACGAAGGTATGACCGCTGATGAAATTAAGCAAGCTCAAGCAGATGCAGAAGCAAAAGGCTTAAAGCCAGTTGTTCGTATTCACATTCCCGAAAATAGAACTTATGCTTGGGATGATATGGTTAAGGGTAAAGTATCATTTGAATCTGATACTATTGGTGGCGACTTTGTTATCCAAAAACGTGATGGTATGCCAACTTATAACTTCGCAGTTGTAATTGATGACCACTTAATGGAAATTACTCACGTTCTTAGAGGAGACGACCACGTAGCTAATACTCCTAAGCAATTAGTAGTTTATGAAGCACTTGGCTGGGAACCACCTAAGTTTGGTCATATGACTTTGATCATTAACTCTGAAACTGGTAAGAAGCTTTCTAAGCGTGACGAATCAGTTCTTCAATTTATTGAACAATATCGTGACCTTGGTTACTTGCCAGAAGCAATGTTTAACTTTATTACTTTGCTTGGTTGGTCACCTGTAGGTGAAAGCGAAATTTTCTCACAAAGAGAACTAATTAAGTCATTTGATCCTAAGCGTTTATCTAAGTCACCAGCTGCTTTTGATCAAAAGAAGCTTGAATGGATTAATAACCAATACGTTAAGAAAGCCGATCGTGATGTTTTATTAGATCTTGCTTTGAACAACTTACAAGAAGCAGGATTGGTTGGCAAAGAAATTTCACCTGAAAAGATGGAATGGGTTCGTCAATTGGTAAATATTTACGCTGTTCAAATGTCTTACACTAAGCAGATTGTTGATATTACTAAGATCTTCTTTGAAGAAGCTCCAGAATTATCTGATGCAGAAATCGAAGAGATTAAGAAAGACGACGCTCGTCCTGTAATTGAAGAATTCAAGAAACAATTAAATGCAATTCCTCGCTTTACTGCTGTTCAAGTAATGAACGCAATTCAAGCTACTCGTCATGAAACTGGCGTTAAGGGTAGAAAATTATTTATGCCAATTCGAATTGCTGCTACTCGTTCAATGGTTGGACCTGGTATCGGTGAAGCTATTGAATTAATGGGTAAAGAAAAAGTTAACAAGCACATTGATTTAACTTTGAAGCAATTAAGCGATTTAGGTCTTTAATTATTTCTGATAAAGTTAAAGCTACGTGAAAGCGTAGCTTTTTTTGTTAGAATATACTAGGAAATAAATGTCTTAAGTGAAAGAAGGATGATCATGAAGGTCTTTAATACTTTAACTCGGCAAAAAGAAGAGTTTAAGCCATTAGTAGCTGGTAAAGTAAGCATGTATGTCTGTGGACCAACTGTTTATAACTATATTCATATTGGAAATGCCCGTAGCGTGATTGCATTCGATACAATTCGTAGATATTTTGAATATCGCGGCTATGATGTGAAATATGTTTCTAACTTTACAGATGTTGACGATAAGATGATTAATGAAGCCCGCAAAGAACATACAACTGTGGGTGAACTGGCTAACCGCTATATTAAGGCTTTTATGGAGGATACAGAGGCATTAAATATTGAGCCAGCTACTCTTCATCCTAGAGCCACTCATGAAATTAAAGAAATTATTGATTTTGTTCAAGATCTAATTGATAAGGGCTTTGCTTATGAAGTTGACGGGGATGTTTATTATCGTGCTAAAAAGTTCCCTCACTACGGTCAATTAAGCGATCAAAATATTGCTGAACTTGAAGAAGGTGCTTCTGAACATATTAATGAAGAAGAACAAAATAAGAAGGAGGATCCAATTGATTTTGCCTTATGGAAGGCTCAAAAAGAAGACGATGAAATTGCTTGGGATTCTCCATGGGGAAAGGGGCGTCCAGGTTGGCATATTGAGTGTTCAGTAATGTCAACTAAGTATCTCGGTGAGACGATTGATATTCACGGCGGTGGTCAAGACTTAGAATTTCCACATCATGAAAATGAAATCGCTCAAAGTGAAGCTAAAACTGGTAAGAAATTTGTTAATTATTGGATGCACAACGGTTTTGTAACTGTGGGTAAAAAACAAGAAAAAATGTCAAAGTCGCTACATAATTTTGTAACTGTGCATGATATTTTAAAGGAAATTGATCCACAAGTTTTACGTTTCTATATGTCTAGTGTTCAATATCGTCGTCCAATTAATTATTCTGAAGACGGTTTAAAACAAGCAGAGACTGTTCTTAAACGTTATCAAAATACCTTGCGTAATCTTGATGCTCGCTTAGCAGATGAGCAAGAACCTCTTGAAGATAATACTTTAAGGGATAATTTAACGCAGGCAAAGGCTGAGTTTATTGAAGCAATGGATGACGATTTTAATGTTCAAAATGCTTTGAGCATTATGTATGACCTAGCTTCAAACCTAAATACGCATCTTCAAAAAGATCAAGTGGATAAACCTGCTTTAAAAAAGGCCAAGAAATTGTTGCTTGATTGGCTTGAAATTTTTGGTGTTAGCTTTAATGAAAAGCAGGCTGATGACGAAGACGAGATCGAAGCTATGGTTGCTAAACGTGATGAAGCTCGTAAAAATAAAAACTGGGCTGAAAGTGATCGTTTAAGAGATGAACTACAAGCAAAAGGCATTGTAATTGAAGATACCCCACAAGGAACGAGGTGGCACCGTGCTTAAGCCAAAGGTTTTGACAGAAAAAAAGACTAATCCAGATGCCTTAGGACCGCTTACCCTAGCTTATTTAGGTGATGGAGTGTATGAAGTTTATATTAGACGCCACCTTGTGAAAGGCGGTATTGTGAAACCACAAATGCTTCAAAGATATGCAACGCACTATGTTTCAGCTAAAGCTCAAGCTGCTTTGATTACAAAGATGCAAGACTTAAATATGCTTGATGAAAATGAATTAGCAGCCTTTAAGCGTGGAAGAAATGCTAAAAGTCATACCCACGCTAAAAATACTTCGATCAATACTTATAAGTTATCAACTGGTTTTGAAGCAATGTTTGGCTATTTAGATTTATTAGGCAAAAAAGAGCGTGTTGATGAGCTAGCAAATTGGTGCATTGACCAAGTAGAACAGGGAGGATTAGACAACTATGAGTTCGAATAATGATGAGTTTGTGTATGGACGTCATGCAGGAATCGACTTCTTAAAGACGCAAGATGCTAACTTAATTAATAAAGTTTTTTTACAAAATGGCGTTCAAGAAGAATTTGCTAATCAAGTTTATCAATTAGCACGTAAAAAGAATTTAGTTGTGCAGAATGCTCCGAAAAATAAATTGGATCAAATGGTTAATCATGAAAACCATCAAGGATTAGTTTTAACAGTCGCTCCATTTGAATATGCGGATTTAGATAAGCTTCTTGATAAATTTGACCAAGATGGGAAAGATCCCTTTATTTTAATGCTTGATTCAATTGAAGATCCTCATAATTTGGGTTCAATCTTAAGAACTTGTGATGCAACAGGCGTTGATGCAGTAATTATTCCAAAAAGAAGAGCAACTGGCTTAACTTCTGTTGTTGCTAAGACTTCAACTGGTGCTATTGACTATGTTCCAGTTGCTCGAGTTAATAATTTAGTACAAACTACTAAAATGCTTAAAAAGCGCGGCTACTGGATTTTTGGTACTGCCATGAAAGGTGAAGATTACCGTAAGTGGAATGCTAATGGTAAGACTGTACTTGTAATCGGCAATGAAGGTAAAGGAATTTCACCTCTTCTTTTAAAGCAAATGGATCAAACTTTAACGATCCCGATGGTTGGACATGTTCAATCGCTAAATGCTAGTGTAGCAACTGGTGTTTTACTTTATGGGATGTTTAATAGCCGTCATCCAGAAAAATAAAAATGTAGGAAAACGCTTGCATATATTAATTGAACCTGATATGATAACAATCAGTAAGAGATTGAAAAAGTAGATTGTTACTATTGGATTAGGCGAGACTACTGAATAACTCTAACTAGCAATACGTTAGTGGAGTTTATTCAGTAGTCTTTTTTTATCCTTTTTTAAGGAGGTGGGGAGAATTGTTGTTGATCAAGCGCGTGTTTAATAATAATTCAGCTTTGGTTGAGCTAGGCAATAATCGTGAAGCAGTTGTAGTCGGAAACGGAATTGCTTTTAAAAAAACTGAAGGAAAGGAGATAGATACGAGTAAAGTTGAAAATATTTTTTATCTTGAAAATAGTGCAACAAAACGGACTATTTTCTCATTATTAAAGAATACACCAGTAGATATTGCTGTAACTACTATGCATGTCGTTGATCACGCACATAGAAAGTATCACTATGAATTATTTGATTATTTTTACTTGTCGTTGAGCGAGCATATTTTAGGAGTATATCGTCGAATCTTGGATAATACTTATCAAGCAAGTCAAATTCCTGATATTAAAGATGAATATCCTCTGGAAAATAAAATTGCACAAGAAAGCGTAAAAATAATTGAACGGGATCTAAAAATTAATTTGCCGGTATCAGAAAGAAAAAATATTATGTTGCATTTAATTAATGCAAAGATTCCTGAAAAAAAGCAGTTTAATCAACCAAAAAATATGATCAACATTGAAGAAATGCTGCATATAGTTCAGGTGATCCTTGATCAACATAATATTTATCGATTAGCTAGTAATAATGATGAATATGAGCGTTTTATGATTCATTTGCAATATCTTTTCAGGAGATTAGAGCAGGGAGAAAAATTTCGCTCATCGGATATTACTAAAAAAGTAAAGGATGAATTAATATCCGAATATCCGGAATCATTTGCAGTAGTAAAAGAAATAGATGAACAGTTGAAACAAGATTTTCAATGGAAAATATCGGATGAGGAAAAGTTGTATTTGATTGTTCATATTCAAAGAATTTATGAGAAAAGTTCAAAATACTAGGAGAAAAAGATGGTTAGTAAAGAAGAAATTTCAATGGTTGGATTTACAATTGTTGCTTATGCTGGAGACGCAAAAACAGACTTGTTAAATGCTCTTAAATTAGCTCGTGAAGGAAAATTTGAAAAAGCTGAAAAGTTGATTGAAGAAGCAAATAATTCATTAGTAGATGCGCATAATGCACAGACTAAGTTAATGAGTCAAGAAGCTAATGGAGAAGAATTAGAGACAACTTTTATTATGTCTCATGGACAAGATACACTAATGACAACAATGCTTTTACGTGATGAAGTTAAATATTTCATTGACTTGTATAAGCAAAATTTAGCTTTGCGAGCTGAAATTGAGCAGCTTAAAGAAGAAATGAACTAAATAAATGGAGGAGTAAAAATGGATGGGTTGGTAAAAAGAATTGAAAAAGCGCAGCCATTTTTTAGAAAAGTTGCGACTAATCAATATTTAAGAGCAATTCGTGATGGCTTTATCGCGTTAATGCCAATTATTATCTTTTCAAGTTTTTTCTTGTTAATTGCTAATGTGCCTCAAATTTGGGGATTTGTTTGGCCTAAAAAAGTAGCTACAGCTTTAAATTTATTTTATAACTTATCAATGGGCTTTTTGTCCTTAATGGCCGCTTCTACTGTAGCTAAGGCCTTAACTGGAAGTTTAAATCTAAAGTTGCCAAAAACTAATCAAATTCCAGTTGCTGGAGTTCAATATACAGCTCAAATTTCCTTTGCATTTGTGGCAATAGATACTTTGTTAAATAAAGGAAATTTATATTTAGCTACTGATATGATTGGAACTAAAGGATTAATTTGTGCCTTCTTGGTAGCATTTATTGTACCTAATATTTATTATTTTTGTTTTAAACATAATGTCACGATCACGCTACCTGATGTAGTACCTCAAAATATTGCTCAAGCTTTTAAGAATATTATTCCGTTTGCTTTAGCAACTACTTTCTTTTGGGCATTTACGCTAATTTTTAGAGCTTTAACTAATATGAATTTGGCAGCTTGGATAATTAAAAGCCTAACTCCACTTTTTACCGCAGCGGATGGGTATGTTGGGTTAGCAATTATTTATGGTGCAATGGCGTTTTTCTGGTTTATCGGAATTCAAGGGCCCTCAATCGTTGAACCAGCAGTTACGGCAATATACCTAACCAATGTTGAAGCTAATTTAAGAGCATTTAATTCTGGAAATATTCAAGGCGCTAATCATATTTTGTCACAAGGAATTCAAATGTTTGTTGCTACTTTAGGAGGAACTGGAGCAACTTTAGTAGTAACGTTTATGTTTGCTTTTTTATCTAAGTCTAAACAATTAAAAGCAGTTGGACGTGCATCAACAATTCCAGTTATTTTCGGTGTTAATGAGCCTATATTGTTTGGTGCTCCATTAATCTTAAATCCGATTTTCTTTATACCTTTTATTTTTGCACCAATTCTTAATGTTTGGATCTTTAAAATTTTTGTCGATGTGCTTCATATGCCGTCATTTATTTATAACTTACCATGGACCACGCCGCCAACATTAGGATTGTGGATGGGAACTGGTTTTAATATTTTGGCTTTATTACTAGGAATTTTATTACTAGTAGTTGATTCATTATTATATTATCCATTTTTTAAGGCTTATGACGCTTCAATGCTAGCCCAAGAAGAAAAAAAGGAAGAACTTGAAGAAAAAGATGATAAAAAATCGGTTGTAACGTCTGCTGAACCTAAATTTAATGAATCTGAAATTCCACTTGGCAAAACTAAAGATCAACAAGCACTCAATGTTTTAGTTTTATGTGCCGGCGGTGGGACATCTGGAATTTTAGCTAAGTCACTTAATAAGTTAGCTAAAGAAGATAAATTACCTTTAAATGCAGCAGCTGCTGCATTTGGATCACATCATGATTTAATATCTGGAATGGATGTAGTAATTTTAGCGCCACAAATGGATACCATGAAAGATGAACTTGCAAAGGAATGTAAACAAAATAATGCTCGTATGATTACCACTACTGGGAAGCAATATATTTATATGACGCAACATGCTAATGAATGTTTGAAACTATTAATCAATGATATTAATAAATGACGGAGGCAGTATGTCAACTTTATTGAAAAGGGTAAAAAAGTTACCCAAGAATTTTGTATGGGGTGCAGCCACTGCGGCTTACCAGGTTGAAGGAAATACAAATTTAGATGGTAAAGGAAAGATTATGTGGGATGACTATTTGAAAAGTCAAGGAAATTTCTCACCCAATCCTGCTTGTGATTTTTATCATCGTTATCCAGAAGACTTAAAATTGGCCCATAATCTGGGGCTAAATGCAGTTCGTATATCAATTGCTTGGACTCGTATTTTCCCTAATGGTTATGTAACGAACAAGCCAAATGAAGCAGGGGTTAAATACTATCATCGACTTTTTCATGAATGCTTAAAAAATAATTTAGTACCATATGTAACACTACATCATTTTGACAGCCCTAAGACTTTGTTTGATCAAGGTGATTGGCTTAATAGAGAAATGATCAATGAATTTGTAAAATATGCAGACTTTTGTTTTCAAGAATTCGCCGAGGTTGATAATTGGTTTACGATTAACGAATTGATTTCATTAGCTATGTGTCAGTATATTCAAGGCACTTTTCCCCCTAATAAGTTATTTGATGTTTCTGATGCAATTCAGGCTCAGCATAATGAATTAGTAGCACATGCAAAAGTAGTTAATCTCTTTAAAGCTAAAGGATATAAGGGACGAATTGGGTTAATTCATGTGATTCAACCTGTTTATCCAGCAACAAATTCAGAAGCAGATCGACATGCAGCTGATTTAAGAGATGCATTTATGAATCGCTTTTTATTAGATGGAACCTTATTAGGTTTTTATTCTGATCGAACGCAGCATTTAATTAAGGAAATTTTAGTTGCAAATAATGCTGAATTAAAGATTCTTCCTGAAGATCTTGAGATTCTCAAACAGGCAAGTAAGCAGAATGATATGCTGGGGATTAATTATTATCAAAATCAAACCGTTGCTAGTTATGAAGGACCAAGTGAAACTTATCATAACGGTAATGGAAAAAAAGGCAGTAGTATTTTTGCCTTTCATGGAGTTGGTAAAGATGTGCGAAATCCCGCTATTCCGACAACAGATTGGGACTGGAATATATATCCTGAAGGGCTATATGACGTACTAAAGAGAATAGAACACGATTATCCTGACTATCCTGTGATCTATATAACTGAAAATGGAATGGGTGCAAAAGAAGCGTGGGATAGTTCGAAACAGTATCTTGATGATGATTACCGAATTGATTTTATTGACCAACATTTGGCAGCTATCTTAAAGGCTCGAAATGAAGGAGTTAATGTGCAAGGATATTTCCTTTGGTCTTTACAAGATCAATTTTCATGGTCAAATGGCTATAATAAACGTTACGGCTTAATTTATGTGGATTTCGCTAGTCAAGATAGGCATTTAAAAAGAAGCGCCTTGTGGTTTAAGGCCCTAAGTAAGACTATGCAATAATAATTTTTTAACAGATAAGAAATTATCGTTCCGAAACTAAGCACAACTTTGCTATACTTGTATCCCATAAACATTCGTTCCCTTAGAAAGGATTCATTCTTTTTTTATTCTGATTATCAAATAGAAAAAGGAGGAATTTCCTGAGATGGAAAAAGTGAATGAAGTTTACTTGATTAGAAGGGTGAAAGAAAAGCAAGATATGAAGGCTTTACATGAGCTTTTGGATCGCTACCGGCCTTTAATCAATGGCGCTAAAATGAATTTTTTCATTCGTAATTTTGATAACGATGACTGGGAACAAGAAGCGTTAATTATGTGTTATCAGAGTTGCTGCACATATGATGAAGATCGAGCAGATAATTTTGGTGCCTACTATCGAACGAAATTCTATAATCATTTAAGATCGCTTTTAAGGTATGAACTAGCCCAAAAAAGGACCGCTTTTACTAAATCAATTTCTTACGACAATGTAGTGCAGAAAAATTTAATTAAAGAAGAAGTCGAAGAAATGCATATCACGCCTCGAAAAGAAATGTATCAAAAGTTTATTAAAAAGCTTTCTGATAAAGAAGTAATTGCTCTAAAAGTTTTTTTAGGAGAATTAACGATCGAAGAGGCAAGTCAGAAAACAAAATATAGCCGTTATCAATTATTGCAAGCAAAGGCTCGCTGCAAAGCAAAAATGCGAAAAGAATTGTTTTAAATTCGCATAGAGGTGATAAAAAGACTATAATAATATTTGTAGAATTTATTTAGGAGGTAATTTTAAGATGGCAGATGAAGTTATTAAGACAGAATTGTTAGACCGTCACATGAAGGAAGTTTTTGATTGGAGCGACTCTGACATCCCTGTTAGAGATGCACTATGGGACTACTTTATGGAAAAGAATGGTAGAGATACCATGAAGACGGAAAGTGACATGCTTCCGTTCTTGAAAGACTCTGACGATAAGATCGAAGCCTTCGTCAACGAAAATCTTAAGAAGTAACATCACCTAAAAACAATAATTCTACGCACCGTGGTCACGCATTGTTTGACCACCAAAGAACAATCTCTAGGGATTGTTCTTTTTTTGTGAGAAAATATATTTTAAAAGAAAGGGGTGGCAGAATGAACTATATTATTGGAATGGATATTGGAACTACAGCAAGCAAGGGTGTTCTGTACCGAGAAAATGGAGAAATAATTGAAGAATTATCCATACCTTATCCCTTGATTCAGGAAAAAGTAGGCCAAGCAGAAGAAGATCCGCAAGTAATTTTTGATGCTGTGCAAAAGATTATCTTTGACTTGAGTAAAAATGTTTCAGGAAAAATTAGTGCAATTTCATGGTCGAGTCAGATGCATAGTCTGATTGGTCTTGGTAAAGATAATCAGTTATTAACCAACAGCATTACTTGGGCAGACAATCGCAGTAAGGATGTTGTAGCTAGAGCAAAGAAAAGTAGATTAGCTAATAGTATCTATCAACAGACAGGGATGCCACCCCATCCAATGGCTCCTGTATATAAATTGCTGTGGATTCAAGAAGAAATGCCAGAACTTTTTGCACAGGTGCAAAAGTGGATTGGAATCAAAGAATACATTATCTGGCGTTTAACCGGAAAAATAATGACAGATACAACAATGGCAGCCGGTACTGGTTTACTGAACTTAGCTACTTTATCTTGGGATAAAAATTTACTTAAGCAAATTGGCCTAGCAGCAGAAAAATTGCCAGTTTTAGGCCGGCCAGAAGATATTTTGGGAAGAGTATTGCCTGAGTATGTGCAAAAATTAAACTTAAATTCTGAAACCAAAATTATTTTAGGAGCAAGTGACGGGTACTTATCAACAATTGGAGTTGGCGTTTTAGACGAGAAGTCATTTGCTTTAAATGTAGGCACTTCTGGAGCTGTGAGAGTAATTGCACCTGAAGCAGTAGTGGATTCAGAAAATCGATTTTTCTGCTATCCTGTTGATAAAAAACATTATTTATTGGGTGGACCGGTAAATAATGGTGGCATCGTGTTTGAATGGGCTAGAAAAACTATTTTCGGTCCTGATCAGACAGCTGAAGATTTTATCAATGTGGCAGAAAGTGTCCCTGCTGGAAGCAATGGGTTGATCTTTCATCCTTACTTGGGCGGAGAGCGGGCTCCAATTTGGAATGCCCAGGCGCGTGGATCTTTTATTGGACTCACTAGAAATCACACTAAGCCGCAAATGGCACGCAGTGTTTTAGAAGGAATTGTTTTTAATCTTTTGGGTGCAGCTAGAGGCTTATGTGAAAAAATTGGTGAACCAGAGGCACTAAGAGTGACTGGTGGTTTTGTAAAGAGTGATTTTGTGAGACAGCTAATTGCCGATATTTTTAATTTGCCAGTAATTATAATTAAAAATGACCAAAGCGGAACTTTAGCAGCAATGTTTTTGGCACAAGTGGGGATGAAAAGAGAAGCAAATTTAGAAAAGATTGTTAAGAAGATTGATGAGAGTAAGGTCTATTTCCCTAATCCGAAAAATGTAGCAGTATATCAAGATATAATTCCAATTTATCGTGAAGTTGAACATGATTTGGATCAAAGCTACGAAAAAATCGCGAGCTTTCAGGAAAAATACCCTAAATTGTTTGAATAAAGTAAAATGATCACCTAGTTTAAGTACTAAGTGATCATTTTTTTGTTTACTTATTTTTGAATTGAATGGGCGACATGTCATAAATCTTATAGAAAGAATTATAAAGATTTCGATATGTTTTAAAACCGGTTTTAACTGCAATTTTTTCTAATGGTAGTGAAGTTGAGCGAATTAATTCAATTGATTTGTTAATTCTAATAATTCTAAGTAAGTTTGAAAAAGAAACACCTAAATTTTCGTTAATTAAACGAGAAGTGTAATAAGTCGAATAAGAAAAGTGTTGTGCAATATCATTTAAGGTTAAATCAGAAGTATAACTCTTTTCTAAATAACTTAGAGTTTTTGTAATGAAGCTAATTCGATTATTAGAGTATGAATTAACATTGTCTTGAGCATAGAATTGTACCAATAAACGGATAATTCTTGTGACATTGGTTAAAATCATTAAATTTTTAACTATACCTTTGGATTGAAAAGTTTCTCGGAGAGTTAAAGTTTGGGACATATTTTTAATTAGTTCGGCATCACTATCTTGTTTTTGCTTAGTCGAGTTTGCGGAAAAAGTAAACTGATTGTAAAAAGAATTACTTGTAACGTATGAAAGAAAGGAGAAAGGAAGTTGAATACATAGAATGTGATTTTCTATTGGACTCTTTGAGGTGTGTATTTCGTAAGGATTAATAACAATGAAGTCATTCTTTTTTAGCAGATATGATTGATTTTTTACTGTAACTTGTAATTCTCCAGATTCACAATATAAAATTTCTGTACTTTGATGCCAATGAAGTGGGATCACACGAGCAAGATTATGGGCATGAAAACTAAAAAGTTTAAATGGGAGCTGAGGATTATTTTGAATATATTCGTGCGAAATATGATGCATAGCTTGATACTCCTTTGAATTGTAAATACTTTGAAATGACAAATATTTACATATTTTTCTATATTTATTTGTATTTTAACATTTTAGAAAGCGCTTTAATATAGTAGCTGAAGAGTGAATTTGGAGGTCTATCAACATGAAAAAGAAAGTCATAGCATTTTTTAATCGATTGCAACCTATTTTTGGAAGGTTAGGAAATAACAAATATTTACAAGCTATTATGGGCGCTATGATGGCAACATTAGGACCTATGATTTTAGGGTCGTTAGCAACTCTAATAGCTGTATACGCTGGTAAATGGGGATTAAAACCATTAGCTAAAATCATGGGATTTGTTAATACAGCGACAATAGGTGCGATTGCACTCTATGTAGCTTTTTTGATGGCTAAGCATATTGCACATATGGTATTGCAAGAAAGTGATGATGGCACTAATGCGGGGATAGTATCATTAATGTGTTTTTTGATTATTACTCCATTAACTAGTTTAAAGAGCGTAACTGTAATACCAACAACTTGGCTTGGATCAGATGGATTGTTTTCAGCAATTATCGTCGGACTAATTGTCGGGAGATCATATGCTTATATGAAGCAACATAATTGGACGATCAAAATGCCCGCTGGAGTCCCACCAATGGTATCGAACACTTTTGCTGGACTAGTACCAGCATTATTAATTGGTTTGTTCTTTATTTTAGTTGCATTTGGATTCAGCTTGACGCCATTTGGTAGTTTTCATCAATTGATATTTACGATGATTGAGGCTCCTTTACAACACTTAGGTGGATCATTCGGAGCAATGATTTTAATTTGTTTAATTGAACAATTAGTATGGTTCTTTGGCATTCACGGAACTAGCGTCATTGTTCCAATGGTGATGCCGATTTGGATGTCATTGGATATGCAAAACTTAACTGCTTACCAGGCAGGTAAGAATGTGCCACACATCTATGGAAATGCATTTTTTAATATTTATACATGGGGTGGTACTGCTCTGGGATTAGTATTACTAATGCTATTTTTTGCTAAAAGTAAAAGATTCAAAACTCTGGGTAAAGTTGCAATAATTCCAGCTTTATTCGGAATTACTGAACCAGTTATTTTTGGTACACCATTAGTTTTAAACTTCGATTTCTTTGTTCCATTTATTACTAACAATGCAATTGCTGTTATGATTGCTGGTTTATGTACAAAGCTCGGCTTAGTAGCAAGGTGTACTGGGGCACAACCAGTGTTTGGATTGCCTTTAGGCTTTCATGCTTTATTAGGTGGTCATATTTCGATCGTAGTTTTAGTATTAATAATTCAATTAATAATTTCACCACTTTTATGGTATCCATGGTTTAAGATGGCAGATAATAAAGCAGCAGCTGAAGAAAGTAGTAAGAATTAAGCTAGAAGAGATAAAGTTATGAAACAAAAGGAATTAAAAGCATTATTAGATGATATGAGTCTTGATGAAAAAATTGGTCAGTTAGTTCAATTATCAGGAGAATTTTTACAAGCTAATGATATTTCTTATGGCCCTCGAGAAAAGTTAGGCATTACAAAAGAAACTGTTAATTTGATTGGTTCTGTACTAAATGTAGCTGGAGCAAAAGCAACTAGAAAAGTGCAAGATATGCAGATGAGAGTACAGCCACATCATATTCCAGTCTTGTTTATGTCAGATGTTATTTATGGGTATAAAACGGTATACCCAATTCCTTTAGGTTTGGGAGCTACCTGGAATCCAAAATTAGTTGAAAATGCATTTCAAAAAGCTGCTAATGAAGCAAGTGCAGCAGGAATTCAAGTAGCGTATGCCCCGATGATAGATGTAGTACATGATGCAAGATGGGGCAGAGTTTTAGAATCGCCAGGAGAAGATCCATATTTAAATTCAGTTTATGCTAAAAGCATGGTAAATGGATTTCAGAAAAAATTAGGAGAAAAGCAAGGAGTGGTGTCTTGCTTTAAGCATTATGCAGCTTACGGAGATGTTGAATCTGGTAGAGAATATAATACAGTAGATATGTCTCTTAGTAATCTATTTCAAAATTATTTACCGCCTTATAAAGCTGCTGTTAAGGCTGGAGCCAAGATGGCTATGACTTCTTTAGCTTCTTTAAATGGTGTTCCATCAACTGCTGATAAATGGTTATTAGACACAGTATTAAGAAGAGAATGGGGATTTAAAGGCATAATTATTTCTGATTATGCTTCTATTTACGAATTAATTAAACATGGCTTTGCAGGAAACATTGAGCAGGCCGCAAAAAAGGCGATTAATGCTGGTGTTGACATTGACATGAAGTCGCCATGTTATGCAAAAGGGCTAAAGTCTCTAGTTACTGACGGTAAACTTGATGAAGAAAAAATCAATCAAGCAACGTGGCGAATCTTGTGTTTGAAGAATGAATTAGGATTATTTGAAAATCCATACTTTGGTATAAGTGAAGAAAAAGAAAGTAATAAAAATGTTTCATTATCTAATAGAAAATTAGCAAGAAAGTTGGCAACTGAATCTTTAGTATTGCTTAAGAATAAGAATGGAGCACTACCATTACATAAAGAAGAAAAGGCTGTACTCATTGGGCCTTATGCCGATAATCATCAATTGTTAGGCATGTGGGCTATTCATGGAAATTCACAAGATACGGTTTCTATTTTGGAGGGAATGCAAAAATATAATCCAGATATTAAAGTGGCGAAAGGCACAGATATAAATAGAAATCGTCATCTTTTTGAAGAAATGGGATTCTTTTCTGAAAAACAAATTGATCAGCTGGTCTCTGCTCCAGAAGTAGAGAAAGAAAATAACCAAGAAGCCCTTAAATTGGCTGCCGGAGCTGATACCGTAGTTCTTGCACTAGGTGAAAATTCGCTTGAATCTGGAGAAGCAGGTGCTAAGACAAATTTATGTTTACCAGATAACCAGCTTAAATTAATTAAAGATATTTCTAAATTAGGAAAGAGAATTGTTGTCTTGGTAATTAGTGGTAGACCTCTGGTTTTAACTAATATTGTTGATAAAGTAGACGCGATAATTGAATGTTGGTTTCCAGGTACTGAGGGAGGAAATGCAATCGCTGATGTTCTTTTTGGTAAAGAAAATCCCTCAGGTAGGTTGTCAATGACTTTCCCATATGATGTGGGGCAAGAACCGATTTACTATAATCATTTTTCAACTGGCAGACCATACCATGGTTCACAACATAAGGGACGGTTTGTATCAAAGTATTTAGATGCTCCTGTTGATCCTTTATATCCATTTGGGTATGGCTTATCTTATGGAAAGACCAAGATAAAAAACATAGAATTAAGTAACAAGTATTTTAAACAAAATGGAAAGGTAAAAGTAAAAGTTAATTTAGAGAATACAAGCGATTGGGATCAAAAAGAGGTAATCCAATTATATATTCATGATAAAGTTGCAGGTTTAGTTCAGCCGGTAAAGAGATTGATAGACTTTACAAAGGTGGATATTAAAAGGCATTCAGAAGAAGAAGTTTCTTTTGAAATTTCACCTAATCAATTAGCTTACTTTGATAACACTGGAAAGGAAGTAGTAGAAAAAGGAGAATTTGATATTTTTGTAGGTAAAAATTCGATGGAATGTTTATCTACAAAACTAGAATTAATCTAATTTAAATATGCACTTTCTTAATTTGAAAGAAAAACTTCTGAAGTTTATAATTCTTCAGAAGTTTTTTAATTTACCACAATTTTTTAATCAACCGGCCAATATTTTCACTAATCTGAGCAAGATCATGTTGACTATCCTTAATTGCTTGTTTCAAATCCTTAGCGCCACTTTCAGTCGCAAAAATTGCATCAATTGGACCATAAAGCTCGTCAACTTTTTTACCAATATTACCAGTTAAGCAAATTACAGTGGAAGTTGGTGCGACTTCTTTGGCTGCTTTAGCAACACCATATGGAGTTTTACCAAACTTGGTTTGAAAGTCAGTTGCTCCTTCGCCGGTAAAAATAAAGTCTGCATTCTTTGTTTTTTCTTTGAAATGGGTCATTTCAAGTACGGCTTCAACGCCAGACTGGATAGTAGCATTTGTAAAGGTGAGTAAACCAAAGCCAAGACCACCAGCAGCTCCGGCACCAGGAGTATTTTCATAATTTTCTTTAACATCTCTTCGTACAACAGCAGCGAAATGATGTAAATTTTGATCTAATTCTTCTACCATTTCAGGCGTAGCTCCTTTTTGCGGACCGAAGACAGAAGAGGCACCATTTTTGCCAGTAAGTGGATTAGTTACGTCGCTAGCTAAAATGATTTCGGTATTTTTTAGCCGAGGATCAATTTTAGAGTTATCAATTCTTACTAGATGATTTAAGTTTCCACCGCCTAGAGGAAACTCTTGGCCCTGTAAATTAAGCAGTTTAACGCCAAGTGCTTGAGCCATTCCAGCTCCACCGTCATTAGTACAACTTCCACCTAGTCCGACAATTATTTTTCTAATTCCTGTGTCTAGAACTGTTTTAATTAATTCTCCAACACCGTAAGTAGTAGTTATTAGTGGGTTTTTAGTTTGATCATTAACATATTGCAGACCTGCTGCTTCGGCCATTTCGATGACAGCAGTTTCTTTGTCGCCTAAAATACCATAATGAGCAGTGACAGAAGTATTTAAAGGACCGGTAACTGATTTAGTAAAAATTTTTCCATTTGTGGCATCCACTAAGGCTTGCATTGTACCTTCACCGCCGTCAGCCATTGGAATTTCAATGTATTCGGCAGAAGGGAGGGCTCGTTTTAGGCCAGTATAAATGGAATTAGCGACTTCTTTTGCAGTAAGTGAGCCTTTGAATGAATCAGGTGCGATGATAATTTTCATAGATATACCTTTTCTCTTTAATAAAATATTTTTCAATAAAAAAGGTGTAAACTGTATAACCTTAAGTACAATTTACACCTTTTGACAAAAATATCTAAATTATTTAATTATCTCCAAAATTTCACTGGCAATTTGCTCTGGCATCAAATGATCACGCTTATAAATAGATCCTTTTGGTTCGTTATCAGTGTATTCTTTCTTAGCACCGTAATTCTTAACCATCATCTTAGTTGGTCCGTAATAGCTTGCGACTTTTTGACCAAAACCACCATCAATACTATTATCTTCAAGAGTAACAACTAATTCGTGATCTTTTTGTAGGTCATCTAAAGTATCAGTATCAAGGTGAGCAGCAGATTTTGGATTAATTAAAGTGGCGTTGATATTGTCTTTCTTTAGTAAATCCACTACTTTTTCACCTAATTGATAAAAGTCGCCTAAACCAATAATTGCTACTTTAGAACCAGATTTAACATCATAGTGAATAGTTGAGTAATCTTCACTAACTACGTTGCCTTCAGGAAGTGGGTTAACTGGAGATTTAATTGCTACGGGATGCTTTCTTTGCTTAACTGCCCATTCGAGCATTGATTTTAATTCATTCAAGGTAGTAGGAGCCAAGTATTCCCAGCTAGGCCAATTTGCAACCATTGTATTGTCGAAAATACCTAAATGAGTTTTAGAAGCAGCAGTAATTCCACCACCAGCAACAATCATTACGACTGGTAAGTCATTAGCAGCAACATCGTGAGAAAGTTGATCATATGCACGTTGTAAGAAAGTAGAATTTTCAAATAAAACTGGCGTAATTCCTTCCTTAACAGCACCGGCAGCAAAGGCAACTGATTCTTGTTCAGCAATTCCAACATCCTTGTAGTTCTTTGGATAATTCTTTTTAATCGCACCTAAACCAAAGACGCCTGGAATAGCAGCATTGATTGCAAGAATATTTTCTTGGTTTTCAATATGTTTCTTTAATAAATCAAGAATTACAGTACTTGCATTTGGAGTTTTTGGTGCAGGAACAGTGGTTTTATCAGTCTTAAGGTCAAATGGAAGGACCCAGTGGTGACTAGCTTCATTTTCAACTGCTGGTTCATATCCCTTACCCTTGAGAGTATTAATGTGTAAAACGATTGGATGATCAATATCCTTAACTGCTTTGAAGGCATCGATCATAGATTTAATATCGTTTCCTTGACCAACATATTTATAGTCAAGTCCCATAGCTGTGAATGGATTGTCTTCAGCTTGACCGTTTGATTCACGTAATTTCTTTAAGGCAGTTACTACGCCACCAACGTTGTTATCAATAGACATTTGATTATCATTAACAACAATGATTAAGTTGTGCTTTTCATCAGCTGCATTATTGAAGCCCTCAAAAGCTAAACCACCAGTTAATGAACCATCCCCAATTAAAGCAGTAATATTTTCATGTTTGCCCATCATGTCACGTGCTCTAGCCATCCCTGTAGCTAAGGCAACAGAAGTAGATGTATGACCTACTGCGTAATAATCATATGGACTTTCATCGGGATTTGAATAAGGAGTTACATCTTCGTACTTATCTGGATCAAGCCAGGCATAAGCACGACCTGTTAACATCTTATGTGGATAAGTTTGGTGAGAAACGTCCCAAATAATCTTGTCCTTTGGTGCATCAAAAACATAATGATAAGCAATTGTAGCTTCGACAATTCCAAGGTCTGGTCCAAGGTGACCACCTTCTGCAGCATCTTTTTCTAGGATTAACGTTCTAATCTCACTAGCTAATTTTTCTAACTCTTTTAAATCTAATTTTTTAAGATCTTTTGGACTTTCAATCTTGTTCAGTAAAAATTCTGGATGTTTGTTCATGTTTTTTTCACCCCAACATTAATAAAAAAGCTTACTCATTTATTGTAGGTCAATGAGTAAGCTTTTACTAATATAAAGTTAGCATAGTGATCTATATATTTAATCTATACTTTCTTCTAATTCTTGAGAGGTTGCTTGTTTTTTAAGGGTCAAGAATAATGCAATAAAACTAAGGGCAAAAGCTGCGGAGTTAATTGCCCAGCCAAAGTTGTAAGAACCAGTTGTATCAAATAACAGACCATTCAAGTAAACAGAAGCAGACATTGCAAATGCCCCAGTCATGTTAATGACAGAAAGAATTGTACTGTAATCTTTAGCACCAAACTCTTCACGAATGAGGTAAGGAAGAGCAACTAAGCAAACACCTTGTCCTAATCCTAGAATGAAGGCAGATGCGATAAGAGGCAAACTAGTTTTAAAGAAAATCTCACCGCTCCAGCCTAGTAAACCAAATAAAGAGTAGATTAATAAGGTTAGACGAGTATTAAAACGGTCAAGCATAAAACCAATAGAGATTTTACCAGCTGCTGCCCCTAGCATTACTCCTGATACTACTGATGCTCCAATTGTTAAAGGCAGACCTTGACTAGTGATATGTCCTGAAATGTGCTGTACAGATCCAGAAACAAATTGTAAAGCTAGCATTGCGAAGGCTAGAGCATAGAAGACTGGGGTCTTTAAGGCAGCTTTTAGGCTAATACCAGTAGTTTCAAGAACTTTTTCTGGAATATTTTTAACTTTGCCATAAGCATGGTGTTTTTCATTTGGCTTTTCACGTAAAAAGAATGCCGCAGGAACTAAAATTCCAAGAATTAATAGACCCTCACAAATAAAACCGCCTCGCCAGCCAAAGTTAGTAATAATATCACCAATTATTGGATTAAAGATTGTACCACCGAAGGCAGAAACGCCAAGTGCAATCCCCATAACTGTACCTAATTTTTCATTAAACCAATTCCCTAATAAGACAGGAATTGATAAGGTAATGGCAATTGGCTGACAAATTCCAATAATGATCCAAGCAATGTAAAAATGAGTCAAGCTTTGTGCTACAGACAAACTTAGCATTGAAAGACCAATTGTGGCAAAACAGAATGTTAAAAGCCAGCGTAAATTAAGCTTGGTCATAATTTTACCAGCAAATAAAAGCGTAATAGCTGCCGCTGCATTTTGCAGAGTGGTCATTAAAGCAACACTTGCTCGGCCAACATGGAAACTCTTACTAATTGGTTCAAAGAAGAGGCCGATTGTATTAACTATTAGACCGAAGCCAACTAATGAAATCAAGCATGAGGCAATAAAGACCCACCATGCAAAAAAGTGTGAAGTATTTTGTTTTTTGTTCACTTCTTATCCTACTTTCTAGAGTATTTATCCAACCAAATATTATATCGAAAGTGAATGTTAGAGGAAAAGAAAAGAGCGTTCTTCTTAACGCTCTTTTAATATTGTCTTTTTAATAATCTACCTGTTAATTGTTCGATCAAAGCACGATTCTCATTATCTGGCCAATGTTTTTTTAGACTAGCTAGGGCTTTTTCGGTATATTGATCAGCTAACTTTTGTGCTCGTTCCACACCGCCGAGATGATTAACCAAATTTTCAATTTCATGTAATTGATCTTGGGTCAGATCTTTTCCCATTTTTACCAATTCGTGTAAATGATTATTATTATCGTTTTGCAAGGCGAAAATTAAAGGACCCGAATAGATTCCATCTTTAACATCAAGTAAGACCGGCTTTTTAAAAGTAGAGCTTGTAGTTGTGTAATCTAAAATATCATCTCTTAGTTGAAAAGCTTGCCCTAGGTATTCTCCAAACTGTTTAGCTTTTAAGGCTTTAGTTACTTTAATTCCACTTTCATAAGCACCAATAAAACAAGCTAAGCCAAATAAAACGCCAGTTTTGCCCTTAATTTGGTTTAAATATTCTTTTTCAGAAATATTGATATTATAGGCATTGTTATATTGTTCAGTTTCCCCAACTAGGATATTTTGCATTGTTTTTCCGTCAGCAATTACACTGTGTAAACTTTGAGCATTTTCACTTAAAAGCGTTAACGAAAGGGCGAATAAATAGTCACCTGCATAAACGGCGATATGTTTGCCGTACTTAGTTTGAATAGATGGACGCCCATGTCGCATACTAGATTCATCAATAATGTCATCATGAATTAAGGTTGCGTTATGAAGCGTTTCAATAGAAGTTGCTATTTTCTGGAGATCGTCATGTTTTTGAGTAGCGTCAGGACCAAATGCACCAAAGAGCATTACACAAGCAGGGCGGAGCATTTTTCCAGGAACAGCAAAAGTATCTTCTAGTGCTTGTCCTAATAAACCGGGAACGCTATTAATGTGTTTTAAGATAATCTGATTAATCTCAATCATATCTTTTTGCACTTGAGGGAAACTATCCCAAAAAGTGAATTTATTTTTGATATTATTTCTTTTTTCTAGCATAGTATAGGTAATTAAAAGACTAAGTTATTAACTTGTCTTTTGTCTTTGATCCTTCCAGTCATTGAATATTGGTTATAAGAGTAGTCAAAGTTAATAAAAATAAAGTAAGTTGAAGCAATGGATGTTATTTTTCCGCAATATTTTTTAATTTGAATTATTAAGAACTAGAAGATGTAGATCTAAATAGATAATTATAAAAAATGCGATATATCAAGACTTACTATTCTTTATGATTATATAAAATATCTTTATTTTTAGTTAAATAAGATCTTATAATGTATAATTTTACACTATCTGGGATCATTATTTAAAAGTAGATATTGAATTTATATTTATTTATTAATTATGCTAAAATTAATAAATAAATATTAAAAAATATTGAAAATATTAAATAATTCGACTATAATGCAATTAATAAATCTATTAAATGTAAAGGAGAATCAAGATGAAATTAAAAAAGAGTTTATTAACTATTGGTGTTGTAGTTACTTTGGGGTTAAGTGCATCTGTTGTTTCTTCTAACAAAGTTTCTGCAGCAGAAGTAGGTAATACCGAGACAACAACATTTGAAATCAAAAATAATGTACAATCTTTTAATCAAGAACATCTTTTCTTGGAAAGCAAAGCAGGAGGATGGCTTAATCATATTGCACATACAGGATACTGGGGAGGCGGTCCTTTAGGCGGTGGAGAGAGTCCAACTAATCCAATTAAAGAGTATTATCCTTGGAGATAGCGAAAATTACAAAAAAATATTTAATGTACTAATATTATTTTTAATAATATATTAATTTATTTACTTATAAAATCTCCAAGTATACTAAAAGGAGAACCGAAATTTCGGTTCTCCTTTTTATATAAACATAGAAAAAGGGATTATGAATTAATGAAAAAAATCAGCTATTCCAAAATTTTAACAATCCAGATAGTACTAAATATAGTATTTACGCTACTTATATTTAATCAAATAGGTATATTTTTCTTTATTTTTCAAGAGATTATTTTAATACTCGTCTTATTCTTAAAAAAGAAAAATATTTATTTAAGTGTAGTATTTTTGCCATTTATTTTTATGTATACGTATGGGTTAATACTTTATACGATAGCTCAAACAAATCTTAAACTAACTTTGCCCATATATATAGTCTATTTTACTGGTATGCTTCTAATCTTAATTCCAGTTGTTAAAGAAAAATTTGGAAAGATAAAGCAAGAATTAATCAGATTAATATCTCTAATTTGGCTTGTTTTGATAAGTATTCATTCAGTAGGTATTTTCCCAATAGTTACAAGGGAACAAAATGAATTATTATATGCAATAAATGCGAGTGGAATTTTATATGCTTTTGTTACATTTATTTGTGTATATATATTGTTAAAGCTTTGGGGACATGATTTTCACTTTAATCTTCATGTAAAAAATACAGGAATGAGATATTATGGTGTATTATTATTGTCGCTTCTATTTATTATTTGGTATACTTTTTTCTCTATTTTTTTAGGTTTAGCACAATCAAGTAATGAGATTTTTAATAATTGGAACGTTTCTTTGATAAATCCAGATTATTCAGCAAAATATATAAATGTTGTAGAAATTGTATTGAATTCTTTAGATCCCGCTATCTATGAAGAAGTAGAAAGATATGGATATATTATAATTTTATTAGTTATTTTTAAAAGCAAAAAATATCAAATGCAAGGGGCAATATTTATAAGCGCTTTATTATTTTCCTTAAGTCATATTGGTAATTTTTTCACTACCGACATGTCTTTCAATGACGTTATATCCCAAACTATAGTAGCATTTGGATTAGGCTGTTTTTTAGCTGTAATGCTACTATATACTGGTAAGGTATGGATAAATATTTTGATTCATTTTAGTTTTGATTTTTTAGTTTTTTCGATAACGGATATTGGATATTTAACTGTAAGTATATTTAATAAAAATAATGGTTGGCTATTAAAGTCAAGTATAGAGCTATGTATTCTGCTTTTTGCTACATTTATATTTGCGAAATTTAATAAAAAAATATTGAAAATGAACATTGAAGAATTGATCTAGCCATAAAATATAATACTAATTAGAAAATCTATGAATATAAAAGAGGATCAAGACGAGATTAGTCTATTGAAATTCTTGCTATGAAGTACAATTATCTTACACTTTACTTTTTAGATAGTAATTGCTAAAATAACGTTTTTTTGCTAAGATAAATGCAGTTTAGGAGTGGTTTTATGGCAGTAAAGAAAGCAGCTCTTGCATGTACTGAATGTGGCTCTCGCAATTATTCAATTGCAGCCAGCAAGAATAGAACGCAAAGACTTGAACTTAAGAAGTTTTGTAAGCTCTGCGGCAAGCAGACTTTGCATAAGGAAACGAGGTAGGTAAGCGATGTTTAAATTTTTTAAGAGTGTTAATCAAACTATGGCAAAGGTATCATGGCCAACTTGGAAACAAAATAGACGTGATACCGGGGTCGTAGTAATTAGCTCAATTTTATTTGGTGCTTACCTTGGATTGCTAGATTTATTATTTAGCTACTTAACGCAATTGTTCTTATAGTGACAGTATATGTGTTATAATTGAATCAGCTAAAAAGCCTCCCTTGGAGGTTTTTTTATTTGCACTAAGGTATTATTTTAAGGAGTTTAAAGACAATGGTTGAAACCAGCGAAAAGAAATGGTACGTTTTACACACTTATTCTGGCTACGAAGAAAAAGTTAAGAAAGATTTACTTTCTAGAGCCCAATCAATGGGAATGCAAAACTATATCTTTCGAGTAATTGTTCCTGAAGAACAAAAGACTGAAACTGTTCGTGGTAAGAAACAAGAAGTCGATGAAAAGGTATTTCCTGGATACGTTTTGGTAGAAATGGTAATGACTGACGAAAGTTGGTACGTTGTTAGAAATACGCCAAACGTTACTGGATTTGTTGGCAGTCACGGTGGTGGATCAAAGCCATCTCCTTTATACGATGAAGAAATCGAAAGAATTCTTAAGTCTCAAGGACAACCAGCTAAGGAGCAAAAAGCTGACTATGAAGTTGGTGAAACAGTAACTATTATCGATGGTGCATTTAGCGGCATGAGCGGTAAAATTACTGAAATTAATCCAGAAAAAGATAAACTTTATGTTTCAATTGATATGTTCGGCAGAGAAACAAATGCTGAACTTGACTATAACCAAGTAAAAGAATTTGATGAATAATAAAGTCTAATTAACTATTGTCAATTTGAGTAATTGCTGGTAGTATATTAGAGTATCTTTATTATTGTGGGAGGAGAAGAAGGAAAATTCTCCATTATAACCGCATCACGGAATCAAGGAGGTATTGACCGTGGCAAAGAAAGTTATTAACGTAGTTAAACTGCAAATTCCTGCTGGTGCAGCAACTCCTGCACCTCCAGTTGGTCCTGCATTGGGTCAAGCTGGAATCAACATTGTTGGTTTCACTAAGGACTTCAATGCACGTACTGCTGATCAAAAGGGTATGATTATCCCTGTAGTTATTACAGTATATGAAGATCGTTCATTCGAATTCATTACTAAGACTCCACCAGCAGCTGTTCTTTTGAAGAAGGCTGCTAAGGTTGACAAGGGTTCTGGTGAACCTAACACTAAGAAGGTTGCTAAGGTAACTAAGGACCAAGTTAAGGAAATTGCCGAAACCAAGATGAAAGATCTAAACGCTGCAGATGTTGAAGCTGCTATGCGCATGATTGAAGGTACTGCTAGAAGCATGGGCTTCACTGTAGAAGACTAGTGTTTTTAGGAACGTCGGATCGTTAATCAAAATTAACGAATCAAGGTGGGAGAGTTTGAGAAGACTCGTTTGACCACATTTTCAGGAGGATTTTTACATGGCAAAGCATGGAAAGAGATATTTAGAAGCAGCTAAAAAAGTTGATTCAACTAAATTTTATTCAGTAGATGAAGCTATGAAGTTAGCAAAAGAAACTTCATACGCAAACTTTGACGCAACTATCGAAGTTGCATATAACTTAAGCGTTGACCCAAAGCAAGCAGATCAACAAATTAGAGGTGCATTGGTACTTCCAAATGGTACTGGTAAATCTAAGAAGGTTGTTGTTTTTGCTGAAGGTCCACAAGCTGACCAAGCTAAAGAAGCAGGTGCTGACGAAGTTGGTTCTGACGATTTAGTAGAAAAAGTTCAAAACGGTTACTTAGACTTTGATGTAGTTATTGCTACTCCAATGATGATGGCTAAGGTTGGTCGTTTAGGTCGTATCTTAGGACCTAAGGGCTTAATGCCAAACCCTAAGACTGGTACTGTTACTATGGACGTTGCTAAAGCTGTTGAAAACCAAAAAGCAGGTCAAGTTGAATACCGTGTTGATAAGCAAGGTTTAATCCACGCACCAATCGGTAAGGCTTCATTTGACGCTGATAAGTTGGCACAAAACTTTGATGCATTACGTGACGTTATTCTTCGTGCACGTCCTGCATCAGCTAAGGGTCAATACATTAAGAGTGTTGCCGTTTCTGCAACCTTTGGCCCTGGTATCCACTTGGATCCATTGAACTTAGACTAATTAATAGTTACTTAATTAAGCAAAAAGACTTCACATTTGTGAAGTCTTTTTTTGTACTAAGGTTGAAAGTACAATTAGATTTTAGTTAGAATTAAACAATACGCTATTTTTAGAACAGGAGGTGAAGGAAGTGCTAAATTATATTTTTAGTATTTTACCTTCATTGTTTTCCGGTGCTTGGTTAACTATCGAAATCTTTTTTTGGACGACTGTAGTTTCTATTCCATTAGGTTTGTTAGTCGCTTTTGGCTTACATTCAAATTTAAAACTGGTTAAGGCTATTTTGAAATTCTATGTATGGATTATTCGTGGTACGCCGCTTTTACTCCAATTAATTTTTATTTTTTATGGCTTACCAACTGTCGGAATAGTTTTTCCAAGATATGAGGCTGCTTTAGTTGCTTTTATTATTAATTACGCCGCATATTTTGCTGAGATTTTTCGTGGGGGTTTACAAGCCGTTCCTGTTGGACAATTTGAAGCTGCACAAGTGCTGGGGTTAAGTCGCTGGCAGACTATTAATCGAATTGTTCGACCACAAGTTGTTAAAATCGTTCTTCCTTCAATCGGAAATGAATTAATTAATTTGGTCAAGGATTCTAGTTTAGTTTATGTAATTGGCTTAGGCGATTTACTTCGTGCTGGAAATGTGGCAACGGCGCGTGATGTATCTTTAGTTCCACTTGTCTTAGTAGGATGTGTATATTTGGCAATGACTGCGGTTTTAACAGCTTTATTACGAGTAGTGGAGAAGAAGAGCAATGTCTGGAAATAAAGTTTTAGAGCTTAAGAAGATAAGCAAGAGCTTTGGTACAAGAAAAATTATTGATAAATTAGATCTCTCACTTGATCAAGGCGATATCCTAAGTATCATTGGGCCATCAGGCGCAGGTAAGACAACATTATTACGTTTAATTGCGGGCCTTGAAAGTGCAGATAGTGGAAAATTTATCCACAATGGAAAAGAATTTGATCCAACTGATCGTAATAATCATTTGGTAGGGATGGTTTTTCAAGATTATAATCTTTTTCCTAATCTTTCGGTGATGGATAATATTACTTTGGCACCAATTATGGTGAATAAGGTGAGTAAAGAAGATGCTGAAAGGGCGGCAGAACCTGTTTTAAAGCAGTTAGATTTGGAAAAGTTTAAGAATTTGTATCCTTACCAATTGTCAGGTGGACAAAAGCAACGTGTAGCAATTGCTAGAGCATTGCAAATGAAGCCAGAAATTTTGTGTTATGATGAACCAACTTCAGCTTTAGATCCTGAATTGGTAGGAAAAGTAAAAGAAATTTTCTTAAAGCTTAAACAAACTGGAATGACGCAGGTTGTTATTACGCATGATCATCAATTTGGGAAAGCTGTCGCTGATAAAATCTTAAAAGTTGAGCCAATAGAAAAATGATGAAAAAAATAATAAAAGTTTTAGGCTTACTGATGATTGTTATTACAGCCTTGGGATTATATGGTTGCCAAAGACAGGAAAGCTCTTGGCAAAAAATTAAAGAGCGTGGAACCTTAGTAATTGGTGTGGATGATAGTTTTGTGCCGATGGATTTTAGACAAAAAAATGGTAAGTTAGTTGGCTTTGATGTCGACTTAGCAACAGCTGTTTGCAAGAAAATTGGTTTAAAACCTGATTTTCAAACTATCGATTGGTCAATGAAAGAAACCGAATTGCGTAATGGAACAATTGATGTTATTTGGAATGGTTATACCAAAACGAGGGCTCGAGCAAAAAAAGTAGCATTTTCACGACCTTATCTTGAAAATGACCAAATTTTAGTTACGCGTAAGAAAGATAAGATAGATAATTATCGTCAAATGAAGGGAAAAGTCCTTGGCGTTCAAACTGGGTCTTCTGGAGCAGACGATTTAGATAATTATCCTAATGTTCTAAAAAAGCGGGTTAAAAGCATAGTTTTATATGATACTTATAATAATGCCTTCATTGATTTGAAAGCCGGTAGAATCACCGGTTTATTGATTGATGGAGTGTATGCCAATTACTACCTAGCTCATAGTAAGTATCAAAAAGAATTTAAGAAAGAAAAACTACCATATCCGAGCGAAAAGTTTTCAGTAGGAATAAATAAGAAAGACAAGATTTTAAAAGATAAGATTAATCAAGCTCTTGAGCGTCTAGAAAAGACAGGGGAGTTAGAGAAAATACGACAAAAATGGTTTAATTAAAAAAAGCTATTGACGACTTATCTAATTTAAGGTAATATATTGTACAGTAAATTCTACCTAAGACTCGGGTGGCTAACGTGCCTTAATATCCCGCCGAGGCCAGAAAAACTAAGAGTTTTACAACTCCATGTCTTTTTGGCATGGAGTTTTTATTTCGGCTGATAGAATTTATCTTAAAGTAAATTTGGAGGTGAATTCGTTGAGTAAAGCAATCATTGCTAAAAAAGAAAAGCTTGTTGATGACTTTGCAGCAGAACTTAAGGAAGCTAAAGCTATCTTAGTAATTGACTACTTAGGTTTAACTGTTGAAGAAGTAACTAACTTACGTAAGGATTTACGTGATTCTAACGTTAAGATGAAAGTTATCAAGAATACTTACTTAAAGCGTGCTGCTGAAAAGGCTGGTATCGAAGGTTTAGACGAGACTTTTGTTGGTCCTACTGCTGTTGTTTACACTGCTGATGCAGATGACATTACTGAACCAGCTCGTATTGTTTCTAAATACGAAGACGATATCGACGCATTATCAATTAAAGGTGGTATGCTCGAAGGTAAGGTTGCCAGCCAAGAAGAAATCAAGAAACTTGCAGCTATTCCAGGTCGCGAAGGTTTACTTTCAATGCTTGTATCTGTATTACAAGCTCCAGTTCGCAACTTTGCATATGCTGTTAAGGCTGTCGCTGATTCAAAAGACGAATAATTATAGTAAATTTACACATATCTAATTTCGGAGGAAACTTATAATGGCTTTAGATACTGAAAAGATTATTGAAGATTTAAAAGGTGCTTCAATCCTTGAATTAAACGACTTAGTAAAGGCTATTGAAGACGAATTTGGTGTTTCAGCTGCTGCTCCAGTTGCTGCTGCAGGTGCTGCAGGCGCAGGTGCAGAAAAGACTGAATTTGACGTTGAATTGACTGATGTTGGTCAAGAAAAAGTTAAGGTTATCAAGGTTGTTCGTGACATCACTGGTCTTGGCCTTAAGGATTCTAAGGACCTTGTTGATGGTGCTCCTAAGAACGTTAAGGAAGGCGTTTCTGAAGACGAAGCTAACGACATCAAAGCTAAGCTTGAAGAAGTTGGCGCAACTGTTACTGTTAAGTAATAAGGTCTTAACTGAACACACTATTAAAAATGAGGACTCTATTTTACGGAGTCCTCATTTTTGTTTACAATAAAATTATGCTTAAGAAAAATTTTTATAAATGGTTTAAGGCTACTTTAGCTATCATTTCAATTGTATTGATCGTTCTAGACTTTGCAGCCATAATTGATATTAATGGTACTAATAGTAAGTGGTTTTGGCTTAACAATATTATTTTAATTATTTTAGCAATTGATTATTTTTATAGGCTATATCTTGCTAAAGATAGGCGGGCTTTTTTTAGCAATAATATTTTTGAATTAGTGGCAATTATTCCGGTTGGAATTGCTTTTAACTGGATGAAATTTGCGCAATTGGGAGATATTGGTCTATATTTTAGACTTTTGCGTTTAATTCGCCTGGCCGGACTAGTGGGGATGCTGAAAGATATTTTGCACACTCATGGCATTTTATACGTAATATACTTTAGTATTGCATTTTTAATGTTAGGATCAGTTGCAATATCAATTACTGAACACGTTTCACTTGATCAAGCCTTTTGGTGGGCGATTACCACTGCAAGTACGGTTGGTTATGGTGACATTTCACGGCATACAATTTCTCCACAATCTTTGTTGGGAAAACTAGTGATTCTAGTAATGATCTTGATTGGAGTAGGAGTAATGGGAATTGTTACTAGTTCTCTTACTGCCTACTTGATGAGGAGAAATGAAGGAAAAGTCAGTATTAAAGATAAAGATGCAGAATTAACCTTAATTTTAGATAAATTAGACCGGCTAGAGCAGCAAAATAAGCTTCTCGCTCAGCAAACCCAAAATTTACAAGAACAAATTCAAGAATTAAAAGATAGTCATACACCTAGCGAATGGAACAAGTTTAAGGATTGGATAGAAAAAAGAAAAGATAAAAATTAAAGCGTAAATTCAAAAAAGATGAATTTACGCTTTTTTACATGGTTAAATAAAAATGTAAAATGATCATGAATAAAAGATAGCAGCCCGCGATGATAATAATAACCCACCCAGCAGTCAGCCAAAATCTAGCCCAAGTTTGACTGTTAGTTGAAAGAACACGGCCAAAGACAGCTTGATTGCCTTTTATTCTGAATCCCATCCATAGACAGAAAATTCCGACAATAATTGCTAAAATAAATATAGGAATAGAAACTAACATTCTATCTCTTCCTTTCTGTAATCATTCTAATTATAAAGCTTTGTAGAAAAAAGCAAAGTAGAATTGATAAACTATAAGATAGAAATTGAAGAAGCGAGAATAATTATGACAAAAAAGAATCAAATGTATTTTGCGGCTAATCCGGATGCTAAACATGATGAACATTTAGTTGATTATCATATTGACGATATTGATTTGAAATTTACAACTGATGCAGGCGTATTTTCAAAGCTAAGAATTGACTATGGTTCTGGTGTATTAATCAAAACCATGAAAGACTTAACCTTTCCAAAAGCTGGGATTTTAGACGTTGGAACAGGGTATGGTCCAATGGGCTTATTTGCAGCTAAATTTTGGCCAGATCAAGAAGTTGATATGGTCGACGTAAATGAACGAGCTCTTGATTTAGCTAGAAGAAATGCAAAGTTTAATCAAATTAACAATGTTAATATCTACCAATCAGATATTTATGAACAAGTGGATAAAAAGTATGGGCTAGTGATTACTAATCCACCAATTCGGGCTGGAAAGAAAGTAGTTGACCAAATTTTATCTGAAGCTAAAGAGCACTTAGTGGAAAATGGAATTTTGCTAGTTGTCATTCAGAAAAAACAAGGAGCCCCAAGTGCAAAGAAACTAATGACAAAAGTATACGGAAACTGTGAAATTTTAGCTCGGGATAAGGGATATTACATTTTAATGAGCAAAAATAATTAAAAAGATAACGATAATGGTTTATAATGAAAGCGAATACAAAGTAGAGAAGATAATACTTTGAAAGAAGTGAATCATTATGAAGCTATTGATTAATATTATTTTAGTCTTAATTGTTTTGGCTGGGTTTGGTGGAATGATTTATTTATCAGTTAATGGTAATAGATTCCTTGGTGCAGCTGGTTTGGCTATGCTTTATTTTGTCGGATCAATTGGCTATTTTGTTAACTGTTATACGATTAAAAAACGTGGCCGAATTTAATAGAAGAGATCCAAAAGATCTTTTTTATTTTTACTTTTTATACTATACATGAATATGTTTAATAATGAACTTCTTTACGTTAGCAGTTAATTTAACTGGCTTTTTCGATTACAATAATAATGATTAATAAGAATTATAGGAAAGATATTGAATAAAATATATGTTTGAAAAAAGCGATAAGGAAGAATACATGCAGCTAGCTTTTGCACAGGCAAAAAAAGCTGAAGACCAGGGAGAAGTACCGATTGGTGCAATTGTTGTGGATAAAGATGGAAAAGTAATTGGCGAAGGCTACAACAGACGCGAGCTTGATGAGGATGCAACCCAGCATGCAGAAATGATTGCGATTAGAGAGGCCTGCAAAAATCTGGGTTCTTGGCGTTTAGTTGATTGCAGCTTGTTTATTACCCTTGAACCATGTCCGATGTGCAGCGGTGCAATTGTTAATTCACGGCTAGCTGAAGTTTATTATGGCGCTTTTGATCCTAAGGCCGGAGCTGCTGGAAGTGTAATTGATTTATTCAAAGTAGAAAAATTTAATCACCACCCTCAAGTTTTTGGAGGCTTATTTAAGGATCAAGCAGCGCAAATGTTAAAAGATTTTTTCCGTGAAATTAGGCGTAAACAAAAGCAAGATAAATAGTGGAAAAAATAGTTAAAATACTGTATTATAGTTTGTGGGCAATGTCCGACCTCCAAATTGTGTCAGGACCGGAAGGTAGCAGCACTAAGGTTGCTTGGGCATGTGCCTTTTTTTGAGAAAATAAACAGCTCTTAGCTCGTTTGAGCTAGGAGTTTTTTTGATAAAGGAAGTGCAAAATGGCTTATCAAGCGCTATATCGTAAGTGGCGTCCTAGAACTTTTGATGGAGTTGTAGGGCAGACAGCGATTACTGATACATTAAAAAATGCAATCAAGCGTGGCAAGATATCACATGCTTTTTTGTTTGCGGGACCACGTGGTACTGGTAAAACATCATGTGCAAAGATTTTTGCAAAGGCCTTAAATTGTACTAATTTGCAAGATGGTGAGCCATGTAATGAGTGTGAAAACTGTCTTGCGGCAGATCGAGGGACGATGAATGATATTATCGAAATCGATGCAGCATCAAACAATGGTGTTGATGAAATTCGTGATATCCGCGATAAGGTAAAATATGCTCCCACACAGGGGAAATATAAAGTTTATATTATCGACGAAGTTCATATGCTTTCGATGGGTGCCTTTAATGCCTTACTTAAGACACTAGAAGAGCCACCTGAGCATGTAGTATTTATCTTAGCTACAACTGAACTTCAAAAAGTCCCAGCAACTATTATTTCAAGAACTCAGCGCTATAATTTTAAACGGATTGATCAACATGATTTAATTGCTCGCATGACTTATATTCTTGGTCAAGAAAAAATTGGCTTTGAAGAAAAGGCACTTGAGGTAATTGCTCAAGTTGCTGATGGTGGAATGCGGGACAGTTTAAGTATCTTGGATCAAATTTTATCCTATGATCAGGATAAGGTTAAGTATGACGATGCCTTAAAAATTACTGGTTATGCTGCTCAAGAAAAGATTGAGCAAGTCTTATTAGACTTACTTAAGGGCGAAACGTCAGAAGCATTCGAAATAGTTCATAATTTACTTCAAGATGGGGCATCAACTAAGAATATCTTAGATGAACTAATTAGCTTAACTGTTAAAGGGATGCTGGTTATTAAGAGCAATAAAGAGGCAACTTTTTTAACTAAAGATTATGCAGCAGAATTAGCTAAGATCCCAGAAGAAAAATTTTATAATTTAGTTCAAGCAGCCAATACTGCTTTAAATGATTTGCGCTACACTAATCAGCAACAAATTCCACTTGATGTGTTTGTGGTTCAAGTCACGCAAGGGGTAGGCGGAAATGCACCAGTAGAACAAGGTGATTCAGTTTCTTCAATTGTCGTTCAAAAGTTAAAAAATGAAATTGATAATTTAAGTAAACAAGTTGCTGAACTAAAAAATAGACCAGTTCAAGTAACTAATAGAAGTAGCTCTGACTTTTCTGGGACTATTAAGACAGAAACTAATTCTCGTCCTAAACAAATTGCTGCTCAAACAGCTAATACTGATCAAAAACCTAAGAGAAGAAAAGCTAGTGCAAATAACCAAGCAGCACAGGAAAATAATCGCCGTCAAGTCTACCATGTACTTGAAAATGCGACGAAAGAGGACTTAAATACAGTCAAAGATATTTGGCCAGATTTATTGTCTACTTTGAAGGTATCTCAAAGAGCCGTCATGGAAGTTTTGAATCCTGTAGCTGCAAGTCATGAGCAAATTGTTTTAAAATGTAAATATGAATTATGGTTTAAACGGGCAAATCAAGATGGAGATTTAATTTCTCAGCTTGAAGCTGAAATTGCCAAGTTAACGAAGCATAATTATAGTATTGTTTTAGTTGCAGATTCTTCATGGCTAAAAGTACGGCATGATTTTGTAGCAAGTCATAAAGAAGAATTACTTGCTAAGAAATTTCAAAAAATAGAAAAATCTGAACAAGAAACAAATGAAAATCAGGTAGATCCTCAAGCTAAAAAGGAAGTTATCGATAAAGCAAAAGAACTTTTTGGAGATCTAGCGCAGATTAAAGATTAAGGAGAGAAAAAATGAGTAGAAGACCTAATTTTGGTGGTATGGGCATGGGCAACATGCAAGGCTTAATTAAGCAAGCTAAAAAGATGCAACAACAAATGGAAGCTGAACAAGCAAATTTAGCTACTCAAGAATTTGTTGGCAAGTCTGCTGATGATATGGTAGTAGCAACTTTTAGTGGTGACCGTCAATTAAAAGACTTAAAGATTGATAAGGAAGCAATTGATCCAGATGATCCAGATATGCTTCAAGATTTAGTTATTGATGCTGTTAATAAAGGAATTAAGGCAGTCGATGATGCTACTCAAGCATCAATGGGAAAATACACTAAAGGTTTGATGTAATTATGCAATATCCATTACCAATTGCACGTTTAATTGATAATTATATGAAGTTGCCTGGTATTGGTGAAAAAACAGCAACGCGGTTAGCTTTTTATACAATGGACATGCCTGAAGATGATGTGGAAGACTTTTCCAAGTCATTAATGCAGGTAAAAGAAAATCTTCACTCTTGTTTTATTTGTGGAAATATTACCGAGAGCGATCCATGTGAAATTTGCCGAGATGCAAATCGTGATCGTTCAACAATTATGGTGGTAGAGCAGCCAAAAGATGTAATGGCTTTTGAAGAAATGGGTGAATATAACGGTTTATACCATGTTTTACATGGTGTTCTGTCCCCAATGGATGGTGTTGGCCCAGAAGAAATTAATATTAAGAGCCTAATTACTAGACTGCAAAAGCAAGATGAGGTTAAAGAAGTCATTTTGGCTTTAAATTCTAGTCCAGAAGGTGAAGCAACTGCAATGTACTTAGCTAAGCTAATCAAACCAGCCGGCTTGAAAGTGACGCGCCTAGCTGCAGGGTTAGCTGTAGGTAGCGATATTGAATATGCAAACTCAATTACTTTGAAGCGCGCTGTTCAAGGGAGAACAGATCTATGATTGGAAAAAGGCATAAAGTTAAAAAAGCAGGCGATGAGCGACTATTAAAAGTAGTTGCTCAATTACAAAGACAACTTGCAGAACAAAAAGTTTTTGATCAGACAACAATTGATTATTCATTTGATAATCGCGTTTTAAATAAAATTCTACATGCAAAATTTATTTTTTTGTATGAAGAAGCAAGAAGAAGAAACACTAAATCTAGTAGCTCATCAAGCGTGATTACTAGATAATGTAGTCCACCACTGGTGGGCTTTTTTTGTGGAAAAATAAATAATCTGAAAAAAACAAGTCTGTCTTTCTTTTTTCTTTTACAGTACAATGCCAATTGGGGGTAGACATGAAAGGATATTTAATTACATTTGAAGGCCCAGATGGGGCAGGAAAAACCACAGTTATCAACGAGCTTATCAAGCAGTTGCCAAAAGAAATACAGAAAAAGACGATTATTACACGTGAACCTGGTGGATCAAAAATTTCTGAAAATATTAGGACAATTATTTTAGATCCAGCAAATAAGGAAATGGATGATCGAACTGAAACTCTTCTTTATGCAGCTCAAAGAAGTCAGCATGTTAGTGAAGTTATTCGCCCAGCTTTGGCAGCTGGAAAAATTGTTTTATCTGATAGATTTATCGATAGTTCTTTGGCATACCAAGGTGTTGGCAGAGATTTAGGCGTTGAAGCTGTAAAGCAAATTAATGATTTTGGAACTGGCGGTCTTGAGCCTGATTTGACGATCTTTTTAGACTTAGATCCTGCAACTGGCTTGGCTAGAATTGAAAAGGAACGAGCAGGGCAAGAAGATCGACTTGAACAAGAAAAATTAGCTTTCCACAAAAAAGTTTATGCCGGATATATAGACTTGTTAAAACGATATCCTGATAGAATTAAAAAGGTGGATGCTAATTTGCCAATCGAGGAAGTTGCAGCTAATAGTGTTAAAATAATAAGAAAGCAATTACCTGATATTTTTATGTAAGGATTTGGTAAGAATGAAACTCGTTTTAGCAATTGTACAAGATAAAGACGCGGATGCATTGGCAAGAGAATTTATTCAAAATAATGTGCGTGCAACAAAATTAGCTACAAGCGGCGGCTTTTTAAAGGCAGGAAATACAACTTTTATTGTTGGGATTGAAGATGACCGAGTAAATGAAGTATTAGAAATTATCAAAAAGAGTTCCCACACTAGAGAACAGTATGTTTCTAATATGAATATGGATGCAGCGGGAACTTCAATGCTAGGTAAGCCTGTCCAAGTTACTGTAGGCGGAGCAACGGTCTTTGTATTACCAGTTGAGGAATTTAAGCACTTTTAATGATTGATTTAAAAAATATAGGTCAAAAGCAGACTGATCTTTTAAGGGATGCATATTTAAATAAAAAAGTTGCCCACAGTTATTTGTTTGTCGATCCAATGCAAAAAAAAGGACTTAATACAGCTTATTGGCTGGCATGTCTTTTTAATTGTACAGGAGAAAATAAGCCTGATGGGACGTGCAATAATTGCCAAAGAATTTTAGATGGCAATCATCCTGATGTCTTTTTAGTAAAACTAGAAGGAAAACAGACGCTTTCAATTGATCAAATTCGTCCTTTGAAAGAAGAATTGGCAAAAAGTCCTGTTGAAGGCAAGCGACGTTTTTTTATCATTGAAAATGCTGAAAAGCTAACTTTAGCTGCAAGTAATGCTTTGCTTAACTTATTAGAAGAGCCGGTAGCACCTGTAGTTACGATTTTGATAACCAATAATGAAAATCAAATCTTGCCAACAGTTAAGTCTAGAACGCAGATTCTTAATTTCTCTGATGAAAAAATTGATAGTAAGAGAGCGCAGTTGCTTGAATATGGCTTAACTGATGAAGAAATTGATGATCTAGGCGATACGGCTAAGCTTGAAGAAGAAAGTAAGTATTTGTTCCAAGAGTTATTAGAGCAGAATGATTTAGCACTGGTACGCGTGAGCCAGATTAGCGGTCTTGCTACAAAGCCAGCAAGTCAAAAATTTGTTTTTTATCAACTTAAGACTTTAGCGATGAAGAGTCTAGCAGCTGGTGAAAAGTTAAGGAAAAGTGCATTCTTATTGGAGTTGTTGATGACTGCTGATAAGATGCGAGCTAGTAATGTTAGTTTCCACAATACGTTAGATTATTTAGTATTGAGTTTTGAACGGTAGGTGTTTTTGAGTGGATCCATTTTCACAATTGTCACAATTACAGCAAAATCTTCAGGCAATGACAAAAACTGTTGCCGGTCTGGAAAATGACATGCTTGAAGTATTGAAAGAAAATACAGAGTTAAAGGTTGAAAATCAACTATTAAGAGAAAAAATTAGTAAATTAGACGCCAACAAAGAACCAGCAGAAAGTAAGTCCCAAGCTGGTCTAAAATCACTACGTAATATTTACGATTCTGGCTATCATATTTGCAACATGTATTATGGCTCTCACCGTGAATCTGGTGAAGATTGCATGTTTTGCTTAGATATTTTAGATAATTTCGTAAATCACGGACAAAAAAATAGGGGATAAAAGATGCAAGCGCAAAGTAGTTTTAATGAAAAAGATAAGGGGCGTCTTTACCTTGTCCCTACACCAATTGGCAATTTAGAAGATATTACTTTAAGGGCGAAGAGGATTCTAACTGAAGCTGATTATATTGCTGCTGAAGATACTAGAACCAGCGGAATCTTACTTGAAAAAATTGGCGTTCATAATAGGATGATTTCTTTTCATAAGTATAATTCTAAAGAACGTGCGCCAGAATTAATTAAATTGCTTAAAGAAGGAAATACGATTGCCGAAATTTCTGATGCTGGGATGCCGGTTATTTCCGATCCTGGTTATATTTTGGTCCAAGAATGTATCAAAAATGATATCCCGGTTGTTTCGCTTCCAGGACCTTCAGCTTTTGCGACAGCTTTAATTGCATCTGGCTTTGATGCTCAACCATTTACCTATTATGGCTTTTTACCGCGTAAGAGTAGTGAGCAAAAAGTATATTTTGAGATGATGAATCAGGCACGTGCGACTTCAATTTTCTATGAAGCACCTCATCGTTTAAAGAAGACTTTAAAAACTTTGGCTGAGGTAATTAAACCAGATAGAAAAATTGTGTTAGCTCGTGAACTAACGAAGATTCATGAGGAATATTTAAGAGGTACAATTAGTGAAATTAATGAATACTTCACTAAGAATGATCCTCGAGGCGAGTTCGTAGTTTTGGTTTCACCAAATGATGAGAAAGAAAAGCAACTTTCTTGGGATGAGCTAATCAAGCAAGTGGCTGATCGAGTTGAAGCTGGCGAAAGTAAAAAGGATGCTATTAAGTTAGTCGCTAAGGCTAATAAAGTATCAAAGAATGAGCTCTATGATAAATATCATCAAAATTAATTGCGTGGTGATCGCTAATGGAAAAGATTTTTAAAGAAGAACATCAGGTTACTTATGGCGACTGTGATGAAACGGGGAAAATTCAGCTTCCTAAATTAATTGAACATTTTATGAAAGTTTCAAATGATCAATTAACTCAAGGCAATGCTGGGATTCATGATTTATTAAAACAAAACTTAGGCTGGGTGGTAGTTGAATACCATCTTGATCTTGAGCGTCTTCCTGAAGCTGGTGAAAAAATTACCGTTACAACAAACGGTAGCGGTTATAATCGCTTTTTTGAATATAGAGATTGTGGTATAATAGACTCTACTAACAAAAAGATATTAGATGTCAAAAGCCAATGGGTGATTTTAGATCTAAAAAATCGAAAAATTACTGAAGCAGATAGTCAAATGATGGAAAAGTTTGGAAATCCATACTTGAAACATATGCCACGTTTTAAGAGATTACGTCCTTTGAAGGATTATGAATCGAGTAAGACATATGCGGTTCGTTACTATGATTTAGATACAAATCATCATTTAACTAATAGTGTTTATTTTGATTGGATGATTGATACTTTACCAAGAGAATTTTTGAATTCTCATACTGCTAAAAGTGTCGATATTTCATTTAAAAAAGAAGTACAATATGGCGATCAGGCCGTATCTGAGCTTACGCTTGATCAAGATACGCTTACGTCGTATCATTTGATTTCTAATCAAGGTGAAATTTCTGCTTTGGCTGAAATTAGTTGGAGAGAAAATTAAGAGCATGACTTGTTAGTACAGTCGTGCTTTTTTGGAAGGTAGGGATGCCAATGAAGACGGGAATAAAGAAAATAGATTTGCAAGGTTTAGTTACTTTGGCACTATTTGTAGCGATGGATATTGTATTAGAAAAAATTTCTTTTGGTACTTCAACTGTAAAAGTAGGATTGGGATTTATTGGAAGTGCGCTTTTAGGATATTATTTCGGTCCACTTTGGGGTGGAATCGGCGCATTAATTAGTGATTTATTGCGGTCAGCTATTTTTGGAGTTGAGGGAGGTTTCTTCCCCGGCTTTACTCTGTCAGCTATTGTTGGCGTGGTGATCTATGCCTTATTTTTATACCAAAAACCAATTAAATGGTGGCGCGTTATTGCAGCGACTTTATTAGTCACTTTAGTAGTTAATGTATTAATGAATACTTATTGGCTTCACCTACTATATGGCCTAGACTTACGAGCAGCCTTCTTACAAAGAATCTTGAAAGAGTTAATTACGCCATGGATTCAGATTGTTGTACTTTACGTGATTTTAAATGCTTTTCAACGTGTTAAAATAAGAAGGTAATTTCGATAATATTAAGGATAGAGTTTAAATGAAGATATTAAGTATCACGACTGCAACCAATCATTTGAATGTAGCTTTGAATGATGGGGATAAAATTGTTGAAAAAAATGAAGAGGATCATCGCAACCATAGCGAGCATTTAGATCCTTTGATTACTGAATTACTAAAAGAAAATAATCTTACCTTAAAAGATATTGATCGTTTTGCAGTGGCAGAAGGGCCAGGTTCTTATACGGGATTGAGAATTGGAATTACAACTGCTAAGATGTTTGCTTCTATTTTAAATAAAGATTTAGTCGGAGTATCAACTTTGGCTGCTTTAGCTAATGGAGTAAATGACGGAGTGATTGTAAGTGAGTTAGATGCTCGTAACAAGAATTTCTTTGCTGGGGTTTATCGAAAAGTAAATGGTAAGCTAGAGAACTTAGTTCCAGATGGTCATTATCATTTAGACGATTTAATTAATAAGATTAAAGAATTGGGTCTGCCTGAAGAAGTTGTCTTTGTCGGCAGTCCAATTGATAAATATCAAGATGAGATTGAAGACTTGTTAGGGTCAGACAACTTTAAGCAAGCTGCAGGCGATAATCAAATTCATGCTGGGGAAATTGGTAAGTTAGCACTTAATAAGAAAGCAATTGATCCTGATAAGATGGTGCCAAAATACTTGAGACGTACGCAAGCTGAAATTGATTGGCATAATAAGACTGGAAAGGCATTTGGTCCAGATAGCGACTATGTTGAAGAAGTTTAGTTTATTTTTTCATCCAGCAGAAATTGACTTGAGTTTTTCGCCTTTTGCTTTGAGACTTGATAATCAAACTTATCAAATTATGAAGGCAAGCGATGAAAATATTGCTGACTTGTTGGGCTTAGAGCAAGAAGTTTATTTTGGCAGAACCCCATGGAGTCGATTTTCTTTTAAGAGCGAATTGAAAAAGCATGCCAATTCTTTGTATCTTGTGGTTTATCAGGGTTCAACCTTGGTAGGCTTCGTCGGGATGAGAATGCAGGCACAAGAAGGACATATTACTAATATTGCTGTTAAGCCTGCTTTTCAAAAAAGAGGAATTGGTGGATTTTTGCTCAGGACGATGATTGAAATTGCTCAAAAAAATCATGCTGTTCAGATGACCTTAGAAGTTCGAAGCGATAATTACAATGCGCAGAGCTTGTACCGGAAGATTGGATTTAGGGATAATTTTATTCGGAAAAATTATTATTCGGCTGAACATGCGGACGCCGTAAGCATGATTAAAAAGATAGCAGATAGAGAACAGGAAGAAGTAAATTGACAAAAAAAGATATTCGAATTTTAGCATTTGAAAGCTCATGTGATGAAACTTCTACCGCCGTAATTAAAAATGGGCGCGAAATTGAAAGCTTAATTGTAGCTACTCAAATAAAAAGCCACCAACGTTTTGGCGGGGTAGTGCCAGAAGTTGCAAGTCGTCACCATATTGAAGTAATTACTCAAATTACTAAGGAAGCTTTAGCTGAAGCAAACGCTACTTGGGATGATATTGATGCAATTGCCGTTACCTATGGACCAGGTCTAGTTGGAGCTTTGTTAATTGGGGTTAGTGCCGCAAAGGCAGCTTCAATGGCAACTGGGATTCCATTGATTGGCGTTGACCATATCATGGGTCATATTATGGCAGCGCAATTAAAGGATGAAATTGAATATCCAGCACTTGCCTTGCAAGTTTCTGGTGGTCATACTGAAATCGTCTTGATGAAAGATCCAATCCACTTTGAGATTGTGGGTGATACAAGAGATGACGCAGCTGGTGAAGCCTATGACAAGATTGGTCGAGTTTTGGGAGTTAATTATCCAGCTGGTAAGACAATTGATGAGTGGGCACATAAGGGTAAGGATACTTTCCACTTCCCACGGGCAATGATGGAAGATGATGACTATGATTTTTCATTCTCAGGCTTAAAGAGTGCCTTTATCAACACTTGCCACCATGCAGATCAAATTCATGAAAAACTTGATAAGTATGATTTAGCTGCAAGTTTTCAGGCTTCAGTTGTTGATGTGTTGAGCCACAAGACAATTAGAGCGATCAAAGAATATAAGCCGAAGACATTTATCTTAGGCGGCGGTGTCGCCGCGAACCACGGCTTACGCGATAGATTAGCAGAAGAGATTGAAAAGTTACCTGCTGATATTAAGCCAAAGGTGATTTTACCGGACTTGAAACTTTGCGGAGATAATGCGGCAATGATTGGTGCAGCTGCATATAACTTGTACAAGGCTGGTAAGTTTAGCGATGAGAATTTGAATGCAGATCCATCACTTGAGTTGCCATATGCAGAGAGCATGTTGAAATAGAAAAATAGTTATGAAGAGAGTCGAACAGGGATGTTTGGCTCTTTTTTGGTAGAATGTTTTTATTTTCTAGTTTTAAATAACTGACACATTAACATTTCATTAAAAACAAGCAATTTCTCCGTTGCTTGTTTTTTCTTATCACTAACATGTTTCCGCAAGCCCTTATTCTGCCGTTTTATAACGATTGTTGTTATAATAAATACGAAAGATAAATAGTCTTGAGGAGGAATTATTATGAAAGATGAAGTTCAATCTCCACAAGAAGAAACTCCTAACACTTATTGGCGTTGGTTAGTAGAATCATGGCGCTATCCTTTAGGCCACAATCCTGCAGAGAAGTGGTATGGAGTTGTTACCTTATTAGGTGAAGATATTGTATTATTCATTGGTTTAGCAGTGGCAGGTAATTATATTGCTAACCTGTTTGACATGCCATTAGTACATCATGGATCTGGTGCAACTTTCTGGGCAATAGTAATTTTATTTGTTGTTCAGATTATTACAATTCTTTGTTCCATGGTTGGTCACTTATTCGTGTTTGGTAACACAGGTGGCTTTTGGCAGTATGTCAATAAGGTTGCACAAGTAACTAACTGGAACTTCTGGATTGCAATTTGTGCATTCTTTTTCTTAATTTTGAGCTTAAGCTCAGGCTTGCTGGGATTTGGAGAAGGTTTAGTTTGGATTTTCTACGCACTATTTGCATTGGGATCATTTCTTTTAGTTGTCTGCCCAGATCCAGGAACCGAAAAGATGATTCACGACCCATTCTGGGGAGCAGTTATTTACTTAGTAATGGTAGCTGTAGTTTATGCCATTATTTGGGGCATAGCATTAAGTATTTTAATTAACTTGTAGAAGGTTATTATTTCTATATAAAAGGGTGTTGATCATCTTCGCTTATTGCGTTGAATGATCGACACCTTTTGTTTTGAAAATATTTATGAATTATTCTTCTGCATGTTTAACTTTAGGCAAGTTAGATAGCTTGTGATAATTCATCTGAATTCTTAGAGCTGCGTAAATTGGTTTTCCACCTAAGAGATCTAACACAAAGTAAGCGATAAAAGTGGTGATCAGCATTGGAAAAATCTGTTCAACTGAACCTACCATTTCTGTTAAAAGCGTCAGCGCAGTGAAAGGAGCCTTTTCAATAGTACCAAAGTAAGCACACATCGAAGTGACAATAATAATGCCATAGCAGCGCTTTGGCGCAATATTGAAGTGAATCATAAGCACAGCGAATACTACGCCGAGAAGGGCTCCTAAGACTAGAATTGGCATGAAGATACCGCCAGGAACAGATGCCCCATAAGAAATCATTGAAAAAATAAACCGAACGGCGAACCAAACAAGTGGTAATAGTATCAGACTTAAGGCTCCAGTTTGAATACTTTTCATGAAAGTTGGGTCAAATAGACTTGAAATAAAGTCGTGTGAGCCGCCAAGTAGGTTAGCATTCCATAAACCAATTGGAATTACGAGCAGAAGCGGAATAACACTAATGATAAATTGCTGGAATTTTGGTGATCTTTGCATAGACTGGTTTAAGGCTTAAGAGGCAGTATTGATAAAGGTATGCGAGTAAGCCTAAGACTACACCAATAATTGCTACAAACCAATAAGAAGTAAGTGGCAATGACTTGTCTAAAGGAAGATATAGGCAAGGCTGCGTGCCAAAGAAGCAAAGCGTCATTAAGTCAGATGACATGGCAGCAGCTAAGGCAGTCAGGACTTCTTTGGGAGTGAAGTTAAAGGTTATTTCTTCTACTAGGAAGAAGACACCAGCTAGCGGTGCGGAAAATGCGGCGCTTAATCCAGCAGCTATTCCGCATCCCTGGAGTCTTTTAAGGTCATCTGGATCAGCATGGAAGAGATTTTCACCAAAGGCCTGACCAACCATTGCGCCCATTTGAATACAAGGACCTTCTCGTCCTAAGAATAGACCGGGACAAATAGCTAGCAAGCCACCTACAAACTTACGCCATAGAATGCTCCACCAGTTCATTTTATTTTCGTTAAGCATCACAGCTTCAACTTGCGGCACACCGGAACCAGTAATATTACTTAGAACGGGTTTAATAATTTTTCCTAGAATTAGAACGATTGACAAAGTTGCAATGATGTAAGGAATTAGGTAGATCGGTTTTTGCCGCATTAGGGGATAGATAAAGAATAAGAACTTCATTGTGTGGTCGATAATCCACCTAAAGGTACCGACAATTAATCCAGTTATGATCCCGATGATAATTCCCTGTAAGAAGATAAAGAAGAAGTTTGATGTAAACGGCTTAGCTAAGACTTGCTTGGCAGTTTTAATCAATTTTTTCGCCAGCTTTCTAAAAAGTACTTGCTTAATTTAGTTTACATCAATTAGAAGTTAAACTAATAAAAATAACGATAGCTGTGCGCCATCGTTGTTTTTATCAGTATTAATCTGTTGGTAACTTATATAGTTGAGGATTTTGCATTAAATAAAGTTGATTGTTGTCGACCATTAGTCCTTTATGCTCTAAGTTTTCATACATTTCATAGAAATATTGTGGATCTTCTTCATAAAAATAATCCGGTGGAAAACATAGAAAATTATAGACTTTTGATTCTTTAAATAAATTTTCAGCTTTTTCGATCGACATATGATCATTTGCAGCAATTAAAATACTGACTTCCTTAGTAATTGCATTAATAAATGATTCGGTTACGTATTTATTTTTCTTCATAAAAGACACCTCCATATTTTAAACAGTTAATTGAATTTTGAGTTTTAAAGGCCCATTGGTCAGTTAAATTTTCTGGTTTAAGACGAGATATAGCTTTCTCAAAAGATATTGTACCATTAGAATATAGTGCCAATGCTTCCCAGGAATTTGCTCCATCAACTACAGGACCTATAACTAGATCATAATCTGTATTTAAAGCGAAATCGATATTCTTTCTATTTTTTATGATATAGTTTAGCCAATCTTCGCTTACATGATCAAATATTTTGACTCTTAATGAATAGAATTGGTTTGTATCAAATACATATTTAGAAATTAAAATGTTGTACGGATTTTGTTTTAATTTTGAAGAATTAATTTTTATTTTATGTTTGCTCCATTTTGCTGCTTGATTAATATCTGTAGTTAAGTAAAAGCCTTTACCGAAGTCATGTCTTGGTTTTCCCGCATGAATATCTGGTTTTTCTACAATAACGTCATTGCCATGGTACAAAAGATTTGGAATGGAAATTTTCATACTAAATCAACTTTCTAAAAATATATAGAGAAAAAGTTAGTCTCTATATAAATAAGTACGCAAAAAGAAGATGATTTTTTGTATGAAAATTGAATGAATATAAAAACCGAAGTATCCACTTATATGAATACTTCGGTTCTCATGATTTAAATTTTATTTATCGCCATCAAAAATGGAAGATTTTACAATAACATAATCTACTACTCGAATTGCACTCAAGTCTTTACCGCCAGCATATGAAATAGAAGACTGTAAATCTTCCTGCATTTCACGCAAGGTATCTTTAATAGAGCCACGATAAGGAACTAACATTTGCTTTCCTTCAACATTGCGGTAAGCACCTTTTTGAACTTCAGAAGCTGAACCCCAATATTGCTTATATCTCTTGCCATCAATTGTAATTAAGTTGCCAGGAGATTCCTCGTGTCCTGCAAATAGAGATCCAATCATTACCATTGAAGCGCCAAATCGAACAGACTTGGCAATATCCCCGTTGTGGCGAATACCACCGTCAGCAATCAATGGCTTTCTAGCAGCTTTAGAACACATTCTAAGTGCTGCTAATTGCCAGCCTCCGGTACCAAAACCAGTTTTTAACTTAGTGATGCAGGCGCGTCCTGGACCGACACCGACTTTAGTTGCATCAGCTCCGGCATTTTCTAATTCACGAACTGCTTCAGGAGTTGCAATGTTGCCAGCTGTTAAAAATGTATCGGGCAACTTATCTTTAATGTATTTAATCATCTTAATTACATAATCTGAATGCCCGTGAGCTACGTCGATTGTAATATATTCAGGGATGATCTTTTCTTTAGCCAAATAGTCGATAAAATCGTATTCGCTATCTTTAATCCCAACAGAAATTGAAGCAAATAAGCCTTTATCATGCATCATTTTAATAAAATCAGCGCGCTTTTCTGGATAAAAACGGTGCATTACATAGTAGTAGCCGTTTTCCGCTAACCAAATAGCTAAATCATCATCAATTACGCTCTCCATGTTTGCTGGAACAACCGGGATTTTAAATGTTCGGCTTCCAAATTTTACGCTTGTATCGGCCTCTTTACGGCTCTTGATAATGCATTTATTAGGTACAAGTTGGATGTCATCATAATCGAAGGCTTCCATACTAAAGTAATTGCTCATCTAATTTACCTCGTGCTTTTTAAAAACTACATGAGTTAATATACGGGGGTTATGAGGTAAAGTCAAGAGTAAAAATGAATGTTTATTTTATTGATTATTAAAAATGTTCGGAAATTAATTGACTATTAAGATATAGATTGTTAAACTAGTCTTCGGTTTTAAGAAAATGATTTTTATGAGGTGAAATCAAATGACAGCAATAGCAGTTGTAGGTAGTCAATGGGGCGACGAAGGAAAGGGTAAAATTACCGATTTCTTAAGTAAAGATGCAGCAATGGCTGTACGTTCAAATGGTGGTAACAATGCAGGCCACACTATTGAAATTGGTGACAAGACTTTCAAGATGCGCCTAATTCCATCTGGAATTTTTGCTGCTAAGAAGGGTGCTGTAATTGGTAATGGTGTCGTTATCAATCCAGAAGTAATGTTCGGAGAATTAGACAACCTTGAAAAAGAAGGTATCGATATTAGTGGCTTGAAGATTTCTAATCGAGCACATGTAATTATGCCTTACCACATTTTGCAAGATACTTATCAAGAAGAAGCTAAGGGTGACAAGAAGATCGGAACTACCAAGAATGGTATCGGCCCTTGTTACATGGATAAGGCTTCAAGAATTGGTATTCGTGTTTGCGATTTACTTGAAAGAGATACTTTTGAAGAAAAATTACGTACTAATTTAGCTGAAAAGAATGCTTTATTTACTAAGGTTTATAACAAACCTGCTCTTAAGTTTGAAGATATTTTTGAAAAATACCTTGAATACGGTCAAAAGATGAAGAAGTACGTTACTGATACTTCAGTAGTAGTTAATGATGCGTTAGATAAGAATGAAAAAGTCTTATTCGAAGGTGCGCAAGGCGTAATGCTTGATATTGATGAAGGTACTTACCCATACGTAACTTCATCAAACACTATTTCTGGCGGAATTGCTTCTGGTATCGGTATGGGAGCTAACCGTTTGAATACTGTAATTGGTGTCTGCAAGGCTTACACTACTCGTGTTGGTGAAGGTCCATTCCCAACTGAATTATTAGATGAAGTTGGTGATCGCATTCGTGAAACTGCTCATGAATATGGTACTGTTACTGGTCGTCCACGTCGTGTTGGTTGGTTTGACTCAGTAGCTCTTCGTCACGCAAAGCGTGTTGCGGGTATCAATGCTTTAAGCTTGAACTTATTAGATGTATTTTCTGGCTTTGACAAGATTAAGATTGCTACTGCTTATGAACTTGATGGTAAGAAGATTGACTACTACCCAGCAAGCTTGAAAGAATTATACAGATGTAAGCCTGTTTACGAAGAATTACCAGCTTGGGATGAAGATATTACTAATGTAAAGACTTGGGAAGACTTACCAGAAAACGCTAAGAAGTTCTTGAACCGCGTTTCTGAATTAGTTGGTGTTCCTCTAGTTACTGTTTCTGTTGGTCCAGATCGTGAACAAACTATTGTTTTGAAGAATCCTTGGGAAATGTAATTTATGCTAGAACGTTATACTCGTCCCGAAATGGGCAAAATTTGGTCATTAAAAAATAAATATGCTGCTTGGTTAAAGGTTGAGATTGCAGCAACTAATGCTTGGGCAGAGCTTGGTGAAGTTCCTGCTGAAGATGCTAAGAAAATTGCTGATAATGCTTCTTTTACAGTAGAACGCGTTAGTGAATTAGAAGCAATTACGCACCACGATGTTGTTGCTTTTACGAGAACAGTTTCTGAGAGTTTAGGCGAAGAAAAGAAGTGGGTTCACTTTGGCTTAACTTCAACCGACGTTGTGGATACTGCACAAGGCTATATCTTAAAACAAGCTGACGAAATTATTCTTAAAGATTTAGAGACCTTAAAAGAAACAATTGCAGATAGTGCTCGTAAGTATAAGTACACCGTTGAAATGGGAAGAACTCATGGTGTTCAAGCAGAACCAACTACTTTTGGCTTGAAGTTAGCTCGTTGGTATGCAGAAATTAATCGTGACATTGAACGCTTCAAGGCAGCTGCTAAAGATGTTGAATCTGGTAAAATTTCTGGAGCGGTTGGTACTTTTGCCAACGTTCCACCAGCAGTTGAAACTAGCGTTTTGAAGCAACTGGGATTAACTCAGCAACCAGTTACTAGTCAAGTTTTGCCAAGAGACTTACATGCTTACTACATCGCTACGATTGCTTTAATTGCTACAAGTATTGAAAATTGGGCAACAGAAATTCGTGGTTTGCAACGTAGTGAAATTCATGAAGTTGAAGAGCACTTTAGAGCTGGTCAAAAAGGCTCTTCTGCAATGCCTCACAAGCACAATCCAATTGGTTCTGAAAACTTATGCGGTATGGCTCGAGTAATGCGTGGCTTTATGGTGCCAGCTTATGAAGATGTAGCTTTATGGCATGAGAGAGATATTTCTCATTCAAGTGCTGAACGTGTAATTTTACCTGATGCAACAATTGGAATTGATTACATGTTAAACCGGTTTAACCGGATTTTGACTAACTTAGATGTTTTCCCTGAAACAATGCTTAAGAATATGGATCGTACTTATGGTTTGATTTATTCACAACGGGTGCTTTTGAAGTTAATTGATGAAGCAGGTTTGTCACGTGAAAAAGCATATGATATGGTGCAAAAATTGGCTAATAAGTCATGGCAAGAACAGACTTCATTTAGAAAGTTAATTGAAGATAGCGAAGTTATGAACTACTTGTCTGAAGCTGATTTAGATGATGCCTTTGATTATCATTATCACTTGAAGCATGTAGATGAAATTTTTGAAAAATGCGGCTTAGATTAGGATAGAAATAGAAACGTTTTGTTGGATATAATTATGTCTGACAGAACGTTTTTTATTTTGGGGAGAGATATTTGATCATGAAACATGAACATTCAGCAGGTGCAATTATCTGGCGCAAGAAAAATAACGAAATCCAATATTTATTAATTCAAAGTCAGCCTTATAAGCAATTCAAGAGTGCATGGGCTTTTTCAAAAGGACATCTTGAAGCTGGAGAGACAGCGCAAGAAGCTGCAAAACGAGAAATTTTTGAAGAAGTAGGTTTGAAGCCTGAATTTAATTTTGATTTTAGTGAAAGCTATTCATATCAAGTTACTTCAGAAATTGAAAAGACTGTAACTTTATTTTTAGCAAAATACAATCCTGACCAGAAAATAAAACGGCAAGAAAGTGAAATTAGGCAAACTGCTTGGCTAAACTATGAAGATGCGCAGAAAAGAATTAGAGAGCAAAACTTTAAGGAATTCAGTTTCGAAGATCTGTCTTCTATTTTGGAAAAGGCTAATGATTATTTGAATGGACATTGATTTTGAGAATAGAGCCTGATGAGATTCTTTATAATTCAAGTAAGATTATATCTAGTTAAAATTAAATACAATGTATATAAATTGTAGTATAATTTTAGAAAAGGGAGTGATTAATATGGCACATACATATAGTTATCGTGCAGATTCTAAAGATCATGATGAAGTTAAAAGAATTTTAGATAATCTAGGTTTAGATATGTCTACTAGTATTAAAATGTATTTTAAACAAATTATTAGACATAATGGAATTCCCTTTTCAGTAACTAATTCTGATACGCTTACAGAAGATACTAAGAAAGCTCTTTTACTTGCGGAAGCTAAGGATATGGGCTTAATTGAAGACGATACTCCAGCCTTTAAAGATACTAATAAATTGATTAGTTATATGAAAAAACGTGCAAAGGAATTAGAGTAATGTATGAAATAAAAGCCGAAGATACTTTTATTCAGGATGTAAATCGTTGGAGTAAGAAAGTTCCTGAGTTATGGGATGAAATTCAAGCAATAACTTCATATATGCAAGAAACTGGAGAAATACCGGAAGAATATGATCCACATCTTTTAACTAATGAAGAGCTGAATTATGTAGGATATTTTGAGTTTCATTTATATTTGAGGGGAAACTTGACTTGCTTGTTATTCATACAAAAAACAGAAATAAAAAAGTCTTTCGATTGGTTAGACTAGGGTCTCATAATGAATTATTTCATTCTGATTTACGATAATTAAAATTAAAGTCGTTGCTATCAAACGGCTTTTTATTTTGCTCATTTTTATCTAAAATAAGACTTGAATACAGTTAAAACAAGAAAGTGTATATAAAAATGTCAGAACCAAATTATGCCAAGTTAGAAGCAAGCAACCCTCATTTAGATAAAGAGAAGCCATATCCATTAGCAGGAATCTTGGTTGTGGATTTCACCCATGTCTTGTCAGGTCCAACTTGTACAAGAATGCTTGCCGACGCAGGTGCACGGGTAATCCACATTGAGAGAAAAACAGGGGATGATACGCGTCACATGGGACCATACATTGCGGATGGTTCAAGCGAATATTTCAGAATCTGCAATGCAGGAAAAGAATCAATTGCCTTAGATCTGAAAGATCCAAAAGACCATGCCTTAGCTGAAAAAATGATTGCCAAGGCAGATGTAGTTGTAGAAAACTTCCGTCCAGGTGTTATGGCGCGTTTAGGTTTTGATCCAGAAGAAATGGTAAAAAAGTATCCTAAATTGATTTTTGCATCAGTATCTGGCTTTGGACAATACGGACCTTGGTCAAAGCAAGCTGCGTACGACACAATTATTCAAGCTGTTTCGGGATTAATGGATGCTACAGGTGAACCGAACGGTAAACCAACTCGTGTTGGAACTTCAGTTTCTGATGTTGTTGCAGGAATCATGGGTTATAGCGCTATTACCACCGCATTAGTTGCAAGAGAGCGCACTGGAAAAGGAACCACAATAGATGTTTCGATGCTAGATTCCACATTTTCATTAATGGTGCAGGACTTGATGCTTGCTCTTGGGCCACATGAAGTACCACACAGAATTGGTAATCGCCACCCTGACATGTATCCATTCGATACCTTTGATTGTCAAGATCAGCCAATTGCTATTTGTTGTGGTAATGACCACTTATGGAGTTTATTATCTAAGGCATTGGACCATGAAGAATGGATTAATCAAGCAGATTTTAAGACAAATGATTTGCGTGAGAAGAACTGGCAAAAAGTTAAAAATGCAATGCAAGATGTACTTAAGACCAAGCCTGCTGCTGAGTGGGACAAGATCTTACACGAAGCAGGTGTGCCAGCTGGTTTAGTGCTCAATGTGGATAAGACCAGACGCCTTGATCAAATTATTGAGCGCGGGATGGTTAAGACTTTGCCCGATGGAAATGAAGTTTTAGGTTCGCCACTTAAGTATGGAACTTGGAATTCTTATGGATTGCAAAAAGATGCACCGAAATTGAACGAACAAGGTGAGCAGATTCGTAAGGAATTTGAATAAAAATATACATGAAAAAAGATCAAGATTTTCTATTTTTTGAGAATCTTGATCTTTTTCATATGGCGTAAAGATTTTTTTAACATTAGATCTTTATTTCTAGCCTATTCTACTATATTCTAAACTCTACTATTGTTATATAATTAACAAAAAAATTAATAAATTATAAAAATACTAGGAGATGAAATTATGGCAATTGGAGAAGCACTGTATGAAGAGCGACAAAAATTAGGATTAACGCAAGAAAATATGGTGAAGGGAATTATTAACAAAGGGCATTATTCAAAAATTGAACGAGGATTGGAAAATATTTCAATTGATACATTGTTTAGAATTATTTTGAAACACCATATTGATATTAGTGACTTTTTCAATAAAGTGAAAGATACCTATTATACTTTTGAAGATAAAAAAGCTGAAAAACTAAAGCAAAAGATAATGTATGCTTTTAATAATAATCAAAGAGATGAATTAAGAATTTACTTAAATGAAATTTTGGATTTAAAAGAGCATCAGATTTTTAAATATCGAACCGTAATTGCTATTGCATCTTTAGAAAATAATTTAGCTGACTTAAGTCCATCTTTTAAAAGTAAGATAGTTACTAAATTTTCCGAGCATGAAAATTGGTTTGAAAATATTGGAGCATTACAGTTATTTTCTGACTGTATGAAAATATTTACTTTGGAACAGCTAGACTATTTTCTTGGTCAACTATTAAAACATTATCAAAAACATACTTATTCTGAAAGTATGCAAGAAAGAATAGCAATTATTTGCAATAATTATCTTTGCTATTGTTATAAGCAAAAAATAGTTGGAAGTAATATTCAAAATGCATTGAGCTATTTAAAAAATTTAGAACCGATTGGTCATTTTTTACTTTATAAAATATGTTATGATCTATATTTTTATTTATTTGAAGGCAATACAGAAAAAGCAGATGAAATAAAGAAATTACTGATTAATTGTGGATATCAAGACTGTATTGAACGGTGGCAAATTTAGTTGTGTCTGACGCAACTAATTAAGTAAATATGAAGAAAGATGTGATAATTATGAGCAACAAATGATAAATTTTAAGTTGTCATTTGTGAAAATGTAATATTTATGCTTATGGAGGGAAAAATGAAATTTAATCTAAAAAAAATAGTAACTAGTTTATTAATGTTGTCAATCTTAGGTGTTTTTGAAACATCTAAGGTTGATGCGGCTGAAGTAAACACTAGTAGGAGTGAGTCATCAGTGAGTGTAAACCAATACACTCCTTCAAGAATTTGGATTACTTTGGGAGCTTATGATAACAGTCCGACTCATTATTTTGAATATAATGGTTATCGTGGATATTTATCTAGAGTTACTCGTGAAAGGATAGTTGGGAGAGGATCGATGACTTTTTATAGAGGCTACCTATATAGCAGAAATGTACGTAGTATACCTACCCCTTATTCTCGGAATCCACAATTATTGAAAAATGTCTTAAGTTTGGAGGATAAATAAAATGTCAGTGAAAAAATTATTATTAGCAATGCTTTTATCATGTAGTGTAGGAGTAACGTATGTAAATAATACAGCTAAAGCACAAGTAGTATCTCAAAAAAATGAGGTTTCCGTCCAGGTATATGGACCTAGTAAAAATGGACCGTTATATAAATATGTATCCAATGTTTATAGATATAGTGCTTGGCAAGGAGGAGATAATTGGAATTTAGCCAATACTACTCCCGGTAAGGTTTACTATAACGATGGTAAATATAACGGGTATCTATATCGAAAGGGCACTTGGATGGAACATAATTATAGAACTAATAAAACCAGATGGGTGTCAGTATATGGGGGAAATGTTAGGTTAGTAGCATATGGACTTGCTACGAACTATTAAATGTACGAGGACAAATATGAAAAATAAGAAATTAGTTGTGACTGCTTTGGTAGCTTTATTACTTTTAGTAGGCGGTGGAGTATGGTTTTATCATAATCAGACGACTGTCCCTAAAGGCTGGGTTAATCAAAGCTTAATGACTTTGGAAAAATCAGATAATAAACTGAGTAATTCTTTTTATTTGATGTTTGACAAAAATACAGCCTATCTGGCTACACGCTTAGGGGGTAATGAAGAAAGCAAACCTTCAAAATTAAGTAAAGATATTTTAAATGCTTTTTCATTGAAAGAAAATGAACGCCCACAAGCAGGTCAATGGGTAAAATTGGGCAGAGTTAAAACCGAAAAGTTGAAAAATGGTTACAAATTTAAAACGCGTAAAGTAACTTTTATTTTAAAGAAGACTGCTAATGGTGCTTATCAAAGCCAAGATGGTACTTATTGGCAATTTGTTCCAGAAGGAGTGACAGAAAGTAAATAATCAAAATGGATATAAGTGATATTAATATTAACCAATATAAAAAATATGCCTAGTTAGACTAACGAAATCTAATTAGGCATATTTTTATTTATAAGTATTGTAGAAATTGAGTATAGTCAATCTTGATCTTTTACTTTATTCAAATTCATCTAGTGCATCCAAGGCATTTTCCCACTCATTATTTGCCTGGTCTAATTGCTCTTGAACAGCAGATAATTTTTCTTGCAATGGTCCAAGCTTTTCAAATGAAGCGGCAATCTCTGGATTTGCCATCTCAGTTTGAATTTCTTTTTCTTCTGCTTCTAATTTTTCAATCTTAGCTTCAGCATCGCTAACTGCACGTTCTAATTTTCTCTTTTGAGAATCGCGTGCTTTTTGTTCTTGATAAGATAGTTTACCTTTATTTTGACTGGCAGCCGGAGTGGTTTCAGTTTCTGCTTTTTGTGCTTCTGCTTCTTGAGCAGCTGCAGCTTGCTTAGCCTTTTCATCTAGGTAGTAAGAATAGTTACCATTATAGATCTTAGCGTGGCCATCGCGAACAGAAATAATCTTGTTAGCTAACTCATTAATGAAGTAACGGTCGTGAGAAACGAAGAGCAATGTTCCATCGTAATTATCTAGTGCTTCTTCAAGAACTTCTTTAGCTTCAATATCTAAGTGGTTGGTAGGTTCGTCCATTAGTAAGAAGTTATCTTTTTCAAGAGACAAAACGGTCAGAGTCAGCCGCGCTTTTTGACCACCAGATAATTGACCAACTGTCTTATCAATATCTTCGGCAGTGAACAAGAAGGAAGCCAAAATAGATCGGACGTCTTTTTCAGGCATTGTCTTGTGACGATCCCAAATTGTATCAAGAACAGTTTTTGAAGGATCTAAACTTTGGAGTTCTTGATCATAGTAACCAATATCTAAACTTGCACCATATTTAATTGAACCACCTTTTGGTTCAAGCTTTTTCATGATGGTCTTGAGCAAGGTAGACTTACCAATACCGTTAGGTCCGATAATAGCAACTCGGTCATTCTTATTAACTTGGAAGTCGATATCGGAAACCATTACCTTATCTGGATAGCCAATGGTTAGATCTTTAGCGATCAACACTTCCTTACCAGAAGGACGTTCACTAGTGAAGTTAATACGAACTTTTTGCTTGTGCCTAGGTAGCTTGATACGCTCCATCTTGTCCAAAACTTTACGCCGGCTTTGGGCGCGTTTAGTAGTTGAAGCACGAACCAAGTTCTTTTGAATGAACTCTTCTTCTTTTTTGATCTTTTCTTGTTGTTTTTCATAAGCGGCTTCTTGCTGGCTATCCATCAATTCACGTTCTTTAACGTATTGACTGTAATTACCCTTGAAAGTAGTCAGCTTTCCAAAGTTCAGTTCAAAAATTTGATTAGCTAAGTGATCTAAGAAGTACTGGTCGTGAGAAACAGTAATAATTGCGCCTTGATAATTCTTTAGGAACGCTTCTAACCAATCTAAAGTATCTAAGTCAAGGTAGTTAGTAGGTTCGTCAAGCAGCAGTACTGGTGGCTTTTGTAAAAGCAATTTAACAAAGGCAAGTCGTGTCTTTTCACCGCCAGAAAGGGTGCCAATTACCTTATTCCAAGTATTTTCTTTAAAATTAAAACCGTTAAGAATACTCTTAATTTCAGCCTGGTAGGTAAAGCCGCCTTCTTGTTCGAAGTCGTAAGCTAATTGATCATACCGCTTGAGCAAGTCTTCATCTTCGGGATGGTCGGCAATTTGCTCTTGCATTTTAGTGATTTTTTTATTTTTTTCGATTAAGTCATTAAAGACAGTAAGCATTTCATCCCAGATTGTTTTGTCTTCATCGAGGCCATTTTCCTGAGCGATGTAGCCGACTTTTAATCCCTTATTAATAGTAAATTGACCACTAGTTGGTTCTTGTTGACCAGTCATGATCTTTAATAAGGTAGTTTTTCCGGCTCCGTTAGGTCCAACAAGACCGATTCTGGCATTGTCAGGAACCGAGAAAGAAATGTTACTGAAGATAATATTGCCTCCAAAACGTTGTTCGAGGTCTTGAGCTTGTGCAATAATCATAATTATTTTCTCCTAGTGCTTATTTTAACATAGTGAATCTTTTAAATTTTATGAAAATATGACCTTTGTGAAAATTGTTTCTTGATTTATCCTTAAAGAATGCCTATTATTAGTTTGATTAGTAAATATTTCACATTCGTATTTATAAAAGAAAGAGGCCTCTTAATGGATGAAATTAAGATTCCTAAGGCTACTGCCAGACGCTTGCCGCTATATTATCGCTATTTAATCTTTTTAAATGATGAAGGAAAAGAAAAAGTGTCCTCAACTGAACTTGCGGAAGCAGTTCAAGTTGACAGTGCTTCAATTCGTCGTGATTTTTCTTACTTTGGTGCCTTGGGTAAGCGTGGCTATGGCTATGATGTTAAGAACTTGCTTAATTTCTTTAAAAAGATTTTGAACCAAGATACTTTAACTAACGTTGCCTTAGTTGGTGTTGGTAATATGGGACATGCGCTTTTGAATTATAACTTCAAGCGTACTAATAATATCAGAATTAGCGCTGCTTTTGACATTAATCCTGAAATTACTGGAACAATTATGTCAGGTGTGCCTGTTTATGATATGAGTGAAATGAAGAAGCAGCTTCGTGAGCAACAAATTACGATTGCAATCCTTTGTGTACCGCAAACAGCAGCGCAAAGGACTGCCAATGAAATGTTTGATGCCGGAATTAAAGGAATTATGAACTTTACGCCACTTCGTTTATCTGCACCTTCTAGTGTTCGTGTACAAAATGTTGACTTGGCGACTGAACTTCAAACTTTAATCTATTTCTTGGATTCAGATAAAGATAAGAACAAAAAATAATTTACTATTAATATAGCTTTTGCACAAGCTTAACTAGGCTTGTGCATTTTTTATACATTTTTATTTGTAATCAGAGAGAAAATAATTTTAAGATAAATAGGCATAGAATTTTTAAATTTAGAAATAAGGTAGATAAAATGATTAAAAAAATGGCAGTTTATTGTGGTGCACGCTCAGGTAACCGTCCTGAATATGCCAAGGCTGCTTATGAATTTGGTAAAAAAATGGCAGACCACCAGATTGAGCTAGTCTATGGTGGCGGTAAGTATGGTTTAATGCGAGCAGTTGCTGATGGCGTTTTAGAAAATGGCGGTATTGTTCATGGCATTATTACTGAAGAATTAAAAGATCGTGGTGCAGCTTACAATAAGGTGCAAGATTTTCGCGTGGTGCCAAGTATGGATAAGCGCAAAGATACGATGATGAACTTGGCTGATGGGATGGTAGCTCTTCCTGGCAGTATTGGTACTTTAGAAGAAATAAGTCAAGCTATTTCTTGGACTGCAATTGGCGATAATGCTAAGCCCGTTGCTTTTTATAACTATGCTGGCTTTTATGATTATTTAGATAAGTTGTTGAAGCGCATGAATCAGGATGATTTTTTAGAAAATATTTACTTAGATACGGTCTATTTTGGAACTGATTTTGATAAGATTTTGCAGTTTATGGAGGATTATCAGGCTCCGGCTTATCGTGAATATTGATTTATTAAACTAAAGAAGCATAATCTAAATTTCCCCCTCGTATTTAGGTTCATACTTCTTTTTTTGACCACTTAGAACTTTAAAATGACCGCTTAGTCAATTTCACTAGATTTTAATCTTATATTCATGTTTAATATAAATATCAAGAACGAAACAAGGAAGTGAGAATTGTGAAAGTTAAGCTTGAACTTGATCCAGATCAGCAAGAGACAGAAATAACAATTCATGCTAAAAGCTTAACGCCTGAAGTAGAAAGAATATATCATCAACTTCAAACTGATTCAGAACATCCTGATCAAATTGAGGGGATGATGGACAATACTTCTTATTATTTAAGTATTAACGATATTCTCTTTTTTGAAACAGACGCTAAGCAGGTAATGGCGCATACGACGAGGAATGCATATTTTGTTAAGTATAAATTATACGAACTAGAAAACTTATTAAGTGGACAGTTCATGCGAGTATCGAAATCGACTATTTTAAATTTAGATCAGATTTACGCTGTTACTAAATCGATTTCTAATTGTCAGATTAAGTTTCATGATTCCTATAAGACAGTCTATGTTTCAAGAAGATATTACCGAGATTTAAATGAAAGATTAAAAGAGAGAAGGGCATTATCATGAGAAAGGCCAGTTTTGGAAGAATTCTTTGGGGGTTAGGTTTGCTTGCGGCAGCTGCGTTTTTAGTTTTAGATCAGCTCCACTTGATGCCATTAGAATTAGGCTTTTGGGCAATTTTTTGGACAGTAGTCTTTGGAGCAACCTTAATTACTTCTTTAATTAATAAAAGTTTAGGCGGCAGCATTTTTTCACTTGCTTTCCTATTAATCATTTATGCTAAACCACTTCATATTGAAAGTATTGTTCCTTGGACAGTACTTTTAGCAGCGTTCTTAATTTGGGGAGGTTTGAGATTAATCTTCAAAAAAAGCTGGAAGCCGACTGTGATTATTAATGGTGAAAAAGTTAACGCTAATTGGTCAGACTTGAAGGCACCACATAAATTTAAGGCTGAGCATGTATTTTCTGATACGTCTAGTTCAGATAATGATGACAATATTGTGATTAGCGAAAAGTTGTCTTCTACTTCACGTTATGTTCATTCGCAACACTTAGAAACGGTGACTGTGAATGTTTCAATGGGAGATGTTAATGTATATCTTGATTCAGCTAAGCCTGCTGGGGATGAAGTACTTGCTAACATCAATATGTCGATGGGAGATATAAATATTTACATTCCAACTTCTTGGCGAGTTGATGATCAACTTGAACATAAATTTGGTGATTTTACTATTGATGGTGATCAGCCAGCAGAAGGTCCAACATTAGTACTTCAAGGTCGTGCTAATATGGGGGATGTTACTATTAAGAGAGTTTAGAACTAGAAAAGTCGATCAGCTCTAATTTGAAGTAAAAATTAATTTGCTGTAAAATACTTGTAGTAAAGAAATACTTGTAGTATAAAAAAAGAGAGCTACTGAGAATAGCTCTCTGAAGCACAAGCCGCTAAAAGTGCGGTGGCAAAATTATTATTAGCAAACTAAAAAGTCGCTATCAAACTCGGCCAAAAGTTATGGAGCGGCTTTTTTTGTTTGCTTATTTTTTCTTCCACAAATCGTGGATAGCCTTTATGAGCTTTTTTACGGCTTTTACCAACTTGGTCATATCTCGCACCAGCTTTACCAATAACAAGACAATACAATCCAAGAGCCCAATAAAGACATAGACAGCGCCAAATAAGGCAACCATCAAGCAAAGTGTACCTCCTTTCAGTAAGATTCTGAACAATAGCTATTACACCATTGGCATCATCTCCTTAAACGAAAGTACCACCGCATATTTAACTTTTTGTGCTTGTTTAATTTTATCAAAAATTACAGACAATCCATATTGAATTTTTAAATAAATATTAAATAAATTAGCACTTTTTAGCACTCAAGCAAGAAAAGTGCTAATTTTTGTGTCTAAATACTTGCTTTTCTTTTATAAACAAGGTACTATCGTAAATGTAAGTTAGCACTTATGAGATATGAGTGCTAAGTGATGTAATAATAGATTAAATATGTACAGGAGGGACTAACGTGTTACAACCAATCGGTGATCGCGTGATCGTTAAAGTAAAAGACGAAGAAGAAGAAAAAGTTGGAGGCATTGTCCTGGCTTCTAACGCTAAAGAAAAGCCTCAAATGGGCGAAATTATTGCCGTAGGAAATGGTAAGCGTAACGCAAATGGCGACTTAATTCCTATGTCAGTTGCAAAAGGTGAAACAGTATTCTTTGATAAATACTCTGGCACTAACTTGAAATACGAAGGCGAAAAGTACTTAGTACTTCGTGAAAGCGACTTATTAGCTGTCGTTAAGTAATTAAATTAGAAATAAAAGGTGGCATATAAATATGGCTAAAGACATTAAATTTTCTGAAAATGCAAGACGCTCATTATTAAAGGGTGTTGATAAATTAGCAGACACTGTTAAGACAACTTTAGGACCTAAGGGTAGAAATGTTGTTTTGGAAAAGAGCTATGGTGCTCCTGACATTACTAACGATGGTGTTACTATCGCTAAGAGTATTGACTTAGAAGATCACTTTGAAAATATGGGTGCAAAGCTTGTTTCTGAAGCTGCACAAAAGACTAACGATATTGCTGGTGACGGTACTACCACTGCTACTGTTTTAACTCAAGCAATTGTTCGTGAAGGTATGAAGAACGTTACTGCTGGTGCTAACCCAGTTGGTATTCGTCGCGGTATTGAAACTGCTACTAAGGCAGCTGTTGACGAATTACACAAGATCAGTCACAAGGTAAGCACCAAGGATGAAATTGCTCAAGTTGCTTCTGTTTCATCAGCTTCAACTGAAGTTGGTAACTTAATTGCTGACGCAATGGAAAAAGTTGGTCACGATGGTGTTATCACAATTGAAGAATCAAAGGGTATTGATACTGAACTTTCAGTAGTTGAAGGTATGCAATTCGATCGTGGTTACTTATCACAATACATGGTAACTGATAACGATAAGATGGAAGCAGACTTAGACAACCCTTACATTTTAATTACTGACAAGAAGATTTCTAACATTCAAGACATCTTGCCATTATTGCAAGAAATCGTTCAACAAGGTAAGAGTTTGTTAATCATTGCTGACGATGTTGATGGTGAAGCTCTTCCAACTCTTGTTTTGAACAAGATCCGTGGTACTTTCAATGTTGTTGCTGTTAAGGCTCCTGGCTTTGGCGATCGTCGTAAGGCAATGCTTGAAGATATCGCTATTTTAACTGGTGGTACTGTAATTTCTTCAGACTTAGGTCTTGAATTAAAGGACACTAAGATTGATCAATTAGGTAAGGCTGGCAAGGTCACTGTAACTAAGGATTCAACTACTATTGTTGAAGGTGCTGGCTCAAAGGATGCTATTAGTGAACGTGTTGACCAAATTAAGAAGCAAATTGCTGACACTACTTCAGACTTTGACCGTGAGAAGTTACAAGAACGTCTTGCTAAGCTTGCTGGTGGTGTTGCTGTTATCAAGGTTGGTGCTGCTACTGAAACTGAATTAAAGGAAAGAAAGTACAGAATCGAAGATGCCTTGAACGCAACCCGTGCCGCTGTTGAAGAAGGTTACGTTGCTGGTGGTGGTACTGCATTAGTTGATGTTATGAAGTCCATCCAAGGTAATGTTAAGGGCGATAGCCAAGATGCACAAACTGGTGTTAACATCGTTATGAAAGCTTTAGGTGCTCCTGTACGTCAAATTGCTGAAAATGCTGGTAAAGATGGTGCTGTTATCTTAGATCACTTAGAACATGAAGACCCAGAAATTGGTTACAATGCTGCAACTGACAAGTGGGAAAACATGGTTAAGGCTGGTATCATCGACCCAACTAAGGTAACTCGTTCAGCCCTTCAAAATGCTGCTTCAATTGCTGCCTTGTTGTTAACTACTGAAGCTGTCGTTGCTGATGCTCCAGAAGATGACAAGAACCAAGCCCCTGCAGCTCCAAACCCAGGTATGGGAATGGGAATGTAATTTAATTCCTAACAAAAAATAAGAAAGAATTATCATTATGACACTATTAGTTTACTGATAGGCATAATGTAAAAGAATCGAGCAATCGCTGATGGTTGCTCGATTCTTTTTTTATGGGCTTTGTAAGATTAAGGGATATTTCTTTAGGTTGTACGGCAATAAATATAAAAAAGTGAAATCGAATTCAATATTAGTATAGAATTTATAAAAATAAGTGTTATTATATAGTTGTCGATTGAAAACGTTATTTAATTAAGGAAATAACCATTTAGGTCTATTGGAGGTAATTTGTATGAGTAGTAAGATGTTTGGAGATAAACACAACCATTATAGTATTAGAAAACTTTCCGTTGGGGCAGCATCTGTTTTAATTGGTGCCACAATTTACTTGGGAGGGGTAAACGCCCAAGCTGTACGCGCTGATAGTGTTAATGAGGATGCTACTGAACAAGTAGAGAAGAAGGATGAAGCTAATGTTAAGGCAGCAGAAGTAAAGACTACTGAACAAAAGCAAGAAAATAATAAGACATCGGTTTCTGCTACTAATGAAAATGCTAAGCAAAATGTTGCTGAAACTACATCAGATAGCAAAAAGGTTGCATCAAATGGGGATGTTAATGTTATTAAAAACGATGTAACTACTGATGAAGAAGCAGCTACTAAGTCTAGTGTTCAAGCAGATAAAGATGTTAATGCAAATAAGTTGGACACTAATACTGTTTCAGTGAATAAGCTTCAGAGAAATTTTAATGTTGCTGGACTTACTGAGAGCAAGGCTGCTAGTGAGAATGTTGAACAAGAAGCTGAGGAGAGTCCACTTGGTGCACGTTTTATGAACCATGTGAATGAATTTCAATCTCTTAGTGATGTTACAACAACGCGTACAGTAACCTTAAATAAACCACAATCTGCTGGTGGTAGGGAAACTATTACGCAAAAGTTAGGTGGATTTGGCTATCCTGAAGTAACAAAAGCAAGTAATGTATCAACAAACATAACTACGATAAAGTTTGAGTTTACTGTGATGCTAACCCTTAACGGTCAAGGACTGGATACTGGTATTCGTGATTTTTCAACAAATTTAGTCCTTTATAATAACAGCTGGACATTTGCATCTGCGGAAGATGAAGAAAATTATAATAAATTCCTGGCTTTTCAACCATCTGATTATAAGGGAACTTTACCAGCTATTAAGAATAGTGAAATTGCTGTAGATGGATATACTTGGAAGATCACAAGTGCTACTCCAGATGGTGCAGGACTTGGTGCTGAAACATTATCACCATATGCTGGTATTTCACAAAATATCGTTATTGATTATACAAAAGAAGAACACACTGTAACTTACAAATTTAAAGATCCATTTGGTAATCAAGTAGGTAGTTCAGTACCAGTAACCGGTGCAGCTGGTAGCAATCAATCAGTTAGTTTAACTCTTCCAACTGGTTACCAACTTGCGTCAGGAAGCCTTCCAACTAGTGTTACTATCCCTGATAAAGATAAAAGTATTTCAATTCCTGTAAAACATCAACTTACAATCACTCTTTTAGGTGAAAGCACATTTAATTATGCGGATGATAACTGGAAAAATTTAGTTGAAACTAATGAACTTCCGGCTAGTGGCTATGATATTAGGTTTAATGATGTTAACGCTAGAGTACAACTGTCTAATGGCGATGTAACGTATAATGAAAATAGAAATGCTGGAACTTATACAGTTAGTCTAACCGAAAAGGGTCTTAATCACATTAAGGGTCAATTTCATGATAAGTTCATTTATCCAGATCTTAAGGATGTCAAAAGTGAGGCCAAGTTTATTATAGATAAAGGAAATAAAACAATTTCTCTTATGGGAGGAGATACAAAGGTATTTGATAATACTTCTACTCTTCCAGATCAAGGTACTTTCTATTCGGGACTAGGTCTTGCGGATAATGATCAAGGTAGAATATCAGTTTACAATTCAGATGGCACTCTTAGAACAATTCAATTAACACCAGCTGATGTAGAATTTTGGTTTAATGGACATAAAATCGATAAAGACCAAGCTAAAAATGTTGGAACGTATAATCTTCGTTTAACTGATGACTTTATTAATAAAGTTAAAGCTGCTGATGGTAATAATGGAAATAACTATGAGTGGGCTTATGGAACGCACACGCCTACTGGTAGTGATACTTACACTGCTGACTATGTAATTTATCAAGCAACCGGTAAAGCTAACTTAAGCGGTAACAATTCTAAACTTTATGATGGCAATGCTGTAACTACTGCTGATGTCAATAAGGATGGGAAGATTACTATTGATTTAACTTTACCAGTCTATAAACAAGCTGATGAACCAGGTGATGTGCCTCAATTATTGAGAACCGTTCCTTTAGGTAAGTACACACTCCAAGATGGTGACTACACTTGGAACACTACTGATGGTTCTGCACCAACTAAAGGTGGTTCCTACACAATTAGTTTGAATAAGGATAAGATTTTATCTCATTTGCAAGATCGTTTAAAGACTTTAGCAGGTGTTGGTACTGATCCTGATTCAGAAGATCCAGATAATCCTACTCCTATGGATAATGTTACTGTTTCAGCTGAAGATCTTGCTGGTACAGCAAACTATGATATTAATACTAGCGTTTCTTATCAATTCATTGATAATGATAACAATGATAGTAAAGTTGGTGCTCCTGTAGTTGTAACGGGACTTAATGGTGAATCAAAGGATGTTAGCTTAGTTGTACCAGAAGGTTATGAACTTGTAGATGTATTACCAACTAAAGCAACTTTTGGTGATATTAATCGAACTATTAGAATTAATTTGAAGCATAAGAAAACATCAGTTGATGGCAGAGATCATAAAGATGATAATGACATTTATCGTACAGTAACTCGTACCATTACAGTTAATATTGAAGGACAACCTACACAAGTTATATCTCAAAAAGTTTCACTATATAGAATCAAGACAGTTGATGAAGCTTTAAAGGCAGCAGGTAAGCCAGAATCTGAGTACACAACTTACAGTGCTTGGACTTCAAATATGTCTGATGGATCAACTTCATTTGCAACAGTATCAGTACCAGCAGATGGAAACGGTTATGTTCGTTCAATTACTGGTGGCACAATTGAAAAGGATAAAGTTACAGAACAATCAGCTTTAAACAACGGTGAACCAGCCAAGGATAACTGTTAACTATGCAAAGGCTGAGCAATCTACAACTGTAACTTACGTTGATAAAGATGGTAATGAAATTAAGATGCCAGATGGTCAGCCAGTAGCAGGGAGTCACTATGAAATTTCAGGTAAGACTGGAGACACAGTTAATACTGATGTAAAAGACAAAGTACCAGCAGGCTGGGAGATTATTCCAGGAACTAAGTATCCAACTACAGTAACGTTTGGCTCAACTCCAACTAGTCCAATTAAAGTTAAAGTAGAGCACAAGATTACTAAAACTGATGGCAGAAATCACAAAGATAAGCAAGATTTGTACCGTGAAGTCACTAGAACAATTTTAATGAATGTTCCAAATGCAACGAGTCAAGGTAAAGAAACTGAAACTTTGAGTTTCTACAGAATTATGACCCATGATGAAGTAACTGGTGATAATACTTACAGTGAATGGAAATCAGATGTAGCAGGTGATAAGACTGCCTTTGATGAATTTGATGTTTCAAAGACTAATGATGGTAAAGAAATCGCTGCTGGTTATACTCCAACTTCAAGAGATGTAACGTTAGAAGCTAAGAACGGCGACAAATTTGTACCAAGTCAATCAGCCTTGAAGAATGGGGTTCCAGCAGATAGTTTCATTGTTGAAGTTGCTTACACACCAAATGCACAAAAGACAACAGTAACTTATGTTGATGAAAGTGGTAATGAAATTACCAATCCAGATGGTAGCGTAATTCCTGGTAGTCACTATGATTTAACTGGTGTAACAAATAAGAAAGTTGATACTAATATTCAGAAGAATGTACCAACTAATTGGCATATTACTGATCCAGAAGTTCCAGCAACTATTACCTTTGGCGCAGATGGTCATACTCCAATCACAGTTCACGTAGCTCACAACACTAAGCCTGTGGATAAGAATGATGTTCCAGATGGTTACACTAAAGATAATTTTGTTAAAGAGATTAAACGCTCAATTACTGCTAAGGAGCCAACTGGTGATGTTGATCTAAGTCAAACAACTGAATTGACGAGAACTGGAACTTATGACGAAGTAACTAAGAAGGTTATTTCTTATGGCAACTGGACAACTGGTAGCTTTGATGAAGTTACAGCTCCAGAAGTTGCAGGTTACACACCAAGTCAAGCTAAAGTTGATAGAGCTGATGTAACAGTAGATAGTAAGTTTGATCCAACTGTTATTACATATGCACCAAATGCACAGAAGACAACAGTAACTTACGTCGATAAAAATGGTAAGGAAATTACCAACCCAGATGGCAGTGTAATTCCTGGCAGTCACTATGATGTAACTGGTGTAACAAATAAGAAAGTTGATACTAATATTCAGAAGAATGTACCAACTAATTGGCATATTACTGATCCAGAAGTTCCAGCAACTATTACTTTCGGTTCAGATGGATATCCTGCAATTACAGTTCATGTAGCTCACAACATTAAGACTGTGGATAAGAATGATGTTCCAGATAACTACAAGGAAAGTGACTTTAGTAAGACCATTAATCGTACAATTACTGCTAAGGAGCCAACTGGTGATGTTGATCTAAGTCAAACAACTGAATTGACGAGAACTGGAACTTATGACGAAGTAACTAAGAAGGTTATTTCTTATGGCAACTGGACAACTGGTAGCTTTGATGAAGTTACAGCTCCAGAAGTTGCAGGTTACACACCAAGTCAAGCTAAAGTTGATGGAGCTGATGTAACAGTAGATAGTAAGTTTGATCCAACTGTTATTACATATGCACCAAATGCACAGAAGACAACAGTAACTTACGTCGATAAAAACGGTAAGGAAATTACCAACCCAGATGGTGGTGCAATCACTGGCAGCCATTACGATGTAGATGGTGTAACTGGTCAAAAAGATATTCCAACTAACATCGAAAAGAATGTTCCAACAAATTGGCACATTACTGATAAGACTATTCCAGGAACTATTAGCTTTGGTCCAAATGGACATGATCCAATTAAAGTTCATGTAGCTCACAACACTAAGCCAGCTGATAAAGATAATGTACCAGATGGCTACAAGAGGGAAGACTTTGATAAGACTGTAACTCGTACAATTACTGCCAAAGAACCAAGTGGCGATGTTGATCTAAGTCAACATGTTGAATTAACAAGAACTGGTACTTACGATGAAGTAACTAAAGAAGTTACATACAACCCTTGGACTACTAGCAGCTTTGTTGAAGTAACTGCTCCAGAAGTAGCTGGTTATACTCCAAGTCAAGCTAAGGTTGATGGTGTTAAAGTAACTGCAGATAGTAACTTTGATCCAGTTGTGATTACTTATGTTGAAGATCCAATTGGTCAAGACATCACAGTAAAGAAGGGTGACACCCCATCACCAGAAGATGGCGTTAAGAATCATGGTGACTTAGACAAGGTCACTGATCCAAAGCATCCAGATGCTAAGACAACCTACACTTGGAAGAAGACGCCAGACACAAGCGTTCCAGGTAATGTCCCAGCAACAGTGATTGTTCATTACCCAGATGGTTCTAATAAGCCAGTTGATATTACAGTTCATGTTATAGATGAAACTCCAATACCAACCAAGGACCCAGATCCAATTGGCCAAGACATCACAGTAAAGAAGGGCGACACCCCATCACCAGAAGATGGCGTTAAGAATCATGGTGACTTAGACAAGGTCGCTGATCCAAAGCATCCAGATGCTAAGACAACCTACACTTGGAAGAAGACGCCAGACACAAGCGTCGCAGGAGATGTCCCAGCAACAGTGATCGTTCACTACCCAGATGGTTCTAATAAGCCAGTTGATATCACTATTCACGTTGTAGATGACACTCCAGTAGTACCAACTAAGAATCCAGATCCAATTGGTCAAGATATCACAGTGAAGAAGGGCGACACTCCAGATCCAGAAGATGGGGTTAAGAACCACGGTGATTTAGATAAGATCACAGATCCAAAGCACCCAGGCACTAAGACAACCTACACTTGGAAGAAGACGCCAGACACAAGCGTCGCAGGAGATGTCCCAGCAACAGTGATCGTTCACTACCCAGACGGTTCTAATAAGCCAGTTGATATTACTGTCCATGTTGTAGATGACACTCCAGTAGTACCAACCAAGAATCCAGATCCAATTGGTCAAGATATCACAGTAAAGAAGGGTGACACCCCATCACCAGAAGATGGGGTTAAGAACCACGGTGATTTAGATAAGATCACAGATCCAAAGCACCCAGGCACTAAGACAACCTACACCTGGAAGAAGACTCCAGATACAAGCGTCGCAGGCGATGTCCCAGCAACAGTAGTTGTTCACTACCCAGATGGTTCTGAAAAGACAGTTGATATCACAGTTCATGTTGTTGACGATACTACAGTAGTACCAACAAAGAACCCAGATCCAACTGGTCAAGATATTCATACTCCACAAGGTAAGGTTCCAACTCCTGAATCAGCTATTACTAACAAGGACAAGATGCCAGATGGAACTAAGTACACTTGGAAGGAAATCCCAGATGTTAATACTTTAGGTAAGCATCCTAGTGTAGTTGTTGTAACTTACCCAGATGGAACTGCTGTTGAAGTGAAAGTTAATGTCTTTGTCGACGGCACTCCAGAAGCAAAGAAAGAAACTAAAGCTCCAGTAGTTAAGAAACATGTTGTTGAACCAACAAAAGTTGAAACAAGACAAAAGTTGGTTAATAATTACGTGGCTCCTCGTGCAGTAGAAGTTCAAAGAGCTCAAGCTAAAGGTAAGCGTCAATTACCACAAACTGGTGCTAAAGAAAATATTGCAAGTGAAGTACTAGGCATGCTTTCAGTAGGCTTAGGTGCATTGACTGCAGGATTTGCTTCAAAGCGTCGTAAGAAGAATAGATAGTTTTTAGGATAACTAATTAAAAACACTCCATGATTTTTCAGAAATCACGGGGTGTTTTTGCGTAGAAAAAACATAAAATTTTAATTTAAAAATAATTTTGCATGATATAATTTAATAAAAATATTATCTTAGGAGGATGAAAAAATGATCATGGTAGTAACAAACGCTCATCAAAATGTACAAATCACTAGATAATAGATGAGCGGAACTTAATTAAATTTCATTTTGTTAAATCCGTTCATCGAGGAGGCAAAATGAAACATTTACATAAATTAAACCAATACTTCAAAGAATTAACTCGAACTTATCACCTGTTCTTTAAATCAGCTCCTTTAGTTGCCGCTTGTGTCTTATTACTTGCACCACTTCAAGCAGTAATTCCTTTACTTGCTGTGGCAGCAGGACAAAAGGTAATTGATCAAGTTACTAATCATTCACCTTTTATGGAAATGATCATTGTTTGGATTGTGGCAACGGCATTTCAACAATTTTTACCATCGCTTTCGACAATGGTTCAAGGAGTTCTAACTGATAAATTAACAGGCTTTATCAATATTAGCTTGATGAAAAAGTCGGCGGACTTACAATCGATCAGTATTTTTGATGACAGTAAGTATTTTGACGATTTACAAATGCTCAGAGATGATGCAAGCTGGCGTCCAGTTAATTTAATTGTTTTTGGTGTATCGGTTTTGCAATCATTTCTAACGCTAGCTTTCATGCTAATATATCTGGCGCGATACAATTGGTGGTTAGCCTTGCTTTTATTAGTAGTGATGGTGCCGCAGAGTATTTCTTACTATCGTATTCAGCAGCAGTCATTTGAGACAATGGTTGAAAGAAGCAAGAACGCAAGATACTTGCACTACTATAGTGGATTGTTGCTTGACCGCAGGGATGCTAAAGAAGTTAGACTTTTCAACATGTTTCCAAAGATCATTGAAAAGTACATAAACTTGTTTGAGCAAACGAAAAAAGATGTTAATCAAATTCGTAAAAGGCAACTTGCGACTAGTTCGCTATTTGTTGTATTGACTGTTGGAGTGTTTGGCTATGGCTTTTATTGGTTTACTAATTCAGTAAGAACAGGTGCATTAGAAGTTGGTGTCTTATTGATGTTTGTTTCAGTAATTGGCTATATTTCTACCAGTATGGCGCGAGTAGTAGAAGACAGCAGCTTGTTATACGATTCATTATTATGGATTGAAAAATACTTTAAGTTTCTTGAGTATCAAGATAATTTTGAAAACGGCAGCCAGAACTTTCCGGATGATTTTGATGATATTAATGTTAAGAATCTGTCTTTTACATATCCGTTTTCTGATACTGAAATTTTACACAATGTTAGTTTCTCAGTTAAAAGTGGAGAAAAAATTGCAGTTGTTGGAGAAAATGGGTCGGGAAAGTCTACTTTGGTAAAATTATTAATGCGTTTTTATGACCCGACTAATGGAAAAATTTCTGTTGATAATTATGATTTAAAAGACTTTAATATTTTTGACTTACATAAAAATTTATCAGCTACTTTTCAGGATTTTTCTCGCTTTAAATTAACGCTTCAAGAAAACGTGATTACTGGATATTCATTCAATAAAGATAGGGTAAATAATGTTCTTAAAGCATCTGGATTGGGTGATTTGTTAGCTAATGACCATCTTAATCTGAATACGATGCTGGCTAAAGATTTCAAAAATGGAACTGATTTGTCAGGTGGTCAATGGCAAAAAGTAGCTTTGGCACGAGACTTATATGCTGATGGTAAGATTGAATTTTTAGATGAACCAACGGCAGCTTTAGACGCTAAGAGCGAAGCAGAAATTTATCAACGTTTCTTGAAGGAAAATGATAAGAAGACAATTTTCTTTGTTACTCACCGCTTGTCAGCAGTTAGATTTGCTGATAAAGTGCTATTTTTAGATGGTGGAAAAATTAGCGGGTTTGACACGCATACTAATTTGTTGCAAACTAATCCAAAATATAAAGAAATGTATGACTTACAGAAAGATGCATATCTGTAAAGTTAAATTTTAAATAAGTAATAAAATTCTTCATGCAAGCAGGCATGGAGAATTTTTTTTGCCTTTTAACAGTTAAGATTTTTTATCAGTTTTTACGTTATAATAGAACATAGGTTTTTGGAAGAAAGGATATTTGGTAACGAATGGCAAAAAAAGATACGACACCAATGATGAAGCAATACTACGAGATTAAGGAACAATATCCCGATGCGTTTTTGTTTTATCGTGTGGGCGATTTCTACGAATTATTTGAAGATGATGCAGTTAAGGGTGCACAAATTCTAGAATTAACGTTAACTCATCGTTCAAATAAAACTAAAAATCCGATTCCAATGGCAGGAGTTCCTCACCTAGCTGTGGATACTTACGTCAATACTTTGGTGGAAAAAGGATATAAGGTTGCACTTTGTGAACAACTTGAAGATCCCAAGAAAGCTAAAGGAATGGTCAAACGCGGGATTATTCAATTAATTACGCCAGGAACCATGATGCAGGAGCGTCCTGACCAAGCAAAAGATAGTAACTACTTAACTTCAGTTATTTCAACAAATTCTGGCTTTGGCCTAGCTTACAGTGACTTATCCACTGGGGAAACTTTTTCCACACACTTAACTAATTTTGAAGGTGTCGCAAATGAATTATTATCCCTTCAAACAAGAGAAGTTGTGTATAACGGGCATTTAACAGAAGCAAACAAAGACTTTTTGAAGAAAGCTAATATTACTATTTCTGAACCAGTTAAAGTAGAAAGTGAACATGCAGAAATTTCTTATGTAGCCCAAAACTTAACTGACGATGCGGAAATTAAGGCCACTAAGCAACTAGTAGCTTACTTACTGTCAACGCAAAAGCGTAGTTTAGCCCACTTACAAGTTGCTCAAAGCTATGAGCCGACGCAATATTTGCAGATGTCTCATACTGTGCAAACAAACTTAGAATTAATCAAGTCAGCTAAGACTTCTAAGAAGATGGGCTCTTTATTCTGGCTCTTAGATAAGACAAGTACGGCAATGGGCGGTAGATTGTTAAAATCATGGATTGAGCGTCCGCTTTTATCAGTTACTGAAATTAACCGACGTCAAGAAATGGTTCAAGCACTTCTTGATGATTACTTCACCCGTGAAAAAGTTATTGACAGTTTAAAGGGTGTGTATGACCTAGAAAGACTGACTGGTCGAATTGCTTTTGGCTCAGTCAATGCACGTGAAATGCTACAATTAGCGCATTCTTTAGGTGCAATTCCTGATATTTTGAATTCCTTGCTTGAAACGAATAATCCACATCTGCAAAACTTTGCTAAGCAAATTGATCCTTTAAAGGGAATCCATGATTTGATTGTTAATACTATTGTGGATAATCCCCCACTTTTAACGACAGAGGGTGGTTTGATTAGAGAAGGAGTTTCAGACCAATTAGACCGCTACCGGGACGCGATGAATAATGGTAAAAAATGGCTATCTGAAATGGAAAGCCACGAACGTGAAGTGACTGGAATTAACAACTTAAAGGTTGGCTATAACAAGGTCTTTGGTTACTATATTGAAGTTACGAATTCAAATAAAGATAAGGTGCCCACTGATCGCTACACTAGAAAGCAAACATTAACTAATGCAGAGCGTTATATCACGCCTGAACTAAAGGAACATGAATCATTAATTCTAGAAGCAGAAGCTAAGTCAACTGGCTTAGAGTATGACTTGTTTGTAAAGCTAAGAGAAGATGTTAAAAAGTATATTCCAGCTTTACAAAAATTAGCTAAACAAGTTGCAAGTTTAGATGTTTTGACAGATTTTGCGACAGTTAGTGAACAAAATAATTATGTTCGCCCAGACTATACAGTTGATAAGCAAGAAATTAACGTAGTTAATGGTCGCCACCCAGTTGTTGAACAAGTTATGACTGCTGGTAGTTATATTCCAAATGACGTGAAGATGGATCAAGATACTGATATTTTCTTAATTACTGGACCAAATATGTCTGGTAAGTCTACTTATATGCGTCAAATGGCCTTGATTGCAATCATGGCGCAGATTGGTTGTTTTGTTCCAGCAGATAGCGCAACTCTACCAATTTTTGATCAAATCTTTACTCGAATCGGAGCAGCAGATGATTTGATTTCTGGTCAGAGTACTTTTATGGTAGAAATGAGCGAAGCTAATGATGCTTTGCAACATGCGACAAAACGTTCTTTAATTTTATTTGATGAAATTGGACGAGGCACTGCTACTTATGATGGGATGGCTTTGGCCGGAGCAATTGTGAAGTATCTTCATGATAAGGTCGGAGCAAAGACGCTCTTTGCGACTCACTACCACGAATTAACTGATTTAGACCAAACACTAAAACATTTAAAGAACATTCATGTTGGTGCGACCGAAGAAAATGGCAAGTTGATTTTCTTACATAAAATTTTGCCAGGACCAGCTGATCAATCTTATGGTATTCATGTTGCTCAATTGGCAGGCTTACCACGTAAAGTTTTAAGAGAAGCAACTACGATGCTGAAGAGATTAGAGCGGCAGGGAGCAGGAGAGTTACAGCCGGCTAGTGAGCAACTTGATCTCTTTACCGCTGAAGAAGCAAGTGAACCGGCAATTTCAGATGATGAAAAAGATGTCTTGGATGATATTCAAAATGTGTATCTTGCTGACAAAACTCCTTTGCAAGTCATGGAACTTGTATCTCAGTGGCAGCAAGAGTTGAAAGATAAGGACTAATAATCATGAGTAAGATTCATGAACTTTCACCTGAATTAACTAATCAAATTGCGGCTGGTGAAGTTATTGAACGACCAGCTAGTGTTGTTAAAGAATTATGTGAAAACTCCCTTGATGCTGGTAGTAGCCGGATTAGAATTGATTTTATTGATGCGGGCTTAAAGCAAATTACGGTTCAAGACAATGGAAGCGGAATTGCAAAAGATCAGCTTGACTTAGCTTTTACTCGTCATGCAACAAGTAAAATTGCAACTGAGCGAGATTTATTTAATATTTCTACTTTAGGATTTCGCGGAGAGGCCTTGGCTTCAATTGCCGCAGTTTCTCATGTTGAAGTAATAACTAGTAGCGATAATTTAGGCGGTGTTCGTGCAATTTTTGTAGGCAGCGAAAAGAAACTACAAGAAGATGCAGCTTCACCAAAGGGAACTAAGATTTCAGTTAGTGATTTATTTTTTAACACGCCAGCTCGGCTTAAGTATTTACGCTCTGAAAGAACGGAAATTCTAAAGATTGTCGATATTGTTAACCGACTTGCTTTAGGACATCCTGATGTTGCTTTTACTCTCACTAATAACGGTAAGATCTTACTAAAAACCAATGGACGTAATGATTTAAGACAAGATATTGCGAATATCTATGGCCGTCAGCTTGCGGAAAAGATGGAGGTTCTTAAGGGCACTAGTCCTGATTTTAAGATTACTGGCTTACTTTCTGATCCTAATACAACTCGTTCAAATCGAAACTTTATTTCTTTATTATTAAATGGCCGCTATATAAAAAATTATCGTCTGACTCAGGCAATTATAGCTGGTTATGGCAGTAAGTTAAGGCCGCGCCGTTATCCAATTGCTGTTGTCAACATTGAACTTGATCCACTTTTAGTTGATGTTAATGTCCATCCAACTAAACAAGAAGTGCGCTTGTCAAAGGAGCAGGAATTAGAGCGTTTATTAACTACAAGTATTTCAGAAGCCTTAGATCAGACCAGTCAGATCAATTCAGGTTTGAATAATCTATTAACTCCTAAAAAGTCGACAAATATTGACCAATTAAAATTTAACTTAAATAAAGATGTGGTTGATACTGTTCGTCCAGTGGAGTTTATTCCGCAAGTGGAAGCTGATAAAAGTGCTGAAGTTCATGAAACAGCAGCGAGTTTTGTCAGTTTAGATAAGGTTCGCAATGACGATAAATATGTGATTACTGCAAGCTGGGATGAAAATGTGGATAAACAGGTGCGGCTAAGTCCATTTGATGAAGAAAAAGATATTCAAGGAAAAGATGATAGTCTTATTTCTTCAGGGGATGAAATTTTAGCTAACAATTTACCCGAATTAATTTATTTAGGTCAGACTAAGTCATATTTAGTTGCGCGCCATAATGAAGACTTATACTTAATTGATCAAATAGCAGCTTATCGGCGTTTAGCCTATGATCAAATTTTTCATGATTTAAATAGTGAAAATATTTCTCAGCAGGGTTTACTTAGTCCTTTGATTTTAGATTTTAGTAATGTTGACTATTTGAAACTAAAAGAAAATCTTAATAATCTACAAGAATTAGGGATATTTTTAGAGGATTTTGGTCAAAATAGCCTGATCTTAAGAACTTATCCGATCTGGCTCCAACCTGATGTAGAAAAAAATGTGCGCATGATTTTAGATTTATATTTAAATCAAAATGAACAAGATTTTACCAAGCTTAAAGCACAAATTGCTGGCGAAATAACAATGCGCCAAAGTACTAGAAGAAGAAATTTAAATCCAGTTGAAGCACAAGAACTATTGAAAGACTTGAGAAATAGTAGTGATCCTTATCAAGATTTTGAAGGAAAAATCATTATTATTCAATTAAGTGAGAATGATCTCAATAAGATGTTTAAAAAAGATGAGTAGGTAAAATGTTTGAATATCTCAAAGGAATAGTAGCAAAAATTGATCCAGCTTATGTAGTATTAGATGTAAATGGCATTGGGTATAAGATTCTTTGTCCCACTCCTTATAGCTATCAAGAGAATCAGCCAGCAACTATTTATGTTGAACAAGTTGTTAGAGATACAGGAATTACCTTGTATGGCTTTTTATCTTTAGAAGACAAAGAATTATTTTTAAAATTATTAAGCGTTTCAGGAATTGGACCAAAATCGGCCGTAGCGATTATGGCAGCTGAGGATACGGATTCGTTAGCCAGTGCAATTCAAAATGGAGAGGTAAAATATTTAACTCGTTTTCCAGGAGTCGGAAAGAAGACTGCTTCTCAGATTGTCTTAGACTTAAAAGGAAAGTTAGGCGACTATGTGAAGAAATCAACAGTTGCTGCCGATCTTTCGCCGAGCCTGCAAGACGCTGTGCTTGCCTTGGTAGCACTTGGTTATACTCAAAAGGAAGTTGATCGAATTACTCCAAAATTAGCCAAGTTACCTGAAAATACTGCCGATGGCTATATTAAAGAAGCGTTGGCTTTACTACTTAAGAAGTAAAAGTAAAAATTAGTTAAGGATAAGGAAGTGAAAGATGTGAATGATGAAGAACGAATTATAGGCGCTGAAAGTAGCGAAGAAGATGAAACGATCGAATTGTCTTTGCGTCCGCAACTACTTGCTCAATATATTGGACAAGATAAAGTAAAGAGCGAGATGAAAATCTATATTAAAGCTGCTAAAAAGCGAGACGAAGCCTTAGACCATGTTTTGTTATACGGACCTCCTGGTTTAGGTAAAACTACTTTGGCATTTGTAATTGCTAATGAAATGGGTGTTCACTTAAAGAGTACCTCGGGCCCAGCAATTGAAAAAGCGGGAGATTTGGTGGCTCTGCTTTCAGAATTAAATCCAGGGGATGTCTTATTTATTGATGAGATTCACCGCTTAGCAAAGCCAGTCGAAGAAGTCTTATATTCAGCAATGGAAGATTTTTATATTGATATTGTGGTCGGAGAAGGGCAAACAACTCATGCAGTGCACGTGCCACTTCCTCCTTTTACTTTGATTGGAGCAACTACCAGGGCTGGTCAATTATCTGCGCCGCTAAGAGATCGGTTTGGAATTATTGAACACATGCAGTACTATTCTGTTGATGATCTAGAAAAAATTATTCAAAGATCAAGCGTAGTTTTTAACACTAAGATTGATCCAGAAGCAGCAATTGAATTAGCGCGACGTTCTCGTGGAACGCCACGTGTTGCTAACCGTTTACTTAAGCGGGTTCGCGATTTTGCGGAAGTAAAGGGAGAAGAAGCTATTTCTTTAGCAACTACTAAGCACTCACTTCATTTGCTAGAAGTTGATGATGAAGGATTAGATCAAACTGATAGAAAACTTTTAAGAATGATGATTGAAAATTATGGTGGTGGTCCTGTTGGAATTAAAACCATTGCAGCTAATGTTGGTGAAGACACGGATACAATTGAGGAAGTTTATGAACCATATTTACTTCAAAAAGGATTCATTACTCGAACTCCTAGGGGAAGAAGCGTTACGCAAAAAGCTTATTTACAATTAGGATATCCACCAAAAAAAGCAGAGTAAGTTTTTAGTTAGACTAAAAATACGGTATAATTATTATTTGAAAGTTAATTAATAAAAATAATGAGGTGTAATACTTTGAATACATTTTTCTTAGCACAAAGTGCTGCTGGTATGAATAACATGTTCATGATTATTGCAATGATTGCAATTTTTGTCTTCTTCTACTTTTCAATGATTAAGCCACAAAAGAAGCAACAACAAGAACGGATGAAGATGATGTCTGAACTTAAGAAGGGCGATCAAGTAATTATGGTTGATGGTCTTCACGGTAAAGTTGATTCAATCAATGACGCAGATAAGACTGTTGTGATTGATGCCGATGGAATCTTCTTAACATTTGAAAGAATGGCTATTCGTCGCGTTCTTCCAACTGCTGCCGCTCCAGCAAAAGATGTTGAAGCTAATGAAGCAAAAGAAGAAAAGGTTGAAACAGAAGAAAAGCCTACTGAAAGTAGTAAAACAGAAGAAACAACTTCTAATAAAGCTGATAATACTAATTCTGAAGATAAATAAAAAACGTCCGCAAGGACGTTTTTATTTTTTCATTGTCATAGATTAATATTGTAAAATATGAATTGGTAAAGTAAATTTTAATAAGTTTAATAGGTAGGTAGTTAGAATGGAAAATATTCCAGTTGTCATGATTATTTTTGGTGGCTCGGGTGATTTAGCTCATAGAAAGCTTTATCCAGCCTTATTTAACTTATATCAGAAGGGATTAATTCATGATCATTTTGCCGTAATTGGTACAGCTAGAAGACCATGGAGTCATGAATACTTACAAGAACAAGTTGTTGCAGCAATTAAAGAAAGCAACAATAGCTTTGATGAGAAAGATGCAAAAGAATTTGCTTCGCATTTTTATTACCAGTCACATGATGTAACTGATGTTGATCACTACATTGCTCTTAAAGAATTAGCTACAAAGCTTGATAAGAAATATCATGCAGAAGGCAACCGTATTTTCTACATGGCAATGGCACCAAGATTTTTTGGCACAATTGCAACTCATATTAATGATCAAAAGCTAGTTGGTAGTGGTTTTAACCGCTTGGTAATTGAAAAGCCGTTTGGTCATGACCTAGCTTCTGCTGAAAAATTAAATCAAGAAATTGGAGAAAGTTTTGCTGAAGATTCGGTATATCGAATTGACCACTATCTCGGTAAAGAGATGGTTCAAAATATTATGCCGCTTAGAATGACTAATCCAATTGTTAATAATATTTGGTGCAAGAAGTACATTGCTAATATGCAAGTCACTCTTGCTGAAAGCTTAGGCGTTGGTACTCGTGGTGGATATTATGAAACTTCTGGTGCTTTACGCGATATGGTTCAAAACCATATTTTTCAAATTATTACTCTCTTAGCAATGCCAGAACCTAAAGCCTTAGATTCAGATCATATTCATGAAGCAAAGCAAGAACTACTTGATAGCTTGGTTATTCCAACTCCAGAAATGGTAAAGAAGCATTTCTCACGTGGTCAATATTTAGCAAGCGACGATGAAGTAGAGTACTTAAAGGCTGACCAAGTTGCTCCTGATTCTAAAGTAGAGACATTTGTTGCTGGTGAAGTTAACTTCAAAAAGGGTCCTGTAGCTGGTGTTCCAATCTACTTTAGAACTGGTAAGAAGATGAAGGATAAAGTTTCTAGAATTGATATTGTGCTCCACCACATGAATAATTTGTACGGCAATGCACATTCAAATAATATTTCAATTATTATTGATCCAAGAAGCGAGATTTTCTTTACAATTAATGGAAAGAAGATTACTACTGAGGGCTTAAGAAGAGAAAATCTTAGCTATAAGTTTTCTAAAGAAGAAATGGATCAAGTTCCAGATGGCTATGAAAGATTACTTCATGATGTCTTTGTAGCTGATCGTACTAACTTTACGCACTGGTCTGAATTAAAGCAATACTGGAAGTTTGTTGATGCAGTTGAAGCTGCATGGCAAGATGAAAACAAAGATATTAAGCAACTTGAGCAATATCCAAGTGGTGAATTTGGTACTGAATCAAGTAACCATATTTTTGAAAAAGATACTGAGCATTGGATTTACCGTTAATGGACTTACTGCCTAAAAATAATATTAAGCGTAAAATTATTCATCTGGATATGGATGCTTTTTATGCCTCAGTAGAGATTCGAGATAATCCTGCTTTAAAAAATAAAGCTGTTTTAATTGGCGGCGATCCTAAAAAAAATAGGGGACACGGGGTTGTGGCAACTGCTAATTATTTGGCCCGTCAATATGGTGCGCATTCAGCCATGCCAACTGCTAAGGCAGTTAGGTTAATTCCAGCAGAAAAACTTGTAATTATTCAACCACATTTTGAAAAGTATCGAGCTGTTTCAGCTGAAATTCACCGTTTAATGCATGAGATGACTGATCGAGTAGAATCAGTTTCTTTAGATGAAGCATACTTAGATGTAACGGAGAATAAGCTTCACTTAGATGATCCTGTTCGAATTGCAACTATCCTTCAAGAGCAAATTTATCAAAAGGTTGGATTGACAAGTTCATTTGGCGTTTCTTACAACAAGTTTTTAGCTAAAATGGGGTCGGAATATGCTAAACCCTTTGGTAGAACTGTAATTAAGCCTGAAACTGCACTTGATTTTTTAGCAAAGCAAAAAATCGAAAAGTTTCCCGGCATTGGACCTAAAACGCAAGAAAGATTAGCAGAGATGGGAGTCTACACCGGAGCTGACCTAATAAAAATTCCAACAGATGTGTTGATCAAAAAATTTAATCGTATGGGCTATTTGATTGCCCAACATGCACATGGTATTGACTTGAGAGAGGTAGTTACTGATTCAGAAAGAAATCGAAAGTCGATTGGGATTGAGCGAACTTTTAATCAAAGTTTATTTGATGAAAATGAAGCTTTAACTAAACTGCGAGCTTATAGCGGTGAACTTGAAAATAAGTTAAAAAAACGACATTTTCTTGCAAATTGTGTTGTTTTAAAGATTCGCGATGTTAATTTTAAGACAATTACTAAGAGAAAGAAGCTAAAACAAGGCACTAATGATAAAATTGTTATTTACGACACTGGTCGTGTCTTGTTTGAAACAGAAAAAGGGATGCTCGCAACTGGAGTACGTCTGTTAGGACTTACTGTAACCGATTTTGAAGAACATCCAGTTGAGAACTTATCGTTAGATATTTTTGAAAACAAGTAATGATAAAATAAATTTAGTAAACAACAAGGAGAACAGATTAATGGCAACTTTTGATGAAATTTATGAAAAGATAAAAGAATACCCAACAATTATTTTGCACCGTCACACTAGTCCTGACCCAGATGCAATTGGCTCTCAAGCTGGTTTAGCAAGATCATTGAGATTAGCTTTTCCAGATAAAAAGATTCTTTGTGCTGGTGAAAATGATGAAGGTGACTTGATCTGGATTAATAAAATGGATGAAGTAACACCTGAAGATTATCAAGGAGCTTTAGTAATTACTACTGATACTGCAAATACTCCACGTATCTCTAATAAGAATTACGATAAGGGAGATCTTTTAATTAAGATTGACCACCACCCAGATGTAGATCCATATGCAGATATGAGCTATGTAGATCCAGACGCACCAGCTGCTTCAGAAATTGTCTTTGACTTTTTGAAAGCAGAGAACTTACCAGTTACTAAGGAAGTTGCGGCAGCTTTATATGCAGGTATTGTCGGCGATACAGGTAGATTTATGTATCCTGAAACTTCAGCGCACACTTTTGACGTTGCAGCCGAATTAACTAAGACAGGAATTAACATTACTGATATTGCTAGAGAAATTGCAGATGTTACTTTTGATGAAGCCAAGTTGCAAGCTTTAGCAATGGATAAGATGGAAATTAACCCAGTTGGAGCAGCTTACACAATTTTGATGCAAGACGATTTAAAGAAGATGGGATTAACTGACGATCAAGCAAATGTTGCTGTTTCAACTCCAGGTCGAATTAAGGACGTTTTAGCTTGGAATGTATTTGTTGAAAAACCAGACGGTACTTTCCGCGTTCATTATCGTTCAAAGGGTCCTGTAATTAATCATTTAGCTGAAAACCATGATGGTGGTGGCCATGCATTAGCATCTGGTGCCAATGCCAAGGATATGGATGAAGTAAAACAAGTCTTTGACGAAGTAGTAGAAGTAACAAAGAAGTACAATGAAGAACATGGCACAAACAAATAGTATATTTCAAAGTGAAAAGATTAGACCAGAATTACGAACTGGTCTAGAAAAAATTAACTTTAGTAAACCCACTAAGGTTCAAGCTGCAGTTATTCCGGCTCTTTTAAATAATAAAAACGTCGTAGTTCAAGCAGCTACTGGTTCAGGTAAGACTCATGCCTACCTGCTTCCACTTTTGAACATGATTGATGAAAATGCCCCAGTAACGCAAGCTGTAGTAACCGCGCCTAGTCGTGAATTAGCAAATCAATTGTATAAAGTAGCGCGTCAATTAAGGGATGCGAGTGGTCTAAATATTTCAATTGAATATTTAGGTGGTGGCAATGACCGGAATCGCCAAATTGAAAAAGCTGAAAATAGGGCTCCACAATTAATTATTGCTACTCCTGGTCGTTTACATGACTTTGCATCAAAGAAAGTTATTAATTTAGATAACGTCAAAGCCTTTATCATTGATGAAGCAGACATGACACTTGATATGGGCTTTTTAGGGCAAATGGATGAGATTATCTCTAAGTTAGATAAAAAAGTCATTTTAGGTGCTTTTTCAGCAACTATCCCAGTTAAGCTAGAAAATTTCTTAAGGAAGTATATGTCAAAACCAGACTTTATCGTTATTGATAATCCGGCAATTATTGCTCCAACAATTCAAAATGACTTAATTGATGTTGGTTCAAGAGATAAAAAAGAAATTTTATATAAGCTCTTAACAATGGGACAACCATATTTGGCCTTAGTTTTTGCTAATACTAAAAAGACTGTTGATGAATTAACTGATTATCTTGAAGAGCAAGGACTTAAGGTGGCTAAGATCCATGGCGGAATTACTGAACGTGAGCGCAAGCGTATAATTCGCCAAGTTAGAGAAGGTCAGTACCAGTATGTTGTAGCTAGCGATTTAGCTGCTAGAGGAATTGACGTACCTGGCGTTAGTTTAGTGGTTAACTATGAGATTCCTAAGGATCTTGAATTTGTTATTCACCGAATTGGTAGAACTGGTCGAAATGGCCTTAAAGGTCACGCAATTACCTTGATCTATGATGAGGAAATGCCACAAATTGAAGACTTAGAAAAATTAGGTATTCACTTTGACTTTAAAGAAATTAAAAATGGTGAATTAGTTGAAAGAACACACTACCATCGTCGTGACAATCGTCAAGCTCGCAGTCACAAGCTTGATAATCGCATGATTGGAATGGTTAAGAAGACTAAGAAAAAAGTAAAGCCCGGTTATAAGAAGAAAATTAAGCAAGCCATTCAAAAAGACCGCCAGCAAAAGCGTAAAATCGAAGAGCGTCATCAAATTAGAAAAGCTAAACGTAGACGTAAGCGTGAGCGCGAACAAGCACGCGAAAATTTTGACAACTAGAAAATTTGTAGTAAAATAAATCACGTTTAGGACATATTACTGAAGTATTTTCTTCAAAGAGAGGACCAGGCGGGTGAGAAGGTCTAGAAGTACTTAGTAATGCTACCTAATTTAACTAAGAAATTAAATATTTAAAGAGGTAACAAACACTGTTGCAATCAAGGTGGTACCGCGCTGGGAGCGTCCTTGTTTTGTGCAATAGTGTTTTTTATATTTGTAGGAGACTTTTTATGAAACAATTGACTAGTTCACAAGTACGTCAAATGTTCTTGGACTTTTTTAAAGAGCATGGCCATATGGTTATGCCTAGTGCATCATTAATTCCACAAGACGATCCAACCTTATTGTGGATTAACTCTGGTGTTGCTACGATGAAGAAATATTTCGATGGTTCTGTTGTACCTAAGAATCACCGAATTACTTCTTCTCAAAAATCAATTAGAACTAATGATATTGAGAATGTTGGTAAAACTGCACGTCACCAAACTTTCTTTGAAATGCTTGGTAACTTCTCAGTTGGGGACTACTTTAAGAAAGAAGTTATTCCTTGGGCATGGGAATTTTTAACTAGTCCAAAATGGTTAGGCTTAGATCCAGATAAGCTTTATGTAACTGTTTATCCTAAGGATACAGAAGCATACCATATGTGGCATGATGTTGTTGGCTTACCTGAAGATCACATTGTGAAGTTAGAAGATAACTTCTGGGATATTGGTGAAGGTCCATGTGGTCCTGACTCAGAAATTTTCTATGATCGTGGTCAAGAAAATAACGATGTTGCTGAAGATGATCCTGAAAACTTCCCAGGTGGGGAAAATGCTCGCTACCTTGAGATTTGGAACATCGTATTTTCACAATTCAATCACTTACCAAATGGTAAATATGTTGATCAACCACATAAAAACATTGATACCGGTATGGGATTAGAGCGTGTTGTTTCAATTATTCAAGATGCACCAACTAACTTTGAAACTGACTTGTTCATGCCAATTATTAAAGAAACTGAAAAGTTAAGTGATGGCAAGAAGTATGCAGCAAACAAGGAAGATGATGTGGCATTTAAGATTATTGCTGACCACGTTCGTGCTGTAAGTTTTGCGATTGCTGATGGAGCTCTTCCTTCAAACTCAGGTCGTGGATATGTTTTACGTCGTTTAATTAGACGTGCCGACTTGAATGGTCAACGTTTGGGTATTAAGGGTGCATTTTTGTACAAATTAGTACCTGTAGTTGGCGAAATCATGAAGAGTCACTACCCAGAAGTTGTTGATCAACAAGCATTCATTCAAAAAGTAATTAAGAACGAGGAAGAAAGATTCCAAGTAACGCTTTCATCTGGTTTGAACTTACTTGATAACATTATTGCTGAAGCTAAGAAGAGCGATGACAAGACTGTTTCTGGTAAAGATGCGTTTAAGTTATTTGATACTTACGGCTTCCCATATGAATTAACTTTTGAAGCTGCTCAAGATGCCGGTCTTAAGGTTGATAAGAAGGGCTTTGATGAAGAAATGAAAGCCCAAAAAGAACGTGCTCGTAAGGCTCGTGGTAACTTGCAATCAATGGGATCACAAGATGTTACTTTGATGAACATCAAGGACAAGAGTGAATTTGAGTACGGCACTCTAGAAGAAAAGCATGCTAAGTTAATCGATATTGTTGTTGATGATAAGCTAGTTGATAAAGCCGATGGTGAACACGCAACTTTAATTTTTGATAAGACTCCATTTTATGCAGAACGCGGTGGACAAGTTGCTGACCATGGTGAAATTTTGAACCAAAATGGTGAATTAGTTGCTCGCGTAACAGATGTACAACATGCACCAAACGATCAAAATTTACACTTCGTTGATATTATTTTGCCACTTGAAAAGGGACAAGAATATGTCTTGAAAGTTGACCAAAAACGTCGTCGCGGCTTAAAGCACAACCATACAGCTACTCACTTATTGCATGCTGCTTTACGTGAAGTTTTAGGTACTCACACTCACCAAGCTGGATCTTTAGTTGAACCAGACTACCTACGTTTTGACTTTACTAGTTTAGAGCCAATGACTAAGAAGGAAATTGCTAACGTAGAAAAGATCGTTAACGAAAAGATCTGGGAAGAAATTCCAGTTAAGACAACAGTTACTGATCCTGATACTGGTTTAAAGATGGGTGCTTTAGCCCTATTTGGTGAAAAATATGGTGACACAGTTCGCGTTGTTCAAATTGATGACTTCTCAACTGAATTCTGTGGTGGTACCCACTGTGAAAACACTGACCAAATCGGTATGCTTAAGATTGTTTCTGAATCTGCTGTTGGTGCTGGTACTCGTAGAATTATTGCTGTGACTGGCCCAGAAGCTTATAAGTATGTAACAGACCGTGACGAGATCTTGAAAGAAGTTCAAGATGAAGTTAAGGCAACTAAGGCTGAAGATGTAACTAACAAGATTTCTTCTCTTGAAGAAGACTTACGTGCAAGCCAAAAAGAAGCTGAACAATTAAAGGCACAAATTAACAAGGCAAAAGCAGGCGACTTGTTTAATGATGTCAAGCAAGTTAAAGATTTAACTGTAATTGCTGCCCAAGCTGATGTAGAAGGCATGAATGATTTACGTGAACTTGCCGACAATTGGAAGAGCAGTGCTAAATCTGATGTTTTAGTTTTAGCTGCTGAAGTTAACGGTAAAGCCAACATGGTTATTAGCTTGAACGATAAGGCAATTAAAGCTGGTCTTAAAGCAGGCGACTTAATTAAAACAGCTGCTCCAATCTTTGGTGGTGGCGGTGGCGGTCGTCCAAATATGGCACAAGCCGGTGGTAAAAATCCAGCAGGTTTAAAGGACGCTATCGCTAAAGTGTTACAAGAAGTTGAAGAAAAACAAAATTAATTGAGTTCGTTCGATATTTCAAGTAAAATTAAGAAGAATAGGAGGAATTTTATTATGAGTTCGCTAGATAAAACAATGCATTTTGACTTTAACCAAAATAAGGGTAAGAATGTATACGACACTCTACAAGACGTATACAATGCACTTGAGGAAAAGGGCTACAGCCCAATTAATCAAATTGTTGGTTACTTACTCTCAGGCGACCCTGCATATATTCCTCGGCATAATGATGCCCGTAATTTAATCTTGAAACATGAACGTGATGAAATTATTGAGGAATTGGTTAAGAGTTATTTAGGTAAAAATAAATAATGCGATTACTTGGACTGGACGTTGGCTCTAAGACTGTGGGGGTCGCAATTAGCGATCCTTTGGGAATCACTGCTCAAGAGCTTGAAACAATCAAAATTGACGAGAGCAAGTTTAGTTTTGGCATGCGTCAAATCAGAAAGATTGTCCGTAAATATGACGTCGAAGGTTTTGTTTTAGGGCTACCCAAAAATATGGATGGCAGTAGTGGGCATTCTGTAGAAAGAAGTAAGCAGTACGGTGAACGCTTGAAAGAGAAATTTGACTTGCCTGTTCATTATATGGATGAGCGGCTTACAACCGTACAAGCTGATCGTATTCTAGTTCAAGAAGCTGGCGTACATGATCGTGTTGAAAGAAAAAAAGTTATTGACCAAATGGCTGCTGTTTTGATTTTACAAAGTTATCTAGAAGCAACCAGAAAGGATAAGTAAAATGAGTGAAAAAATTAGCGCTAACCAAGATAATGATCGTCAAATCACTTTAGTTGATGATCAAGGCAATGAAGAACTTTTTGAAATATTATTCACTTTTACGTCTGAAGATTATGGTAAATCCTATGTTTTACTATATCCAGCAGCCGTTAGCGACGATGATGATGTGGAAGTACAGGCTTTTAGCTACGATGCTGACGAAGACGGTGATGTAACCAGTTCTGACTTACATGAAATCACTGATGATGACGAGTGGAATATGGTACAAGGCGTTTTAAATACATTTTTGTCAGACGATCGCTTAAGTGGCGAATAATCTTCAAAAAAGACTGGCGGATGGGCTAGTCTTTTTTGCTTAATAAGGATGAACAATGATTTCTATTCTCATTTTATTAATTTTTATTTATTGTTGTTATGTAGGTTATCGACGTGGCATAGTGTATGAAGGCTTGGCTGCAGGTGGATATGTAGTAGGGTTGATTTTTGCAACATTATTGTACAAACCCTTTAGTAACTTCTTAAATCTTTGGGTGCCATATCCTTCAGCGAGTGATCGAAGTAGTTTTGCCTTCTTTGATAAGACTACAGGATTAACTTTAGATAAGTCATTTTATGCAGCAATAGCTTTTTCGATTGTTTTGTTGCTTGTTTGCTGTATATGGCGTTTGGTGATGTTAGGTTTTAATCAGCTAAGGTATATTACTGTAGATGCTAGATTAAATACATGGGGCAGCATTATTATTGCTTTTATTGTGACCCAGATTAGTGTTTATTTGCTTTTATTTATTTTAGCTACGATTCCTAATAATAGTTTGCAAAATATGCTGGGGCATTCTATTTTAGCAAGTGGTATCTTGCATTTTTCTCCAGGAATTTCACAAATTTTCATAAAATTATTCATTACAACAATATAAAAAGTGGGCCCAGTTATGGGGCCCTTTTTGCTAGGTGGAAGATATGAACTCTAAAATTATTGAAAAATTAGAATATAATCGCATAATTAAACAATTAAGTGACTTGGCAATTACTGCACCTGCAAAAGCTCAGGCTTTGAAATTAATGCCAAGCAGTGACTTTGATGAAGTAAAAAAATCGATTGATCAAACTAGAGTACTTTCGAATATCTTGCGGGTTAAGGGACCAATGCCGATAACGGACTTTAAAGATGTTCGACCTAGTTTGAAGCGACTTAAAGTTAAGGCTAACTTAAATGGCGAAGAATTAGGTAATATATTTCTAGTCCTTAGTCTGGCTAAAGACGTGGGACAATTTACATCGGACCTTGAAGAGCGTGAAATTGATACACGTCCTATTGAAAAATATCTCAAAAATTTAGCAGTTTCAGAAGATTTGTTTAAAAAATTAAATCAGTCAATTGAATATGATGGAACAGTTAAGGATACAGCTTCTTCAAAATTGATGCAGCTTAGACATGATATTCAGAGTAATGAAACTGATATTAAGAACCACATGAATGACTATATTAGTGGCAAACATACGCAGTACTTGTCTGAAAATATTGTAACTATCAGAGATGGACGTTATGTTTTGCCGGTAAAACAAGAATATAAGAATAAATTTGGTGGAGTTGTTCATGATCAAAGCGCTAGTGGTCAAACTTTATTTGTTGAGCCACAAGCAGTCTTAGTACTTAATAATCGTCAGCAAAATTTGCTGGCTCAAGAACGACAAGAGATTCACCGTATTTTAATCGAGTTATCAGAACTTGCTGGTACTTATCAAAAAGAAATTAAGAATAACGCAGTAGCTTTAGCTCAATTAGACTTTTTAAGTGCTAAAAGTAAATTAGCAAAGAAGATGAAAGCTACAGAGCCTGTTCTAAATCGAGATCATGTTATCAAATTAAGAAAGGCACGACACCCTTTAATTGATCCTAAAAAAGTAGTACCCAATAATATTGAACTAGGAACTACTTTTGATACTATGTTAATTACAGGACCAAACACCGGTGGTAAAACGATCACGTTGAAGACTTTGGGATTACTTCAATTAATGGCACAAGCTGGCTTATTTATTACTGCAGAAGAGGGGAGTCAGTTAACGGTCTTTAATGAAATCTATGCAGATATTGGAGATGAACAATCGATTGAGCAATCTTTAAGTACATTTTCATCGCATATGGATCAAATTATTAAGATCATGAATAATGTTACTGAAGATGATTTGGTTTTAATTGATGAACTTGGTGCTGGAACTGATCCAGAGGAAGGTGCAAGTCTAGCAATCGCAATCTTAGATGATTTACGCCAAACACAAGCAAAGATTGCGATTACTACGCACTATCCAGAATTAAAACTGTATGGTTATAATCGCGAGCGAACTACCAACGCTTCAATGGAATTTGACTTAAAAAAATTGGCACCAACTTATCGCTTGAGAATTGGAATTCCTGGTCAAAGTAATGCCTTTGCGATTGCACATCAATTAGGGATGAATGAAGCTGTTGTAGATAAGGCTAGAAGTTTAATGAACGATGAAGACAGCGATATTAATAAAATGATCGAGCGTTTAACTGAACAAACTAAGGCTGCTGAACAACTTCATGAAACTTTGAAGCAAAATGTTGATCAAAGTATCACGCTTAAACGTCAACTTCAAAATGGACTTGATTGGTATAACCAACAAGTACAGAAACAACTTGAAAAATCTCAGGAGAAGGCTGATGAAATGCTTGCTAAGAAACGTAAGCAAGCTGAAAAAATTATTAATGATCTTGAAGAGCAAAGAAGAGCTGGCGGACAAGTTAGAACAAATAAAGTAATTGAAGCTAAAGGCGCTTTGAATAAACTTGAGCGTGAAAATCAAAACTTAGCTAATAATAAGGTGCTACAGCGTGAAAAAAAGCGTCATGATGTAAGTGTAGGCGATAATGTTAAAGTCCTTTCATATGGCCAACAAGGTGTAATTACGAAGAAGTTAGGCAATCATGAATTTGAAGTCCAAATTGGTATTTTGAAAGTGAAGGTAACTGATCGTGATGTTGAAAAGATCGCTGCACAAGCCAGTCAAAAAAAGCCAGAAAAATCTGTTCGCTCTAGCCGCGGTCTTCGCTCTAGTCGTGCAAGCAGTGAACTTGATTTAAGAGGGCAGCGCTATGAAGAAGCTTTAACTAACTTAGATCGTTATCTTGATGCCTCGCTTTTAGCTGGTTTGAATACGGTAACCATCATTCATGGTATTGGTACAGGTGCAATTAGAAATGGTGTTCAACAGTATTTGAAACGTAATCGACATGTAAAGAGTTATAATTATGCTCCAGCCAATCAAGGTGGAACAGGGGCTACAATAGTTAATTTGCAATAAGCAATATACTTGCAAAAAGTAAGTAGTTCTACTAAACTATATTTATAATTTAAAGAATTTATTTTGTGAGGTAATAACTATGGTTGATGAAATTACAGATGCAACTTTTGAAGATGAAACTAGCGAAGGTGTTGTTTTAACTGATTTCTGGGCAACTTGGTGTGGTCCATGTAAAATGCAATCACCAGTAATTGACCAACTTTCAGAAGAAATGGACGATGTAAAGTTCACTAAGATGGATGTTGACCAAAATCAAGAAACAGCTCGAAACTTAGGAATCATGGCAATTCCAACTTTACTAATTAAAAAAGATGGTAAAATTGTTGACCGCCTAACTGGCTATACTCCTAAGGAAAAGCTTGAACAAATTTTAGATCAATACACTGATTAATTTACAGTCAAAAAGGGTACAAACTATGAATTTTAAATAGTTTGTACCCTTTTTAGTATTAATATTTTTTCTTCATTAAGAGTAATTAATCAGACTGAGCTGTGATTTGAACGACATGTTTTTTAGTAATCGTAGCTGAAGCCTCAGTAGGAGTACCATTTTGGCGTTCTAAACATTCTGCAATAATTCCACTTTCTAATGAAAACTCATCACTTTGACTATCTAGTCGATCAGTAACAACTTGTCCTGAAAGTTCGAAAACTGCAGTGTGTTTACGATCTTTGAGTACTTTTAAAGTTCCAAATTGAGCCATGTCAAAAAATTCGATTAAGTCATCGATATCTGATAAGTCATATTTACGACTGACATGTTTACCAGCCCAGTAAAGAATTTCTTTATCTTCGCTACCTAAGATAGTAGGCAAGATAAAGTCACGGTATAATGAATTTAAAAAATAAAGATGTTCGTTTGTATGTTCCATGCTTTCATTTCCTTTTGTCTTCTATAACATTTTAACTTAAAATAGGTGGAGGGGAAAAGAGATTTTAATCATCATTTGTTTAAAGGAGTTTTTTTAATGGATAATCGACCAATTGGAGTTTTAGATTCAGGCTTAGGTGGCTTAACTGTATTAAAAAAAGTAATTGAAAAAATGCCTAATGAATCAACTATTTTTATTGGTGATCAGGCTAATATGCCATATGGAGATCGCTCAAAAGAAGAAATTATTTCTTTAACTCGCGATAGTGTAAACTTCTTATTAAGTAAAGATGTAAAGATTATTATTTTTGGTTGCAACACAGCGACTGCAGTTGCAATGTCTACTATTCAAAAAGAAGTTCCTTTGCAAATAATTGGAGTGGTTCAATCTGGTGCCTTAGCTGCAGCTAGAACCACAGAAACAAAGAATGTTGCGGTAATTGGTACTAAGGCAACTGTTAATAGTCATTCTTATTTAAAAGAAATTCAATATCGTGATCCAGAAATTCAAGTAAGCGAATTTGCACAACCTAAATTAGCACCTCTTGCTGAGGAAGATCCTGCTGAAGAGATTAAACAGGCTGTTGTCAGCGAAAGCTTAGCGCCATTGAAAAATATTGATTACGATACTCTTGTTTTAGGCTGTACTCATTATCCATTATTAAGAGATGAAATTGTTGCAGTGGTTGGTCAAGATAAAAAAATTGTTGATCCAGCTGATCAGGTGGCACAATATACCTATAACGTTTTACGGCGTGACGGCTTATTTGCTGCTGATGATTCTGATACAACACATGAGTACTATACGACAGGGGAAGCTAAGAAGTTCACTGAAATAACACGTCAATGGATGAATGATGAAACAATTGTTGGTCATCATGTAGATGCTGAGGATTAAAATGGATACTTTATTATTTGCAACTAACAACAAAAATAAGGCTAAAGAAGTTGAAGAAGCCTTACAAAAGAATAACTTTCCAATTCATGTGATTACTAATCAAGATTTAACTGATCCGCCACATGTTTTAGAAACTGGTACCACATTTTTAGCTAATGCCAAGCTAAAGGCTCATCAGATGGCAGAATTTAGCAATCTACCGACTTTAGCTGATGATTCAGGATTATCGGTCGATAAATTAAATGGTGCTCCTGGCGTCTATTCTGCGCGCTATGGCGGGGAAGCTCATAATGACGCTTTGAACAATGCTAAATTATTAGCTGAATTAGGCGGCGTGCCAAAAGAAGAAAGAAAGGCTACTTTTCATACAACAATGGTTGTTTCCTGGCCAGGTAAATTTGAGGATGATTTAGTAACCGAAGGCGAAATTCGCGGTGAAATTTTAACTTATCCACAAGGTAAAGGCAATTTCGGTTATGATCCGCTTTTCTTTGTTCCTGATAAGGGCAAAACGTTTGCTGAAATGACAGTGGATGAAAAGAATGCAATTTCTCATCGAGGTCAAGCTTTGAGAAAATTACTTACTGAATTGCCAGCCTGGTGGAAAAAGATGGAAAATAAATAAATTTCGAAGAACTTATTCTGATTAATGGATAAGTTCTTTTATTTTCTACTTTTAATTGTTAAGATGAAAGCGCTATACTAAAATTATGAGTTTACTTGATAAATGTAAGTTTAGTTGAAATTGAGGTTATAGCGTATGAAAAAAGTTTTAGCAATTAATTCAGGAAGCTCTTCCTTTAAATATAAATTATTTTCTTTCCCTGATGAAAAAGTCATTGCTTTGGGAATGGCTGATCGAGTGGGGATGGAAAATGCTGTCTTTAAAATCAAGCTAAGTAATGGCCGAGAATATATCAAAAATATGCCTATTCATGATCAAGAAGAGGCAGTGAAGCTTTTAATTGAGGATTTGAAAAAATTTTATGTAGTTGAAGACCTGAGAGAAATTACTGGAATTGGTCACCGAATTGTAAATGGCGGTGAAATATTTAAGGAATCTGTTCGTGTTAGTGACAAAGAGTTACAAGAAATATTTGATTTAGGTGAACTTGCACCTTTGCACAATATTCCTGAGGCAAATGGAATCAAGGCCTTTTTGAAAATTGTTCCTAATGTTCCACAGGTAGCGGTTTTTGATACTTCTTATCATCAAACTTTAGATCCAATCCACTATCTATATTCGATTCCTTATGAATATTATGAAGATTATGGCATCAGAAAATATGGTGCGCATGGAATTTCTATTTCTTATGTTGCACCGCGTGCAGCCAAGATGCTTAAGAAAAATCCTAACTTAGTTAACTTGATTGTTTGCCACTTAGGATCAGGTGCTTCAGTTACTGCGGTTAAACGTGGAAAGTCTTATGATACTTCAATGGGAATTAGCCCGTTAACTGGTGTAACAATGGGAACGAGAAGTGGAGATTTTGATCCTTCAGCGCTGCAACGTTTAATGCATAAGACCGGAATGAATATTGATGAAGCAATTGATGTTTTGAATTATAAGTCAGGATTATTAGGTATTTCAGGTGTATCTTCTGATATGCGTGATTTAATTGAAAGTAAAGATAAGCGTGCTAAGTTAGCACGTAAGATATTCATTAACCGAGTTGTTCGCTATGTTGGCGCCTATGCAGCAGAGTTAGGCAGAATTGATGCAGTTGTCTTTACTGCAGGAGTAGGTGAACATGATCCTGGCATTAGAGCTGGTATTATGTCTTCATTAAGATATTTGGGTTTAGAACCAGATTTTAAGGCTAATCGAACAGATGGCGAAAAGTTTATTTCTAAACCTAAGTCTAGAGTAAAGGCACTTATTGTCCCAACTAATGAAGAATTAATGATTGCTCGCGAAGTAGTTCGCGTTGTGCAATAAAAAAGGATTAAGCAATAGATAAAAGTCTAGTTGCTTAATCCTTTAAGATGCAGAACTATTTTCTTGTTTTGTTGGCATGGGACTGAATTTAAGCCCGCGTTGATTGAATTCTTTGATATAAGCACTGAGATAGGCATTTTTAATCGTACTTTGGCTATTTGCAATTACTTGAAAATGAATTTGATAGGTAATACTTGAGCCGGTTTGATTAATGATTCCAATAATTTGAGGGCCCTTTTTGATTTGTTTTTTAAACTTATCTTTTAAAGCGGCGTTTACCGTATCAACGGCATGATTAATTTCAGTAAGATTATTTTCTACTGAAAGATTTAAATTAATATCCATGCTCCAGCCGGAATGTGAACCATGACTCAAATTTTCAACTACGGTAATGTTACGATTAGGAATATAGATTACAGCGCCATTAGTAGTTTTAAGGTGGGTATTGCGCAAGGTAAAGGAGAGAACAGTTCCGGTGTAGTTGCCAATTTTGACAGTATCGCCGATATTGTATTCACCTTCGCTTAAGATGTTCATCCCAGTTATGACATCGCTAACTAAGCCCTGTGCGCCCATTCCTAAGGCTAGAGATACTAACCCTACACTAGCTAACAACGTGCCGACTGGGATTCCCATTAATGTTAAAACGCTATATAAATAAAATAAGAGAACAGTATATTGAAAAAGAGCAATTCCTAATTGAGCTAGAGTTCTTTTCCTTCCAGTCATACGTTCTTGAAATTTAGGATTCTTTAATAAATATTTCGTTAATAAGCGTTTCCCTATATGCCAAATTAAAAAGAAAATAATTGTAGTAATAATAATTTGTATACCACGACTTAATAAAGTATGAAGTACATTGTCCCAATTAATTAAGGAATCAATGTTATTAGTTTTTTTAGTTGTAGAAGTTCCTTTTAGAAGAGTAGACCAGTTCAACTCATGCCCTCCTTATCTAATTTCTTTAAAAATAGTATATCAAAAACTTGGGTACTATTTCATTGCTTGAGGGGAGGAATAATGCTAGACTTTTTTATGAGAGGAATAATTAATGGAGGATAGATTATGTCAATTTCATATGGTGCATTAGCTGGCTTAATTGCAGCAGTTGCCTTTTTAATCTTGGTCTTATTTACTTTACCTTTAATTGTTAGAGTTACTAAGACAATGAAAAAAGTTGACGCAACTATGGACAGCGTTAATACAGCTGTTGATGATTTAACGAAACAAACTTCTGTATTAATGAAGCAAAGTGAAGATTTATTAGAAAAAAGTAATGCTCTTCTAGCTGACGTAAATGGAAAAGTAACAGAATTAGAACCAGTTGTAAAGGCGGCAGCAGATTTAGGTGAAAGCTTGTCAGACATCAATTCTTCATCAAGAAGAATGGTTGAACGCTTCTCTGGTATGGGTATTAGAGGAGCCGGAATTGGCATTTTTTCATCTCTAGTTAGTCGCATGTTTGCAAGACGTAAACGTCGTCGCGGTGAAGACTAATATTTATTAAAGGAGAACAATTATGCGTAAACTTGGTGGATTTTTATTAGGTAGCGTTGTTGGTTTAGGTGTTGGCTTAATTGCTGGCTCATTATTGTTGCCAGAAGACGCAACTGACGATGTAAAGAAAAAACTTGCTGAAAATGAAAAATTGCAAGATTTGAAAGAAAAGTATGATAAAGGAACTGAAGCAATTAAGAATCAATTAGCTTCTTTCCCTAAGTCAGTTGAAGATGATTCAGAATTAAGAGATTTTGATGATATCGTAATTGATGACACTAACAAAGATCTTGGCGAAGATGAAAAATCTGATAAGGATGCTGTTAGTGACTTAAACAATGCTGAAGATACTGAAAATAACTAAAATTAAATATTTATAAAGAGAATCAAGTTTTGCTTGATTCTTTTTTTTACAATAAAAAACCTGCTGATAAAGTTTATCAACAGGTTTTTGATTAGTCTTTAACTGGAATGTATTTTAATTCCTTACTTGTCTTAGTGAAGGTTTCAAAACCGTTTTTAGTGACTACACCACAATCTTCAATTCTAACGCCTGCTACGTTAGGAATGTAAATACCAGGTTCAATTGAGAAGCACATACCTTCTTCAAGAACTACGTCGTTTCCTTCCATGATTTGTGGAAATTCGTGAACGTTCATCCCAATACCATGACCAAGACGGTGAATAAAGTATTCTCCATAACCAGCTTTAGTAATAGTATCTCTAGCAACAGCATCAAGTTCGCTGGCAGTAATACCTGGTTTCGCTGCTTCAATAGCTGCTTGTTGTGCTTCACGGTCGACTTCATAAATTTCTTTTTCTTTAGCAGTTGGTTCGCCGTAAGCGACAGTTCTACTTGAGTCAGAAGCATAGCCGTTGTGCATGGTTCCAAGATCGAATAAAACTAATTCGTTTGGTTCAATTTTGTTCATTGTTGGACCAAGGTGAGGGTTAGCTGCATTTGTACCTGCTTGGACGATCGTTTCAAAACTAGTATGCATTACACCTTTTTGAAGTTTTAGTTGGTAATCAATTTGTCCAGCAACATAACGTTCAGTTACGCCGTTTCTAAGAGCATTGAAACCAATTTGAAAAGCAAAGTCAGCTTCTGCACCGGCAGCTTTTAATTGTTTTACTTCTTCTGGGGTTTTACGTAAACGTGCTTCAGCTACGAATGGAGAAACGTTATTGGTAAATGAAGAATCAGGAAAGGCAATGCGTAATTGTTCTAAACGATCAACTGAGAGATGTGATTTTTCGATTGCGATATTATTAGGTTTACCGACACGTTGATTTACTAGATCAGCAATTTTTGCCCATGGATTTTCATGGTCAAGATAGCCATAAACATCACCATCCCAGGCAGAATTTTTAGCTTCTTCAACATTTAATTCAGGCGCAAAGATAAATGCAGGCTTGTCTTTAAAAGCAAGTAAAGCAAAAATTCTTTCATGTGGATCCATGCTATAGCCAGTGAAATAATTAATACTGATTGGATCAGAAATATAAGCAACGTCATTATTGGTTGAAATTAACCAATTTTGTAACTTGTCTAAGTTCATAATTTTGGCTCCTTTTTTAATATATACTGGGAGTATACCATATAATATGGTAAAATAATGAGTTTTTAGTCGTAAACGGTTGCAATGTGTGAATATTCTTGATAAGTTATAAAAGAGTGTTTTTACAGGAGTGTGAGAAATTTATGCAAAAGCAAGAAGTAACTATTTATGATGTTGCTCGTGAAGCAAAAGTTTCTATGGCTACTGTTTCAAGAGTAGTAAATGGAAATAATAATGTACGTAAAGAAACACGTGAAAAAGTATTAGCTGTCATTGATCGCTTGCATTATCAACCTAATGCAGTTGCTCAAGGATTGGCTTCAAAGAGAACTACAACAGTTGGCTTAATTATGCCAGATTTGACAAATATGCACTTTGCTGAATTATCTAAAGGAATTGACGATATTGCTACGATGTATAAGTACAATATCTTACTTTCCAGTGTTGGTAATACTTTGTTGAATGAAGATCAAGTAATCCAAAACTTACTTAATAAGCAAGTTGATGGTGTAATTTACATGTCAAACTTAATGAGTGAAAAGGCTCAAGAAATCTTCAAGCGTACAAATACACCAGTTGTTTTAGCTGGTACTGCTGATGCTAACCAAGACTTTCCAAGTGTAACAATTGATTATAAGGCTGCTGAAAAGGAAGCTTTAGGTTTATTGTTGAAGAATGGTAAGAAGAACCTTGCTTTAGTTGTTGGTGACGGTAAAGCTTATGTTAACAAGGACAACCGTTTCGTTGCTTATAAGGATTTCATGGAAGAACATAATTTGAAGAATGTTCATATCTATGAAGATGCTAAAACTTATGAAGATGGCTATAAGTTATTTAAGCAAATTAAAGCTGACAAAGTAGATGGAATTATTGCAACACGTGATGTAGTAGCTGCTGGTATTGTTAATGCTGCTTTTGATGCAGGTGTAAAAATTCCAGGAGATTTAGAAATTATTTCTGCTGCATCAACTAATGTTGCTAAAATTGTTCGTCCGCAATTAACTACAGTTCAACAACCACTTTATGATATTGGTGCTGTTGCAATGAGAATGTTAACTAAGTTGATGAACGATGAAGAATTAGATGATGCTCATGTTATCTTGCCATATACTTTGAAGAAGTCTAGTTCTACTAAGTAGATAAGTTAATATTAAAAAAGTACTGTTACTCTGCGGTTGAAAAAACGTCGATGTTAACAGTACTTTTTTGTATTGTGAATTTAAATGGTTTCACTAGCTGTATTTTTTATTTCATTTAAATTAACTACTTTGTTAGCTAATTGTTCGATTTCGTTCCTTAAGTGATGAGTTACCATAATCACTGTTTTATCCTGTTTAGTCAGAATCAAACGTTCGAGCTGTGTACTTGAGGCTTTATCTAATGCAGACGTTGCTTCATCTAGTAAGTAGATTGGAGTATCACGTAATATTTCTCTAGCAAATGCAATACGTTGTTTTTGTCCGCCAGATAATTGCTTTCCTTGATCATCTAAAACTGTATCAATTCCATTAGGTAGTTTAGTAATTAAATCTTCTAGGCCACATTCTTTGATTACCTTATTAATTTTCTGAGTTGATATCTTTTTTCCTAAAGTTAAATTCCATTTTAGGGATGCTGAAAAAATATACGGATCTTGCTGTAAATAAGAAATTTTCTGATGTAGGTCATGATCTGAAATTTGATCGTAACTCATATTGCCAAGATTGATTTCTCCTTTATAGTCTCTTAGTAAACCACCAATTAGATTTAAAATCGTTGATTTACCAGCTGCAGAATCTCCTGTTAGTATATATTTATTTTGCAATATAAAATCTAAATTCAAATTATAGAAAATTGGTTCATCATTTTCAGCATAATGATAGGAAACATTCTTTAAGTTGAGTTTTCCTAGTTGCCAATTAGAAATTGAATGCGGCTCACTTTCATTGTTAGATACAGATTTAAATTTTTCCATTATTGGTTTTATAGACTTAAATTCCTGCCAATTAAAACTAATACCACTTAATTCAGCGAAAATTGTACTAGCAAAGAATTGTGCACCACTAATCGTACCAACTGGTGTAAGATGATGTAAGATTAGCCAACCAGTTTGTCCTAAAATAATGACTTGGCTAATAAATGCTAAGCCATTAGTTATTGCTTGAGTTATTCCAGCGGTTTTACTGTAGTTTAGTGTATGCTTTTTTACATCGTCTGAAGAACCATCGATTTTTTTTACGATAGTCTGAGGGAGATTAGCTAAAAAGAGTGTATTGAAGCCATTTAATATATCATTAATTGTATTAACTAATCGTTCGTTAGCATGAGTATATTCTAATGATCGTTTAGCTAAGATTTTAGAAAACATATTTGGCACGATTCCCATAATAACTGTTAAGACAACAACAGTTACTACCAAACTTATATTGAAATATGCTAGTGTAAGCATCCCAAAAACTATTTCACTAACTTGTCTGACAATCATTAAAAAGTCAGTAATTCCGAAATTATTAATAGTAGTAATATCATTAGTTAGCCAAGAACTGTATGTTGCTACAGTTTGTTTATGAAAAGTAGCATAATTTGCCTTGGATAAGTCTGTTGCAATACTATTTCTGATTAATTTGTCTACATTTTGAGATAAACGTGTCTGTTCTACGTTAACAAGACAATTAACAATAGCATAAATGATATAGGCTCCGCCCATTATTGCAACCCACATAAAGAATTCAGCGGCACGTAATTTAGCAACCGAACTCAATGCATTAGCGCTAGAAATACCTGCTAGTGTTAAAAATCCAGCATTAACAACTATGAGAAAGACTACTAATAGAAATTCCCATTTTAACTTTTTGAAATATTTTAGTAATTCCATTAATTCTCCTTTAAATATTAAAATTTGATTTAAATAATAATACTTTGATTAATTTTATTCAATATATTTTAATAATTAGTTTGAAAATTATAGTTTTAGTCAAACAAAAAACTGATAATCGTTAATTTTGATTATCAGTTTTTATTGATTTTAAAACTATATTTTTCTATGGAGCAGTTGGACCATTATTAGTGGCTGTACTGCCTTCAGTGGTCTCGCTGCTAGTATTTGTGTTAGCAGCTGAACCTTCATTAGAACTAATATTTGAATTTACATCATTTGCAGCATTGTTGCTCTCGGAATTACTACTTTCCGCGGAAGAAGATGATTCACCTGTGGAACTTGAACGATTTCGCCTAGTAGAAGTAGATGATGAAGAACCATTATTATTTCCTCCTTGACCAGTACTTCGAGCTTGTTGGTCATTTGCTCCGACATTTCGGTTAGTCGAAGATGAGGAATTATTATTTGATTCACGGTAAACCTCGTGGTTTTTGCCGTAATAATTTTTAGCATCTTCTGAAGTTGAACCATCAGCGACAGCAAATAGGCTGTTGATGTTTTTCTTCTTAGAAATTGTCTTGCCAGTATAGATTAAGACTTTGCCATAATCATTATTCTTGCCTTCTAAGTAATCATAGAAGAGGTTGTAGTCTTTAGTTGATCCACCGATACCAAATCTAGCAGTAGCAGCTGGAGCAGGGGACAAACTTAATGCAGTAGTCTTTTTACCAGAAAGCTCAATATTATCGCCATCATAGCTTACAGTTCCTGGTAATGTTCCAGTTCTTGCTAAGACTCTATTTTTATAAACCGAGCTTGGAGGACTTGGTGCATCATTTAATTTAAAAATTGATGGATCTTCTTCGTAAAGTGCATTAGCGATATTTGCCCAAAGGTTTAAGTTGGTCTCACTAGAATTAGAATCTAGGTTGTATGAGTGACCGTAGAAGTTGTCATAACCCATCCAACTAGAAATCGTGATTCCAGGAGTAGACCCATTAAACCAAATATCACGATAATCGTTACTGGTTCCAGTCTTACCAATTAAGTTCTTGTAATTAAACTTCAAAGTACCGGTTAAACTTGATGCAGTACCCTTAGTTACTACTTGGTGAAGCATCTTCTGCATAATGTAAGAAGTACCAGTAGAGAAGACCTTTTGTGGGTTTTGCTTATGCTTATAAATTACTCTACCTGATGGATCTCGAATTTCTTCAATGTAGTAAGGATCAGCACGCTTACCATTGTTATAGAAGTTAGAGAAGGCACTAGCATTATCGGCAACTGAAAAACCATAATCTGTACCACCGAGGGCCAAACCTAGGTTTTCAAATTCGCTTTTACTCAAGTTTAAGCCGAGTTTTTTCATATCCTGACGCAAGTTAATGTTCTTATCGTTGACTAACTTACTGTATAAGTTTACGGCAGGTAAGTTGTAAGATTTACTTAGAGCTTCTTGAGCTGAGATAAACCGGTTTTCTACAGTTGAATTATAGTCAGTTGGAATATAGTTGCCAAATCTAGTAGGGAAATCTGCCAGTGCTGTTTGGCTAGAAATCAGCTTATGTTCAATTGCTGGACCATAGACTAGGTATGGCTTAATAGATGAACCAGGTGAACGATAAGTATCAAAAGCGTGGTTAATTTGAGAGTTCTTAAAGTCAACTCCGCCACTGAATGCTAATACCTTGCCAGTTGCGTTATCAATTACGACACTACCATTTTCTACATGCTCAGTAGTATTAACCCACTTGTTAGTAGATGAGTCAAAATCACGAGATGTCTTATCTTGACCATATTTATTTTGCTTAACTATACGTTGCATGGTTTGATAAAGTGGCTGTCTAATCGTGGTCTTAATATGATAGCCCTTTTGATGAAGTAATTCAGTTGCACTAGTTAGGTATTGATTATAACGGTTAGTATCTTGTTTAACATCTGATACCTTTAAACCATCTTGCTCAATTAATTTTTCTGCTAAGAGACTGGTACTCTTATTCATTACTAGATTATATAAGTAGCCACTTTGCTTCTTTTGTTTGGATGCTTTTTCAGGAGCAAGAAAATCAGCGCGTAAATCATATTTTTTAGCTGCAAGATAGTCTTTTTTACTAATATCGCCATTTCGATACATCCGAAATAGAACAATATCTTTTCTGCGCATTGCTAAATCAAGGTCTTTTTTAATTTTTCCGTTTAAACGATATGGGGTATAAATAGATGGACTTTGAGGTAAACCAGCAATGAAAGCAGCTTGTGGCAAGTTAAGTTCAGAAATAGACTTACCAAATATACCTTGTGCCGCAGTTTTAATACCCACAATGTTTTCTCCACGGTTGTTTTTACCATAAGGAGCAGCATTTAAATATGAACGGAGAATATCTTCTTTTGAGAAATGCTTTTCGATCTTATGAGCATAAAACATTTCGGTAACTTTTCTTCTCCAAGTGGTCTGACTAGTTAAAAACTGCATCTTAACCAATTGCTGAGTTAAAGTTGATCCACCAGTTTGTACACCAACACCAGTTAGTTCAGAAAGGACAGCTCTAACTAGGGATTTAGGTAAAACTCCCTTATGAATATAGAAATTTTCATCTTCAGTAGCTGTTACAGCATTCTTAACTAAAGGGGTTAGTTCGCTTTCACTTGCCTTTTTGGTGACTGTATCTGAGCGAACCGTAGCAATTTTTTTATTGCCAGCATAGTAAAGTGTGGCTGAATTTTGTGCATGGTTTATTTGCTGATTTAATTCGCTAATTGTTGGAATGGGCTGCTGGCGAACAATGCCAAGGGCGTAGCCACCACCAAAACCAATTAGGAGAAATAAACCAAAAACTGCAATTAAGATCAAATAATGGAAAACACGACGTAAAGTTAAATAAACGATGCCGCTGTAAAATTTCCATTGGCTTTCGTCTGATTCGCTTTGAAGTGTTTTAACTTCTGGCCCCGCAGTTAGGAACTCTATGATTTTTTCTTTTAAATTTTTCACAGATCAGGATCCTTTGTTAATTACTTTCCCCCTATTATAGCAAAAAAAGGACTAGCATTGACGCTGTCCTTTTTTACGAATTTATTAATATTTTGATTTATTTAGTTAATTCATAGATTGCTTCAGCATAAATAGCAATTGAATTAATCAAATCTTCAACCTTCATGTATTCATTTGGTTGGTGCATAACAAGTGGGGCACCTTCTGGTTGAGCACCAAAGGCTACACCATGTTTAAATAAACGACCATATGTACCGCCACCAATGATAACTTCATGACCTTTCTTGCCAGTTTGCTTTTCATAAACTGACAGAAGAGTTTTAACGATTGGATCGTCTCCAGGAACATAATGAGGAGCTTCTGCTGAGCCATCAACTCTGGCATCTAAGATATTGCCAAATTTTTCGTTGATGTTTTTAACCATTTCTTCTGGTTCAATACCTTGTGGGTAGCGAACGTTGTTTAGTAGGTATGCATTTTGACCTTCAAAGTTAAACATACTTGGTGAACTGGTTAAGTCGCCCATTAAGTCGTCATGATGGAAAATACCTAACTTCTTACCGTTAAAGTCTTTATGTTCAACAGTTGCAAGGAAGTGTAAGAAATTCTTGGCTTGACCATCAAAATTAAGACTATCAAGGAAAAGAGCAAGATAAGTAGCAGCATTTCTACCAGTTTCAGGAGCTGAAGCATGAACACCGTGACCGGTTAGAGTTAATGAAAGACGACCGCTAAGCATTTCTGCTTTTCCTTCAAGTTTATGTTCTTTAAGGAATAAGTTGAATTTTTCTTTGATGCCATCAATATCGCCTTCAAGTTGAGCATGAGCGGTTTGAGGGATGACATTAGTTGCAATTCCTGATTGGAATGTCCAAAGTTTAACGTCGCCTTGGTTTGGATTATCTTTAAAGTCAAGTTTTAAGGTAACAATGCCTTGTTCACCATTGATAATTGGAAATTCTGCGTCAGGTGAGAAAGCAACATCTGGGGCAGGTTGATGCTTTAAGTAGTAGTCAATTCCAACCCAGTTAGTTTCTTCATTAGTTCCAACTACGAAGTCAATTTTCTTTTTAGGTTTAAAGCCGTGTTCTTTTAAAATTAGCATCCCATAGTAAGCTGCTAATGATGGGCCTTTATCATCGGCACTACCACGTCCATAAATTTTGCCATCTTTGATAGTCATCTTAAATGGATCGGTCTTCCAGCCTTCACCAGCAGGAACGACATCCATGTGACCGATAATACCGACACGCTTGTCGCCAGAACCCATGTTGATTCGACCAGCATAGTTATCAAAGTTTTCAGTATCAAAGCCGTCACGTTTAGCAAATGATAAAAACTTTTTCATAGCCTTAACTGGTCCGGGACCTACAGGATATTCTTTGCTAGTATTATTTAAATCTTCAGAAGAATCAATTGCAATCAATTCTTTTAAATCATTTAAAATAGCATCCTTCTTTTCTTGTGCTAATTTTTTATAATCTAGTTCTTCCATAACATACTCCTTTATTTTTATCTCTGATTAAATATTACAGCATTTACATCTGAATAAGTCGACCAAAAGCTTTTATTTGGGACTTTTTCAACTGGTAAATAGGGAAATAGGGCAACGTTTGTTTGACGATAAGCAGGATCAAGTTTTTGATAATTCTTATAGGCAAATGTATTTTTATTAAATAAGCCATAATATAAGACTTTAGAAGACTTAACCCAGCCATCATTAGTAAGAAGCCATAAATCTTTAACTCCGCCACTTACACCTAGTATTTTATAGTGTTTTCTTGGCATAAGTCGATTCTTTTTACCAGATTGCTTATCAGGTTTATTATAAGTGAAAATTGGATTTTGAGTAGGGTTAATAATGCTTAAATTCCAATATGGCAGAATCCATTCTGGCTGTAAGTCTAAACTAACCAGGTCGGCAGGAACAAATTCCTTATCGCCAATTTGATAAAAAGTTTGTCCTGAGGCGATAACAGCTGAAGAAACATGAACTGGGTCTAAAAAGTTAAGTTCTTTTGATGTTGTCACTTTTAGATATGGATTTTCACTAATTGCAGTAGGCATCCGACCAAAGTAAATTCCATCTTTATTGACGTCATATTTTTTAGTACCAGTTTTAGCTAATTTGTATTTATAGCCTCTTGCGGGGAAGTTAGTGACAACTCCATCAACATCATTGTTGATTAACCAGTTCCATAGCTTCGGCGTTTCATTCATTTCAGCCCAAACAAATACTTTTTGATGTAGTGCATGAAGCTGGCTAATTAGCTTGGGATTTTGAGTAATTAGATCAGACGAGATATTGATCCCGTTTACGTAACTTAATACTTCAAAATTAATTCTTTGCAAAGAACCAACAATAAAGATTCTTGGAACATCTGGTAGCAGTTGACTCATAGTTTTTAAGCTCGGTGCAGAAAAGCTGTGAATCATTACCCGATCTTGCATATGGTACTTTTTGATACTGGCAGCAAGTAATTCTTCCATATTTTTAGGACTATTATGTTTAGTTTTTTTGGTTTCAAGTAGGAATTTAGTGTTAGGTTTATCTTTGTAGTAATCAAATAATTGATCTAAAGAGATAATTGATTCACCATTAGCTTGTTTTAAGGTGTTTAAATAGGAGAAATTATTTTGTGATACAATAACCGATGATCCAACAACTCGGCTTAAATCACGGTCATGAGAAACAACTAAGACGTTATCTTTGGAAACATGCAGGTCAAGTTCAACATAGTCCGCGCCATCCGCAAAAGCTGAGTTATCACTTTGAATTGTTTCTTCTGGATATTTACTGGGATTACCGCGGTGACCAATGACTAGGAATCCCGATTCAAAAATAAAAATCAAACTAAAAAAAAGGGCTAGGAAATAATGCCTGCTTGTTTTCATGTGTACACCTCTATTCTTTTTAACAATAGCATGGATGTATACTTTTTTCTATAATTAATATAGTAGTTAATAATCATTTTAAGAAAGTAGATGCTGAAATATGGCTTATGAGCAACTAGATTTAATCGAAGAAGTTACTCGCAATGACGGATCTAAATATTATGAAATTTCAAATATTGATCAAAATGGTATCGCTGAATTAGCCGTAGACCGTGGATTAATAAAGAAAGTACGGATACTTCAGCTAAATTTGGCTAGAACAAAGGCACTTCAATTATACGAAGAATATATTAATAAAACATATCAACTAGAAACTTTAACTAATGAGGATGATTGGAAAGATCCGCAGTGGGTTGAGTGGGAAAAACCTAAAGGAAAAGTTTTAGATGCCTTTAATACAGTATTAAAAGCCAATCATATTGGTTAGAAGAGAGTAAAGTATGGAAAAATTACGTATTGTTCATACCAATGACTTACATTCTCACTTTGAACAATTTCCTAAAATAAAAAGATATTTACATCAAGCGCAAAATGATAAAAGCGTTGATCAAACTTTTACCTTTGATGCTGGCGACTTTATGGATCGTTCTCATCCTTTATCAGATGCAACTGAGGGTCAAGCTAATATTAAATTGATGAATGAATTTAATTATGATGCGATCACAATTGGTAATAATGAAGGAATTTCTAATTCACATGCAGTTTTAGAAAAATTATTTGATCATGCGAATTTTCCAGTTATTTTGGCTAACTTACGTGAAGAAGATGAAAGTATGCCGAAATGGTGTACTTCATATAAAATTTTTGAAACTAAAAAGAAAACGAGGATTGCAGTTGTTGGTTTAACTGCTGCTTATCCAATGACGTATGGCCCTAACCATTGGCATGTAAAGTTGATTTCTGATACTTTAGATAGATTACTTCCTACAATTAAAGGACAATATGATATGTTAATCATTGTTAGTCATATTGGCTTAAGGATGGATCGATATATTGCACATCATTATCCAGAAGTGAACCTGATTGTTGGTGGACATAGCCATGATTATTTGCCCAAGGGCGAGAAAGTAAACAAAACATGGATTACTCAGACTGGAAAATGGGGTCAGCATGTCGGCGATATTGCGATTCAATTAAATGATAACCACCAGATAGTGTCAATTGTGCCAAATACTGTCAAAACAGCTGATTTACCAAGTTTAGAATCGGACCAAGCTAAAATTACTGCTTGGCGTAAGCAAGGTGAGCAGATGCTTCAATCACGTCAAATTGCAAAGTTACCTGCTAAATTTAACAATGATAAAATGGCGGCAATTCAAGTTTCTCTCGATGCAATTAGTAATTTTGCTGGAACTGATATTGCGGTTTTAAACAGTGGCTTGTTTTTAACGCCATTTCATCAGGGAATTTTAACAGAAGCTGATTTACAAGCTGCTTTGCCTCACCCAATGCATGTAGTGTAAACTAAATTATTTGGAAGTGATGTTTGGCGCATGGTAATGGAGATGGAAAAGAATCGTCATTTTCTAAGTAAGTTTGCTCTTAAAGGAATGAGTTTTAGAGGAAAAATCTTTGGCGATCTTGTTTATAAAGGTATTCAAGTTGATCATGCAAGTAGAACAGTCTACATCAACGGAAAAGAGATTGATCCTGAAAAAGAGTATACGCTTGCCTTGCTTGATCATTATGTTTTAATTCCATTTTTCCCTACCATTTCAATTATGGGCAAAAACAAGTTTTTGTTCCCTGATTATTTACGGACTGTAATTGGAAACTATTTAAAAGAAAAATACCCGATAGATAAATAGAAAGAAAAATAATGGAGTATAAAGAAGCAGATAAAGAACAACCGCTTTATCATCCTTTGGCTCATGTAATTGTCAATGAAGACACGATAATGATTAATGGGCGAAAGTATGAAATTTTAGCTAATGTAAAAGATGCTCTAGATATTGAATTGCTAAAGGAAAAATATGATCCTTACCTTGATCAGTACGATTATTTAGTAGGGGATATTTCAAGTGAGCATTTAAGATTAAAGGGATTTTATGATGAAAAAGATCGCGTTGCAATTGATAAAAAGGCTAATGCGATTGTGGATTATTTAGAGGAATATTGTAATCCCGGCAGTGCGTATTTTGTTTTACGACTAGCTCAAGAAAATCAGATCAAGAAGGTTGCGTTTGGCAGACAAAATAAGAGAAAAAACATGTCTAATAATCGCTATCATTCTAAACGTCCCTACTTTAAAGAAAGACGTGTCCACAAAACAAGAATTGGTGGTCATAAAACAGCTGTAAAATTTCAACGTGGAAAGGGAAGTCATAAAAATAGGGGCTTCGTAATTAAGAAAAGAAAGGGCTAATTGTGGAACATAAAGATTATAAATGTTACTTAATTGATTTGGATGGAACTATCTATCGCGGTAGCGATACGATCGAAAGTGGCGTGAGATTCATTCATCGTTTGCAAGAAAAAAATATTCCCCACTTATTTTTAACTAACAATTCTACTCGTACGCCGCAAATGGTAGTTGATAAGTTGCGCGGACACGGAGTTAATACAGATATTTATCATATTTATACGCCTGTTTTAGCTACAGAGTCTTACTTGCTAGCTCAAAATCCAGATACTGCTAAGATACCAGTTTATATCATTGGACAAACAGGATTAGTGCAAGGGCTATTAAAAAATGAACGTTTCTACTACGATGATCGAAATCCTAAATATGTGGTAGTTGGAATGGATACGGATTTAACTTATCATAAAATTCGCGTGGCTACTCGCTCGATTAGAAATGGTGCAACCTTCATTGGGACGAATGCTGATAAAAATTTACCTTCTGGAGATGAGCTATTGCCAGGTAACGGTGCACTTTGCACAATGCTAGAAGTAGCAACAGGTGTTAAGCCTATTTATATTGGTAAACCGTCATCAATTATTGTGGCTAGTGCTTTGAAGATGCTAAATGCTCAAGGTAAGGATGCAATTTTGGTTGGGGATAACTATGATACTGATATTATGGCAGGCGTTAACTGCAATATTGACTCTTTGTTAACTTTGACTGGTGTAACTACTAAGAAACAATTGGCAGAAAGGGATAAGCAGCCAACTTACGTTGTAGAAAATCTGGATGAATGGAAACTATGAAGAAAAAGCCAATCGTTGCAGTTGTTTACAATTGTTTGATGGCTCTTGCTACTGCTACTTTGGGAGCAGTAGTTTTAAGCTGGCCGTTATTAGCAGTTTTTGTAAAAATCCAAAAAACAAATTTAATAGTAAAAACAACCTTAGCAACAGTGATGAAGAACTATACACAGCTCTTAGATTATTTATTGTTGCCATTTAATGATAAACTTCAGATGTCTAATTTTCCGACTTCTTCAAGCGCAGCGCGTCATTTTTATGAGTGTAAGTTATTATTTGAATTAGCAATAATTGTTTTTGTAGTTGGATTACTTATTCTTATTTTCTTAAAAATGAGAAAGAGAATGAGTTATATTTATATTTCGAGAACAACAGCGCTAATTTTCATGATTTTACCTGTGATAATCTTACCGTTTGCTTTAATGAATTTTGATGAATTTTTTATAGCATTTCACCATCTCTTGTTCAACAATGGTGATTGGCTGTTCAATCCTGCAACTGATCCCATTATTAACGTATTAACTGAAGAATTTTTTGCTGGTTGTTTTGCAACTGGCGGAATAATTTATGAGTTATACTTCTCTTGCTTTATTTTGTCAAAAAAATAAAGGAGCTTTAACGAAGCTCCTTTTTTAATACTAATTTTTTCTTTAACCAGATAATTAAGACTGGCAAAACCGAAATTAAAATGATTGCAATCACGATCAATGAGAAATGTTCCTGGACAACTGGAATGTTCCCAAAGAAGAATCCTAATGCAGAGAATAGAGTTACCCAGAGAAAACCACCAATAAAGTTATAAATGATGAAAGTTCGATAATGCATCCTACTTGCACCTGATACAAATGGAACAAATGTACGAATAAATGGAATAAATCTTCCAATTACAATAGTAATGCCGCCGTGTCGATCGAAAAAGTTTTCAGCGGCTTTTCGTTTATCTTGATTAATTAATTTGTTGAACCAACTATGTTTAGTTCCTTCAGCTTGCGACCAGTGTCCGATTTCATAGTTAATCGTATCACCTAAAACAGCAGCTCCTATGAAGATTAGATAGCAAACCCAGAAATGAAGATTATATTTAGGTGTGGCTGCCATAGCACAACATGCAAATATAAGTGAATCTCCAGGTAGAAATGGAAAGATAACCAGACCCGTTTCGATAAAGATAATTGCAAATAAGATTAAGTAAGTCCAGTTTCCAAACATATTCACAATGGTGACTAAATGGTCATCAATATGAAGAATAAAATCGATAAGTCCCATAAATAAAAATATATTCCTTTCACAAATTAAATACTGGTAGAATGAAGAGTCATTGTTTTTTCTGGAAATAGGTCTTGCATAATATTGCTAATTGCAATTTGTGCTTCACCAAATCCTAAAGCAATCATTGGTACTCTTCCAGGATAAGTAATAGCATCGCCAATTGCATATACATGGGGAAGATTAGTATGCATTTGTTGAGAAACAGCGATTAGATTATGGTCTAATTTGATTCCCCATTTACGTAATTGTCGATTATCACTCTTGAAGCCATATGCAACTAGTATTTCATCAACATTTTTAGTAACAAAATCTTGACTTGCACCAACTTTATGCAAAACTAATTCCATTCTATTATTGTTTAACTGCACATTTTTTGGAAGATAAGGAGTTAAAAGTTCAACATTTTTTAAACTTTTAAGCTTGTTGACGGAGCTTTCAAGACCACGAAACTCATTTCTACGGTGAATTAAAAATATATCTGATGTGGTTGCTAACTCTAGCGCCCAGTCAAGTGCAGAATCTCCACCACCAAGAATAGCTACTTTTTTGTTAGCAAAGATTTCAGGATGCTGCATTGAGTAATGGATATGTTTTTGTATGTCTAAAGTAGTTGATAAAGGAAGTGTTTTAGGCTTAAATGCTCCAAGCCCTGTAGCAATTAATAAACTTTTAACTTCATATGTTTTATCGATTAGGATATTTTCGTTTTCTAAAAAAGAAATCTCTTTTACTTTATGAGAGAGTATGAATTTAGTATTAGTGTTTTGCTCAAGTAATTGAGAAACTAGTTTTTCACCTTTAATAGAAGGAAAAGCGGGAATATCCTTAATATTTTTTTGTGGATAAAGCATATTAATTTGCCCGCCAACTTCGTCTAATGCATCAAAAGAAATTGTCTTTAATCCGTGTAAATTAGCGAAAGAGGCTGCAAAAAGTCCAATAGGACCTGTACCAATAATAGCTAAATCATATTTTTCCATCTTTATAAGAAATCCTCCATAAAAACTAAGCATAGAAGTCATGTCTTTAGCGTTAATTAAAAAGACAGTTATAATTAATATTAGTAAGGGATGAGATAGTATGCAAGTTAAAATTGGCGATATAGTTCATGGAAAAATTAGTGGGATACAACAATATGGAATTTTTGTAAGGCTAGATAGCAAGGTAGAAGGCTTGATCCATATCTCTGAAATACATGGTGGATATGTTAAAGATATCGGAAGAGAGTATCAAGTTGGCGAAACAATAAAGGTACAAGTTATTGATATAGATCCATACTCTAATCAGATTAGTTTATCAAGAAGAGCAGTCCTTCCAGAAGTAAAAGAAGCAAGAAAAAAGCGAGTCCATTTTTGGACTTCAAAACGAGTTAAAAAAGGTTTTACTCCTTTAAAAGAGGTACTGAGTACCCAAATTAAAGAAGCAAAAAATAGATATTCGAAATAAAGAGCAAATAAACATGTTAAGTATTACTGCTTAACATGTTTATTTTTATATCCGAATTTTTAAAATAAAGATTGCTTTTAAGTTGGAAAAATAAAAGACGAAAATCAGACAATTGAAATCTATTAATAGTTAATATTCGGAATATATCTTTTTGTTAAAAATTATATTGACGAAAAGGAGAAAAGTCTGTAAAGTAATACATGCTGTTTGAGGCAAGCAAGAAGCAGAGCGAGGAGGCAAAGCGAGAAGCTTGTCAAGAGAGCAGAAAGATGATAATATTATAAAGCTGTCATTTGAGAGAGATGAGAAAGAGAAAAAAGACTTGTCAAAACTCAAGAGGCATGATATAATATAAAAGTTGTCACACGGCAACGGTAGTACCTTGAAAACTGAACAAAGTTTCGCTGAAAGTGTGCGGGATATAAAAATCCCAAACAAAAGCGAAGTCAATTCGCAAGCAATAAATTTGAGATAACTCAAAGAAAGTTTTAGAGCTAAACGATAAAAAGCTCATTTTCAAGAAGGAAAATGAGAGTTTGATCCTGGCTCAGGACGAACGCTGGCGGCGTGCCTAATACATGCAAGTCGAGCGAGCTTGCCTAGATGAATTTGGTGCTTGCACCAAATGAAACTAGATACAAGCGAGCGGCGGACGGGTGAGTAACACGTGGGTAACCTGCCCAAGAGACTGGGATAACACCTGGAAACAGATGCTAATACCGGATAACAACACTAGACGCATGTCTAGAGTTTAAAAGATGGTTCTGCTATCACTCTTGGATGGACCTGCGGTGCATTAGCTAGTTGGTAAGGTAACGGCTTACCAAGGCAATGATGCATAGCCGAGTTGAGAGACTGATCGGCCACATTGGGACTGAGACACGGCCCAAACTCCTACGGGAGGCAGCAGTAGGGAATCTTCCACAATGGACGCAAGTCTGATGGAGCAACGCCGCGTGAGTGAAGAAGGGTTTCGGCTCGTAAAGCTCTGTTGGTAGTGAAGAAAGATAGAGGTAGTAACTGGCCTTTATTTGACGGTAATTACTTAGAAAGTCACGGCTAACTACGTGCCAGCAGCCGCGGTAATACGTAGGTGGCAAGCGTTGTCCGGATTTATTGGGCGTAAAGCGAGTGCAGGCGGTTCAATAAGTCTGATGTGAAAGCCTTCGGCTCAACCGGAGAATTGCATCAGAAACTGTTGAACTTGAGTGCAGAAGAGGAGAGTGGAACTCCATGTGTAGCGGTGGAATGCGTAGATATATGGAAGAACACCAGTGGCGAAGGCGGCTCTCTGGTCTGCAACTGACGCTGAGGCTCGAAAGCATGGGTAGCGAACAGGATTAGATACCCTGGTAGTCCATGCCGTAAACGATGAGTGCTAAGTGTTGGGAGGTTTCCGCCTCTCAGTGCTGCAGCTAACGCATTAAGCACTCCGCCTGGGGAGTACGACCGCAAGGTTGAAACTCAAAGGAATTGACGGGGGCCCGCACAAGCGGTGGAGCATGTGGTTTAATTCGAAGCAACGCGAAGAACCTTACCAGGTCTTGACATCCAGTGCAAACCTAAGAGATTAGGAGTTCCCTTCGGGGACGCTGAGACAGGTGGTGCATGGCTGTCGTCAGCTCGTGTCGTGAGATGTTGGGTTAAGTCCCGCAACGAGCGCAACCCTTGTCATTAGTTGCCATCATTAAGTTGGGCACTCTAATGAGACTGCCGGTGACAAACCGGAGGAAGGTGGGGATGACGTCAAGTCATCATGCCCCTTATGACCTGGGCTACACACGTGCTACAATGGACGGTACAACGAGAAGCGAACCTGCGAAGGCAAGCGGATCTCTGAAAGCCGTTCTCAGTTCGGACTGTAGGCTGCAACTCGCCTACACGAAGCTGGAATCGCTAGTAATCGCGGATCAGCACGCCGCGGTGAATACGTTCCCGGGCCTTGTACACACCGCCCGTCACACCATGAGAGTCTGTAACACCCAAAGCCGGTGGGATAACCTTTATAGGAGTCAGCCGTCTAAGGTAGGACAGATGATTAGGGTGAAGTCGTAACAAGGTAGCCGTAGGAGAACCTGCGGCTGGATCACCTCCTTTCTAAGGAAGGCGAAAGATGATGGAGAGTGCGAGAGCACTAAAGAGAAGTCATCGAGAAAGCCAAGCGGAAGCACACTGAGAAACTTTGTTTAGTTTTGAGGGTATTACCTCAAACAACTTGAATAACAAGCCAAGCACAATCGGGCCTATAGCTCAGCTGGTTAGAGCGCACGCCTGATAAGCGTGAGGTCGATGGTTCAAGTCCATTTAGGCCCATTCAAAGTGAAAGCTTTGATAAAAGGCAATGATGGGGGCTTAGCTCAGATGGGAGAGCGCCTGCTTTGCACGCAGGAGGTCATCGGTTCGATCCCGTTAGCCTCCATTGAGACCTTGTGTCTCAAGGGTTAGTACATTGAAAACTGAATATAATCTAAAGCAAAAAACCGAGACAATCGAAAAAACAGATTGAAGAGCGACCGAGAAGAGAGAGAAACTCAACTTGAAATAGGTCAAGTAGAAAAGGGCGCATGGTGAATGCCTAGGCACTAGAAGCCGATGAAGGACGTGACGAACCACGAAAGGCTTCGGGGAGCAGTAAGTAAGCGATGATCCGGAGATATCCGAATGGGGGAACCCAATACCGCGAGGTATTATCAAGAGCTGTTAAGGCTGTTGAAGGAAGACGCAGTGAACTGAAACATCTAAGTAGCTGCAGGAAGAGAAAGAAAAATCGATTTCCCAAGTAGCGGCGAGCGAACAGGAAAGAGCCCAAACCAGCTGGCTTGCCAGTTGGGGTAGTAGGACTGCAATAAAGTACTTGAAGCGATAGCAGAATTATCTGGAAAGATAAGCCAGAGAGGGTGAGAGCCCCGTAAGCGAAATTGCAGAGAGACTTAGCAGGATCCTGAGTAGGTCGGAACACGAGGAATCCCGATTGAAACCGCGAGGACCATCTCGCAAGGCTAAATACTAACTAGTGACCGATAGTGAACCAGTACCGTGAGGGAAAGGTGAAAAGAACCCCGGAAGGGGAGTGAAAGAGAACCTGAAACCGTGTGCCTACAAGTAGTCAAAGCACATTAAAGTGTAATGGCGTGCCTTTTGTAGAATGAACCGGCGAGTTACGTTATGGTGCAAGGTTAAGTCAGAAAAGACGGAGCCGGAGCGAAAGCGAGTCTGAAGAGGGCGAGAGAGTATCATGACGTAGACCCGAAACCAAGTGACCTACCCATGACCAGGTTGAAGGCGTGGTAAAACACGCTGGAGGACCGAACCCACGTGAGTTAAAAATCGCGGGGATGAGTTGTGGGTAGCGGTGAAATTCCAAACGAACTTGGAGATAGCTGGTTCTCTCCGAAATAGCTTTAGGGCTAGCCTCGTGTGAATGATAATGGAGGTAGAGCGCTGTTTGGACTAGGGGCCCGTCAGGGGTTACTGAATCCAGATAAACTCCGAATGCCAGATATCAATGCACGGGAGTCAGACTGCGAGTGATAAGATCCGTAGTCGAAAGGGAAACAGCCCAGATCACCAGTTAAGGTCCCCAAATCTATGCTAAGTGGAAAAGGATGTGGAGTTGCGTAGACAACTAGGATGTTGGCTTAGAAGCAGCCACCATTTAAAGAGTGCGTAATAGCTCACTAGTCGAGTGACGCTGCGCCGAAAATGTACCGGGGCTAAGCATAGTACCGAAACTGTGGATGCATATCAAAGGATATGCGTGGTAGGAGAGCGTTCTAAGTGCGGAGAAGTTAGATCGAGAGGACTAATGGAGCGCTTAGAAGTGAGAATGCCGGTATGAGTAGCGAAAGATAGGTGAGAATCCTATCCGCCGAAAGACTAAGGTTTCCTGGGGCAGGCTCGTCCGCCCAGGGTAAGTCGGGACCTAAGGTAAGGCCGAGAGGCGTAGCCGATGGACAACAGGTAGAGATTCCTGTACTGAAATTGTTCGATAAGAGCAAAGGAGGGACGCAGGAGGCTAATGACGCATGTAGCTGGAAAAACATGTGCAAGCAGTAAGAAAAAAGATGAGTCAAATGCTTATTTTTAGATTTCAAGCTGTGACGCGGAGTGAAATCAAAGTAGCGAAGGTCATGATGTCACACTGCCAAGAAAAGCTTCTAGCCAGAGCAATTTTACCCGTACCGCAAACCGACACAGGTAGTCGAGTGGAGAACACTCAGGTGAGCGAGAGAACTCTCGTTAAGGAACTCGGCAAAATGACCCCGTAACTTCGGGAGAAGGGGTGCTGATGGTAAAAGATCAGCCGCAGTGAATAGGCCCAAACAACTGTTTATCAAAAACACAGGTATCTGCAAAATCGTAAGATGACGTATAGGTGCTGACACCTGCCCGGTGCTGGAAGGTTAAGAGGAGAGCTTAGCGTAAGCGAAGGTTTGAATTGAAGCCCCAGTAAACGGCGGCCGTAACTATAACGGTCCTAAGGTAGCGAAATTCCTTGTCGGGTAAGTTCCGACCTGCACGAAAGGTGTAATGATTTGGGCACTGTCTCAACGAGAGACTCGGTGAAATTATAATACCCGTGAAGATGCGGGTTACCCGCGACAGGACGGAAAGACCCCATGGAGCTTTACTGTAGCTTGATATTGAGTATTTGTTAAACATGTACAGGATAGGTAGGAGCCAGAGAAAGTAGGACGCTAGTCTTACTGGAGGCAATGTTGGGATACTACCCTTGTTTGATGGATCCTCTAACTCGCAGAGCTGAGCGTTCTGGAGGACAGTGTCAGGTGGGCAGTTTGACTGGGGCGGTCGCCTCCTAAAATGTAACGGAGGCGCCCAAAGGTTCCCTCAGAATGGTTGGAAATCATTCGCAGAGTGTAAAGGTATAAGGGAGCTTGACTGCGAGAGGTACACCTCGAGCAGGGACGAAAGTCGGGCTTAGTGATCTGGTGGTACTGCATGGAAAGGCCATCACTCAACGGATAAAAGCTACCCTGGGGATAACAGGCTTATCTCCCCCAAGAGTTCACATCGACGGGGAGGTTTGGCACCTCGATGTCGGCTCGTCGCATCCTGGGGCTGAAGTCGGTCCCAAGGGTTGGGCTGTTCGCCCATTAAAGCGGCACGCGAGCTGGGTTCAGAACGTCGTGAGACAGTTCGGTCCCTATCCGTCGTGGGCGTAGGAAATTTGAGAGGAGCTGTCCTTAGTACGAGAGGACCGGGATGGACATACCGCTGGTGTACCAGTTGTCTTGCCAAAGGCATCGCTGGGTAGCTATGTATGGAAGGGATAAGCGCTGAAAGCATCTAAGTGCGAAGCCCCCCTCAAGATGAGATTTCCGATGCGCAAGCAGTAAGACACCTTAAAGACGATGAGGTAGATAGGCTAGGAGTGGAAGCATGGCGATATGTGGAGCGGACTAGTACTAATCAGTCGAGCACTTGACCAAAGCTCAAAGGTTTAGAGCGGAAGATTATATTCAGTTTTGAGTGTAAAAGCTCAGAAAGAGTACGGTGGCGATGGCAAGAAGGATACACCTGTTCCCATGCCGAACACAGAAGTTAAGCTTCTTAACGCCGAGAGTAGTTGGTGGGAAACTGCCTGCGAGGGTAGGCAGTCGCCGTGCTCTTTTTTAATATTCCGGCTTAGCTCAGTTGGTAGAGCACCTGACTGTTAATCAGGTTGTCGTCAGTTCGAGTCTGACAGCCGGAGTTTATGGCAATAATAAAATGATGGAGTGTTGTCCGAGTGGCTGAAGGAGCATGATTGGAAATCATGTATACGGGCTTTACCTGTATCGAGAGTTCGAATCTCTCACACTCCGTTGGAGAATATTTTTCGCCATAATGTGTATTTCATTTATTGAGTATTTTTCAAAAAAAGTTCTTGATTTTTGAAAATCATCTGGTATAGTAATATATGTGCTCAATTGTGAGATCTGACCCGTTGGTCAAGTGGTTAAGACACCGCCCTTTCACGGCGGTAACATGAGTTCAAATCTCGTACGGGTCATTACCATATTAAATATGGTTGTTGGAGGATTAGCTCAGCTGGGAGAGCATCTGCCTTACAAGCAGGAGGTCACAGGTTCGAGCCCTGTATCCTCCATCGTTCATGGACTACCGAATATGGTAGTCTTTTTTTGTGTTTAAAAATTAATGAACGAAATTTTGTATATATTGTTATTCGGTTAAGGTCCCGAAAGGATTCGTTTTTTAGCGAAGATGCCTTGTAACCGAAAGATGGGGGACTCTATGAGAAAAGAAAAACGTTTATTTACTTCAGAATCAGTTTCGGAAGGACACCCTGATAAGGTTGCCGATCAAATCTCTGATGCAATTTTGGATGCTATTTTAGCTAAGGATCCAAATGGTCGTGTCGCATGTGAAACTACGGTTACTACTGGTCTTGTACTAGTAGTTGGTGAAATTTCTACTTCTGCTTATGTAGATATACAATCAGTAGTTCGAAAGACAATTTTAGAAATTGGTTATAATCGTCCTGAACTGGGTTTTGATGGTAATAATTGTGCCATTTTGGTTGATATTGATGAACAATCGAGTGATATTGCTGGCGGTGTTAATGAATCTCTAGAAACACGTGAGAATCATGAAGATAAAGATGATTTGGATAAGATTGGTGCTGGAGATCAAGGCTTAATGTTTGGGTTTGCGATTAAAGAAACACCTGAATTAATGCCACTTCCTATTTCTTTAGCACATTCATTGATGAGACGGGTTGCTAGTCTTCGCAAAGAAGGACGTCTTGATTGGCTAAGACCAGACGCAAAGGCACAAGTAACTGTGGAATATGATGATGACAATAAGCCAAAACGTGTAGACACAGTCGTTATTTCTACTCAAACTGATGCAACAGTAACTAATGATGAAATTCGTGAAGCAATGATTGATATGGTAATTAAGAAAGTTATTCCATCTCAATATCTTGATGAAAATACTAAGTTCTTAATTAATCCTTCTGGCCGCTTTGTCATTGGCGGACCTAAGGGAGATTCTGGTTTAACTGGTCGTAAGATTATTGTTGATACCTATGGTGGATATGCCCGTCACGGTGGTGGTGCATTTTCAGGCAAAGACTTAACAAAAGTTGACCGAAGCGCTAGTTATGCAGCTAGATATGTAGCTAAGAATATTGTAGCTGCTGATCTAGCTTACCAATGTGAAATTCAACTTGCTTATGCAATTGGAGTTGCTCATCCAGTTTCAATCATGGTGGATACTCATGGAACAAGTAAGGTAAGTGAAGATTTGCTAGTTGAAGCCGTTAGAAATGTCTTTGATTTAAGACCAGCTGGTATTATTGAGATGCTTAACTTAAGACGTCCTATTTACCGTCAAACAGCCGCTTACGGACATTTTGGAAGAACAGATATTGACTTACCTTGGGAACATACTGATAAAGTAGAAGCTTTGAAAAATTATGTGAGTGAGCATGCAAAATAGAAGTAATACTAAAATTGTTACAATTGCTATCTTTTTGACGACTTTTATGACTGCAATTGAAGGTACCATTGTTTCAACGGCGATGCCAACTATCGTTTCTGATCTAAATGGATTAGAAATCATGAATTGGGTAGTTTCAACTTTCTTATTGATGACTGCTGTTTCAACTCCAATTTATGGAAAATTAGCTGATAGTATTGGCAGAAAACCTGTTTTTCTGTTTGGAATTGCGGTTTTTGTAGTTGGTTCTGCGCTCTGTGGAATTGCTCAAAATATGGTAGAACTGATTCTCTTCCGTGTGATTCAAGGATTAGGTTCAGGTGCTGTTCAGCCGGTGGCAGTTACAATCATCGCTGATTTATATACACTAGAAAAAAGAGCAAAAATGTTAGGATTGAACTCCGGCTTTTGGGGAGTAGCTTCTGTTATTGCTCCTTTATTAGGTGGATTTATTGTACAGCATCTTTCATGGCACTGGATTTTTTATATTAATGTGCCGTTAGGAATCGTAGCTTTTCTTTTGGTCGTTTTCTTCTTAAAGGAAAGGAAAACTAGCAGTAATTCTACTTTGGATTTAAAGGGAACAACTTGCTTGGTTATCTTTTTATTGGCTTTAATGGTATTTTTACAAGAGTTAGAAAATGGCTTAAATATTGTCTTATTAGGTTTAGTAGTTATTATTATTGTTTCGGCGATTATCTTTTTCAAAGCTGAAAAAAGAGCAAAAGATCCAATTATGCCACTGGATATGTTAAGCAGTAAAGAATTTACAATGATTAACTTGATTACGTTACTTATTTCTGGTGTGGTTATTGGTTTTGAATTTTATATTCCGACATGGATGCAAGGAATAAATGCCACAAGTGCGTCTGTTGCTGGCTTTGCAGTAACACCAAGTTCTTTAATGTGGATCGTGGGTTCATTTTTAATTGGTGGTATGTTAGGTCGATGGGGGATAAAGAAAACATATGATTATATGTTGCTTATCTTGATAATCGCTGATTTAGCATTAATTTTAGTTCCGATTTACACATCGTTTTGGGTATTTTGCTTAATTGCGGCCTTTAACGGAACAGCTTTTGGGGCCATTACTACAGCTTCACAAGTTCGCTCTCAAGTACTTGTTGGACGCGATAAGATTGGTGTTGCTACTAGTTTTAATACACTAATGAAATATTTAGGACAGACTATGATGGTATCGATCTATGGTATTACTTTTAATGTGGTCGTAGCTAAACAATTATCGCATCATCCAAATTTAACGCAAAAGATGATGAATGATATAGTTTCAGCTGATAAGGCTAAGCATTTGGCTGCTAATTTAATACCAGGTTTAAGACAAGTATTATTAAGCGGGTTAAAGTCTGTATATGTAGTTTCTTTAATTGTTATTGTTTTATCTTTAATTCTTAATCAACTTTATAAGCAAAAGAAAATTGCAAAATAAAAAGCGCTAACTGAGATTGATCTAGATTAGATCTCAGTTAGCGCTTTTTTTAATTATGCTTTTTTAAGTAAGAATGGTACAGAACTGAAAAACCTAGTAAAACAAAAGTAGTACCTTCTAACCATCCACCGACTACATCGGAAGGATAATGAACATGACAGAAGATTCGAGTATAACCGATAAACAGTGGAAAAATAATCCAAATAATAATTAGCGTGGTGCGCCAAAATTTATTTTTAACTAATAAGATAGTTAAAATAATTAGAATTCCGAAGAAAGTTGCGCTGCCGACAGAGTGGCCTGATGGAAAGCTATAACCATCTGCAAAAACTAAATGATGAACTAAAGGACGATGGCGTTCAACCGCATGTTTAGTAATCCAATTGTAGCCATTGGCGCATATCATTAATCCCGCTGAAAAGAAAGCATAACTAAATTTTTTAGCGATAAGTAAACCGATGAATAAAACGATAGTTGCAATCGTTAAAGTACTAGTATTCCCGATCACAGTTAACTTAGTTGCAATTGCAATGTTGACTGGATTGTTATTAGAAATAAGATGAATAATTGTTTGGTCAAAAGAATGAATAAATGGATTTTTATATATGACCAAAAGGGCCCAGACTACATAGAGAATTAAAAAAATAAATCCTGGAACCAGTGTGTCATGAACGACTATATTGTTATCTTTCTTTTTCAAAAAAATTTCTCCCCTTGTAATTTCTAGTAGATGTGGTAAATTATAATCATTATCCATAAAAAAATAAAGACTAGGGAGTAGTAGCAAGTCATAATTGTTTTTAGAGATGAGCTGGTTAGGTGCAAAGCTTAACAGTTATGCTGTGAACTTACCCTTATGAGAAGTCTATCGTTTGCTTTCCGCGTTAAGGGGCATGAGTGTCGCACATAATCTGTGTGGAACTTAGGTGGTAACGCGAAAATGAAGTTCGTCCTATGATTTTTATCATAGGGCGTTTTTTAATTTTAAGGAGAGATTTAGGTGTACAATCACAAAACTGTAGAAAAAAAGTGGCAAAAATATTGGGCAGAGCATGATACTTTTAAGACAGGAAATGATCCTAAGAAGAAAAACTATTATGCTTTAGATATGTTTCCATTTCCATCTGGTAAGGGGCTTCATGTAGGACACCCAGAGGGCTATACCGCAACTGATATTATCTCTAGAATGAAGCGAGCACAAGGCTATAATGTGCTTCATCCGATGGGATGGGATGCATTTGGTCTGCCAACAGAGCAATATGCTTTAAAGACTGGTGAAGATCCAGAAAAAGTTACTAAAGAAAATATTGCTAACTTCAAAAAGCAGCTTAATAAGCTTGGCTTTTCATATGATTGGGATCGCGAAGTAACAACCTCTGATCCTAACTACTATAAGTGGACTCAATGGGTTTTTGAACAGATGTACAAGAAAGGTTTAGCTTATGAAGCTGAAGTTCCTGTTAACTGGTCACCAGATTTAGGGACAGTTGTTGCCAATGAAGAAATCGTTGATGGTAAGACTGAACGTGGTGGCTACCCAGTTTACCGCCGTAATATGCGTCAATGGATGCTTAAGATGACTGCTTATGCAGATCGTTTACTTGAAGATTTAGACGATTTAGATTGGCCAGAACCAGTTAAAGAAATGCAACGCAACTGGATTGGTCGTTCAGAAGGTGCACAAGTTACTTTTAAGGTTAAAGATAGTGATAAGACTTTTGATGTCTTTACTACTCGTCCAGATACTTTGTTTGGTGTTAGCTACACAGTACTTGCTCCAGAAAGTAAATTAGTCCAAGAAATCACTACCCCTGAACAAAAAGCAGCAGTTGATTCCTACATTAAGAAAATTGAATCTAAGTCTGATCTTGAAAGAACTGATCTAAATAAGGATAAGACTGGTGTATTTACAGGTGCTTATGCAATTAATCCTGTCAATGGTAAGGAAGTTCCAGTTTGGATTTCTGATTATGTCTTAGCAAGTTACGGTACTGGGGCAGTAATGGCAGTGCCGGCTCATGATGATCGTGATTATGCTTTTGCTACTAAATTTGGTTTACCAATTAACCGAGTTATTGAAGGCGGAGATTTAGAAAAAGAGGCCTTTACTGGCAATGGTAAGCATATTAATTCAGACTTCTTAGACGGCCTAGATAATGAAGAAGCTAAGAAGAGAATGATTGAATGGCTTGAAGATCACAATGCTGGTCAAAAGAAGGTCAACTATAAACTTCGTGACTGGGACTTTTCTCGTCAACGTTACTGGGGTGAACCAATTCCTGTTATTCACTGGGAAGATGGTACTACTTCATTAGTTCCTGAAGATGAATTACCACTTCGTTTACCACATGAAACTGACATTAAGCCATCTGGTACTCCAGAAAGTCCACTTGCTAACTTAACTGATTGGGTCAATGTTGTTGATGAAAATGGTCGAAAAGGTAAGCGTGAAACTAATACGATGCCTAACTGGGCAGGTTCTTCTTGGTACTACTTGCGTTATGTTGATCCACACAATGACAAAGAATTAGCTGATTACGATCTCTTAAAACAATGGCTTCCAGTTGACCTTTATATTGGTGGTGCAGAACACGCAGTTCGCCACCTGCTTTATGCTAGATTCTGGCACAAGGTACTTTACGACTTAGGTGTTGTACCAACCAAGGAACCATTCCAACGTTTGTATAACCAAGGCTTGATCTTGAAGAATCACGAAAAGATGTCTAAGTCTAAGGGTAACGTAGTTAACCCGGACGATGTGATCGATGAATATGGTGCAGACTCACTTAGAATGTACGAAATGTTCATGGGTCCACTTGATGCTTCCATCGATTGGGATGACAATGGTCCAGCTTCAACTAAGAAGTTCCTAGATCGTGTATGGCGTTTATTTGTTAACGACCTCGACTTAAAGGCAATTCCGCAAGAAAGAATTGTTGACAAAAATGACGGTGAACTTGATAAGGTTTATGCTGAAACCGTTAAGAAAGTTACGGAAGATTTTGATGCCTTACACTTCAACACAGCAATTAGTCAAATGATGGTATTTATAAATGCTGCTCAAAAGGCTAAAACTATTCCACGTGAATATGCTGAAGGTTTTGTTAAGTTACTTGCTCCAGTGGCGCCACACATGATGGAAGAAATCTGGCAAGTCTTGGGTCATGATGAATCAATTACTTATGCTAAATGGCCAACCTATGATCCAGCTAAATTAGTTGAATCAACTGTTGAAATTATGGTTCAAGTTAACGGTAAACTTCGTGGTAAATTTAAGGCTGCTAAAGATTCTGATAAAGATGCCTTAGAAAAAGAAGCTCTCTCTCTTGACCATGTTCAAAAATTCTTAGATGGAAAAGATGTTAAGAAAGTGATTGTTATTCCAAACAAGATCGTTAACATTGTTGCTAAGTAATTTAAGTTTTTCCTAAATAATTAATATTTGTAAATACTGTTTACATTAATGAGTAATATATAATTCAGACGCTTAACTGGATATAGGGAAAATTTATTTTTATGGAAAATAATACTAAAAATACTAAAGAGACAATGGTCAAAGGCTCCGCATGGATGACCTTTGGCTCTATTGTGTCACGAATTTTAGGTGCATTGTATATTATTCCTTGGTATGCCTGGATGGGAAGCCATGGAAATATTGCTAATGCCCTAACAGCGAAAAGTTATAATATTTATAGCTTATTTATCATTATTTCTACGGCTGGTATTCCGGGTGCAGTTGCTAAGCAAGTAGCGAAATATAATGCTCTAAATGAATATGACATTGGACGTAAGCTGTTTAGACGTGGCTTAATTTTGATGGCAATTTTTGGCGTAATTTGTGCTGCTATCATGTACTTCGGTGCTCCAATTTTAGCTACTGATAATATTATTGGCGCACTCTTACATGGGGCAGAAAGTGATCCACGACAAGTTGCTGTAATGAGAAGTTTATCTTATGCAGTTTTAATTATTCCAATTTTGAGTATAATGCGTGGATATTTCCAAGGTTATGCAGATATGATGCCTCCAGCTATGTCTCAATTTGTTGAACAATTAGCTCGTGTATTGTGGATGCTTTTAACGGCATATATCATCATGCAAGTTCAACATGGTTCCTATGTCCATGCCGTTGTTCAATCAAATTTAGCTGCAGCCATTGGTGCGGTATTTGGAATTTTGCTTTTAGTTTGGTTCTTATATCGTAGAAGAAATGAATTAAACGCATTGATGGAGCACTCAAATCATGCAATTAAAATTTCTACTGCTGGGATTTTTTGGGAAATTATTAATCAGTCAATTCCATTTATTATCATTGATTCAGGAATTACATTATTTCAATTAATTGACCAATACACTTTCCACCCAATGATTGCGATGTTTGTTCATGCAAGTTCTGATCAAATCGAGTCATGGTATGCGTTATTTGGATTAAATGCAAATAAATTAATTATGATTATCGTGTCTTTAGCTACTGCTATGTCAGTAACTGCCATTCCACTTTTGTCAGGTGCTCATGCAAGACGTGATTATGCTAGCATTTCTAGCCAAATTGAAAACACATTGGAACTATTCCTATTTGTTATGATTCCTGCTTCTTTAGGGATGGCTGCAATTGCAACACCAATTTATACGATTTTTTACGGCTATGATCCATTAGGCTCAAATGTCTTATACCTGTCGTCTTTTACAGCAATCAGTTTAGGACTTTTTACGGTTTTAATGGCAATTTTACAGGGACTATCAGAAAATGGACTAGCAATAAAATACTTAGTTTTGGGAATCATTATTAAATTTGCTGTTCAGTTACCAATGATTCAATTATTTAAGGTATATGGACCACTTTTAGCTACAAATATTGGATTAATTATTACTATTTGGCTTTCTTTGAAACATTTAAAGGTTAGATACAAATATAATAGTGGGCGTACATCCAGAAGATTCATTGGAATCGCAATTTTCTCAATGGCTATGTTTGTTGTAGTTACTGGAGTAGTTGATTTTGGTGGAAAACTCATTTCGCCTGAGCGTCGTCCAACTTCCTTTATTTTAGTTATACTTGCTGTTGCTGTTGGTGGCATTTTGTATGCATTCTTATCAGTGAAATTTGGCTTAGCGCAAAAGATTATTGGACCAAAGGTTAACCGAGTATTAGCAAGATTGCATATTAGAATTTAAGAATATAGAGAAAAAGGGAAACTTAGTGATTATACCTAAGTTTCCCTTTTTTGCCCCTGCCAAGGAACTTCATTATATAATATTCTAGAGAAAGTGAGGAAGAAAAGATGAATAATATGCTTGTATATGCTGCGAAAGAAAGGAAAAGCTTTAGTGAAGCTTCTTTAAACGAGATAGACAGCATGATTTTTTCACAGTTAGCATATTGCAATTTTGATCTTCTTCCTCAAATCACTAAGTTGACCGATTTGGTTTCAGACGACGAAATTAAGACTTTAACACAAGGCAATCTTGGCGGAAAAAATACCGAAAAATTAATCAAGATTATGATTAAAAATCCACGTTTTAAAAATGTATCTTGGCATCAAGCCATTAGTAAGGTTGATGCAAAAACACAGATGCAGTTTAATGCTGTTACTTTTTATGTCGCTACGGGCGAGTATTATGTTGCTTATCGTGGAACAACAGCGACGACTATTGGATGGAAAGAAAACTTTAATATGTCTTTTAGAGATTGGGTGCCAGCTCACTATTTTGCCCGTTCATATTATCGAAAAGTAAGAAATAAATTTCCCGGGAAATTTTATATTGGAGGTCATTCGAAAGATGGTAATTTAGCTTTTGCCGTTGCATTAGGCCTAAAAGAGGTCGATTTAGCTAATATTGTTAGAATAGACTGTTTTGATGGTCCCGGCTTTCATAATCAAGATCGATTAAAAAACAAATTTTTAAAATTAAAAGGAAAAATCCATAAATACATCCCACAAGGATCCTTAATTGGAATACTTCAAGATGATCTTATTGGAGAAAAAGATTACTGCACAATTGTAGCAGCTGCGGGTGTGAATATACTTCAGCATGACATGTTTAATTGGCGTGTAAAAAATGGCAAGTTTGTGACTTTAAAACAATTAGATAGTACCTCTGAAATTTCCTGGAAGGCAATTGCTGAATGGCTAAAAAATACTACTGATGCTGAACGAAGAGATTTCATTGAAATGTTGTATTTAACTGTTAGCGATACTAATCAAATTTATTTTAGAAATCTATTAACGCCTAAAACAACGTATAAACTAGCCACTCGTTTAATTAAAAATAGTTCTGTCAAAAAAGAGGTATGGGAACCAATAATTAGAAAATTATTTCAAGCTTATGTTAACTCAGGTACAACAACGCTCAGTGAGCAGAGAAGAAATAATTTAATGAGTTTTAAAAATATTTTAGATGAGCAACGCCGATAGTAATAAAAAATTTAAAATTTCCCGCTTATCAGGAAAAAGAGTAAAATAACGTTTGAAAGAGGTGGACAAAATTGAAAAAAGATACATATATGACTTTGCTAGGATTGCGTGATACTTGTTATAACAATTTCAATTTTGATATTGATGAAAAAGATTTCTACTTAGGAACCGATACATATAAAAAGATAGATAAGATCTTAAAAAACGCACAAGACGAGCAGCTTCTAATTCAGTTTGAAGAAGGTACTCACCTTTATCAAGATTATGATCCCGAATATTTGAGTGTAGCTCAAAAGAGAGAAGTGCAACATGATATTAACGCAGCTCGTGACTTTTTAGATAACTATGATGGTAGCAATGATGATAAGCATGATAATTATGCTGCTTACTTAGATGACAATTCATTAAGTTATTCTTTTGGCGCAGATAGTAGTTTAGATGAAGTGCAAAATAATTTAAACGATATTGAAACTGACGCAGTTATTGTTTGGCAAAGAAGAAAAGATGAATATATCTTACTCCCACATACTATTCACAGCCTTGAAAGAATTAAAAAACAAATTTCATCGAATAAGCATGTTGATGATAAAAAACTTCGTTATGCAATGGAGCGTTTGTTTGATAATATAACTGATTTCCTTAAGCCATTTAGTGATAGCGAACTAGGAAAATATGAAAATTCGATTTCTGAAGAGTTAAAGGACAATTTTGAGCATTATGCTTTAGGCGTTCAAACAGATGCACGAGAAACAGCAGCTGATAAATTGACAAAATATGCTGTTGAACTTGCAGAAAAGGAAAATAACGATAAATTATAAAGCTGAAGCTCATCGATTTGATGGGCTTTTTTGGATAAGATAAAAATGAAAAGTATTTCAAAAGAACTAATGTCTGAGGTAATTAAAAAGCGTGAAAGTGCCACACATAAGGGTAATTATGGGCGAGTACTATTAATTGGTGGTAATAAAAAATATGGTGGTGCTCTCATTATGTCAGCTGAAGGAGCACTAAACAGTGGTGCTGGTTTGACTACGGTGGCGACAGATTCAGTAAATATTAGTGCCCTACATACCAGAGATCCTGAAATTATGGCTCTTGATTGGGATAAAAGAGATGAATTAAAAAATCTAATTGTGGGCTCTAATGTAGTAGTTTGTGGGATGGGACTTGGTTTAGATGACCAGGCACGAGATATTTTGGCTCTTATTAGAGATAGCATTAGCTTAAAGCAAGTATTGATTTTAGATGCAAGTGCACTTGATTTAATTAGCCAGCAAAAAGATTTATTGCCAGTAAACTCAAAATTAGTAATTTTTACACCTCACCAGATGGAGTGGCAAAGATTGAGCAAAATAAAAATTGCTGACCAAAATGATCAATCGAATCAAGCTTTTTTAAATGAATTAGTCCCCAGGAAAAATGCTATTTTAGTATTAAAATCTAATCATACTAAAGTTTATGATCAAGCAGGAAATATTTATCAGAATCCTTTTGGCAATCCAGGAATGGCGATTGGCGGAATGGGAGACACGTTAGCTGGAATCATTGGTGGTTTCTGCGGTCAATATACACCTAATTTAAAGACTGTCGCAGGTGCTGTGGGCATTCATTCAATAACTGCTGATGAAATTGCGAAGAAACACTATATTGTTCGACCGACACAACTGTCAGCCCTTATTCCTGCAATGATGAGAAAATATGAGAAGTGAATAAAATGAAAAAGATAAGTAAATATCAAAACTCTGTTTTAATTATTGGAACAATACTAACTATTTTAGTATTTGCAATTATTTTATTTCCTCATCGTAATGTATCGCTGGCAAGTCCAAATAAAATAGTAAACAGTAAAGTAACAAAAAAAGTAGCCCAAAAAGTAAAAAAAGTTACACATAAAGATTCTAATTTACCATATCCGGATCCTAAAGATTTACAGCCAGCTGGTAGCTGGAAAGTTAAAAGTGAAAGTAAGGCACATCCTGATCTGGTAAGACTAAATAATTTGTGTATAAGAGTTTCAATTAAGGGAAATCGTGTTTATATTATGGATGGTAACAAGCCAGTTTACACAATGCTTGCATCTTGCGGGGTGTATCATAATGGTAAATCTGCAACGCCAACTGGAACTTATGCTGTCGAAGCTGAAAGGGGAGCAACATTTTTTAACCAGAGTCTCCAGGTTGGCGCACGTACTTACATTAGCTGGCACGGCCATGGAACTTATCTCTTTCATTCGGTCCCAACAGATGGTAATAATAAAATCATGAAAAATGAAGCAAAGAAACTTGGTAAAACCCAAGCCTCGCATGGTTGCATTCGCTTGAGTATTCCTGATTCTAAATGGCTATATGAAAAATTACCTGTTGGCACTAAGGTTGTAGTAAAGGATGAGTAGACTAAATATGTGCAGCGAAAGAAATTAGGTGACGAAATGAGGCATGCAAAAAAGAAATCTAGAAAAAAATTTCTGTGGATAATAGGTATAGCAATAATTATTATTTGCTTTTTTCTGTGGAAAAATGATCATGGTCCAAATGGGATGCCGTCTAATTATCATGCCGATCAAGTGAACTTAAATGTTAAAGCTGCCGTAGCAATTGATGCCAAAAATGAAAACGTCATTTATGCCAAAAATGCCAATCAAAGTTTGCCAATTGCTTCAATGACTAAGTTGTTAACTGCTTACTTAACCTTAAAAGCAATTAAAGAGAAGAAAATTTCTTGGGATACAACTGTTAGTCCTACTCAAGAAATCATTAATTTAAGTTCTAATCCTGATTATGCAGGTGTGCCACTTAGTTTAGGTCAAAAATACACTGTTAGAGAACTTTATGATGCGGCATTGATAAAGTCAGCTAATAATGCAGCTCGTATGCTGGCGATTGCAGTTAGCGGAAGTGAGACTAATTTTTTAAATCAAATGCGACAGCAAGCCAATAAATGGAAACTTTATAATGTTAAATTGGTAACAGTTGATGGGTTACCGGAGAAAAATAAAAACTTCTTAGGGATGACAACGACAATTGAAAATAAAATGAGTGCTAATGATATGGCAATTATTGCGAGAAAATTAGTTACAGATTATCCTGAAGTTTTAAGTACGACTAAAGTAGCAAAGTCCGATTTTAGAAATACATTAATGACTAATAGTAATAAAATGCTAAGTGGACTTTCAGACTACGATCCTAATTATCCTGTCGATGGGTTAAAAACAGGAACAACTGATGGAGCAGGCGCTTGCTTTACTTGTACAATGAATAAAAATAATAAGAGAGTAATTACAGTGATTTTGGGTGCTCAAAATGATAACGAACGCTTTTCAGAAACCAAAAAGTTACTTAATTATTCTTTTAATTAAAATTTAGCTATGAATTCGTTTTAATATTGCACTTTGGCTAAGATTGCTGATATAATCTTCATGATAAAGAGTTAAAAGTAGTAATATTAATCTATTTTCAGCGAGTCTATGGTTGGTGGAAGTTAGGCAATAGAGTGATATGAAGGCGTGTTTAACTACAATTTTAAAATCAATTAATAAGCGGATACTTTGTATCAAGTAGAGTGGTACCGCGGGAAACTTTCTCGTCTCTTTCTAGATTAGCTAGGAAGAGACTTTTTTTATGCAAGAGGTGTTATCAGTGGATTTTAAACAAAAAGTCGTAGATTTAGTTAGTGAACAGGTAGATTTGCCTAAAGAAAAAATTGCAATGTTAATTGAAAGACCGAAGAATGCTAAGATGGGAGATTATGCTTTTCCAGCATTTGCTTTGGCTAAGATTGAACACAAGAATCCAGCTTTGATTGCAAAAGACATTGCAGAGAAAATTAGTGACGATAATTTCACTAGTATTCAGGCAGTTGGACCATATGTTAACTTTGCGATTGATCATGCTAAACTTGTTAATGCAACTTTAAATGATGTTTTGACAGAAAAAGACCATTTTGGTGATCAACAATTAGGCGAAGGTAATGTACCAATTGATATGTCTTCTCCTAACATTGCTAAGCCAATGTCAATGGGGCATTTACGTTCTACTGTTATTGGTAATTCAATTGCTAAAACTTTGGAAAAAGTTGGTTACACTCCAATTAAGATTAATTACCTTGGCGACTATGGTACACAATTTGGTAAGTTGATTACAGCGTATCGTTTATGGGGCAATGAAGAAGATGTTAAGAAAGATCCAATTACTAATCTTTTCCATTATTACGTTAAATTCCATGAAGAAGCTGAAAAAGATCCTAAATTAGATGATGAAGGACGGGCTGCATTTAAGAAACTTGAAAATGGTGACGAAGAAGAGATTAAATTGTGGAAATGGTTCCGCGAAGTTTCCTTGCAAGAATTTAACCGTATTTATAAAGAATTAGGTGTAACTTTTGATTCATACAACGGTGAAGCTTTCTTTAACGATAAGATGCAACCAGTAGTTGACGAATTAAGAGAAAAAGGATTACTAGAAGAATCTCGCGGAGCTCAAGTCGTTAACTTAGGTGAAGATGAGAATCCAGCATTAATCTTAAAATCTGATGGCTCTAGTCTTTATATGACTCGTGATTTAGCTGCTGCATTATATCGTAAAAAAGAGTATGACTTTGTTATGTCTCTTTATGTTGCTGGTGGTGAACAAAGCGGTCACTTTAAGCAATTAAAGCAAGTTTTGAAGAAAATGGGATATGACTGGGCTGATAATATTCACCACATTCCATTTGGTCTAATTACGCAGGGCGGTAAGAAGTTATCAACAAGAAAAGGTAATGTTGTCTTCTTAGATAAAGTATTGAAAGATGCGGTTTCTTTAGCAGAACAACAAATCGAAGAAAAGAATCCTAACTTAGCTAATAAAGACCAGGTAGCTCATGATGTTGGTGTGGGTGCAGTAGTATTCCACGACTTAAAGAATGATAGAATGGATAATTTTGACTTTGACTTAGAAGAAGTTGTTCGTTTCGAAGGGGATACTGGTCCATACGTTCAATATACTAATGCTAGAGCACAAAGTATCTTGCGTAAGGCAAATAAAGAAATCTCAATGGATAATTTGAGCTTAAATGATGATTGGTCATTTGCAGTTGCGAAAGCTTTAGCTGATTTCCCAGCTATTGTAGCAAAAGCTTCAGAAAAATTTGAACCATCAATCATTGCCAAATATGCGTTAGATTTAAGTAAGAAATTTAATAAATACTATGCAAATGTGAGAATTTTAGATGAAGACGATCAGTTAAATGCTCGTCTTGCACTAGTTCAAGCAACTTCAATTGTTTTAACTGAAGCTTTGAGACTTTTAGGCGTAAATGCACCTAAAGAAATGTAATATTTATCAAAATAAAAATATTCACTGAATTTTTTTGAGCTAAAGTATGTTAATTTTTGCACTAATGGGTTAAACTAATGATGTGTTAAAAATTTAGGAGGTATTTTTTTAATGGCTTATTTAGTAAATGGTAATGACATTTTCAAAGCTGCTCGTGAAAACCACTATGCTGTAGGTGCATACAACACTAACAACCTTGAATGGACTCGCGCACTTTTAAGAGGTGCTAAGGAAACTAGAACTCCTTTATTGATTCAAGTTTCTACTGGTGCTGCTAAGTACATGGGTGGTTACAAGACTGTTAAGGATTTAGTTCTTAACGAAATGGACAACATGGATATCGATGTTCCAGTTATTTTGAACTTGGACCACGGTGACTATGAATCTGCTAAGGAATGTATCGCACTTGGTTACTCATCAGTTATGTTTGATGGTCACAACTTACCAACTGACGAAAACTTAGCTAAGACTAAGGAAATCGTTAAGTTAGCTCACGAAAGAGGTATCTCTGTTGAAGCTGAAATCGGTAAGATTGGTGAAAACCAAGGTGCCGATGGCGGTGAATTAGCATCTGTTGAAGACGCTAAGACTTTCGTTGCTGCTGGTGTTGACAAGCTTGCTTGTGGTATTGGTAACATCCACGGTGTTTACCCAGAAGGCTGGAAAGGCTTGAACTTCGATCGTTTGAAGGAAATCGCAGAAGCTGTACCAGGTGAACCACTTGTTCTTCACGGTGGTTCTGGTATTCCTCAAGACCAAATTGAAAAGGCAATTAAATTAGGTATTGCTAAGATCAACATTAACACTGAATTCCAATTAGCATTCCAAGCTGCAACTCGTAAGTACATCGAAGACAAGATGGACTTAGACAAGGGCAACAAGGGTTACGACCCACGTAAGCTTTTGAGAGCTGGTACTGACGCAATTACTGATTCTATGAAGGAAATGATTTCATGGATGGGTACTGCACCAATCGACTCAAAGGAATCATCAGTTAAGTTTGACGAAGCTTCATTAAACGAAGAATAATCAACTAATTCTATTAAAAAAGACCTCAGTTTTTCTGGGGTCTTTTTTGTTTAGGTGAGATAAAAGATAATGCGTGTCGAATTTTACGAAAAGGGTTGTAAAAGTTTCTTTAAAAAATATAATAAGCAAAAAGATACCATTGTAGAATTTGTTGAAGACACAATTGACAAAGAAGTGGCTAGCGGGATGACAAAGGTTAAATTGGCGACCAGAAAAAGAATAAAGGGTAGAAATATTTATGAATTTCGTCTTAATGTTGGTACAATAGGTTCGATTCGAATTGCATTTTCAATTTTTGATAAAAAAGCAATAGTTTACTTTATTAGTAAGAACATTCAAAAATCAGCGTTTAGTAAAGATTTTGAGAAAATAATTTCTAAGTTATAGTAAAATACTTTTAACGCAATACATATTTAAAAAGTAAGAATTTGTTACTATGAAAATTTTGAAAATTAAAGATCTAGATCAAGAAATAGAAAATAAATTATTAGTAATTTGGGAAAGTAGCGTCAGAGCTACGCACAATTTTTTATCAGATCCAGAAATCAACAATATTAAGAAATATGTTCCTCAGGCTCTAAAAGGAGTAGCGCACTTAGTAATTGCATACAATGATGCAAATGAATCTGTTGCCTTTATGGGAATCAATGATCAAAAGTTAGAAAGGCTTTTTGTTGCTGCTAATCTTACGGCATCAATAATTTAGATATTAATGAGCTTGCCGTTAATGAGCAAAATCCAGGAGCTCGTGGTTTTTATGAACATATGGGATTTAAAGCAGTAGAAAGATCTGAGTTTGATGATCAGGGTAATCCTTACCCAATTTTAATTATGAAAAGAATTTAGAAAGAAGGATTTAGATGTCTTTAACAGTTAACCTTTATTACACTGGAAAAAATGGAAGTGCCCGCAAGTTTGCTGAAGAAATGGAAAGTAGCGGTGTGGCTGATCGTATTAGACAAGAGCCAGGCAATGAAAAATACGATTATTTCATTCCTATGAATGACCCAGAAACGATACTTTTGATTGATAGCTGGAAGAACCAAAAATCTTTAGATGCTCATCATGCTTCGCCAATGATGAAAGAATTAGCAGATTTACGTGAAAAGTATGATCTACATATGCGTGTTGAACGTTATATTTCTGATGAGAATGGGATGCCAGATACGGATCAAAAGTTTATTAGAAAATAGTAACAGAAAAACTCGTTGATCTATCAATCAACGAGTTTTTGCGTTCAATACTAAAAATAGAGGAAAATGAAGAATAGAATTATAGATTTATTTCCGACGAACCTTTACAGGAACTGGAACTGGTTTATTTACAATAGCGGCATTTGCAGCAAGTACTGCCATAGCGCTAACTCCTAGAATTAATAATAATTTCATTAAACCATTCCTTTCTTTATTTGATTGATATCCATCTTAAAGTGAAGTTGTGAATTTTTTGTGACTTATATTTAAGAGAAAATCTAAAAAACTATAAATAATTTTATTCCCTTTATAAATACGAACAATTTTGCAATATTAAGTAAAAATAATTAATAAATAAGTGTAAAAAGACTAAAAAAATCTCTTTATTTATGTTAAAATTTCATCATTGACGATTTTAAGTAAAGAGGAATTACAGAATGAATAACGATATCGAACGTATATTGTATACTCAAAGCGACTTAGATAGTCGTATGGATGAAATGGCTGCGGAATTAAATGTGAAGTATAAGGACGAAGAGCCGATTGTCGTGCCCGTCTTAAATGGAGCCATGATTTTTGCTAGTGACATGATTAAGCGATTGAATTTTAAGTTGACTATTGATCCGATTAAGGCCTCTAGTTATGCTGGTACGCAATCAACTGGAGAAGTAAAGATTACGCAAGATATTAAGTCAGATGTAAAAGATCGTCCAGTAATTTTTATGGAAGATATTATTGATACTGGTCGGACTTTACAAGCACTCAGTGAAGTCATGAAAGGTCGTGGAGCTAAGAGCGTTGAAGTTGTTGCAATGCTTGATAAGCCAGAAACACGTGTAGTAGATTTTCATGCTGATTATTACGGTTTTAAGGCACCAGACGAGTTTTTAGTTGGCTATGGCTTAGATTATAATGGGTTGTACAGAAACCTTCCTTATGTGGGAATTTTAAAGCATGAGGTTTATGCTAAATAAGGGGGGATAAGTAATGCGTGTAAATGTTTTACAACATACTCCAAATGAAGGACCTGGTTCAATTAAAACTTGGGCTGATCAACATCACTATGATTTCTATGTTTATCATCCTGAAACTTTTGGTAAACTGCCAACTGTGGAAGAAACAGATTTATTAATAATTCTTGGCGGACCAATGAGCCCTAATGATGATTTAATTTGGATTAAGCAAGAGAGAAAATTAATTAAAGCAATGCTTGATGCGCATAAACCAATGTTTGGTGCATGTCTTGGTGGACAACAAATTGCAAAAACTGTGGGCGCTAAGATTTTAGATGCTCCCCATAAAGAAGTTGGATGGGCACCGGTTTACTTGAAGGATCAGACAATTCCTAACTTACCGGAAAAATTAACAGCTCTTCATTGGCACCAGCAAATGTTTGAAATTCCAGAAGGAGCTAAGTTATTGTTCTCAAGTGATTTAGTAAAGAATCAAGGCTTTTTACTTGGTGATAATGTGATTGGTTTACAATTTCATTTTGAACCAGAAGAAGATAATGTGAGAGAAATTGCAATTAATGATGTTGATTATCCGTTAGAGAATAATGATTTACATCAAACTGGTGAAGAAATTATTGCTCATGGGGTACCGAAAGAAAACCAGAAAGTAATGTTTAAATTACTTGATTTCATTACTAAATAAAAAGTGTAAATTCTATGCTACTAATAAAAAGTAAGCTAATATAAAGCTGTAAGTTTTTCGAGGAGGAAAATGATTATGGCGAAGATTTTTATTTTTGGTGGTTCTGGAAGAGTTGCTACAGACTTAATTAAAAACTTAGTAGCAGATGGCAATACTATAACAGCAGCTGCACGCCATCCAGAAAATATTATTAAACTTGATGGTGTTACGGCAGAAAAATTAGATTTACATGCTGATGTTGATGATATTGCCAAGCAAGTAAAAGGTTTTGACGCAATTTACTTTACTGCTGGTTCACGTGGTAAAGATCTTATTCAGACAGATGCCATGGGTGCAATTAAGACAATGATGGCTGCTGAAAAGGCAGGCGTTAAGCGCTACATTATGCTTAGTTCGATGCTTAGTTTAGATATTAATTCATGGAAGAAGATTCCAAGCTTAGAGGATTATTTAGCAGCTAAGTTCTTTGCAGATACTTATTTGATGGATTCTACAAATTTGGAATATACTATTTTACAACCAGGCAGTCTTATTGAAGAAACTGGAACAGGTAAAATTCAACTTAATGTTGAAGCGACAGATTCGAATCCAATCCCTGATGTTGCCAAAACATTAGCAGCAATTCTGAAATATCCGAATACAATAGGCAAGGTTATTCCAATGAGTAGTGGTAAGACACCAATTGATGATGCTTTGAAAGAAATCTAATAAAGAGAAAAAAGACTCCATTATGGGAGTCTTTTTGTGTGTTAAGGAAATATGCTATTTAAAATTTAAAGACATTAGAAATTGCTTCCAAATATTTTTGATCTAACTCATCAAAATTAGCAATTTTAGTTGAATCAAAGTCAAACACACCCCATAATTCACCATTTTTCTTAAAAATAGGAATAACAATTTCAGAATTTGAATCACTATCACAAGCAATATGTCCTGCAAACTCATGTACATTTTTTACAATTTGAGTTTGCCTTTCTTTTGCAGTTGTTCCGCAAACTCCTTTACCAACAGCAATATGAACGCATGCTGGTTTTCCCTGAAATGGACCAAGGATTAATTCATTATTTTCATAGCGATAAACACCAGCGAAGTTAACATTATCAAGTGAATTAAATAAGAGTGCAGAAATATTTGCAGTGTTAGCAATCCAATCACTTTCTCCGTCTACTAGAGCTTCAGCTTGTTTTACTAATAGTTGGTAATTGCTTTCTGTTGTTGCTGACATAAGTGGTACCTCAATTTTTAGTAAATTTATTTAATTTTAACACTTATAAAACATTTAATAGAGAAAATTATATTTTTAATTTAAACATTTGTCTTTCTTCACATCCTAATCAGATTTATGTTAGCAGTTTACTTTATTTGTTGTCTGGATTCAAATCGCTCATAATAAAATTGAGAGAAGGGTAAATGAAGAAAGGATTTGTCCAAATTATGATTGGAAAAGAAACTCAGCTATGTTTGGTAAATAAATTAGAAAATATACATCACGTTGTTGTTCAGGCTTCAGCAATCGATGGAAATAACGTTTTTGCTTTACAGCTCCTTCATAAACAGAGCGATGTTATTGTTTATCAAACTCCAAATGATAGTGAAACTGTGACTTTTAATGAGGATCGTCCAATTTTATACTTGAAAGGACCAAATTCAGCCGGTACAGCAGGTGGACATACTCAAACTTGGGTACAAAGCGGAGAAAACAATAAGTGGTTTGTAGGTACTAAGCCTAAGCGGCATGGCAATACTTATTGGACTACTCAAATTGCGCGCGTAGCAGTTTCTGGATATCAAACTCAAACTTTTACCAATAATACTGAATTACCACGACTTTCTTATCTTAACCGAGCAGGCTCAGGTTATGGTGATGGAAGTGTGGCTTATCCCGGAAAGGATTTAGTTAGGGTAGAAGCAGCTGTTTCACCGAATAGACAATATTTTTTGATTGCAAGTATTGACATCAACCATACAGGGCATTTTGCTGTCTATAATCTTGATGAAGTTAATAAAAAACTAGATGAAGCAGAAGAAAAGGCTGAAGATGTCAATATTCAAAACCTGAATTGTCTAGGCGCGTTTAATGTCCCGCATTTTAATGATCAAAAGATTATTTCAATTCAAGGCTACGGAATTGATGATAATAAGAATATTTACATTTCTAGTCAGCCTAGCCCGCATACAACTTTTTTAGGATTTCCAAAACAAGGCAAACCACGTGAAATTGTTAAAATTCCCTGGGGAATATCCGATCCAAGTAAATGGTCAGTGGTAAATTTAGACAACAGTTTAAAATTAGATGCACTAAACTTTTGTACTGAATTTGAAGGAATACAAGTAACAAGTGATTGTCTTTACTTAACCGTTGCCTATCACCAACGAAACAGTGATTTGACTACTTTGATGAATCGAATATATCAGGTTGAAAAATTTTAGAAAATGGACAGACTATTGAGTCTGTCTATTTTGTTATAATTGATAAAAATGAGGTGTAAAAATTGAAACTAAGTCGTTGTAGTTGGGGAAACAGTAAAAATTCTCTGTATCAAAAGTATCATGATCAAGAATGGGGAAAGCTTAATTTAGATTCAACTTATTTATATGAAATGCTAGTTTTAGAAAGTTTTCAGTCAGGATTATCATGGGAGACAATTTTAAATAAACGAAGAAATTTTAGAAAAGCCTTTGCAAATTTTGATTATCATAAAGTGGCTGAATTCAATCAGGATGATTTTGAACGATTGATGCAAGATAAAGGAATTGTACGCAATCGTTTAAAGATAAATGCAGCAATTAATAATGCAAAAATATTGGTTAAACTAGAAAAAGAAAATCGGACTTTTGAAAATTTTCTAACTGAATTTATTCCTAAGCCAATAATGCATCATCCACAAAAGATGGAAGATATTCCTGCTTCGGATGGTTTATCTACGCAAATTTCAAAAGAAATGAAAAAACTTGGCTTTAAATTTGTAGGACCAGTAACTGTGTACTCTTTCTTACAAGCGGTTGGATTAATTAATGATCACTTAGAAAATTGTAGTTTTAAGAATGGAGGACGTTGATGTCTTTATTACTGCCGACAAAACAAGTAGTAATCATGTTCATTTTGATGATTGTCGGCTGGATTTGTTATCAAGTTAAGTTTCTACATGAACAAACGGTTAAGGATCTAAGTAAGGTCCTTTTATATGTAGTATCTCCTTGTTTGATTATTAACTCATTTCGACAGTCCTTTTCGGCTGCTAGATTATTACAATTTGGGCTAGTGTTTTTACTAGTAATTGCTTTATTTATATTTAAAATTATTACTAGTGAGTTTATTTTTGGTAAAAATTTAGTCAAAGATCGTCAGAAAAGAACAGTATTGCGATATGCAGGCACCTATACCAATGCAGGCTTCATGGGAGTTCCATTAGTACAGGCAATTCTAGGAACTAAAGGAGTCTTTTTTGCAGTTCCTTATTTAATTGCTTATAACATTTTCATGTGGACACATGGAATTAGAATGTTCACACAGAAAAAACAGTCATTTAGAGAAAGTTTTCGGCAAGCCGTGATTAACCCTAATATTATTGCGGCGGTTATTGGGATGATTTTATTTATAACGCAAGTTAAATTACCTGATGTAGTTTCAGATCCAATGAATTATATTGCTAATTTAAATACTCCCTTAAGTATGATCGTAATCGGTACAAATCTTGGTTCCATTAATTTAAAAGCAGATTGGCAAGATAAGCTAGCTTGGAGCGGAGTGTTTGTTAGAAACCTATTTTTTCCAATAGTCATTTTAGGGATCTTATATGCCTTACCATTACCGGCAATTGCCAAAATGACTACGTTAATTATGGCTACTTGTCCAGTTGCAGGTGTTGTAGTTCTCTTTAGTTTACTTAGTAATTTTGATGTGAAATTTCCAACGAAATTAATGTGTTTATCGACTTTAGGAGCGATTATTACTATTCCTTTAGTGATTTGTTTAGCTACGTTGATAGGCTTATAAGCTAAAGGGTGAGGAAAGATAATGAAAAAAGATAGTTATTTAGCAATCAGTAAAACAAACGCATCAATTAAATGGATGCTAATTGCGTCTATAATTTATCTAGTGGTTTATTCCCTAGCTGGGAGATTAGAATTTCAGTCTCAATCGATTTGGATGCAAATCTTGTATTTAATCATTGTCTGCGTTTTGGCAATAACGTTTAAAAAGTTCTATAAGACAGACAAAGTTTTTATTAAATTGCCTAAAGAAGGAAAAGTAAAGATCATCACAATTATTTTTTGTACTCTGGTGATCTTACTCTATGCTCTATTGGGTAGTGTGGTAAGTTGGGCGGAAGTTTTAAATTCAATGCCTGAAATGATGTGGGGATCCATTTGCGTTGCTTTGGCTGCAGGAATTGGCGAAGAAGTTTTATGCCGAGTTTTACTATTTAATTTGTTTGCTAAAATTTTTGAAAATAAAAAATATGTTTTAGTTTGGGCTTCTTTAGCTTCGTCAATCTTATTCGGATTATTTCATTTGATTAATTTAACGCATGGAGCAGCTATTAATGCTACTATGCAACAAGTATTTTACGCAACTGCTATTGGATTAATATTTTCATATATTCATATTTTTACTAATCGAATTTGGTTGTGTATTGTGATGCACTTTTTATTAGATTTACAGCCCAATATTGGAACGATGGAAGCACAGGCATCTCCATGGGGGTTAATTTTATTAATCTTTGGTACAGCAATGATTGTTTCTTTATTTTCTATTTATGTATTTAATAGAAGAGCTAATAAGGTGTTTGAACATTAAAAAAAGCAGATCAACTGATCTGCTTTTTTACATACTTAATTAATTTCCAAAAGGAATTTTGTAAAGAAAAATTCCGATAATTGCACCAAGAGTAGGAGCGATAACAGGAATCCAGCCATAACTCCAGTGTGCGCCACCCTTTTTATTAGGGATAGGTAATAATGAGTAAACAAGTCTTGGACCAAAATCACGTGCTGGGTTAAGAGCTGGACCAGTTGGACCACCAAGAGCCATAACTAATGCAGTGATTAAGAATCCTACACCGATATTAGCAATATCAACAGCCTGTTTGAAAAACATACCCTTGTAAAGTCCGATTGCAACAAACATTAAAACTGCAGTACCAACAACTTCTGAAATAAAACCGTTCCATTTGCTGTTAGTACAATCGCTAGTAGCAAAACAAGAAAATACAATGTCAGGATCAGTAGATTCTTTAAAGTGTGGCCAATACATTGCTAGAACAAGAAGCTGACCACAAATTGCACCTAGTAATTGGCAAATTATATAAGGAGCGACTTGTGACCATGGAAAGTTACCAGCAGCTGCTTGAGCAACAGTAACGGCCGGATTAATATGGTTACCAGAAATTGAACCAAATAGCATGGCAGGAAGCATAACACCAAAGCCAAAACTGAAGGCAACCAAAATCCAACCACCATTAGCCTTACCGTCAGGTGCATTACCAGTTGTTCCTTTTAAGAAAGAGTTGGCAACTGAACCATTACCAAATAATACTAAAATTAAAGTACCGAAAAATTCGGCAAAATACTTGAGCATCCAACTATGTTCCATAGATACTTTTTCCTCTCTTGAAAAAATAAGTGAAAAATAAACACAGCTACTGATTATACCTAAAGTTCTAGAAAAATCCTAGATATTTTTTAAGATTCTTGCATTTTTGAGCAAAAAGTTTGCATAATATAAAGATAAATGTTTTAGCTCTAATTACTTGATGTAATAAGGGCTCTTTTTATTGTTGAGGAAGTGCTTTAATGAACAAGAAACAGATCAGGATGGTAACAGTGGCCTTGATGCTGGGAAACGTAATGGCTGGACTAGATGGAACGATCACTAATACTGCAATTCCAGCAATTGTATCGGCTTTACACGGAATTCAATTTATGGGTTGGATTGTAGCAATCTATCTTTTAGGAATGTCTGTTTCAATACCAATTTGGACCAAAATTGGTGAAAAAATCACTAATAAATTAGCTTTTGAAATTGCATTAGGTCTGTTTGTTTTAGGGTCAACTTTAGAAGGGTTAGCACCAAACATCTACTTTTTCTTAGTGGCAAGAATGATCATGGGCATTGGTGGCGGTGGTATGGGATCACTACCTTATATTATCGCTGGCTATGTTTTTCCAAATATTAAAAAGAGAACACAAATTTTAGGTTACTTGACTGCAAGTTTTAATGGTGCAGCAATTCTGGGACCTTTAGTGGGTGGCTGGCTAATTGATGCCCTATCTTGGCACTGGGTTTTCTATATTAATATTCCAATCGGATTAGTTGCTTTACTAATCGCCCTAGTTTACTACAAACCGGTGACACCAAAATCTGCACCAGTCTTTGACTTAAGAGGAGCATTTTTATTAGTTAGTGGTTTGATTATGTTTCTGATGGGGATTCAACTCTTAGGTTTAACTGCAACTTGGATTGTAGTCGGATTAATATTATTGAGCTTAGTTCTTTTAATTTTCTTCTTCTTACACGAAGCAAAGGCTGAAAATCCAATTATTCCATTATCGATCTTTAGAAACAGAGATTTAAATGGTGATCTAATTCTATTTGCAACTACCTGGGGTGCCTTCATTGCCGTTAACACTTATTTACCAATGTGGGCACAGGCACTTTTAGGGATGTCGGCGTTAATGGGTGGAATGACTTTAATTCCTAATTCAGTTGTTGAAATTATTGCTTCGCAAACTGTTGCTACAATTCAAGAAAAAATTAGAACTTTTACCTTAGTAATGATTGGAATTGTCACAATGATGATCTCTTCTGGTGGACTATTTTTAGCAAATAATCATACACCGCTATGGGTATTAATTGTAGTCGGTGCTTTTTCTGGAATTGGAGTTGGTTTTATCTTCGTGGCACTTCAAGTAAAAGTTCAGATTGATGCTGGAATGAAAGATATGGCGACTGCCACTTCGACATCTTACTTAATTAGAATCTTAGCGCAAACAGTAATGGCAGCAGTATATGGTGTGATTATGAATTTGGCTTTAGCTAGCGGAATTAATTCACATAGCAATATTACGATGAAGATGATGAATGAATTGAGTGATGCAAAATCTGCTAAATTATTACCACAACACCTTTTGCCAGAGATGCGTGAAATTTTTCATAGTGGTATCCACGAAATAATGGCAGTTTCTTTTATTCTATTGTTGATTGCTACTGTTTTTAATTTCTATTTCAACTTCAAACAGCCAAATAAAAAAATTAAAAATTATTCAAAATAGTTCTTGTTTTTAAGTAAGTGAGCAAGTATATTTTAGATAGATTATTAGCCTTGATTATTGCGAAATAATTGGGGCTTTTTATTTTTTAGAAAAGTAGGTGTAGACATGACAAAAAAGCAAGTAACGATGGTGACGTTTGCCATGGTTTTAGCAAATGTAATGGCAGGATTAGATAGTACGATTATTAATACCGCGATTCCCGCCATTATTGCGGACTTACATGGAATCCAATTTATGGGCTGGATTATTGCAATTATGCTCTTAGGGATGTCAGTTTCAACCCCAATTTGGACCAAAGTCGGTGAAGAAATTGGTAATAAAGCCACCTTTGAATTGTCGTTGCTCTTTTTTGTTTTAGGCTCTCTATTTCAAGGATTGGCTGATAATATGTATTTCTTCCTTTTGGCACGTGCTTTAATGGGGATCGGTGCTGGAGGAATGGGATCGCTGCCTTATATTATGGCTGGGTTTATTTTTGATAATATTAAGGCAAGAACCAAGATTTTAGGTTATTTAGGTGCTGCTTTTAGCGTTGCAGCGATTGTGGGTCCACTAGTTGGTGGCTATTTAGTAGATTCTCTTTCCTGGCACTGGGTCTTTTATATTAATATTCCAATTGGTCTTTTAGCAATTTTATTATCGTTAATGTATTATCACGAAGGCAAGATCAGAAAAACGCCTAAGTTTGATATACTGGGTTCTTTTTTAATCATTGTTGGATTAACTTTGCTTTTATTAGGGATTCAGTTGCTTGGTCTAACTAAGCCATGGAGTGTAGCAAGTTTAATTATTGCTGGTTTAGTGTTATTAGTTTTATTCTTTATGCATGAAGGAGGGCACCCCAATCCTGTAGTACCGATTAGTATGTTTAAAAATCGAGCTTTAGTCGGTGATTTTTTACTCTTCATTTTTAGCTGGGGTGCATTTTTAGCAATTAATACATATTTACCGATGTGGGCGCAAGGTTTGCTTGGCACAACTGCGTTAATTGGTGGAATGACCTTAATTCCGAATTCCTTAGTTGATGTGGTAGGAACTTTAGTGGTTAATCCCTTAAAGGCGCGTTTTAATAATCGAACACTACTTTCGATGGGATTAATTTGTATTTTGATTTCGTCCTTAGGACTAGCACTGGCATCGCAAAGTACTAATATTTGGTGGTTGGCAATTATTGGAACTTTTTCTGGCTTTGGGGTGGGGTTTATTTTTGTATTGCTTCAAATTAAAGTTCAAGTTGATGCTAGTGAGAAAAACATGGCGCCTGCAACATCACTTTCATATTTAATTAGAATTCTGGCTCAAACTGTCATGGCTGCTGTTTATGGTGTGATTATGAATGTACAATTGGCCAAGGGAGTTGCTGAAAATTCAGGTATAACGATGGGAATGCTTAATAAGTTAAGCGATGCTTCATCTGCTAAAAGCTTGCCACAGAATTTATTACCGACAATGAGAAATATTTTTCATTTAGGATTGCAAGAAATTATGTGGTGTGCCACTGCTTTGCTTGTAATTGCGATTGGATTGAATTTTATTTTTAATGAAAATAGTAAATAAGAAAAAAGCTGGTAGACGAATCCTAAAGTTGGAATTGTCTATCAGCTTTTTTTGTAGTATCAAATCGCTGTAGTCTAAACACTACTTAGTGCTGGCACTAATAAATTAAAGAAATATTGACATTTTAATAAAAAAATAATATTATTGTGGTAATTTTTAAATGGTTATCTCCAACTAACAGATATGTATATTTATCAGTTCCCTTAGAAAAAGCGGACGCTATTAAAAATAATTATAGGATCTAGATGATTAAAAATGAGTTTTCAAAAATTAATTAAAACTAATTTGCTCTTATTCATTGTAATAATTGTTTTAGAGATTTTGTTTGCAGCAGGATCTGCAACAAGTTCGTATATTATACAATTCGCTTATAATCAACTAGTTAAAAATATTCTTCTAGGTTTTTTGCTAATTATTGCCAGTAGTGTCTTTCTTTCATTCGTTTCTTATATTTTGAGTTCGTTAGCTACATATCTTTTTTGTAAGCAAACGCAAAAATATATTCACAGTATTAGGCATAAATTAATAAGCAAATACTATCATGACAAGGCGCCTAAAGTAGCTGAAATGGAAAATGAATTAAATAGCAATTTACAAGTGCTGACTAAAAATTATGCCGATCAGTCTTTGAGTATTATCCAATCAGGTTTTTTATTGGTTACGTCAATTAGCAGCCTTCTTCTAATGAATTGGATGCTGACATTGTTAGCAATAATTCTATCAGTTATTACGCTTTATATTCCTCGCTTTACAAGACAGAAAGCTTCTAATGCAACGCAAAAAGTAGTTAATAGAAATAGTAAATACTTGTTAGCTATTGAAGAATGGTTTAATGGTCTAGAAGAATTAAGAAAGTATACTGCTTTTAATAAATTAGACTTAGTCATGCAAAAAGTTAGTCAGAATCTAGAAACAAGTTTCGTAAAAAGAAAAAAGGTAATTTCTGTTGCTGATTTCCTTAATGGATGTGCTAATTCTTTTTCTCAAATTGCGATTACTTTGTTAGCCGCAATTTTGTTTTTTAATCATCAAGTAACTTTTGGAGTAATAATAGCAGCAGGTAACTTCTCCTCTATGATTTTAAATTGTTTATTGACAATTACTACATCGCTAACAAGAATTCAGTCAGTTCAAGGTCTTAACAAACAAATTATTGAATCCCAGAAGTTAGCCTCTTCTCATAAAGAAACTAATACTGATGAAATATACTCAATTAGTACGCATAATTTAAGTATTTCATTTAAAAATGGAGAAACGATCTATTTCCCAGATATTCATATTGAAAGAGGAGAAAAAGTGTTGCTTAGTGGCGACAGTGGTACTGGTAAGTCTACGCTATTTAAGCTAATTCTTAATAAATTACAACCAACTAATGGACAAGTTGTTTTTGAAAATAAATATGGTAAAGAAGTTAGTCCTGATTATGCTGAGATAGGATATATTCCTCAAGATGGGAAGCTTTTTCCTACTTCTATTATCAACAATATTATTATGTTCGATAATAAATTGAAAAAACTGGTTAAAAAAGCAGTTGAAAATAATGATTTAAGTAAAGATATAGCTAGTATGCCAAATGGACTTGAAACGGGAATTGATTTAGATACGAATAATTTTTCTGGAGGTCAAAAACAGAAAATTATTTTAGCTCGTAATGAGATACATAATTTTTCTATTATTTTAGCTGATGAGGCAACCAGTGTGATAGATTCAAAAAGTAGCTATCGAATTCTAAAAAACTTAGTATCATCGAATAAAACAGTTATTGTAGTAGCTCATAATTTAACTCCAGCCATTGAAAAACTATTTAGTAGAAAGATTAGCCTTGTAAATAATAAGAGGTGACTATAAGTGTCTTTTAAAGATCTGTATGCTGTTAATAGAATAAGAATGATATCGCTATTAATTCTAGAATTCCTAACTTCTGGTTTAATAATTGGGGTCAGCTATATTAATACATATCAAATAACAGCCATTAAGAACCGAAAATGGCAACAATTTATTTTCTTGATTACTCTATCTTTGATTTTGTTCATTATAAGCTATGCTGGCCTTAATGTTTGTCAGTATTGGATTGAAAAACAAATTCAGCAATACAATCATCAAATAAGATTTAAAATAGTAAATCATTATTTTTATGATAATAAAACGCATAGTACTGCCCAAGTTCAGAATCGATTAACTAACGACCTGAACTTAATAAAAGATTCAAAGCTTGCAGTATATACGGATATTCCATACTATTTAGCGCAAATTATCTTTGCATCAATTGGCTTGCTGCTGTTTCATTGGAGCCTATTAATTGTCGTTTTGATATTAGGAACGCTTAGTTTTTACTTGCCTAAACTTCTTCGTCCCGCCATGCAAGCAGCTGCTCTAAAGTTATCTCAAGCAAATAAGCAATATTTAGATACAGCTGAAAAATGGTTAGATGGTCTATCAGAGCTCAAAAAGTTTTCAGTGGGTTCACAGTTGTCTAAAATTATGGATCATGCATCTGATACATTAGAAAGTGCAAATATAGCAAGAACAGGTACTATGCAAGGCTTAGCTGTATTGAATAAGGCTACTTCCGCCTTGTTACAATTTGCTTTATTAGCCGTTACGGCTATATTAGTTACAAACCATATCGTTATATTTGGTGTAATAGTAACTGTTGAAAGCTTTAGCTCTTATATCAATGTATCAGTTAAGATGCTTGCAACTGAATTAGGACAGATTCACTCAGTAGACCGTTTAAGCAGTGAAGTTAATGCGGACACAGCTGTAGTTGAGCATACGGGCGACTTACAATCTCCAGCTAGTTTAATTACAAAAAATGTGTCAGTAAAATTTCCTAACGGTAAAATAATAAAATTTCCTGATTTAAATATAAAAACTGGTGAGAAAATTCTGTTGACTGGTGACTCAGGATCCGGAAAAACTACTTTATTTAAAGTACTTCTTGGTAAGATTAAACTTCATACCGGTATGATCAATTTTAAAAATAAATATGGTGATGATATTAACGTCGATAAGGCTAAGATAGGATATATCCCACAAGATCCGGTTTTATTTCCTGATAGTATCGAAAATAATATTACGATGTTTAATTCAAAATTGAAAAATAAAGTGCTAGATTATGTTAAAGACGTTTCTTTTGAATCTGATATTAGAAAAATGCCGCTAGGTCTAAAGACAGAATTAAATTTGCAAAAATTAAATATTTCTGGAGGTCAGCGACAAAAAATTGTGTTAGCTCGGGCTTGCGTTCACGATGACGATTTTATTTTGATTGATGAGGGTACTAGCGCTATAGATAAAAAAGCAACGCTTGATATCTTAAAGAAGTTATTAGATGGCCCATACACTGTGATCTTTATAGCTCATAATTTTAATGAAGAAATGAACAGTCTCTTTGATAGAGAAATACACTTAACTTAGATGCGTTTTTTGTATTATTAATTATTTGCTTTTTCTATTTTTCCAACTGCAATTGGAAGAGTAACATGTGGACCATATTTTACTACATTTATATTGAAAGGAACCATTGTTGTGCCTGACACTAGCTCAGTTTCTGGTAAATCAACAAATCCATCTCCATTTAAGTCATTGTCCATTGTTGCTACATGAGCATCTTTACCATCAGGGAAACCATGGAAGTGTTGCCAGTATTCGATGTTTGCTGGAGTGTCGAACATTTCAATCATAATATGTAAGGTATCTTGTTACTCATCTTCAGTAAAAGTAGCAGTTCCGTGAGGAGAGCAAGCTATTTTTTCGGCATTAAGTGGTCCAATTTTAGCAATATATTTCTTTGTTTCAATTTCCTTTCTAAAAACTTAAACTTTCAACTGTATTATAGAAAACAAAATTGAGAGGAAGAAAATATTATGCTTATAAATTAGTAATAGATAATGATAACGGAGAATTTAGCTATTGATGACGATATGATTCTCAATATATGATAAGAGCTCATCAATTGGCTTTTGATAATTATGACCAACCCACCAGACCAACAGCATGTAAATGCCACCTGACTGGTAGCTAATTGCACCAGAAAAGGATTTGCAAGATAAGAAAATTAATGAAGTCTTTGACGATGAATTTTTAAGTCAAACTTCTGGTTATATTGGCAAACAATGTTTGCATTTATGCTTTGGGCAAGTGCAATGGAAATGCGTCGTTACTTAATGCGGTTTGTACAGCACGTAGCAACTTTGAAAAATCTATCGTCACTTCGTTTTACTAAGTACAACCAATACGAAGACTTAATTATGCCTTTGATTAGTTACTTAAAGAAGCATGACGTAAAATTCCATTACGATACAATTGTAGATAACATTATTGTTAACAGAATTGAAGATGAAAAGGTAGCTACGGAAATTAAGATGACTGAGAAGGGTGAGCAAAAAGTTATCAAATTAACGCCTAACGACTTAGTCTTCGTAACTAATGGCTCAATTACTGAAAGCACAACTTATGGGGACAACACGCACCCAGCTGAACAAAAACATGAGCTTGGACCAAGTTGGCAATTGTGGAAGAACTTAGCAGCGCAAGATGAAGACTTCGGTCATCCAGAAAAGTTCTGCGAAAATATTCCAGCTGCTAACTGGGTAATTTCAGCTACAGTTACTTTCACTAATGATGATATTGTGCCTTACATTGAAAAGGTTAATAAAAAGGATCCACATTCTGGTTCCATTGTAACTAGTGGTCCAACTACGATTAAGGATTCTAACTGGTTACTTGGATATTCAATTAGTCGTCAACCACAATTCCATAAGCAAAAGCCAAATGAACTGATTGTTTGGTTATATGGCTTGTATTCAAACACTAAGGGTAACTATGTCAAAAAGACTATGCCTGAATGTGATGGTATTGAACTTTGCGAAGAATGGCTTTATCACATGGGTGTTCCTGAATCTGAGATTAAGAAGATGGCAATTGATGCAACTACGATTCCAAATCATATGCCATATATTACGTCTTACTTCATGCCACGTGCATTAGGCGATCGTCCAAAGGTAGTGCCAAAGAATTCCAAGAATTTAGCCTTCATTGGTAATTTTGCTGAAACTGAGAGAAACACTGTCTTTACTACTGAATATTCAGGACGTACTGCTATGGAAGCTGTCTACACTTTGCTTAATGTAGACCGCGGTGTTCCTGAAGTATTTGCTTCGGCATTTGACGTGAGAATGTTAATGAATGCAATGTACTATTTAAACGATAGAAAGAAGTTAACTGAACTAAATTTGCCTTTACCTGAAAAATTGATGGTTAAAGAAGGTTTGAAGAAAGTTAAGGGAACTTACGTTGAAGAATTACTTAAGAAGTATAAGTTGATATAGATAAAAATTTAATTATTTGACTAATAGGGATGAGTGGAATAGCTTGTCCCTATTTTGTATAGTATTAGAAATTTGCTTTTTATTGAAAAGTATTTTTTAATTAGAGAAGTAAATTATATTATTAGAAAAGAGAAGGATTTTTATTTTAGACGAACAACCCGCCCGATGGGGCTCTAAGAATTATCGTAAAGTTAAAGATTTATATTATAGTGCTTTTCCAGAATGGGAAAGATTTTCATGGATGTCAATGGTATTAATGAGCTTGCGCAAGAAGCTACAACTTAATGCCGTCTATGATGGAGAAGTATTTTGCGGGATGGTTTGTTACTACATTAGTGACAATACTGTTTATCTGGCTTACTTAGCTGTTGAATCCGAATTACGTGGTAATGGATATGGAAGCAAAATTTTACATATGCTTGAAGAAAAATATCCAGATCAGCAAATTGTGTTAGATATTGAACCGCTTGATCCTGATGCCGAGAATTATCATCAACGTGTTAGCCGTCTGCGTTTTTATCAAAAGAATGGATGGCGTAGAACTCACCAGATGTTAGTTGACGCAGATGGTGAATTTGAAGCTTTAGTTGATCAAAATCATTTTGATAAAAAGGATTTTGCTAAGACCTTGAAACAAATGAGTTTAGGCTTTTATCGCTTTAGAATTGAAAAATAATATTAGCAGTCACTTAACTATTGAGTGACTGTTTTTTATGAAAGTATATTTAAAATATAAAGTTGAAGAATTTGGCGATATGTATTAGAAAAAGTAAAAAGGCTTGAAACAGAGAGGGGGATTGTTTCAAGCCTTTTTACTAGAGAATATTATTTTTAATGTAGGTGAGAACACCTTGTTCATTGTTTGATGTTGTTGTATGATTCGCGACCTTTAAAAGTATTGGAGCTGCATTTGACATAGCTACGCCATCGCCAACTTCTTTAACCATTTCTAAGTCATTTCCACCGTCACCGAAAGCAGTCATTTCAGTAAGAGAAATACCAAGTACTTTACCTAATTCTGCTAAGCCATGTGCCTTATGAATTCCTGGTAAGATAAGATCGATATCGCCGTGCCCACTACTTGTTACATTACAGTAATTGCCAAGGTTCTTTTTTAGAAAACGAATATAATAATCTGTCTTTTCATCAGGACAGGAAATAGAAAATTTCAGAACTTTGTCGCCAATTTCACTAAAGTCGTGTATTTTCTTTAAACGATAGTAATACTTAGTAGAGATTTCGTAATAAGCGTCCGTAAATTGAACTGGAAAATAGGCACACTCTACTCCTGATACTAAAAATTGTAATTCAGCTTGCTTTAAAAGAAAATCTTCAATCTTTTTAACGTTTTCTTCAGAGAAAGCATGTAGGGCTAGAATCTTTTCTTTGGTTCTAACTAAGGCACCATTTTCTGCAACGTAAACTACAGCAGGAAATTTCTTAAAGAAAGTAGTAATTTGATAATATTGATTACCACTAGCAACTGTGAATATAATGTTTCTTTTTTCTAATTCCTGGTAGATTTTAGCAAATTTTTCTTCATCATAGCTTTTATCGTCTCTTAAGAAAGTACCATCCATATCAACGGCAATTAATTTTGTCATTTTGCAGTCTCCTTTTAATAATTTATTAAAAAATAAATTTATCTAAAGCCTTTGCGATGCCGTCATCATCGTTTGATGCAGTGATAAAGTTTGCGTGATCTTTAGCTTCTTGACTTCCATTACCCATAGCCACAGCAGTTCCTACGATATCAAACATAGAAATGTCATTTCTTTCATCCCCAAAAGCAATCATTTCGTTAGTGCTAATGCCAATCTTTTCACCTAATTCTTTCAAACCGTTTCCTTTGTTTACATTTGGATGTAGACATTCTAAGAAATGGTCATCTGCACGAACAATATATAAATCTTGATCAAACTTTGTTCTTAATATTGGTTCAAATTGATCAAGAAGAGCTTTATCGCCAACAAAGCAGCCTTTAGAAATCTGAAAGTCGTTAGGCATTTCATCAGGAGTTCTAATGAACATGGGAGCAGTATTCTCCCATGCTTGCAATAATTCAAAGTAATCTACGTTACGGTCGGCGGTAATAATTCTTGAATCTGGATCAACAATATTGAAAGGAACTTTTTGCTCTTTAGCAAATTTAGTCAGCTCGCGGTAAAGCTTATTGCTGACAAGATCTTGCGTCATTATTTTTCCGTCTGCGGTTTTCGTAATTGCACCATTTAAAGTTACGGCATATTGATCACTGCCTTCAATTCCAAGTTCTTTCATGAAATGCGCAAGCCCCGCGATTGGTCGACCAGAGCAAAGTACGACCTTGATTCCCTGATCTAAAGCTTTTTTAATTGCTGCTTTAGTAGAGGGAAGAATTTTATTTTTAGAGTTTAAAAGTGTACCGTCTGTATCTAGGGCGATTAATTTAATCATTTTTATTTCCTCCTCGTATTTTTTACACTATTAAGATACCATTTATAAATAGAAACTAAGTGTAATTTCTGTAACTAAGAAGTAATTATTTTGAAAGGGATTACAATGGCTGAGCATGAGGAAGTTCAAAATAATCAAAGACTGCCATTTTATTTTTATCATGATAATCAGGTAAATGAGCCAGAGCATTGGCATCAGGGAATTGAGCTAAACTATTTAATTAAAGGGAAAGATTTGCGTTTTGCACTTGAGGGTAAAACTTACCATTTCGATAGCGGCGATATCTGGCTAGTTAACCGCCGGCAAATTCATAGTGCTTCAGGTGAAAATGAAGACTGGGAGTATGAAGGTTTTATTATTGATGATGACTTTTTATTGAGCCAGTATCCAACGAGTATCAATTGGAATCTTGATTTATTAGGTAAAAATAGTACTAATAATCAAACTGCTTATAAGGAGTTAAAAAAAGAAGTTGTTGAACTTGGTGAATTGTGTCAAAAAAGCTTGACTGACGCTCGACGTTTTATGATTTTGAGTCATTTAATGAGAATTATTGTCTTACTTGATCAGAATTTTAATAAGAGAGAGCCAGTTACTAGAAGTCCTAATCTTCCCTTGGGGGATGAAATAATTAAATATATTAATGATCATTTTCAAGAAGATATTCAGGTTAGTGATATTACAAATAAATTTAATATTTCGCATGTAACTCTGAATCGGCAACTTAAGCAGAGCAATAATATGAGCATGGGTAAATACTTAAAGCTGGTTCGTTTGATGCACGCTAGAGAATTGTTGTTGAGCACAAATAAGTCAATTGAATTGGTGGCGTTTGAGAGTGGATTTTCGAATGCACGGGTGTTGAATAGAAATTTTAAAGAATGGAAACATAAGACGCCAACGGAATATCGAAATGAGTTTAGTAAATACTTTATTAGATGAATTATCAATATTTTTTAGCAATAAAAATACAATAAGATACACAGAGATACACAAAAATATTTAGTAATTTGTCGAAACAAGATAAAAAATTTGTTTTGGCAATGGCACAAAGCTCAAACGAACGGGTAACTATTAAAGAGATACGAGAAAAATTAAATCAACCAAGTAACTTTATTGCTAATTATCGAAGACGTTTATTAGACGATGAAATTATTAAAGCTACAAATTATGGAGAGGTTGCATTTACTTTGCCATTTTTTAAGGAGTATATATTGCAACAATATAGATTTGAACAAGAATGGACTACTAAAAAAGCTAGAATCCGTATTACACGGGTTCTAGCTCTTTTCATATATTCAACTAATTAAAGTATTTTTGCTCTTTTTCTTTCTTTTCAGCTTCTAATGCTTTTTCACTGGCTGCCTTCTTAGGTAAGATCCAGTTCATTAACATACCGAAGATTGTACATAAAGCGACTGAAGTTAATTGGAAATTACCAAGTTGGAGGTAGGCACCACCAATACCGATAACTAAAATAACTGAGGCAATTAACATATTACGTTTTTCACCAAAATCAATCTTGTCGTCAACTAAGATCTTAAGACCGTTAGATGCAATAGTTCCGAATAATAGGAAAGAAATACCACCAATAACTGGCATTGGAATTGATTCGATAACCGCAGCGACTTTACCAACAAAGCTAAAGATAATTGCAAATACAGCAGCTCCAGCTAATACCCAGACTGAGTGAACCTTAGTCATTGCCAAAACACCAATATTTTCACCATAAGAAGTGGTAGGTGGACCACCGATGAAACCAGCAATAATTGTTGAAAGACCATCACCCATCATAGTTCTGTGAAGACCAGGATTCTTAAAGAAGTTTCTCTTGGTTAAAGAGTTAAGAACCATAATATGTCCCATGTGTTCAGTCATAGTAACAAAGGCAATTGGAGCCATAGTTAAAATAGCTGCAGGATACCATTTAAAGTGGTAGCTGATTCCAGGTACATCTAAAGCTGGCATGGAGAACCAAGCGGCTTTTGCTACACCAGAGAAGTCAACAATTCCTAAGACGCAAGATAAGGCATAACCACAGACAATTCCAAGCATAATGGAAACTAGACTAGTAAAGCCTTTAAAGCACATTTGGAAAATTAGTGTCATAACTAATGTGAAGATTGCAACTCCAAAGTAGGTTAAGTTGTATTTAGTGCCTTTCATCATGGCGTCGTTAGCGGCAGTAGTTGCTAGAGATAAACCAATTACGATAATAATTGGACCAACTACAATAGGTGGCAAAACTTTATTAACCCAATCAGAACCAACTTTTGCAATGACTAAAGCTACAATTACATATACAAGACCAGCAGCAATCGCACCTTGAGCAATTGCTGGATAGCCATCTTGTCTCATTAAGGCTTGCATAGTAGCAACAAAGGCAAAACTTGAACCTAAGTATGCTGGAATCTTGAAGTGGGTAAGAAGCATGTGGACTAATGTACCTACACCAGATGAAAGCAAGGCAATACTTGGATTGATTCCGACTAAAATTGGAACTAAAACGGTTGAACCGAACATGGCAAACAAGTGCTGCATTGAAAGCAAAATTCCTTGTCCAAGTTCAGGCTTTTCATAAACGTCTAAGATCGCATCATCATTATGAAATGTGTCTTTAGGCATCTTTTTCATTTTTTCCTCCTTGAAAACGACATTTGGATGACCTAAAGAAAAAACGACTATCTAAAGAATTACCTTTAAGATAGTCGTTTCTGTTTAAAACTATGCAAAAAATAGTTTACGCGCAGACTTCCTTGATAGCCTCACAGGACTAAATTAAAGGTCATCACTTATATTTCTTTTTTATTTAACTAAGTTATAGGAAAAAAGTCAAGTGTGAAATTTGAGCTGTTCTAACTTGTGAGTTTGAAAGTTCACAAAAAATTTAAATATTTTATTTGTAAGCGATATCGTTGCTATAATACGGCTTAGAAGGGCTATTTGGCAATTTTTAATGAAAATGAACACAAATTAACTTTGACAAACATAAATGAACATTTATAATAAAGATGTAATGAGTTGGTTAGCCAAATAGAATTAAGGTGAACAATGCTAAAAAGAGAACGATTAAGAAATATTTTAGAAATTGTGACTGATAGAAGGTTTGTGACCGTTGATGAATTGGCTAAGGCGTTGCAAGTTTCAGATATGACAATTAGACGAGACCTCAATGAATTGAATACGACTGGTAAAGTGATGCGAATTCATGGGGGAGCGCAAGTGATTTCTCAGCAAGATTCAGTTGAAAAGAATTATATGCAAAAAAGAGAAATCAACATTTCTGAAAAAAAAGCAGCTGCTGAAGTTGCAAGTAAGATTGTTCAAGATGGCGAAACTATTTATGTTGGACCAGGAACAACCTTAGAGTTTATGGTTGCTAAATTGAATCAAAAAAAATTACGAGTTGTTACTAATTCTTTACCTGTTTTTGAAGCAGCTAAAAAGAATCCAAACAATTATGAACTAATTTTGATTGGTGGCTCATATCGCAGAGTTAGCGGAGCATTTATAGGTGCATTGGCAAATAATCAGTTAAGAGGAATATCTTTTGATCGTGGCTTTGTTGGCGTAAACGGAATCAAGGACACCTCAATGATGACTGCTAACTTAGAAGAAGGACAGACGCAAGGCTTGGGATTAAATCGCTCACGTAAAAAGTATGTTGTGGCTGATTATCACAATATTAACCGCAATGACTTTTATGAGTTTTATCACTTATACGATGTTGATGGTTTGATTACAAGTCCTGGGCTTGATCCGGATATCGTAAAGCATTACAGCCAAATCACGACTTTATATCAGGGTAGTGAATAGCGAAAGGAGAACAACATGAAAGTTGTTATTGGTAGTGACAAAAAAGGTTTTGAATTAAAAGAAAAAGTTAAAAAGTATCTAGAAGATGGCGGCTATGAAGTATTAGATGTAACGCCAGAACCAGCAGAAGACTTTGTAGAATCTAGCTTAAAAGTTACGCATGAAGTCTTAGACCATGGTATTAAGAAGGCTATTATGTTTGATGAATATGGCGTTGGTTCAGCAATGGCATCAAACAAGGTTAAGGGCATGGTAACTGCTGATGTTAACGAAGAAAGAACTGGACACATGACTGCTATGCACAACGGGGCTAAAGCCTTGGCAATTGGTAGTGGCATTGTTGGTGAAAAGCTTGCCGAATCAATCATTGATTACTACTTGCATACTGAATATGCAGGCGGACGTCACCAAGTTCGTTTAGACATGCTTGAAAAAATGATTTAGAGGAGGCTTGAAAATGTTTGATAATGATAGACCACAACCAGAATTTGTAGATCCAAAGATTGATAAACATACTGTTGTTGCATTAGGTAATGACCACATTGTTACGCCAATTAAGATGGCATTATCTGACCATTTGAAAGAAGAAGGATACCAAGTCTTAGACTTTGGTACTTATGACAACACTAGAACTCACTATCCAATGTATGGTAAGCGTGTTGCTGAAGCTGTTGCTGACGGCAGAGCTGATGTTGGTATTGTAATGTGTGGTACTGGTATTGGTATTTCAACTGCGGCTGATAAGAATGAAGGTATTCGTGCCGCAATGGTTGGCGATGTTGCTCAAGCTAAGTATGCTAAGCGTGAATTAAATGCTAACGTCTTAGGTATGGGCGGTATTGTTTTAGGAAGAGACTTTATTTTCTACATTGCTGATGCATTTTTGAATGAAAAGTATCAACCAACTGAAGAAAACAAGAAGTTAATCGAAAAGATCGATAGTATTGCTAAATCAAATCCTGACCAAAAGGACAATGAACACTTCTTTGACGAAGAAAACAAGAAGTGGGCTGAAGGTGTATATCACGATTAGTTAGAATGGGGTAATAACATGAGTAAATTAGAAGAATTTAGAAAAGCAAATCCCCAATATAAGATTTTAACTTTGGATGATCCATCTTTTAAAGAATACGGTGTACTCTACACTAATGACTTTAATTTAGATGATGTTTATAAGGTAATGGAGAAGGTTCCAATTCCCGAAACCGGCATGAAGTATATTGCTAACATTCCTGAACTAGCTGACACTTATACTATGCTTGCTGTAAAGCGTGATATTTTTGGTGAAATTCCAATTGATGCTGGTGTTACATTAGGGCATTCCGATACCTTTACAGCATTTGAATATCACCAATGTTCAGAAGTGAACATTATGCTTGATGATGTGTTAATGGTGCTTGGTAAGCGTGAAACTTTGGAAGAGAAGCATTTTGTTGATCCAAATACTGAAGCTAGAATGTTCTACATGCCAAAAGGTACTATTGTAGAACTCTATAATGATACTCTTCACTATGCTCCAATTCAGATAACTAAGAAGGGCTACAAGGTAATTGTGGCTGTAATTCATGGTACTAACGCTGTTTTACCTGAAGGCGTTAAGAGTCTGAATCCACGCGTAGTTAAATGCGGAAAGTTCCAAGTCGTTCACCCTTCTCGTAAAGATAAGATTGAACAAGGTTATCAAGTCGGTTTAAGTGGGGATGTAATTAAAACAACTCCACTTGATGAATAAATAATAAGCGCAATAAACTACAATATTTATAAATTTCCCTCAACTTTTATTAATAGAAACTTATGGAGCATATGATTATATGTTCCATTTTTTTATGCAAAAATAAGTTCAAAATTATTTTTGAAAGCGCTTGTAATTTAACGAACAGTATTATATGATAATGGTGTAGTAAATGAACAATATCTAACATATAAAAACAAAAGTAAAAGTTCGTTTACAGATACTGGAAAGGTGGTTCATATGACAGTGGCAACTAGTTTATTTGCTCCTGACGCAGTTTTTACCAGCGACAAGACAAGTAAGGCAGAAGTCCTAAAAGAGGTCTATGGTAAATTATTAAAGGCTGGCTATGTAAAAGGAAATTTCCTTTCACATATTATTGAAAGAGAAGAGCATTATCCAACTGGAATTGACACTTCGCCAATTTCGAAAGAGTTGCCAAATGTCGCAATTCCTCATACAGAAGGCGAATTTGTAAATGCTCGTCTGATTGTTCCAATCGCTTTGAAACATCCAATTAAGTTTCAAAATATGATTGCTCCGGATGAAAGTTTAGAAGTTAAATTCTTATTTATGATTTTAAACAATGATCCGGAAGGACAGGCAAATGTCCTAGCACAGATTATGGGGTTCTTATCCACAACGCCAGTTGAAGATTTAATTAGGCTGTTTAATCTCACTTCAACTAAAGAAATATTTGATTTTATGAGTGAGAATTTTAAGCAAGAATAGCAAGAATAGGAAGATATTTTTTGGGAGGTATTTATTATGGCAAAGGAAGTTAAGTTATTAGCTGCATGTGGTGCAGGGGTTAACTCTTCTCACCAAATTAAGGATGCTGTTGAAGAAGAAATGAAGAAACGTGGACACAATGTTCATGTTGATGCTGTGATGATTAAGGATGTAAACGAAGATATGCTTAATCACTATGATGCATACTTGACTATTGCTAAAACTGATTTAGCATTTCAACCTAAAATTCCTTTAATTGAAGCAGGTCCAATTCTTTACAGAATTCCAGCAATGGCTCAACCTGTTTATGACAAGGTTGAAGAAGTAGTTAAAAAGGTAGAAAACGAATAGCAGTTATTCCTGGGGGAATAGAAAATGAACGCGATAATTGATTTTGCGAATGCTATCTTTAAGCCTTTAATTGATATGGGAGCACCAACAATCATGTTGGTTGTTCTTACTATTATTGCTCTATGTTTCAGAGTTAAATTTAGTAAGGCTCTTGAAGGTGGTATGAAATTAGCCATTGCCTTAACGGCGATCGGCGATGTTATGAACTTATTGACTACCAGTTTTGCACCAGCGATGAATCAATTCGTTAAGAATACTGGTATGCATAAAGATATCATGGATATGGGATGGGCACCACTTGCTACTATTACTTGGGGTTCACCATATACTTTGTACTTCTTGTTAGTTTTAATCATCTTGAATGTTTTAATGTTAATCTTCAAGAGAACTAACACATTAGATGTCGATATCTTTGATGTTTGGCACTCAGCTTTCGTTGGTTTGTTTGCAGTATTCTGCGGCGCACCACTTTGGTTAGCAACTTTATTAATTTTACTTATTGGTTACTTAAAGATCGTCAACTCAGACTTAATGAAGCCAACCTTTGACGACTTGCTAGATGCTCCATCAAGCAACCCAATGACTACTACTCACATGAACTACATGATGAACCCAGTAATCATGGTCTTCAATAAGTTTTTTGATAAATGTTTACCATGGCTTGATAAATACGACTTTGACTCAGCTAAATTAAATGAAAAAATTGGTTTCTGGGGCAGTCGTTTCGCAATTGGTGTTTACTTAGGTATCTTTGTTTCATTACTTGCTGGCTACAACTTTACAACTGAACAAGGTTGGAAGACAATGTTTACTCTTTCCTTCACAGCCGGTGCATGTATTGAGTTGTTCTCAGTTATTGGTTCTTGGTTCATTGCTTCTGTTGAACCATTATCACAAGGTATTTCAAACTTCGCTACTTCAAAATTTAAGGGACGTACATTCAATGTTGGTCTTGACTGGCCATTCATCGCTGGACGTGCTGAAATTTGGGCAGCTGCCAATGTTTTAGCTCCAATTATGATGGTTGAAGCTATGGTTATTCCAGGCAACAGATTAATGCCTTTAGGTGGTATTATTGCCATGGGTGTTACTCCAGCCTTGTTAGTTGTAACTCGTGGTAAGATTATTAGAATGATTATCATTGGTACCATTGAATTACCAATCTTCCTTTGGGCAGGTACTTTAGTTGCTCCATTCGTAACTCAAGTAGCTCACCAAGTTGGTGCTAACATTCCTGCTCACACTTTAGTATCAGATACTACTATGGAAGGTCCTATTGAAAAATTCTTAGGTTACTTAGTAGGTAACGCTTGGAAGCATCAAGGAATGTTCATTGTTTATGCAATCTTAGCCATTGCTGCTTACATTTTAATCTTCTGGTGGTACTCAACAGAAATGAAGAAGCGTAATGCTAAATATGCAGCAGCTGCTAAAGAAGCATAGTTAATAATATTATTTAGAAACGGTAGAGATGATTTTTATGAAGACAAAGAAAGTTAGCCGCGAAGAAGAAGCACGACGTAAGCGAGTATTATATTGGACAATATTTGTAATTGCGATTAATATTCCACAACTTTTCTTTAAAAATATTTTTATTGAAGGCTTTGCAATGATTGGTACTATTTATGCCCTTTATCGCTTGGTGGTATTCGATAATAAAAAGAATCGTCTCAGCCGTAAATATTATGACTGGAAGGGCAGACCTTTAGACGCCAAGAATAAGAATTAAGACAGTTTAGAATAAGTTATTAAAAAAAGTTAAGATTTATATTTTTAGAAAAACCGCACGCAAAAAGAGATTGGAATTGAAACCAATCTCTTTTTATTTAGGGACAATAAATAATAAAATAAAGTAATTCTAATAAAAGCGTTTACATTAGACGGATTACATGCTAATATACATGTGTAAGCAAAAATAAATGTGGATTGTTACTAATACGATTAGGCAAAACCGCGAATTTTTAATACAGATGACTAACTGTAATCTCGTATTAAAATTCGTGGTTTTTTTATTTTTCCTGGAGGGGTGAGAGATGGAATACCGAATAGTTCAAATATTAAACAATAATGTTGCTATTGTTCATACCAGGAATAATAAACAAAACATTGTTATGGGAAGGGGTGTTGCTTTTCATAAGCAAAAAGGAGATTTAATCCAAGAAGAGAATGTCGACAAGATATTTGAGATAAGAGATAAAAATACCGTTAATGATCTAACAACTTTGTTATCAAACGTACCGCTAGATTTTGTAACTACAAGTTATGACTTAATTGATCAAGTGCAGGCAAAATATCATTTTGCTGCTGAACCTTACATCTACGTAACTTTAACAACACACTTGTTTGGTGCATATCAACGCTTAATCAATGGCGATGATGATGTTAATTATTTACCAGATTTAAGTGATAACTATCCAGTTGCTTATCAAATCGCGGATGATGTAATTAAAGGTTTTCGGAATAGTTTAGATATTTCTTTTCCAGAATCAGAACATAAGAGTATCGCTCTTCATTTTATCAATGCTCATACTAGTGGAAGCGTTGAAGAAGAAAAGAGTCAGACAGGAAATGATGAAATTATCGAAGTTGTTCAAAAAGAACTGGAAAGGAATGGAATATATCGAACGCAAAAAAATGCCAACGATTATGACAGATTGTTAGTTCATTTGAAGTATTTTATTAATCGGCTTAATAATCATGAGCCAGCTAATTTACCTATTTCCGAGGGAATGATTGGAGAAATAGAAGCTAGTTATTCGAAGGCTTGGAGAATAGTTCAGAGAATAAAAGAATTAATGCAAGAAAAATTAGAAATAAAGTTATCGTTAAGCGAACAAACATATTTAACAATTCATATTCAGAGATTGATCTAAGGAGAATAAAAATGGACGCAGAAAATCAAATTACTAAAAAAGATATTTCAATGACTGGTTTTTCAATTGTTGCATATTCAGGGGATGCAAGAACTTACTTAATGCAGGCAATGGATAAAGCTAGTGAAGGAAAGATTACTGAAGCAAAAGAACTTGTTAAGAAGGCGGAGGAATCAATCAACTTAGCTCACAATGAACAGACTAAGCTCTTGAGTAAAGAAGCTGGAGGAGATGATATGGATGTAACCTTCATTATGGTCCATGGACAAGATACATTGATGACCACAATGCTTTTAAAGGATCAGATGAGGACAATTATTAACCTTTATGAACGAGTAAATAAGCTCGAAGGAAATAGTATTGAATAAGTAGTTTAAAAATAAATGATTTTTAAACTTAGGATGAGGAGGAAGAAAAGATGAATGGTTTTACCAAAGCAATGGATAAAATGAAGCCAAAATTCGAAAAAATAGCGGCTAATCCATATGTTTCAGCAGTTCGTGACGGCTTTATTGCTGCCATGCCAATTATTTTGTTTTCAAGTTTGTTTACGCTGATTGCATATGTACCAAACGCATGGGGATTTTATTGGCCAAAGGCAGTAGAAAACGCATTGGTTTTGCCTTATAGCTATTCAATGGGCTTGCTTGCTTTATATGTAACTGCAACTTGTGCGAAGAATTTAACTGATTATAAGAACTTAAAGCTTCCTAAGACAAACCAGATTAATCCAATGAACGTTATCTTGGCTGCTGAAATTTCATTCATTATTATTGCTATTAAAGTTGGTAAAAATGGATTAGATTTAACTTACTTAGGTACGCAAGGATTAATCGCTTCATATATTGTTGGTTTGATCGTACCTAATATTTACTATGCATGTGTTAAGAACAATGTAACTATTAAAATGCCTGATGTTGTACCACAAAACATTGCTCAAACTTTTAAAGACATTTTCCCAATGACTTTCTCAGTTGCATTGTTCTGGATAGTTCAAATTATTTTAAACCAACTCTTTGGTGCAAATTTATCAGAATGTGTAGTAAAGGTTCTTTCACCATTATTCCACGCAAGTGATACTTATGGTGGTTTAGCATTAGTTGCTGGTGCGATGGCATTCTTCTGGTTCGTTGGTGTACAAGGTCCTTCAATTGTTGCACCAGCCGTAGCTGCAATTGAGACTACTAACGTTGGCTTAAACCAACAATTAGTTCATGCAGGAATGCAAGCAAGCCATGCTTTAACTATTAACTGTCAAGACTACGTTATAAACATGGGTGGTACTGGATCAACTTTCGTAGTTCCATTCATCTTCTTACTTTTAGCTAAATCAGCTCAAAACAAGGCTGCTGGTAAAGCCGCCGTTATTCCTGGATGTTTCTCAGTTAACGAACCTATTTTGTTTGGTGCTCCAATTATCATGAACCCAGTATTCTTCATTCCATTTTTGGTAACACCAATGTTCAATGTCTGTGCTTATAAATTCTTTGTTCAAGTTCTTCACATGAACGCTTTATACAACACTTTACCTTGGACTGTTCCAGCTCCAATTGGTATTATCGTATCTTCTGGTTTTGCTGGTTTATCATTTGTTTATGTAATTTTAACTTTAGTTGTTGATACTTTAATTTGGCTTCCATTCTTTAAATTCTATGACAATGACTTATACAAACAAGAACAAGCTAAGCTTGCTGCAGAACAAGCTTCTGGCGTAGCTACTGCTACTGATGATTCAACTGCTAGTCTTGCAGCTACTGACAAAGAAGCTAAAGAAGGTATTACCAAAGATACTAACGTAATGGTTATCTGTGCCGGTGGTGGTACTTCAGGTATCTTAGCTAAGGCCTTAAACAAGATGGCTAAAGAACGTAATTTGCCACTTCACGCAGCAGCTCGTGCTTATGGTCAACACATGGATATTATTCATGATATGGACTTAATTATTTTGGCTCCACAGATGGATAGTATGAAGGATAACTTGAAAGAAATTGCTGATCATGACGGTTCTAAATTAGTCACTACTACTGGACGTCAGTACATTGAATTAACTCAAAAACCTGATTTAGCATTTAAGTTTGTTGTTGATAGCCTTGAAGGCAAGAATGAAGATAAATAATTGAGGTAAAAATTAATGAAAGAATTTAAATTTCCAAAAGGATTTTACTTTGGCGGTGCAACTGCTGCTTACCAATGTGAAGGTGCAACAAAAGAAGATGGTAAAGGTGAAGTAATCTGGGATAAGTACTTGCGTGAACAAGGAACAATTAATCCAGATCCAGCTTGTGATTTTTACCACCGTTATCCAGAAGACTTAGAATTATGTAAAAAGTTTCACATTAACGCAATTAGAGTTTCAATTGACTGGGCAAGAATTTTCCCTGAAGGTGAAGGAAGAATTGAGCCAAGAGGTGTTGAATACTACCACAAGTTATTTAAGAAATGTCATGAAGAAGGCGTAGAACCTTTCGTAACGCTTCATCACTTTGATACACCACAAGCCTTACAAGACAAGGGCGGCTGGCTATCACAAGAAATGTTAGATGCTTTTGTTGAATATGCTAAGTTCTGCTTTAAGGAGTATGCTGGCGAAGTTAGATACTGGATTACCATTAACGAACCTACATCAATGGCTGGTCAACAATATGTTGGTGGAACATTCCCTCCTGCATACAAGGATCAACTTGATAAGTGTTTTAAAGCTGAATATAACCAGAATCTAGTTCATGCCCGAATTGTTAATGCTTATAAAGAAGCAGGCTATACTGGCCAAATTGGTATTGTTCATGCTCTTCAAACTGTTTATCCAGCAACAGACAGCGAAGGTGACAAGCATGCTGCTGAATTAAAAGACGTTTTAGAAAATAAGTTTTATCTTGATGGAACGTTAGCTGGTAAGTATTCTAAGCATACGCTTGCTTTAGTAAAAGAGATTATTGATGCTAATGGTCAACAAATGATTGACATCAAGCCAGAAGATGAAAAAGTACTTCTTAAAGCTGCAAAACAATTAGACTTTGTGGGAGTTAACTATTACTTCTCGAAGTTTATGAAAGAATATCATGGAGACACCGAAATCATTCATAACGGTACTGGTGAAAAGGGAACTGATGTCAACCGTATGAAAGGCGTTGGTGAAGAAATTCACCCTAAGGACTTACCAGCAACTGACTGGGATTGGATCATTTATCCACAAGGGATGTATGATCAATTGAAGCGTGTTTACGATGATTATCCTTTAGTTCATTCAATCTATATCACTGAAAACGGAATGGGTTATAAGGATAAGTTTGAAGGAGAAGATAAGATTATTGATGATACTCCAAGAATTGATTATCTAAAGCAGCATATGGAACAGGTAGCTAAGGCAATTGAAGCTGGCATTCCAGTTCATGGTTACTTTGTCTGGTCATTGCAAGACATGTTCTCTTGGACAAACGGTTATTCTAAGCGTTATGGCTTATTCTATGTCGATTTTAAGACGCAGAAGCGTTATGCTAAAAAGAGTGCATATTGGTATAAGAAATTAGCTGAAACTCGAGAAATTCCTTCTATTGATTAAAAATAAGCATTTGAAAAAACTAAGTACTGAATAAAAGTACTTAGTTTTTTTGATGGAAAAGTTTAAAAGTATATATTAAGTTCAAGTAAACGTGCAGGTAAAAACCAGCCAAGCATTCAGTGCTTAGTTGGTTTTGTTTAATTTAGATGGAACTTCCGAAGAATGTCAATTCCTTGTTTTTGATATTTATTGGGAATAAAACTTTTTCTCATTGCAATTTGCATGTACGCCCAGAGTTTTTGTCCTGAACGAAGACGAATTATGTGGAGATCCTTTTCCTCTTTAACGGAATTCTCCATTGCTAGAGCAATACCAACGTTTCTTTTAACTAAATCGATCATTAGCTTCATTGTTCGAGCCGTGTATAAAATGTTTGGAGTAAAATCGCCGAGCTTTGCCTCTTCTTCCAAACATTCTCTGGTTAAGTAACCTTTTTGTCTGGCCACAAACTTGCGGTTTCTTAATTCCTGGGCATCAATGACTTTTTTATTTTTCCAAGGATCATCTTTACCGGTAATGATAACTAACTCTGTTCTATCTAAATTACGGATAAAATAGGCAGGATCGTTGATTGGCACCATCCAAGAATAGATAGCAACGTCTACATCGCCATTATTTAAATCTTTAAATGCAGTCGCACTTCTTTCTAAGCGAGCATCTAACAGGTTAACAATATCTTCTTTATAAAATTTTTCTATAATTTCAGGAATATAAATACTACCAGCAATCCCAGAAAAAGCTACTCTAATTTTTTTAATATTGGCGTGTTTAACGTCGTAATCGATACTTGCCATTTCTTTTAAAAGATATTTGGCTTTCTGATAAAGTAATTCACCTGCGGGTGAGAGTGTAATTTTACTTTTGCGATTCTTTTGAAAAATCAAGGGATCATCAAATCTATTTTGAAGTCGCTTGATCGCCATCGAAATTGTCGGTTGTGTAACGTTGAATGAATTAGCAGTCGCGGTATAGTTCTGCGTTTCAACTAATTTGCAAAAATATAATAGATCCTTATCGTTCATATTATTATCTCTTTTATAAATATTTTTTATAAACTAATCTTTTTTAATTATAAGTTACATTTTTCACAATTGCAAGGAAGCTATGATATATGCGGTTTTATAGAGTTGAGTAGTTCAATTTTATTCACAATTACCCACTAGAAAAAGTTTATAAAGAGATATAAATTGCTATGTGTAAAGGATGAAACAAGTTTGTGAGGAGAAGAGCATATGGTGTATAAGACGAAAGTATCTTGGGATGCCACATATGATGTAATTGTAATTGGTTTTGGTGGCGCCGGAGCAGGTGCAGCGCGTTTTGCTGCTGATAATAATGCAAAAGTTCTTTTGATTGATGCTGCTCCTGAAGGAAGCGAAGGTGGTAATACTAGATATGCTGGCGGTGCTTTTGCTTGGGGATCAAATTTCGATCAACTGAAAGAATACTATAAGCAGACCTATTATCCATTTGAGTATGATGAAGAAGCTTTAGATACCTTTATCAAAAATGTAATGCAAATGAAGGAGTATTCAAAAAAGTATTTTGGAATTGAAGCTCAACCAACGGGTAGAAGACCAAATGGAGAATATCCAGAATATAAAGATGCAGCTTCTATGCAGTCTCAAAGTATGACTAAAGGGATGTACAATGGCGGATTTTGGAAATTGCTTCGTAAGCAAGTTTTTGATCGATTAGACAAAATTGATATTTGGTTTGAATCGCCAGCAGAGCACTTAATTCAAGATCCAGAAACTAATACAGTAATGGGTGCTGTTATTAAGCGAAATAATAGAGAAGTAAATGTTGCTGCTAAAAGAGGAGTTGTCTTAAGTCTAGGCGGTTTTGAAAATAATCAAAGTATGATTCAAGACTTTTTAGGTCAAGGCTCGCTTGCGCCAATTGGTACTTTGTATAACCGTGGTAAGGGAATTGATCTTGCTGTTGAAGCAGGTGCGCGATTATGGCATATGTCTAACTACGATTCACATGGCTTATCACTTAGACAAAATGAACCACGAGAAAAATTTGCTTACATGATTAATTGGAAGAGCTTATTTAATGGGTCAATTTTTGTGGCAGGGGATGATGGAACTCGTTACTTTAGAGAAGATGAAGAAGATCGTCATGGCTACAAGTACAATCATGGAAATTGGGTTATGATTCCTAATCAAAATCATCCACATATCATTATGGATCAAGCTCAATATGAGCAGCTTTCTAACGATCAGTCAGCTAAGGCAGATCAAATTAAAGAATTGATTTCATATGCAATTAAAGCTGATTCAATTGAAAAATTATCTAAAAAAATTGATGCGCCATATTTAAAGCATGCAGTTGAAGACTTTAATTTCTTAACTGATGTGAAAAAACGAGATATGTTTTTGAACAGAAAAATTGAAACTATGAGATCTTTAAAAGAAGGCCCATACTATGCAATTCCTGTTCGTCATAATATTTTGCATACACATGGTGGTGCACAGAGAAATTCTAAATGTGAAGTAATTGGACTTGATGGAAAGGCAATTCCTAATTTATATGAAGCCGGAGAATTAGGAGACATTTTTGCCACTAAGTATTTAGGGGCCAATTCAATTGCTGATTTATTAATTTCAGGAAAGATTGCTGGAACTAATGCAGCAAAAATAAAGAATAACGTAGATCTTTCAGATGCTGTTACTAGCGCAAGTCAAGTTCATGAAGATTTAAAGAGTGATGCACATCAAGTTAAGATGCATTTTGAAGCTGGTAAAAATCAAGGAATTGGGTCAAGCGATCAAGGGATTAATGATCTTCCAATTGTTGTTCGTGTAACTTTAGATGAAAATCAAAACTTAAAGAATATCGAAACGCTTCAAGAAAAAGAATCTGGCGATTTGGGTGGTCAGGCAATACCAAAATTGACCCAAGAAATGCTCGACCATAATTCTGCTGACGTGGACTCAGTTTCTGGTGCAAGTACAACTAGTAGAGCATTTAAAGATGCTGTTAAACAAGCAATAGAGAACGCTCGTAAAAGCAAATAGCTTTGGTTAGGGGAGAAGATATACAAATGTTAGCAAAAGTAAATTGGAAGGGATTTATACTTCCAGTAATTATTGGATGTGTATTGTGGATCATTACACCTTTTAGACCGGCTGCAATAACACCAATTGCATGGCATTTATTTGCCTTATTTATTGCTACAATCGTGGCATGTATTACTAAACCATTACCGATGGTTGGTTCTACTTTGGTTGCTGTTACAATTGGTACGCTACTTCATATTTTTAATATTAAAGAAGTATCTGCATCTTTTGGGAATACGACTGTTTGGTTAATTGCAATGTGCTTGTTCATGTCTGCTGGATTTATTAGATCAGGATTGGGTAAACGTGTTGCTTATCTATTTATTAGGTCTTTTGGTAAAAGAACAATTGGCTTAGCTTATTCACTTTCAACGGTTGAAACCTTAATGGCGATTGCCATTCCAAGCAATATTGCACGTGTTAATGGTATTATGTATCCAATTATTGACGCCTTATCTAGACAAATGGGGTCAGATCCAAAAGAAGGAACACAAAGAAAGTTAGGATCGTATTTAATTTTTAACGAATACGAGGTAAATATTGTAACTTCAACCATGTTTTTAACTGGATTAGCTGGAAATATGGTTGCCTTGGGTATTGCAAAAACGCAAGGAATTACTGTCTCATGGATGCAATGGTTTTTAGCAGCAATTGTTCCAGGTCTTATTTCTCTGATTTTAGTACCATTTATTTTATATAAAATTTATCCACCAGAAGTTAAAGAAACACCTAATGCTAATGCATGGGCAAGTAAGAAGCTTGAAGAAATGGGGAAAATGACGCCTGCTGAAAAGATCATGGCTTGCGTATTTGTTTTGGCACTACTTTTATGGTTATTAGGATCAAGTATCGGAATTGATGCAACTTTAGTTGGTTTTATCGCAGTTTCAATTTTACTGATTTCTGGTGTCATTACTGTTAAAGATATGATGGATCAAAAGGGTGCTTGGAGCTTGATTGTATGGCTATCAATTGTGATGCTTATGTCACAGAAATTAATGAAATTAGGATTTTTCCCTTGGTTCTCAAAGGAATTAGGTCTAATGCTTCATGGCGTTAACTGGGTTTGGGTCTTAGTAATTCTATTCTTGGTTTACTTCTATATTCACTATATGTTCCCATCTATTACTACGCAAAGTTCAGCCGTTTTAGCAGGTTTTCTATCAATTGCACTTGGAGCTGGTGTTCCAAAGCTAATGGCGGGATTAATGCTAGGCTTTGCAGGGTCGATCTTTTGTTCAACGACTCCTTATTCAGCTGGACCAGCTGCACTTCTTTCAACTACAGGATATGTAAAATCATCAGATTGGTGGAAATTGTCCGCAATTTTCGGTGTCTTTTTGAATATTGTATGGCTTGGCGGCGGTCTGCTTTGGACTAAAATAATTGGTTTTTGGTAAAAAAATAAAATATCAGCGGTGCATGTTATCGCTGATATTTTATTTTGTAATCTCAAATATTTCACCTAATCAATTGAATCATCTATGCTTAAAGTGAGAGTGTGTTTTTCATAGAAAAGAAATAGCTATGATTCAATTAGAGCAATTAGTTCAGAAAAATTTAGCTAAGGAAAAAGAAGGTAAAGTTGCAAGTTATATTCCTGCCTTAGCAGAAGTTAACCCTAAGCAATTAGGAGTAGCGCTTTATGATTTAGATGATGGCGAAATCGGTGAAGCTGGGCAAAGTGAAGTTCGATTTGCAATCGAGAGTATTTCAAAAGTAATTACCTTGATGCTTGCTATAAAGAAGATGGGGATCCAAGAAGTATTTAAGCATGTTGAATTTCGTCAAACCGGTTTTGCCTTTAATTCAATTCTTAATATGGAGATTGAAAAGGTAAAATATCCACTGAATCCGTTTATTAACGCCGGCGCTATTGCCACAACATCGATGGTAGTAAGTAAGACCGGAGAAGGAGCATTTGAGGAAATCTTATCATTTGCCCGTGATATTTGTAATGATCCTAATCTTTATTTAGATCAAATTATTTATCATTCTGAAAGACGGACTGGTAATCTCGACCGGTCACTTGCATATTATATGGAATCTAAAAATATGATGCTTGGAGATGTGGTAACTAGCCTTGATACGTATTTTAAGCAGTGCTCAATGATGGTTACAGCTCATTCTTTGGCTAATTTAGGTGCCGTTTTGGCAAATGGTGGGGTGAAGCCATGGGATAACAAGCGGATTATTTCTGATGAAGAGGCTAGATGTGTTAAATCGCTGATGATGACAACGGGTCTTTATAATCAATCAGGAACCTATTCGCGTTTAATTGGCGTGCCAACTAAGAGTGGGGTTGGTGGTGGTTTAATGTCAGCAGCTCCACATAAATATGGAATTGGGATTTTTAGCCCTGTACTTGATAAGGCTGGCAATAGTGTTGCTGGATTAGAGTTATTGAAGGATATTGTTGAAGACTTAGAGTTAGATATTTTTGATTAAATTATAAATTTTGATAGAAAAAGCTAAGTTTACTCGCTGTTTTTTGCGGGAGGCTTAGCTTTTTTATTGTCCTTACATCGAATATTTTTCAATTAAGCGTATTCAAATTATATTGGTTAAAATATATTTAATACTAAGAAAGGAGTTAGAATCATGCTTATTAAAGATCAACTTAGAGAAAAAAAGAATATGAGTAATAATGAAAAAGTTGTTGCAAATTATCTTTTAAAAGCTGATGAAAATATAGAGAAAGATACAGTAAGAACAGTTGCAGAAAAAACATATACTTCACCATCTACAATTATTAGATTATGTCATAAGCTAGGCTTTACTGGTTTTAGTGATTTTAAAAATAAGTTTTTAAATGAAGTTAAATATTTTAATTTGCAGTTTCAAAATGTAGACGTAAATTTTCCATTTAGAAGAGAAGATACAGCACGCGAAGTTATGTCTAAAATAACTGATTTATATATTGAGACGATTAAAGATACTGAAAAAGTAGTAGATATGAGAACACTTCTTCGTTGTCGTAAAATTTGTAGCGAAAGTGAGGAAATTCATATTTTTTCCTATGGTACTTATTTGAATCAAGCCTATTCCTTTAAAGAAAAGATGATGAAAATTGGAAAGAAGGTTATGATTTCTTCTAATTTGAATTATCAATTGTATGAAGCAGAAATTATGCAGGCCGGCGATATAGCTATTATAATTTCTTACTCTGGGGAAACGAATAATAGCTTACTTATAGCGAAACAATGCAGGAAAAATAATATACCTACTATTGCTATTACTTCAATTGGAGAAAATGATCTAACAAAGATTTGTGATGAAACTTTATATATTTCTACCAAAGAATCTCTTTATAAAAATATTGGGGATTATAGCATTCATTTATCAGTGAGTTATGTGTTAGATGTTTTGTATTCATTAATTTTTCAAAATGACTTTGAGCATTTTTATGAAACTAAGATGAATCTAGCAATGTCATTAGAGAAAGATAGAAGATCTAGTAATTCGATTATTGATAATAAAAAATAGTAGAAGCATAATTAAATATTTAATATTGAAACTATGTTTTAAAAAATAAGGCATAAAAGGAAGAATTGTTAGAACAAAATTCCTTTTATGCCTTTTGGCATTGTATGCGCTATCAAAAGACTATAAATTAAAAATGTAAGGAGGGAACGGTATGAAATTAGATAATACATTTCTTTGGGGAGGAGCTACAGCGGCTAATCAAATTGAAGGAGCATATTTGGCTGATGGAAAGGGACTGAACATAGCTGATGTAGAGAGAGTAGCTAATGATAAGCATATTAGAAAAGTAGATTCTAAGCCATTAAAAGATATTTATTATCCCAGTCATGAGGGAATCGATTTTTATCATCATTATAAAGAAGATATTAAACTGTTTGCAGAAATGGGATTTAAATGTTACAGAATGTCTATTTCGTGGGCGAGAATATTTCCTAATGGTGATGAATTAGAACCTAATATAGCTGGATTAGAATTTTATGACAAGATATTTAAAGAACTAAAAAGATATAATATTGAGCCTGTAGTTACGTTATCACATTATGAAACCCCATTAAATTTAGTACAAAAATATGGGTCATGGAGAAACGAAAAATTAATAGAATTCTTTTTGCGATATTGTCGTGTAGTATTTGAAAGATATGATAAATATGTTTCTTATTGGGTAACTTTCAACGAAATAAATGAGATTCTTAATCAAAATGAGCCATACCATCAGGCTGGAATTCTCTTTAACGACAATGAAAATCGATTTAAAACTAAAATTTTAGTAAGCCATAACATGATGGTGGCAAGCGCCAAAGCCGTAAAATTGGGACATGAGATTAATCCTAACAATAAAATCGGATGTATGGTCCAATGGCCACTAACATATACTGCTACTTGTCGTCCAAAGGATATGCTGGCAAGACAAAAATTCATGAAAAATGATTTTTATTATACAGATGTTATGTGTAGAGGATACTATTCAAACGTTTGCAGGTCAATCTGGAAAGAAGAAAATTTAACGTTCGATTTTAAAAAAGAAGATTTATATGCGTTAAAAACTGGAACGGTGGACTTTATTTCGTTTTCATATTACTTTTCTTCAGTGGTAAAAATGAATTCAAAAGACAAAGTTGAGAAACTTGATGGTAATCCTTATGTCAAAAAAACATCGTGGGGATGGGATATTGATCCTATTGGACTAAGATTGTCGTTAAATCAGTTGTATGATCGATATCAATTGCCGCTCTTTATAGTTGAAAATGGTTTAGGAGCAATTGATAAAAAAGATGAGAGTGGAGATATTAATGATGATTATAGAATTCAATTTTTAAATGATCATATTAAAGAAATGATGAAAGCGATCATTGAGGATCAAGTAAAAGTAATTGGTTATACTTCTTGGGGACCTATAGATTTAGTGTCTGTTGGTACTGGTGAAATGAAAAAACGTTATGGTTTTATTTATGTAGATAAAGAAAATGATGGAACGGGGAGTTTAAAAAGAAAAAGAAAAAAATCATTTTATTGGTATAAAAATGTAATAAAAACTAATGGAGAGTCAATTGAGTAATGAGGTGTTATTATGAACAAGTTTATGAGTGTTTTACAAACTAAAGTAATACCTAAAGCCAATAAGATAGCTAGTGAGAAACACTTATCTGCTCTTAGAGATGCTATGGTTTTAACAATACCATTTATTATTATTGGTTCAATATTTTTGATATTGGCTGATTTTCCAATACCAGCATATCTTTCCTTTTTAAAAGCACATCCTCAAATTCAACAAGCATTGTTATATCCATATAACGCAACATTTAATATTGTTGCATTGATTGCAACATTTGGAATGGGATATAAGTTAGGAGAGAGCTATAAAGTTGATGGTATAAGTTCAGGATTGATATCATTAGCAGCGTATTTTTTAGTAATACCAACTAATGCTGTAAAAATAGCTAATAATCCAACTACAGTGATTAACACAAATTATTTTAGTAGTGCAGGTCTATTTGTAGGATTAATTATGGCAATAATTTCAACTGAAGTTTATCATTTTATAGTTAAGAAAAATATTGTAATAAAAATGCCAGATGGTGTTCCTCCAGCCGTAGCGAAGTCCTTTAATTCAATCATACCTGGATTTTTTGCAGTTATTGTTATTTGGATAATTAGATTAATTGTAGAAATAACACCTTATAAAAACGTTCAGAACTTAATTCAAAGTATAATTGCACAACCATTAACTAAATTAGGAACAAGTTTTTGGGGAACTCTGGCAGTATTTTTAATAATTAACTTGTTGTGGTGCATAGGATTACATGGATCAATTATTGCTAATTCCGTAATGTTACCTATTTGGCTCTCATTAACTAGCCAAAACGCTGCTGCTTTGGCTGCAGGTCATGCCGTTAAAAATATCGCTTCTGCAGAATTTAGATATATTATATTTGTTGGTGGATCTGGTGCAACTTTAGGATTGGTTATTGCTATGGCATTCTTTGCAAAAAGTCAGCAATATAAAAAACTTGGAAGATTAAGTCTGGCTCCAAGTATTTTCAATATAAACGAACCAGTATTATTCGGTTTCCCGATAGTTTTTAACCCAATTATGTGGATTCCATTTTTATTAATGCCTATTATTACAGTTACTATTACCTATTTATCTATGCAATTTGGAATTGTAGGTAAACCTATCGGAGTATTACCTCCTGGTACAACCCCAATGATTATTGGTGGTTATATAATGACTGGCGGCATTTCTGGTGCTATCTTACAGATTGTAATTTTTATAATTTCATTTTTTGTATATTACCCATTTTTCAAAATTGAAGATAACCTTCAATATAAAAAAGAAATGGAAGGTGATACTAAAAAGTAATTGTGTTTAATGATTTATTAAATTAATTTGTTGTTCTATTAATTAAATGTAAAAAGCTAAGCTTACCGCTGTTTTTTGCGGGATGCTTAGCTTTTTTATTATGCGGTTAAAAGAAATTGTAAATATAAAAATGATCAAATCACAACATTTATTTGATTAAGTTCTGGTATTTATATGAATCAATATGATAGATAATAACCATAGATATCAATGAAAGCGCTTTGATATAAAAGATATCAATGATAATTGAACACTAAAAAATTTTTTTGAGAAAGGAGAGAAAAATTTGAAATTTTATTTTATTCAGAACAATGACAATATTGTGATAAATCCATCGCATATTTCAAATCTAATTAAACAAAAATTTTCTCCCTCAAGTAATTTTGAAATAAAGAGTTTAACGTATAAAGGTGACAAATGGAAACAAACTGATATTAATCAAGATGATGTTGTTATCCTAGGATTAGGTCATTTATTTAACCCAGAATATGTAAGAGGTGAGATAAAAGCTCAAGTTAGTTATTTCTTGAAGAAAAAAGTTAAAGTCGCTCTCGCAACAGAGTATCGTTATTTTAATTATTATCGAAATTATTTCGATAAAGATTCCGATGGAATGGCTATTCATAATCTAGCCTGGAAAAATAGATTACCGGTTTTAGATGTATACAGTTTTCTTAATTCATGGTATTTAAGCGATGTCAGAAAACAGAGTGATTTAGAACCCGTTAAATATAGAGATAATGAACAGCAAATCAAGTCAGGTGTAAAGCAACAATTATTTGAAAATTTTATTTCTACTTGGTTATATCGTAAATTTATTAAACCTAATCGCTCTCAATACTTATATGGGGCCTCAATTTATCCTGAAGTATGGAGTGATGAAATCAATGAAGAAGATATGGACCATATGGAAAAAATTGGTTTTAATACGGTTCGAATTGGTGAATTTTTCTGGAGTAAATTAGAACCAGAAGAAAACCACTATGATATGGAATATCTTCGAAACTTATTAGAGAAATTAAAGAGACATCATCTTAAAGTGATCTTGGGAATCCCTTCCCCAACGCCTCCAAGATGGTTTACATTACATTATCCTGAAGCACGAGTGGTTAATAAAGATGGTCAAGTTGATGAACATGGATCAAGACAACATGTTTGTACGAATAATTTGGTTTTTAGAAAAAAAGTTTATCAACTAACTAAAAAAATTGCAGCAGTTGCTAATGATTTTGACAACATTGTTGCTATTCAAATTGATAATGAATTTAAATGTCATGTAGACCAGTGTTTTTGTGAATCGTGTAAGAAATTATGGCCGAGATGGTTAAAAGAAAAATACGGAATAATTGAAAATCTAAACAAGTCTTGGGGAACAAATTTATGGAGTGAAAGATATCCTAATTTCGATTCGGTAGTAATGCCGACTAAAACGCCATTTACTCATAATACCGGATTAGAAAATGCTTTTGCTGATTTTACTGCTGATACAGTTAATGATTTTGCTTCTGGAATAATTCAAATATTAATTGATAATACAAAAATTCCAATAACTCATAATTCGTCGATGAACTTTAACTTGAATAACTTTGAATTATTTAATCAGCTGGATATCGCAGGCTACGATACTTATCCAAGGTTTGATCAATACTGGAACTTTCCAATTAATCTTGATTTGTTTAGAAATGTAAAAGATACTAGTAACTTTTATTTGCTAGAAACGTGTACTTCACATGTTGGATATATAGGTAATTATGTTCCACCTTACTCTAAAGGATATTTACCTGTAGAGGTATTTTTAGGATATGCAGCAGGGTTAAATTCGATTTTGTATTGGCCTTATCGTGGGCAACGTGTTGGTGTTGAACAAACGCACAGCGCAGTTGTTACACAAGCAGGAACACCAGATCTTGGTTATGAGGATGTCTTAAAAGGTGAACAGATTTTAAACAGAATAAAACCAATATTAAAAGAAACTACGGTTCGAAAAGCAAAAGTAGCAATAATTTATTCTGATGAAACTAAACGTAAGATGAATACAGAATCGGGTGGAATATATCAATATCGTCCAACGTTTACGGAAGTATATGAAGCAATTACAAGACTTGGAATATCAGTTGAAGTAATTCAACCAAATGCTGATTTTAGTGAGTTTAATTGCATTATTGCTCCGTATATTCGGTCAGTTGACCAAGATTTATTAAATAAATTTAAGTACTTTTCTGAGAACGGAGGTGAATTAATTTTAGGACCTTTAACAGGAGATAGAACGGTTGAAGGAAATTGGCATAATAATGATAACGGGTTAGGGCAACTAGGAATTTGGCTAGGTGTAAAAAATGTCGTCCAATATCTTTCTAGTGAGGATAAAACTGCGGCTAGAGTTCAAGTAGATAAAAAAGAGGATAGATTTAGTGGTTTAGTAACTTTATTTGATACCGATCATGAAATGAAGGATGTAAGAACAATTGCACCAGTTGCCGGAAACCGATCAATTACTTATCAAAATAAAAATGTAATCTATATAGGCGGAATGCCAGAAGATTGTATGAAAAGTTGTTTTTGGGATTATGTAATTGATAAATATATTAAAACAAACAGTGAGCAAATTATTGAACAAATGGACGATGGTATCTATAAATATGAACGAGAAAATGATGACTTCGTGTATATATTTATTGCCAATATGTCTGATAAAAGTAGGAATATACGAGTAGATAAAGAAAATATACTTAACGAAAATAATGAAAAAATAAGTGTAGGATTACATAAATTTGAACCATATACATATCGAATTTTTAAAATTAAGAAAGAGAGGAAATAAAAATGGATGCAATGAGTGATCAACAGCCGTTGGCTGTAAAAGTTAATGGTGGAAAACCAATACCTAAGTTTGGTTTAAGAGATAAAATTGGTTACGCTTTTGGTGATGTAGGTACTACCTTTTTAATGGGTATTTTAGCCTCATTTGAATCAATTTACTTTACTAACGTTTTGGGAATTTCGCCAGTTATTAGCGGGACAATCTTATCGGTTACAACAATTGTTGGTGCATTTACTGATTTAGCCGTTGGTAGAATGGCAGATAAACGTCATTTAGGAAAGAAAGGTCGTTTTCATCCTTGGATTAAATCAATGAAGTGGGCATTAGGATTGTCAGTTTTGCTAATCTATATGCCGTTTATTCAAAGTTGGTCAATGGGAGCAAAGATTACATATATTTCATGTGCAAGTATTTTCTATATTGCTTGTTTATCTGCATTTAATATCCCTTATGGATCTTTAGCTGCTGCTATTAGTTCTGATCCAGATGATAGAACGTCTCTTTCAATTTATCGTAGTGTAGGTTCTGCTATTGGTGCTGGTGGTACAGGATTTGTTTTACCATATCTTGTTTATACGACCTCTAAGACAGGACAGCAAATTTTATCTGGTACTCGTTTATTCTACTGTGCTATTGGTTGTTTTGTATTAGCAATGATCTGCTACACAATTATGTACACCTTAACTACTGAAAGAGTTGTGGTTGAACATAAAAATCCTGTTAAGGGTGGAAAACTAGCCGCTTCATTATTTAAGGACCGTGCACTAATTTCATTCTTAGCAGCAGAAATTGTCATTGTTTTATCAACGAGTTTTTCATCATTCTTAACTACTTATATGTTTTCAACTTACTTCCAAAGTAAGCAAGCTTTATCAATTGCATTATTGTTTAACTATGCCAATACTATTGTTCTTTCATTCTTTGCAAAACCATTAGCTTCAAAATTTGGTAAGAAAAAGATTGTTTCAATTGCCTTATTTATGTCGTCAATTTTGTATTTAGTTGTTTACATTATGCAAATCCATAATGTATGGCTTTACTTAGTTTTAAGTTTCTTTACTACATTATGTTTCTCTATGTTTAATATTATGACTTGGGCCTTTATGACTGACGTTATTGACTACCATCAATATGTTTCAGGGATGCGTGAAGACGGGACTATTTATAGTGTAAATATGTTTGGACGTAAAATTGCACAAACTTTGAATTCATTCTTTAGTGGTGCAATTTTGACAGCAATTGGTTATAAGGCATCAACAACTGGTAGTTTGACACAATCACCAGAGGTTCTAAGAGGAATTTACGCTTTGGCAACATTAGTTCCATTTGTTTTATTAATGATTGGTGCTTTGATCTTAACTTTCTGGTATCCATTAAGTAAAAAAGAATTAGAGAAAGTATCCGCAAAATTAAAGGTGGTTAATAAGACTAATAAAGAATAGAGAAGAGATAAAATGAGATATTTTTCACAAAAAATAAACTCACCACTTTCTGAAAAAGCAGTATTAGATTGCTATATTCAAAACACAGAGAAATGTGCTCAAGGCAGGAAGAGACCAGCAATTATTATTTGCCCAGGTGGTGGCTATGAAGAAATTGCTGATCGAGAAGGTGAGCCAATTGCAATTAAGATGATGTCTTATGGATTTCAGTCTTTTGTATTGAACTATAGCCTAACGCCAGCCCATTTTCCAATAGCCTTAACTGAACTAAGCACTGCAATAGAATATGTTAGAAAAAATGCTAAAGAATTTCATATTGATCCAGATGCTATTTGGGTAGCGGGATTTTCTGCTGGAGGTCATTTGGCGGCTAGCTTAGGAGTTTATTGGCATACTGATTTTCTGCAAAAATATGGTTATCAAGCCGAAGGAATTAAACCTAATGGATTATTGCTTGGTTACCCTGTAATTACAGCAGGTAAGTATGCTCACCGTGGATCAATTGTTAATTTGCTAGGTAAAGACAAAGCAAATGAAATTGAGTATTTAAATGAAGTATCTTTAGAGTTGCATGTAGATAGATTTACCCCACCAAGTTTCATTTGGCATACAGCAACAGATGATGTTGTACCTGTAAATAATAGCTTAATGTTTGCGAATGCTTTGAAACAAAATGATGTTAAATTTGATTTGACCATTTATCCAGAAGGTGGTCATGGATTAAGTTTGGGGACTATTGAAACAGCCCATAAAAGTGGTCACGATATTGTTCCTTGCGTAACAAATTGGCCAGAAAAATTTGTTGAATTTGCTAAAAATGTAGGAAATACCTTTCTGAGTGAAAGCAAATGATTATGTTAACTAATTTAGATAAGTATAAAAATTATAAGGGAGTCGGTGAAAGACCAAAAGATTTTGACAAGATTTGGAATCAAGGGAAAAGAAAAGTAGACGAAATAGGTTTTGATTATGAACTGCAAAAAGTAAGTGAGCCTTCAAATATTGTAGATTTTTATCATTTATATTTTTATGGAATCGGTGGAGCCAAAATTCATGCTCAGCTAATTGCCCCTAAAAAATTAATTGGTAAGCATGCTGGACTATTGTACTTTCATGGTTATCATTGTAGTGCAGGTGATTTTGAAGATAAAGTTGGTTGGGCAGCTGAAGGATTTATTGTTCTTGCTTTAGATTGTCGCGGACAAGGAGGTTTATCTGAGGATAATGTTTCTGTAAAAGGAGATATTATGAATGGACTAATTATACGTGGCGTTGAAGAGTGGAATCCAGAGAAACTATACTTTTATCGCCAGTTTTTAGATACTTACCAAGCTGCAAACATTCTCATGAATATGACTCATGTTGATGAAAAGAAAATATTCATTAAAGGAATTTCACAAGGTGGTGGTTTAGCACTAGCATGTGCAGGCTTAGTACCAGAAACTTATAAAGTTCAAGTTGCGTATCCATTTTTATCAGACTATCGAAAAGCATATCAGTATGGACCAACGACAGCTTTTGGTGAATTATCTTATTGGTTTCATTATCGCGATCCTCTTCATAAAAAAGAAAAAGATCTATTTAATCTTTTAGATTATATCGATGTTAAATTCTTTGCTGATAAAATAAAAGCTCAAGTGTTGTGGGAAATGGGTGGTTCGGATAAACAGGTCCCTCCTGAAACACAAATGGCTGCTTTTAATCGGATTACGTCTAAAAAGAAGATTTATTTGGCTCCAGAATATGGACATGAATTTATTCCTCGATTAGGTGATGAAATTAGAGACTTCTTTTTCAAATAAAATGTAAGCGAATACATCTTATGCTACAATTAAATTGTAACTATAGATGAAAAGCGTAGATAAGATGAGTATAAAATTCAATTCTTCAGAAAGCGAATATCCACTAAAGTTTTATGATATCGGATTAAAGTGGGTACAACATAAAGTTTATCGTCCTCATGGATTCAGATATTATCATTGGCTTCAAACAGATAAAGGTACTGGTTTTATAAAAATCGGTCAAAAAATAATCAAATTATCTCCCCATCAAGGTTTCCTAATGAGACCATATACTCCCTATTCTTGCTATCCTGATACAGATCAAATTTGGATAACATCATTTTTAACTTTTGAAGGAACAATGATTGATTCCATGGCATCATTTCTTGACTTAAATGAATTTCAAATTTATCAGGATCTTGATAAAAATCTGGAGAATTTTATTGAGAATAATTACAAGTCATTTACAACGTATGATTATTTATCTTCATTAGAACAATCTACCTTAATTTATACATTTTTGATGTATTTAAAGCGTAATGCCTATATTAATGAATTGGATTTTTCGCAAAGTAAAATAGTCAATAAAATTATTGAGTACATTAGACTTCATTATCAAGAAAAAATAAGTAATGAGATGCTTGCATCACTTAGTGGTTATTCTATCCCTCACACTGTAAGATTATTTAAAGCCGAAGTTGAGGTTACTCCAATGGAATATTTAACACGTTTTCGCTTGAGAATGGCTAAGACACTGGTAGATTTTAAGCCAGAGATTAGTATTGATGAAATAGCCTCGTTAGTTGGCTACTCGAATATTTCTTACTTTATTCAACAGTATAAAAAGATGTTTCAAACAACTCCTGGGCAGGAACGACATCATGTTTTATAAAGTAATATTTTAATTATATATAAAAGCCAATCATATTATGTTTGGCTTTTTTATTAGGAGAAAATGCCATGTTATCTAAATTAAAAGACCACATAGAAGATAGTAATAAAGAATTATCTTTAAGCAATAATGAAGTACAAATAACTTTCACTAAACAAGGCTATGTCACAAAGCTACTGTATAAAGGAAAAAATGTCTTAGAAGACTTAGCAGGTGAACCTCATGATCGCGATAAAAATTATAGTTTCTATTGCGATTATCATATGGATGGAAAAACAAGACATATGCATATTGATCAAACAAAAACTATTGAAAATAATGATCAGATGATTCATGTGGCGTTTATTGATTCAAAAAGTGAACTTGGAATTGAATATCATATTATTTTGAAAAATAACGATTCTGGCATTTATTCGTATGTTAAGGCATGGAACAATACTGATCATCCCTTGAAAGTAAATGAATTAAGAACTGTTTATCGTTTTAATCAAGGCTTGTTTAATTGGAGTACTAATGGAGTTCGATTCGGCAGACAACCTTCATCAAAGGAAATGCTGAGAGGTAAAAAATTCCAAGATGAAACTTATAGGATGAAGCGGGGAGCTTTATTTTCAAACAGTCAGATTTATTCCAAATATGATTATGCTGGTTACTATAAAGATACAGATTTCTGGGGACAAGCAGGAAATAATTTTGGTGCATGGCTAATTACACCAAATAAATCTTTTTATGGTTCAGGCCCGTTAAATCAAGATCTTATGATTCATTATGATGGATTAATCTTGAATTACTTATTTAGTGAACATTTTGGTAAGGGACTGAATGTTCTGCCAACTGACTTTAAGAAAATGTATGGACCATGGTGTCTCTATTTAAATAATGGCTCATTTGAAGATGTAGTAAAAAGAAGCAAGAAAGAAAAACAGGCTTGGCCATATTCCTGGTTGGATGATCTAGATTATCCGTTAGAGTTAAGCGATGTTGTTGGTCAGATTAGTTCAGCTGTTTCTAAAAAATATGAAATTATTTTGATTAGTAATACTAAGGATAAAAAGACATTTATCGAGCAACAAAATTCTAATACCTATTACGTTGAGACAGATAAAAATGGAAAATTTAGTTTAAAAAATATTCGACCAGATAGCTATTCCTTATATGCTTACGCTTTAGATGGTACAGATCTTGATGAACATTTATTGATAAAAGATATTTCAATCAATCAAAGAAAGATTGATTTAGGAGAATTTGAAATTCATCCATCTACAAAATCTATTTGGCAAATTGGTTATCCTTCACACACAACCGATGGATTTAAGTATAGTGATCAGCTACGTAATTATGTTTGGCAAGAATTAGTGCCTAACAATTTAACATATCGGATTGATAAAAATGATGACTGGTATTATCTCCAAAATGATAGTGGGAAATGGAATATTGAATTTTCTTCTAATAATTTATCTAATAAAAATTTATTACTTAAGGTTGCGTTAGCAGGAGCAACGCAAAAACAAATGGATCAAGGAAATGGGGTCCTGATTAATATCAATTTAAATGGAAAAAAGATTTTTTCTGAAAGATTTGAAAATGATCGGGCTGCATATCGTTCAGCCTTAAAGAGTGGAAGATATCATCTGATAATAGTGCTGATTACTTATAATCAACTAAAGCAAAATCAAGTTAATACTATTAGTTTTACTACTGATGGATATTTAATGTATGACGCAATCCAGTTAGGAGAGGAGTGTAAAAGCAATGAATAAAAAAAAGATAAAATTGCAAAAATTAGCAATAGGCGGAGAAAATGCAAAGATCCCTATGTGGCGTAAATTAGGGTTTTCGGCATTTCAAATGTCTAATATTATGATGACCTTGGTCACAACATGGTTGATGTATTACTACACTACATTTTTGAAAGTGCCAATTGTTACTGTAACTTTGATGTTTACGACAGCCAAAATTATTGGAGCAATTATTACACCAATTTATGGCTATTTTTCAGATCGTTTATATCAAACAAAATTTGGACGTAAACACGGTAGACGCAAATCAATGTTTCTAATTGGCGTACCACTTAAGGCGATTACTTATATCGTGATGTGGATACCAGGATTAACAACGCCATTTTATTTCATTTTCTTTATGCTGTATTTCCTTGTAACACCAATGCTTTCTACCTCTCAATTAACTTTGACTTCAGAAATGTCAGAAAGTTCTGGGCAAAGAGCACAATTAGTTGGCTTTAATCAAGCGGGGAGTGCAATTGCTGGTATCTTTGGTTCTTTATTCATTGCTTGGATTTTTAAGCTTTGCGGTCAAAACAATCTAAAAAGTTTTGTAATTGCAGCAATTATTTATGACATTATCGGTACTATTATGCTGATTATTTTCTATAATTCCGTTTATGAAAGACCAGTCGATGAATCAACTATTCTTGAAAATAATAAACTAGGATTGTGGGAGAGATTAGTTAATATTTTTTGGAATTTCTTCAGTGCAATCAAGAATAGATCTTATTGGACTTATGTATTAATGTGGCAGAGTGAAGAACTTTTTAGAACAATTCGTGGTGACATTAATACTTACTTTATTATTTTTGTATTGTTATTAACGCCATCGGATGTTGCGGTCTCAACTAGTGTTGGTTTCTTCTTTGGTATTTTGTTTTTACTATTCTTTATGTGGTTGCAGAGCAAGACAAATGGGATGCTCTCATATCGTATCGGTGCCTGGGCAGGAATTGCTGTCTTTTTGTTCATCGGATGCTTGGCTATCTTTAGACCAGCACATTTAAGTTTATGGTGGATTGTGGCAATGATTGCATTAAACTTCGGTATTACTGGAGTTGTTAATTCATCACAATATATTTTTACTTTTATTCCAGATATTGACGAGATGGTAACTTCGAAGCGTCGAGAAGGTGAATTTGCAGGTATTAATACAACTTTAGATACGGTTTTAGATTCTCTGTTCACCTTAATTGTAGGTGTTGTTTTGCAAGTTACTGGATTTAAACCAGGCGCAAAAATTCAGTCAGCTACAACAGTAAATGCGTTGATGATTTTATATATAGCTGTCCCAATTTGCTTGTTATTGTTAGGAATTGCTTTTTCTTATATTTGTAAATTAAATGTTGAAAATCATACGATTATTTTGAATGAAATTAAGAGATTACGTAATGGTGGTTCAATGAGAGAAGTTACCCCAGAAACTAAGAAAGTAGTAGAAGATCTTACTGGTTTTAAGTATGAGAACTGCTGGGGTAATAATGATGTGATGAATTATCGAAAGAGTAGGAAAAAGTCGAAAGAGATAGAAATGAATTAAAGAAAAAAGAAAGCAGAAACAAAACTGCTTTCTTTTAATATATAAGCTACATTTAAGGCTTAATCTTTAGTAAAATATAATCCAGGTTCAAATATAGCAGGTAGCTCCTGCTAGAGCTTAGTAACTTTAGCATGGCTATACGCCCCTCAAGCATTTAAGTTACGGAGGTGGAAGCTCATGCAAAACTGGGTGGACTGGAGAGTTAGATTGACGAGTGATATCTTTCGCTATTGCGGTAAGTATTATCTTAGGTGCTCTTGGAACATGTGCCATACGTATCGCAAAAGCTTACGCAATAATAAAAAAAGCTAATCACAAGGATTAGCTAAACTCAAAAGTCATCTTAAGTTACGATTGGAGTTAGTGACTCGCACTCACTAGCTCCTTTTCTTTTACAATTATACACTAAAAAGTTCATTTATGGTGTGAAAGCGTATGTAAAAATCATATATGATAAATTAAGTGGTAAAATAATAAAAAACATTAATGGAAATAGGAGTAAAAATGAAAAAATACGCAAAAGCAATATATTGGGGATTACCAATCAGTTTAATCCTTGCTATTTCAATTATTTTGCATTTAGGTTGGATTAATGCCTTTGATAATTTCTTTGAAGGATTAGTTCATATTGTGCCTAATTTAAAAGGGCTAATGCTAAAGATTACGTTTTTAGCTGATACCAAGGTTGATTTGGTTTGGATGGTTTTAATTGCCGTAATTCTATGGTTTAGAAAACAACGTCCTCTTGCGACTAACTTGGTTTTAACAATGATTACTGGGGATGCAGTAGGTTGGGTAATTAAGCATTTAATTCAAAGAGCACGTCCAGTACAACACTTGGCAGTTGATGATGGATTTAGTTTTCCGAGTGGTCATACCTTAGGTATGGGGATGATTGTAATCTGGATTATTATGGTTCTTTTACCAGTTGTCTTGAAGGATAGAACTAAACGTTTTTGGATTGATTTTCTTTTAATTGTTTGGTTAGTCATCGTAATGATTTCTAGAGTGTACGTATATGCTCACTATCCATCAGATGTTTGTGGCTCCGTTGCAATTGCCTTAACTTGGGTTGCTGTCATGCAATTTGTGTTTGAAAAGATTAAGCAAACGATAAATAAATAGTAAAAAAAATAGGGTTAAGCGTAAATGCTTAACCCTATTTGTGTGAGTAGTTTTATAATTATATTTCTGATTAAGTTAATAGAAATTTATTTAGTCAAATAATGTCCAAGGTTGACTTGGTCTGTCATACAGATAACCTTTTTGCCAGTTCCATTCTGGATGTTGCTTCATAAAGTCTTTTGCATCAAATGGCTCGCCATCGGCTCTGCCAAAGATGCCCCACATATTCAAGTTTTGAATATCAGTAGCATCTGCGCATTTACCATCGCATGAGCCACCTGGGAAGAATGGAACATTCCATACACCATGTGGATCATCAGCATAATATTGTGGGTCAACATCATAGTGAGCACAAATATTACGTGAAGAAGCACATTGATAACCAAGATATGGATCATATTTATCAGCTAAAATCTTTTTAGCTACTGAATCGTCAATTGTGCCTGATACTTCTGGCAATAATTGCTCAAAGCGAGCCCGGCGAGCACCAGTTTGCTGACGAGTATCATTATAGCCGTTGTCGACACACTCAAGATTGCGAATTCGAGGATTATGACAAGCATTGCAGCCATAGTAGAAACCATCAGTTGATTCTAGTAATTCTTGATTCTTTAATCCTTGTTCATAACGGGCAATTTCACCGGTATTAATATTGCAAAGAAGCCAAATATTAGCGTAGCCACCGTTATTCCCTTCATTGACTAGTTTTACCCATTGTTCAATATTATTAGCATATTGAGTAGCTTTACGAGCCCGGATAAATTCTGGCATCCCGTTTACATCATAACCAACAAATCCAGCAATAGTGGTTTCAGTAATGCCAAGACCTGCATCTGTTACGTAAAAGTCGGTCATTGAATCGATGTAGCCAGGAACGGTTTGCATCTTAAAGGCATGACCATTAGTTGGGTGAACTTCTTCGCAAACGTTGAAGTATTGTCCACTCCAAAAATCGTCAAAACTTTCGTGAGCAATGACAGGTTTTCCATCCCGCGTAGCAGATCCAGTTGCAACAAAACCAGAGCAGTGTGATCCGCGTGGACCTTGAGGTGGATTGTTTGAGTAGTTAGCTGCAACTTGTGGCCACCAATAGCCGGTTAACTCCATCCAATCGTTCCAGCCGATAATGTCGTCAAGGCTAGTTTCAAAGCCATTTGCTGTAAAGCCATCAGCCATCCCTTGCATTTCTTCTAGGTATTCTTCAGAAATCTTATTTTTATGCAATTTAACAGCTTCCTGAACAAAGAATGAATAATCCATTCCATATAGTTCAAGAGTCATATGTGTGTAAACACGAATTGCATCCCTGAACTCATCAGTTAAAAGATAGCCATGTTGAAAGCCAATTTCATAGGGATCTCCCTGAACTGATAAGTAGTGCCAGCCATTGAGATCTTTTTTACTAGCTTTTGCAATAATTTCTTTTTGCGTATCTGTTAATGTCATAGTATTTGCCTCTATGTTTTACTTTTAAAAGAAAAAGCTAGATGAAATTGTCACCTAGCTTTTAAAAATTTTATAGCTATGGGAGCTTTAAAGCTACTAAATTGGGTTCATTGCGTTCCAGTATGGAAGCATTACAGGTTCTTTTTCGTATGCGGCAAGTTGCTCATCAGTTAAATACTTCTTGTTGACAACTGTTTCGTAAGTGTATTGTTCCATCCAATCGTTACCCATAATGAAGTAACCTTTGTGACCAGGCTTATTGCCCCAAGAGTTTTGAATCTTCCATCTAATTGGCTTGTCATCACGCATGTCAACACCAGAAATAAGCATTGCGTGTGTTGGAAGACTTTCACGATATTCAAATCTCTTGGTCTTATCAGTACCTAATTTAATTCCAAATGAACGATCCCAATCAAATACCTTAGTATCTAACAAGCCGGCGTTTGGAGCCCATTCTTGCAATACATCACAACCAAACCATACAGGTTCATCATCTTTCAATTGCTCAATGGCGGTCTTTTCCATATCTTTCATTGAAACGTTAAAGTAACGACTTGGTTGACCACCAACCATATTTCCAGAAATTTCAACGCCAAATGGAGTGTTATATGGATAATTTTCACCTGGTAAGTTCATTAATTCAACATAATCATCAAAGTTAATGTTAACGAACTTCTTGAAGAATTCCATTGGAGTAACTTGACCAGTGGTGTGGTATTCATTGTTTTCGTCACGATATTCATAAGTAAACTTCTCTGGAGGAGTACCTAAAGAAATAGCTAAGACACGATAGTTTTCTGCGTTTAAGTGGTGAAGAACACTCTTCATCTTTTCATCAGATGCATCGCTGTTTGCTAAATCACGTAACTTTAAGGCATCCTTTTGTAATTTTCTATTAAACATCCGGTTTAATTCCTGAGAGTTAGCACTGACTGCATCTTCAGGCATAGCTTCAAATGGAACAATACCGTACTTCTCAATCAAATCAACTAATAATTGCCAGTCACCACCATCTTGTTGTGGAGTAGTAAGTAACCAGTTAACTAAACGATCTGATAGGGGACGATCAGCAGTGTTAATAATGTTTTGATAGAAGTAATTAGCTTTTTCTAACTTGTCATAGAAGTAAACATAAGTGCCAGATAATTCCATATCCTTGATATGATGTTCTTTTTCCACGTGATAGCGGATAAAGTTTAAACCTGAAAAGTCCCAGCAACGGCCAGATTGCTTTTGGTTCATAACTTTGTTTGAGTCAACATCAACTGAAAATACGAAGGGTTGAGAATTAATTACGCTTTGGTTCGTAATTGATTTCTTAATGCCATTCTTCATGACAGCATTTTGTGTATTGCGGTACTTTGGAGTATCTAAAAATTCAGATCTAACTTGTTTTAAATCTTCATTATCAATTTGTACCATAATATAATCTCTTTTCTTTAAATCGATAATTTATTTAATTTTTACCAGTAGAAATATTATTCTCTTCATCAGCTTTAACTACATGCTCAGAAACTTGTTGGTCTGGCTTGTATGGACGCTTGATTGGCATACCCATTGGATTTTGATCTTTAGACATAAGTGTAGTAGGTACATTTGATAATACCTTGCCAGGCTTCTTAAGACCTTCAATTTCCCAAGTAAACGGAGCAAATTCATTATCTGGATTTACCCAATCGTGGTGCTTTGAAAGTTGATACAAGGCTAGACAAATAGCAAGAATAATTGCAACTAAAATTACAATTACTGAGATATAAATAGCTGGTGAACCAACTTCTGACTTAACTTGTGCAGGTGGATAAATAGCTAAAACAATCGCAAATACGCTTGAAATTAACCCTATACCAGCAACGATCCATGCACCGACCATACCGCCAGGAACTTTAAATGAACGTGGACGGTTAGGTTGATCGTAACGTAAACGTAAGAAAGCAGTGAACATTAAAATGTAGTAGAACATGTATAAAACGGTAATTGTTTGTGTTAGTAAAATAACGAATCCTTCAACATTTGGAATTAATTTTACTAAGTAGGCAATAATCGTCATACCTGCAATTTGCGTGTACATTAAGTGAGCAGGCATATTATGCTTGTTCTTTTCTTGAAGCCAATGTGGTAAAAATCCACTACCGCCAGCTTGACCAAGCATAAATGAAGGACCAGCCATGTTGGTAACAACCATCGCAATTGTGTTGCAGAGCAACGCCCAGACAAGAACCATGTATAACCATGGCATTCCGATAGTTGATCCTAAAATCCTGAATACAGAGTAGAGAGTGTACAAAACGTTAATTTGTTTTTCAGGAATAATCATCGCAATGATGACAGTACCAACAACGAAGATTAAGAAGGCAAGAATAATAGAAATAAACATTGCCTTGGTAAAGTCCTTTTCAGGGTGCTTCAATTGCTTAATGTGGGCGGCGTTCATATCAATACCAGTGTATGAGAAGAACACACCAGCAGCTAATGCTAAAGTACTCATTCCATTCCATTTAGGAATTAAATCTTTTGGTGTCATTGGAATAGCAGGAGTATGTCCTTGAGCTACCCAAACAATAGCTAAAATAACCATGACTGCTAAAGGAATTAAACTTCCGATAATAACACCGTATTTGGCAAGGTTTGAGAAAGTTTTAACACCTTTAGTTGCTAAATACGCTAAGACCCAATATAGGATGATCCAACCTGTCATGATTAATAACTCATGCTGTGGGTTTTGAGCGAATTTTACAGCGGCATCATAGTTCGGTGTATAGAACATAATCGTGGCAGTAAAACTAGGCATTCCCATCCCAAAGTTCAGCATTGTCTGGAACCATAGGATAAACAAACAGGTTAGTCCCCAGCCTTTACCTAAACCTTCACCAACCCAGCGGAAGATTCCTCCGCGGTTACTCCAACCAGAAGCAAGTTCAGCCGCAACCAAAGCGGTTGGGATGAAGAAGCAAATAGCTCCGATTGCAAAGTACGTTACTGATGCAAGTCCGTAGAATGATTGCTGAACATCATTTGCAAGACCGGCAACCATAGAGACATTCATCATTGTCAAGGCAAGGACGGATATATAGGTCTTCTTTGTTTTGGTTTTTTCGTCTTCCATGAAAATACCAACTCCTTACTAGAAAGGCAAAAGAAGCTAACTAAAAAGATGCTTAGCTTGTGATAATCATTAATAATAACTTATGTTATAATCAATTGATTAAAAAACGCTAAATTAATTTAAAATAGCGATTTACACGAGTTTTCATCAAAATAGAAAGTTTAAATATTTCAAATAGATATTTACATAACAACTTGCAAGCTAAAAAATAATTATCTATTCGTTTCTTAAGATAGTTTCTTATAGACGAAAAAGCAAATAAAAGGAACCGCTTAAGTAATAGTTTTTATCGAAATTCATACTATAGTAATAAATAATAATAAAATAACATTAATGAATGCCGTATTAATAAAGAAAAGGTATTCGTATTATAAAATTATATTTTTTATAAATAGTTAATATTTTATAGGTAAGTTAGATTGTTTTATTGAACTCGGTTTCTTTTATTTGCTTTTAAAAAAGACAATAGTTATCGTTGAGGTGAGAGTTAATATTTTAAATTAATAAAGTGAACAGTTTCAAAGGTGGTAAGTACTTATGGTTAAGAAAACTGTTCCTAAAAAGTTAACTTTTATGTCGATTTACTTTTTGGGAATTAACGGAATTATAGGTTCTGGGGCGTTTTTACTTCCACAATCTATCTATAAAGACATGAATTTGCTTAGTGTAATTGTTTTACTATCTGCTGCCTTAACAGTTGGCTTAATTGCTTTGTGTTATGCAGATTTGGCGAGTCGTTTTACAGGATCAGGAGCTGCATGGCTATATTCATATAACGCTTTTGGTCGATTTGCTGGTTATGAACTAGGTGTATTTACCTGGTTTTTGGGTTGTTGTACTTATGCAGCTGAAGTCGTAGCATTTTTAACAACGCTTAAGAGTTTTGTACCTGCTTTTAATCAAAGCTCAATATATTTTGCAGTAGGGATCGGATTGATCCTATTATTCTCAATAATTAATTTCTTTGGTCGAGCTTTAGTTAAAGTGATTGATAATACTTCATCAATTGCAAAGCTTTCAACGATTATTCTATTTATTGTGGTTGGGATGTTCTTTATGCATATTACGAACTTCCATCCAGTACTGCCAGTGGCTGCTGCAAAAGGCGTAGGACCATTCTTCCATCACTTTGGTGCAGCATTCAGTGTTGTCTTTTATTTGTTTAGTGGCTTTTCATTTATTCCAATTGCTGCTTCGCAGATGAAAGATCCAGCTAAAAATATTCCACGAGCCTTAGTTGCAGTAATGGTAAGTGTAAGTATCTTATATACATTAATGCTTTTAATTGCTATCGGTATTTTAGGTCATAAGATGTCTTGGTATACCATTCCAATTGCAAATGCCCTTAAGTCCGCTGTCGGTGAATGGGGCTACATTATTATCATTATTGGAGTTGTATTAAGTATCTTTGGTGTAGCATTTACCTGTTCATTTAATACGCCAGCTTTAATTGCTTCACTAGCGCTCGAACACCAATTATTACCAGCTTGGGTAGGTAAGAAGAATAAGTTTGACGCTCCATGGGTTGGTATTATTCTGACCGCTGCGGTAACTTTGCTTTTGATCACGCAATCTTATTTGTTCTTAGTTGGCTGTATTGTTTTAGCATCATTTGTTCAATATGTACCATCGATTTTTGCTGTAATTAAGTTTAAACACACAGGTCAATATCCAAATCATGGCTTTAAACTTCCCGGTGGTTATACGATTCCAATTTTGGCCTTATTAGTAGCATGCTACTTAGTATTTAACTTTACTTGGGAAACCATCTTACTTTCAATCATTGTAGCAGCTGTAACTGCCATTCTTTATCTATTCTTGGGTAAAAAGAGATTGGCAAAGATTGGCGGTATTCCTACTGCAATTAGGGAACAGAAGAATCATCAAGACGCTAAGAAACAAAATTAATTTTTTTGAAGTATATTTCAATTTTTAGCAATTTATGTGCTGAAATGAAGTATACTTCATTTTTTTATGAATTTAAGGCAAATTTGAAGTATAATTCAAGAAAATAATTTAGAAACAAAAATACGCCATTTCTATCTAATTTAAATTAGGTAAGAAATGGCGTTTTTTGTTAGTTATTAGAATTTAAGAAAAAGCGACTATATAAGCATTATAATTTCTCAAATAAAGGTATTTTTTCCTGAGATTTTACATCGAACAACCCTTTATCAGAAATTTTTATTTGAGGAGAAACCAATAGAGACAGTGTTGAAAATGACATAATTTCGTTTGTATTTTTATATCCTAAGTCTTGCAGAGTATGTCTAATGTTACTAATTTTTTCTCCTAATTTTGTCATTGGTTCATCACTAACAACTCCGCCGATAGGTAATGGAGCATCTTCTATGATTTCGTCTCCTTTAGCAACCACATAACCACCTTGTTCATCTATTAATTGATGTTGTATTTTTAGCATAGCCTTAATGTTTGTTCCCATTATCATTATATTGTGGTGATCATGAGCCCATGTGGCTCCAACAGCACCGTCTTTAGAAATTCCGCGATCTACTAGTCCTAAAGTGTAGTTACCATTGTTTTTGCCATAACGGTCTTGCACCATAATAAGATTTAAGTTTGCTTTTTTCCATTGCACTTCATGATTTTTAACTTCTAGTTTTACTTTAATATGATTGGTAAAAGTTCCAACAGGATTAATTTGGATTCCATTGGCAACTACTTGACCATTGTTAATCAGATCAGTTTTTAATTTGAAATCATTGATTTCTAGTTTAGGAGCTTTAACTGATGATCTTAGAGAAGGCAAGAATTGATAATCAGATTTCTTAAATTTGTTTTCTATAGGAAGGCCATTTTTGTATACGGTATTAATAGATAATGTTCTAGGATTGTCTAGAATTATAAAATCAGCTATTCTTCCTGGTGCAATACTTCCGCGATCCCATAAGCCCATATGTCTTGCAGGAGTATATGTTGAAATATAAATTGCTTGCTCTGGGGTCATTCCCATATCAATTGCTTTCTTTACTAAAGCATTTAAGTGGCTATGAAGAAGAGTATCAGGCATTGAGTCATCTGTTACAAGAGCAACATGTTCGAAAAAGTCATTTTTAATGATAGTGTCAATTACATCTTGATGCATAGACTTTAGTTGGACTTCTACAAACATTCCATTGCGAACTTTTTCTTCAACTAGTTCGGCAGTTTGTTGAGTATGATCAGTTGTAATGCCAGCATAAATGACCTTTGTTAAGTCTTCTCCAGTGTAAGCTGGAACGTGACCTTCAAGTGGCATTGTAGGGTGGATGTTTCTACACGTTTTTATTATTTTCTTGATTAAAGTATTATCAGGGGAAGTCATACCTTTAAAGTTCATTACTTCACCCAAACATATGAAGCGGGGATCCTTTAATAGCTCTTTAACTTCATCGGGCCCAATTTGACCACCAGTAGTTTCCATATGTGAATTAGTTGAAGGAACTGATGATGGTATTCCGAAATAGATGTCTATTGGAGAAGGCTGATTAATAAAATTTTTAAGACCTTTTATACCAGCGACGTTAGTAATTTCATGATCATCTGCAATAATTGTCGTTGTACCATATTTTCCAATTGTTTGTCCCATGATTTCTGGTGTTGTCATTGAACTATCAATATGCATATGAGCATCAACAAAGCCAGGAATAAGATATTTACCTTTCAGATCTATAACTTTTTTAGCTGTAACGTTAGCTAGATTATCGCTAATCCAATAAAATTTATCATCTTTTATAGTTACATCGCTGTGAATGAACTTTTTCAAGAAGACATTGAAAACTTGAGCGTTTTTAATTAATAAATCTACCTGTGTCATGTGTTGCTCCCTATAAATAAAAGAGTTGGTAATTCCAACTCTTTTATAATGTTTGCGTTAAAAACTAATTATTCATTATCTTGTTCCATTGGTTTATTCATTTGGAAATATGGCTGTTAACATAGAAGAAATCAATGGTTTTAGCACGTTTAGCTACATCACCGTAAGTTTTATTAGCTGCCTCTTTTTTGCTTAAATTAACTTGTTGATTAACAGGAGCGTTATTAAGTGATTTAGTATTAGCAACTTTCTTTTGCACTGATTCGCTTAAACGGTAATTAATATATTGATAAGCTGCATTCGTATTTTTACTATTTTTCAAAATAGAAACATTATCATAGTTAGCATAAGTGCCAGAAGCTGGTACGAAATATTTTAAATCAGGATTAGTTGCTTGAAGCATTCCGACAGCATAGTCACCTACAACTGCAGCACTAATTTCTCCAGTCTTAAACATATTACTTAAATCAGAACTTTGAGTATAAGTTTTTACGATGTTAGGTTTTAATTCCTTCATTGCTTTAAATGCGGCAGTACCATCATCTTTAGTAACTTGGGTACCAGCATGATCACCGGCAATATATAGCATAGCAGGGCCAAATGTAGTAGTCATATCTGGAACGGATATTTTTTGCTTGAGCTTATCAGACCAAAGATCGTTCCAATCTTTAATGTTTACTTTTTTAGGATTATAAATAATTCCTACACTATTTACTGTATAGGGAACAGTATTGGTTTTCTTAGCTAATTGCTGTTGATCTTTAGATAGATACTTGAAATTTTTGATTTTTGAAAAGTCTAGTTTTTTAAATAATTTCTTTTTTGCTCCTGTAACAGCATTATTTTGAGCGAGTTCAATAACATCGACATTAGAGTTGGGATTATGTTCTATTTGAGTTAGTCGAGTTGAACTGTCTCCAAATTGAGTTGAGACTTTGACGTTATATTTTTTTGAGAAGGGATTTAAAACATCTGAGCGCATTTGCTTAGTAGATAAGCCAAAGGTTGAAACTACCAATTTTTCGCTTGATTTTGATGAACAAGCAGAGGTACTAATGGCAACACCAGCAGTAATTAAGATAAGGGACCAAAGGTAAAACTTTTTGAATTTCATGATATTCCTTTCTGAAAACAAAATTCAATTATTCTGATAGAGGATGAAGATGTTTAGCTGGGAGAGTGAGAGTTACTGTATCTCCTGAACTGCGCATCTTTGCTCTAGCTTCTTCAACTTGAAAAATTCCTAAATCACTTGTAATTGTGTATTTAAAACTTTGTCCTAGATATTCACGAGATGTAATAGTTCCTAAGAAAGAGTTTTCTGAATGATTATCTTGATCAAGAAGAATATTTTCTGGTCGAATGGTTAAAATTTTGGCATTGCTGTTTGATTCTTTTGTGGTTAGCAAAGTGTTTTTAACTAGAATATGATGGTCGTCGTTTCTTTCATTAGAATTTATAGAAATGAAGTTATCGTAACCTATAAAACGAGCTACATATTCTGTACGAGGGTGATGAAAAATATTTTGCGGAGTATCGTATTGCTCGATGTGACCATCTTTCATAATTAAAACTTTGTCAGAAATTGCGAAACATTCTTGCTGATCATGTGTAACGAAAAGAACAGTCATTTTTAACTTTTGCTGTAAATTACGAATTTCTTCTCTCATTTTTAAACGTAATTTTGCATCTAAGTTGCTTAGAGGTTCATCCATCAATAATAATTGTGGATTTGTAACTAAAGCACGTGCTAAAGAAACTCTTTGTTGCTGCCCTCCTGAAAGTTGAGCAGGGTATTTTTCCTTTAATTGATAGAGTCCTGTTGTGTTAAGGATTGAAGTAACTTTATCTTTTATTTCATCTTTAGAGACTTTATGCATTTTTAAACCAAAAGCAACATTATCAAAGACATTTAGATGAGGAAACAGAGCGTAGCTTTGAAAAACCATCCCAAAGTTTCGTTTATAGACTGGAATATTTGTAATTTGTTTACCATTGAGTAAAATTTGTCCCTTACTTTCTGGAATTAAGCCAGCAATAATTCGTAATGTTGTAGTTTTACCACATCCAGATGGTCCTAATATTGAAACTAAATCACCGTCTTTTATATTGAAAGAAATATTTTTTAAAATGTTGTTTTTTCCATCGTATGACTTAACTAAATTTTTAATTTCTAAATTTGCCAAAATAATACCTCTATTTAGTAAGACTATTAATCCCAATTGCTTTTTCGACTAAGACCATCATTAAAGCTGTAAAGATCATTAAAAGAACGGAGATAGCTGAAACTGTTGGATCATAATTGTTTTGCAGATAATTTAAAATTGCTGGCGGAAGCATTGTTAGAGAAGGACCATTCATAAACAATGAAATTGGAATGTTGTTGAATGAGTTAATAAAACACAGCATAAAAGCCGCAATAATACTGGATTTAATATTAGGTAAAACTATTAAGAAAAATCCTTTTCTTGGTGAGCATCCATATATCCAGCCCGCTTCTTCTATGTGTTTATCCATTAATAGCATGCTAGCTGTAACTAGGCGAATTACGTAAGGTAAACATAGTAAGAAATGGCCTATAACTAGACCTATAAAGACTGGGATTCTTAGAGTAACAACTACGGCTTGATATAGGGCAAAACCAATAACAATTTCTGGGATTAATGTAGGGCTGAGGAAAAATGATTGAAACCAAGCGGCATGTTGAATATGAAATCGAGTTAGTGCATAAACAGCTGGAATACCAATTAACAAAGCTAAGCTACTAGCTAAAAGAGCTACTATTAAACTTGATTCAAAACCAGAAATAAAGTCAGGTTGCTGAAAAATATTCGCATACCAATTAAAAGTGAAACCTTTTATAGGTAAAGAAATTGAACTCTCAGTATTAAATGACGTAATAATAACTAGAATTAAAGGAATCAGTAATAACGCTAATATGATAAGTGAAATAGCAGTTAAAACTTTATTTTTTCGATCAAGCACGGCTAGGTCTCCTATCTAAAAAGTAATTTATTTTTTTCATAATCCACATAGATAGTGCAGAAATAATAATTAAAATTAGAGCAATTACGCTAGCTTTTTGCCAATTACCTAAAGTCATTGCTTGTTGGTAAATTAACGTAGACATAACCAAATGACGATTTCCTCCCAAAATTTGAGGAGTAGTATAAGCTGTCATTGTTCCTGCAAAAACCAAAATGCAGCCTGTGAAGATTCCTGTCGTTAACTGAGGGATTATTATTTTAAACAAAGTTTGTAATGGAGTAGAGCCAAGTACAGCAGCAGCTTCTTCCACTTCTAGATTGAGTTCAGAAATATTACTAGTTAATGTGATGATCATAATTGGTAAAAATAGATAAATGGATCCGATTATGATTGCTAGATTGGTATAAAGCAGTGACAAGGGATGATTAATTAAATGCAAATTTAATAAAAATTTGTTTACTATGCCATCTCGTCCTAGGATGATAATCCAAGCAAAGTTTCTGACAACTGCGTTAGTTAACATTGGAAATAAGATTAGGATCATTAAAATTTGTTTAATGGATTTTTTCTGACGAGCAATCCATAGAGAAATGGGTAACCCTAAAATTAAGACAAGGATAACTGTTACGATAGCTATAAAAAATGTTCTTCCAATTATTTGCCAATTATAAGTATTCCTTAGGAATGTAGAATATAGTCCCCAGAAACCATATCTAGTTTGAAATGTAGGAATAATGATTTGAATGATGGGAAAAAGTGCGAATAATAAAACTCCCATAAAAGCTGGAAGAAGTAACCAAATGACTGATTTTCGATTCATTTTTAACCTCCGATTTGTCTATTAGCTTAAATGATTGTAAGTCTAAAGTCAATGATAAATACGAATATTATTAAACATATGCTTGTCTAAAGATTGCATTTATGCATAAATAAAGCTGATAAAATTTTTTAATAATGAATCAAATAAATAAAAACACGAACATTAAAAAGGAATAATGTTTTTGTAAGATATAGCATTACTATAAATAATTGGATATAAAAAAACTGATATACCGGCGTTGTGATTATAACGTCTGCATATCAGTGCTGATTTTTTATTTTAGATTTTAATTTTGAAAATTATACATAAAAATATAAACGCATTAGTTTTTATGCGAATCATACAAAGCAATAATTTTCTCTAATTCTTTATTAGAAATCAGTTTCAAATTTCTAACAAATTCTGTAGCTTGTGTCAAAGTACTACCATTATTCAGTTGGTTTTCGAGAATAATTTTGGCAGAATCGACTTTTCCTTGTTCTAGTCCTCGAGCTACTCCTTGTTTAAGGCCTTCCTGTTTTCCTTTTGCTATACCGCGTTGCATTCCTTGCTCATATCCTGCTTTCCCAGCAGCTTGTTCTCGTTCTAACATTCTTGTCTCGTAAAGCATAATCTTCTCCCTCGTTTCCGGATCTTCGTTAATTTCTTTAATTCTTCTTTGCGCGTAATCGAAATGTTTATTTAATTTAACTGGCTCATTATTCATCAGTTTAGCTAGAGCTTTTAATTCTTCGCTTTGACCTTCAGCTGAAACTTGTGAATTAATGATAATCTTTGTCACGCCATCTTGCAATTGCTTTGATCTATCTTGATCAGAATAAGTATGGTACGACTCATAAAATTTATCATCTTTCTTGGGTTTGAAATTACAGAGAAAAATAATGAAGGCGTCTTTCAAATTTCGATAGGTCTTGCCTTTATTTAAAGTATAGCGTAGATCAAGTCTTGAAAGATAGTAGCGCATGCGTCTACCAATATCATCCTGATCCGTTGTTTGCATTTCTATATTAAACACGCGTCCTTCATGGTCTGTGACTAAAACATCAAGTCTAACTTCTTTAGCCTTATTCTTGCGCTCAGAATTATTAATCTCAACTTGCTTATCTAACCAGTCTATATTCTTAATTTTCAAATCTGGAATAATAATTTCAAGCAAATACTTGCAGAAGTCCTTGTTTTCCATCACCATCCCAAAGACCTTATCTTCTGTGAACCCAAACCATGGTTCAATCTTTTTAACCATATGAGCAGTCCTCTCTAAAGATATTTGAGGAAGTAATCCCATATGTTTATTACGCAAAGTAGTAAGATTTTTTATAATTAATTTAAAATTTATTCTAGCTAAAAAAGCATATCCCAATATAAAATCAGAATATACTTTTTCACTCTAATTAATAATGTACTTTAACAAATAATTATTAGGGCCTTTAATCTTCTTCAGCCTTAAAACCATTGGCTAGGTCAGGTTTTCTTCTACCAATTAGCCAAACAATCAGTAGACTAAATATACTTTCAACAGCAATGTAGATTCCACGTCCAGATAAGTGCTTTAATCCTCCTAGGTAAATTCCGAAGATAATTGAACACATAATGATTGCAATCATTGAAATCCATTGAACCTTATCAAAAGCAATACCGTATTCAACTTCTCGGTGTCTGATTCCAGGCAGAATTGCACCTAAACCAATTAAGACGATTACAGCAACAATATTAATAATTAATTCATACCACCAAATACTGCTTCCTTCTGGTACATCTTGTGGCGTAATTCCCATAATCGTGGCTATAGCAGTAACAAGAAGGAGAATTAATCCAACAGCATAGGCAATTTTGTCGTTTTTAATAAAGACATATTTTGAAGGGAATTTTTTCGAATCTTTTCTAACCCGCATAAATGAGTAGAAGATCCAGCAGGTAACACCTGGTGAAACGATTGCGTTTAAGTTAAGCAACCAGTTAAAAATATCGTTCATGTCAGGCAAAAAGATACCTAAGATCATAATGAATGATGACAAAGCTACAGTTAATATATATCCATTAATTGGTAAGCCATTTTTATCCTTTTTTCTAAGGAACTTAGGCATATAGCGACTACCAGTATCGGAAATTAACATTCTAGTCATTGCATCAAGTAAAACTGCTAGCAACGCACAGTTAAAGAAGAAAGATGTCCAAGCCCAGAGATAAAGAAGAAAATTGCCCCAACCATATTGGTGACCAATCATCTTAAAGGCATAGTAAGCACCGTTCATTTTTAAGTCGTTTGGCATATGATTAGCGTTAAAGTAGATTCCTAGAGCAAATGAGCCTAAAATTGTTAAAAATGCAGTCATTGCTGCTAAGGCAATCATTGCCTTAGGGAAGTCATATTGTGGCTTTTTCATTTTGGTTACATAAGGAGCCACTAGTTCAGCACCGTTCATTGCATAGATTAACATGGCAATCGTTGAGAAATAGTGCCAGTCAAATTTAGGAAAAATATCTTTCCAAGTAAAATTGGTTGTCGCCATATGACCGCCTGATTTTGCCAAGCCTACAAAGGCAAGAACAACAAAAAGAATGGTCATAATTACCATTAACCCACCACCAATTGTTGACAAGAATTCCATTGAATTTGAAAAATGGTGTTCAATAATAATGAATACAATAAAAGTTACAAAAGTTAATAGGGCAAATAAAGAATTGGGGATTTGATCTTGAAATTTTTCTGATCCAGTAAGGGCCCAACCTAAGTCAACGATAACTTCATTAGCTGAATCAACAGCATAAGGAATTGAAGCAGCCCAATAAGTCCAAGCAGTGAAATATCCTAAGAATTCACCATCAGTTCCGCGTACCCAGGAGGAAAGCCCTCCACCCTCTGTACTAAAGGCAGAGCCTAATTGGCCAACCATTAAAGAGTAAGGAATGACATAGAATAAAACCATTACAATCCATGAGAATATGACAGCCATTCCTTGGTTTTGAAAATTGAACATGATATCGTCTAAACCAATAACAGTACAGAGCGCCATCAAAAATAAAGTCTGCCAAGAAATAAATTTCTTATCTGGGTTTAATGCATTTAATTCATCCACGTTTAAATTTTCTCTCTTTTCTAGTAATAATTATTTATGCGTTATTACTAGGATTAACTCGGTGACTTATTTTTAAATTTAATATTCATAAATCTAAAATCGATCCTTATATATTTTTTCTTTATCTAGTATAGATTAAAATTGTCGTTAAAAATAGCACCTCTCAAATTTATGAGGGATGCTATTTTTGTTATTTGGCAAGATTTCTAACAACATTAAGATTAAACAAAATTAAATTTAAGACTACGATTGCTGCAGTGACAATAAATACCATGCTGTAGCTGGAAATTCCAGCGATAAAGGAACCAAGAAGAGGACCGACAATATTTCCAATATACATTGAACTTTGATTCCATGAGAAAATTCGACCGGTTACTGCTGCCGGGGAATTTTTAGTAAGCAAGGTTTGTACTTGAGGAAAAAGACAAGCATCAGTAAAACCAACAAAAAATCGTAGAATACCTAATTGAATTGTATTATGAACAAAAGCAGTTAAAAAGAAGAGAATTGTCGCTCCGATAAAACCACCAATAATAATCTTGTGTGTACCAATTCTGTCGCCTAAAGCACCAAAGCGAGAAGCAGCTAAGAAAGTTGCAATTCCGGGAAGCGCCGCGATAATTCCGGAAACAAAAACGACATTGCCATTTCCATTCATTAATTGTTTAACGTAGAGTGAGACGATTGGATTAATTGAATTATTGGCAGCCTGGATAATTAAGGTTGTTAAGAGTAAACCAAAGATTAACGCAGGCGAGCGAAGAGTCGCAATAACGCCACTTGCTTTATCAAGTTTCTTTTCAGTAATAGGTTTAAATCCTTCTTCATGAACAAAGAATAATGAAAGAAGGAAAGAGATTAATAATAAACCGCCCGTAATAAAGAAAGTAACACGGTAACTAAATGCAGAAGCAAGTGCCCCTCCTAAAAATGGTCCCAGCAAGTTGCCGGCAGTAAAAGATGAAGCCATGGTTCCTAAAGCTTGACCAGATTTTTCCTTTGGCGTTTCTGTAGCAATTAGAGCATTTGAATTTGATACAAAACCCGCAAAAACTCCTTGTAGCATTCTTAGGAAAAATAGTTGCCAGACGTTAGTAACTAGTCCCATGCTTCCAAGAACAATTGCCATTCCTAGAGAAGCTCGCAAGATCATTAGTTTTCTACCTTTTTTGTCAGCTAATTTTCCCCACCAAGGCGAGATAATAGCGGAAACAAAGTATACTCCTGAAAAAATGAAGCCAGACCAGAAGTTTAATTGCTGGTGAGTAAAATGACCAAGAGTATCAATATACAGAGGCAAAAAAGGCATGATTTCTGAAAAAGCGATTCCCGCAATAAAAACGGCAATTGAAAGGACATAAAGGTTCTTTTTCCAAATAGGTTTATCAGATTTTTTTGTCATCCTATTCCTCCAACTTTTTAAAGTTTACGGTCTTATTTTTCAAGGAGATCTTTCCTACTTCAAATCCATAATCTTTGAGTTCTTTTTTATAAGTTAGAAAAGAATGGTCGATTGGCAGACCAGCAATTTCTTGAATTTGATCAAAGGATAACTGGAAATCACTATTTTTATTGTTTTTAATATATTCCCATAAGGGATTAAACTTACTCATCATTATGCCTTCTTTGAACTTGTTTTTCTAAATTATTTGATATTTCTTCTAGTTTAGTTAAAGTGTCAGATTTTACCGTGCCGACTAATTGATTAACTTCTTCAAAAGCTTGATTAACTTGATCAAGAACATCTTTGCCAGCTGGTAAAAGAAATAATTGCTTCTTTAAACCGTTCTTGGGATCAGGACGGCGTTCAATCATCTGCTTTTTTTCTAATAATTTAACTACATTGGTAAAGCTAGCAGGTTGATAAAAGAGATATTCAGCAACTTCTTTTTGGATACACCCGGGATGTTTTTGAATATAACGTAAGGCATGAGCATGCGTCATCCTTAAGTTAATTGGACTCAATTTTTGATTAATTAAAAGATTCTCTAGTTTACCAATATGATATAGAAGATTGGCTAGTGGTCGTTTTCTCATAGAATTCCTTCTTAAAAAGTTGTAATTACAACTAATGTCAAAAATAATTATACCGTAATTAATTGTAATTACAACTAGTCATTGATTAATTACTTGGATTAGTGACTTGTGAGAAATCATATTTACGATATTTTAAAGCAGCTTTTCGATCCTTAAAAATAGCACTGTGAATATCACCTGATGAATATGCTAAATAGAGGCAGCGATGCCTTTTAAAAGTACCTGTAATATAAATAATATCAACAGTATCTAAGAAACCATGTGCTCGTAACCACTGAGAGCCGTTTTTGTCTTCAAAAGATACCATTGTTGCGTTTCCAGCATAGGTTTTATTGTCTTTTTCAGAACGATGGCTCAAATTTAAGTTGGGATCTGTTTTTTGATAAACCACAGAATCCATGATTGTATGTTTGGTAATGATAAATTTTCGAGCCTGGGTGCTATAGATATCAGTTTGGTACCAAGTACCTTGAAAGTTGTCTGGAATTGTAGCCAGTTTAAAGCCTGGATATTTTTTATTTAAGTTTGGTTTAGGCGTGGCTGTTTTGCTCCTCTTTGAAGTAGTGATTGAAGATTTTGAACTGGAAGATTTATTTTCGGTATTATTAGACGAAGTATTGCTGCAAGCAGTGAGCAATATGGTTGAAAAAAGTACTAGGACCAGCTTTTTCATGTTTTTTACTTCCTTAAGATATGAATTTTTGCTATAAGTATAACAAAGGATAGGAAAATCTATGATATTTTTTAACCGTAAAACAAAAAGCAGACATCTGGGGGAATAGAAGTCTGCTTTTTTAATGTCGTATGTTATTCTGGGAGAATAAGTAAGGTGTAGAAGTTCACTTACTTGTCTAATAGAATACCTTTAATTTTTTAAATAAAGCTAGGCATAAGATTTAAAATTTGCAAAGAATTTCTTTAAAAAGTTTAAAGAAGTAAATATAATTAAAATAAAGACGTTTGCGAGAGGAAAAATTATGAAAAAAGAACAAGAAATTGAGATGCTAAAAGAATTCTCTGATGCAAATTCAACCTCTGGATTTGAAGAAGAATTTGTAAAATTATTTTCGACTTATGCTAAAAATACAGCAGATATTACAGTTGATGGCATGCTTAATGTGTATGCTGCAAAGAAGGAAAATAAGGGAGATCGTCCTGTAATTCAGATGGATGCACACTCAGATGCAGTGGGCTTCATCACTCAAGCGGTTAGACCAAATGGTTTAATAAAATTCGTGCCACTTGGTGGCTGGGTAAAATATAATATTCCTGCATTAAAAGTAAAAATTAGAAATCGTGAGGGTGAGTATATTCCAGGTGTAGTTGCAACTAAGCCACCACATTTTATGACTGCAGCTGAAAGAAATTCGATTCCAGAAGTAGCTGACATGTCAATTGATGTTGGCTCATCAAGCAGAGAAGAAACAATAAAAGACTATAAGATCGATACCGGTTGTCCAATTTTTGTTGATGTGAAGTGTGAATATCATGAAAAATCAGGTCTTTTCTTTGGAAAAGATTTCGATGATCGATTTGGTGCTGGTGCAATGGTCGATGTTTTAGATAATTTAAAAGGTGAAGAAACTGATTTTGATGTTGTGGCTGCTTTATCAAGTCAAGAAGAAGTTGGTCTTCGCGGAGCTTATGTAACTGGTAGAAAGATTAAGCCAGACTTATGTATTGTGCTTGAGAGTTGTCCAGCAGACGATACTTTTGAGCCAGACTGGCTATCTCAAACTGGATTAAAACGTGGTCCAATGTTGAGAGATATGGATACGACATTTTTACCAAATCCTAAATTCCAACAATATGCTTGTGATTTAGCTGATAAAAATAGAATACCGTATACTCGCTCAGTAAGAACTGGTGGAGGACAAGATGGAGCTGCCATTTATTATGAATATGGTGCACCAACAATTGTAATTGGAATTCCAGTACGTTATGAACATTCTCCATATTGTTTCTCTGCGTATAAGGACTTTAAGGCATCAGTTGATCTAGCAACTGCAATTATTCGCGATATGACGCAAGAAAAATTAGATAGTTTTAAGGAGGTAATTTAATGGATTGGAAAAGTTTCTTTAGAAAAATGACAATTATCATTTGGATGCTATGTTTGATTAATTTGTTGGTGCTAATAGTTCGCTATACTGCAAGCGATATTGGAACGTTTTTTTCGTGGGATTATCCGCTAATATGGGCTTTTATACTGGGATGTATTTTTTGTATTTTGGCGATTTTCTGGCCCAAGAAAAATAAATAAAAGTATGAAAAAAGTGAAGGTACATTGAAGTGCCTTCACTTTTTGTGTGATCTGATTTTATTCTACGCGTGCAATTTCATCATGAACCTTAATATTGTGTGAACCTAGACTTGGCTCTTGACCATGAAGATTAAATTTGACGTTAACACCAGGTCTAAATAGAAGTACATGAGTTGAACCACCAAAGTGGAAAATACCTAATTGATCACCTTTATTAATATGTTGACCAACTTTAACTGTTATTTCATTACCAGATACTTCTGCCATACCTACAGCAACAAAGCACATTAATCCAATCTTTGGATTATCAGCTTTGATGAAAATAACAGCACGTGATGCAGTTTCAGTAATATAAGCTTGAGAATCATTAGGTGCAGCTGGGTCAGGACCGTTAGGATTTTCAAAACCTTGTGGTAAAGTTTCAGAATAGTATGAACCATATAGGTTATAAGCTTTAACAACCGTACCACTAACAGGACTATTCCATCTGTGGTAACTTAGTGCACTAAGAAAGGCTTGATAGAGAGTACCACCAACAAATTCTGATGTTAATGAGTCATTGTGAAGCAAATCGATTAATGAATATGGTTGTCCCTTAATCCAGAATTTAGCTTTAAGTGGAAGGTTATGTGCAATACGATATGGTGCTGATTCACAAGCATTAGCAATTGAATCAGGGTCATCAGCATTAGCAACAGGACGAACGCCAGGATTAAAAGTTCTCGTGAAGAAATGATCCCAAGATTTAAATCCGTATTGCTGATCAATATCATTATTAGGACAGGCAAAAATGTCATGGAAGTTTTCGCCATAAGCAGCATTACACATACTCTTTAGTGCTTCGTCTCCAAGCCATCCTTCTTTAGAACGATTAAGAACATATGTAGAATCAGGAGATTGTAAAAATCTTCCCCAATAATCTAAAATATCACGTAATTTTTGATTAACACGTGGATCCATAAAAGCGACATAGCCAGCTTTGGTTGCCATTGGGTAATCTAAGATAGCATTGATTGGGAAGCCGACTAATCCAGTAGCATTGAATTCTGGAGCCCGGTGCATGACACGGTTAATAACTCTGAGCATTTGATGATAATTATGAACAGCTGGGGTGCCCATTGGTGTTTCGACATATTTAGCTGGAACTTCTTCAAACATCATATGGAATAAATTCCAAAGATACCGATCGGATTCAATTAGATCTTTCAAGGCTTGAACAGGTGGTAAAAGAGTTTGATCTTGTTCTGCTTCAGCTTCTTTTAACACCTTTTTTAGCCAATTATTGTAAAACTCTTGATCGCTAGGTAACCATTGTCCAACATTAAATTTTGCATCTTTTTTCATTTTTAACACCTTTTAATATTAATAACTATAATGAAATCTTCTTTGTGACTAGAAGGTAGACAGAAACAACAGCCAAAATACAAATGATAATAGCCAATGCTAATTCCCATTTGTTAAATAGAGGGGTACCTTTTTTGTCGTATTCTTTTCTGGCAAAGTAGTAGAAGATTATACCTACAGCATAAATAATTGTTGAAATCAGTAGGTAATTAAGTCCTGCTGCATATAAGAGCCATAGACAATAGATGGTTGATAAAATACCTATGAATAAACTCTTATTACGTTTACGAGAATCATTAGCAAATATTTCACGTTTTTGAGCAATTTTCCATAAGTACATTGAACTTAATAAGTAACAAGGTAAAATTATTACCCCGGTAATGTCGATACATGCGAGATAAACATTATTAGCTGTTACTACTAAGATCATGAACAAGGACATCAAAATACTTGAAATGTATAAGGATACACTAGGTACCTTTTTCTTATTTTCATGAGCAAAGAATTTTGGCAATACATGTCCTTTAGCTGCAGCATATGGAAGTTGAGCCATCATAACGGTCCATGCAACCCATGAACCACCAACAGAGATAATTACGGAAATTGTGACGAAGTCTATGAACCATGGGCCTAATAAGTTTTTCATCAAGTAAGCTGTTGATGGATCAGTTAATTTAGAAAGAGTTGGTTGATGATAAATACCATAAGCAACAATACTAATTAGAACATAGGCGATTAATGAAATTAAATAGCCCATTACAGTTGCTTTACCAACATCTTTAGGATTTTTAGCGTGGTTAGAAATAACAACCGCACCTTCAATACCGATAAAGCACCATAATGTTACTAACATAGGAGCTTTAATTTGGCTAACAAAGTTTCCTAAGTGAAGACCTTGTCCCCAGAATCCCCAGAAAAATGTTGGGAAGCGGAAGAAGATTAGCATACAAATTAGAATGATTCCTAAACTAATGAACTTGATGATAACTGTAATGTTGTTAAGAAATGAGGCTTCTTTAACACCATTAAGAACTAAAAAATTATAAATCCAAATTAAAACAATACCGAATATAACAGTTGGCCATTGGTGTTTAAGCAAGACCGGAAAGTAACGACCGAATGAGTCATTAAGCATAACGGCATAAGCTACATTACCTGTAATTGCTTCAATCCAATAACCCCATGCTGAATTGAACCCAACATATTTACCGAAACCAGCGCGTGCATACGAATAAATACCAATATTTAAATCTGGTCTTTCTTCAGCTAAGATTTTGAAAGTAAAAGCAAGTCCAAACATGCCAATACCGGTCAAGATCCAAGCAATAAGGACAGCACCAAGTGATGAAGAAGCGACCATATTTTGAGGAATATCAAAAATTCCGCCACCAATCATGGCGCCAACTACCATAGCTATTAAGCCAAAGAGACCAATTTTATGACTTTTAGTTTTAGTCATTTTGAAGTCTTCTTTCTTTTAATTAAAATCCAACTTATTTAACGCGAGCTATTTCTTCTCTAACTTTAATATTTGAGCTACCTAATCCAGGCTCTTGATCATGTAAATTAAATTCAACTTGAGTTTCAGGCCTAAATAGAAGTACATGAGTTGAACCACCAAAGTGGAACATTCCTAGTTGATCACCCTTGTTAACGTGTTGACCAACACGTACAGTGATTTCATCACTTGATACTTCAGACATACCTACAGCGACAAAACACATGAGACCAATCTTTGGATTATCAGCTTTGATGAAAATAACAGCACGAGTAGCTGTAGCAGTTAAGAAGGCTTGTGAATCGTTTGCGGCAACCGGATCAGCACCACGTTCATTTGCGAAGCCTTGATATAAACTTTCAGAGTAGTATGAACCTGGTAAATTATATGCTTTTACAATAGTTCCACTAACAGGACTATTCCATCTGTGATAACTTAAAGCACTTAAAAATGCTTGATATAAGGTTCCACCTTCAAATTTTGAGGTCCATGGGTCGTTATGAAGAAGATCCATTAATGAGTAAGGTTGTCCTTTAATCCAGAATTTAGCTTTCATTGGTAAATCACGAGCAATTCTAAATGGAGCAGATTCACATGCATTGGCGATTGAATTTGGATCTTCAGGATCTTGAACTGGACGAATGCCAGGATTAAATAAACGAGTAAAGAAATTGTCCCAGGAAGTAAAACCTAAATGTTTTTCACGGTCATCTGACTCACATTTAAAAATAGTTGTAAAATTATCGCCATCAGCTGCTTTAGACATTTCATTTAATGCGTAGTCACTTAACCAGCCATTTTTAGAAGTGTTAAGAACATAGGTAGATGCGGGAGTTTGCAAATATTTGCCCCAATAATTCAATATATCTCTTAATTTCTCATTGATTTTTGGATTCATGAAAAACACATATCCAGCCTTAGTAGCCATTGGATAATCCAAAATTGCATTGATTGGCGTTCCGACCAATCCAGTAGTATTAAATTCTGGAGCTCTTTGAATAATACGATTGAGCATTAAAAGCATTTGACGATAATTTCTTACTTGAGGAGTGCCCATCGGTGTGTCGACGTATTTTTCAGGAATTTCATCAAACATCATTTGAGTAATATTGTACAAGTATCTATCAGACTCAATTAAATTTTTCAAGGCTTGAACAGGAGGTAGTAACTTTTGATTTTCTTCACTTTCTGCTTCTTTTAAAACCTTTTTCAGCCATTTGTTGTAAAATTCTTGGTCACTTGGTAACCATTGTCCTACATTATATTGGATATTCTTTTTCATCTTATTTACCTCTTGTATTTATAAAAAATAACAAAAAAACATAATAAAGTGCACTTTCATCATCACTATAAGGCTAAATGTAAGTGGGATCAAAAAAAACGTATTTTTAAATAAAAAAACAGGTAGCGCTAAACTACCTGTCTTTGCATACATTTAATTTAAAAACTATTATTTAATTCTTTGCAGCGTCACTAATAATTATGGTGAAAAGCTTGGAACAATTGTTGTTGAAAAGAAGGATGGCAAGATTAAAGCATATAGTGATGTAGTGAAAAATTTTGATTTAATCATTCATGATGCAGGAAAAGAAGATCAAAAGTTAAGTACAAATGACGGACAAATTAAGAATTAAAAGCAGTATGATTATCTTAAAGGAATAGCTACGTTTTCTGAAATTGCAGATAGAAAGAAACAAGGAATAAAGTCATGAAACGTATCTTAAATACTAACGAATTTCTACATGGCGGTGATTATAATCCTGAGCAGTGGTGGGATGAACCGGATGTGATCAATCAAGATTTTGCACTGTTTAAGCAGGCAAAGATAAATACAGTGACAGTAGGAATTTTTTCGTGGGCAAAATTAGAACCAGAAGAAGGAAAGTATGATTTTTCATGGTTAGATGAGATTTTTGACCGAGTTGAGGAGATGAATGGTCATGTTGTTCTTGCTACGCCTAGTGGCGCAAGACCTGCATGGCTTGCACAAAAATATCCTGAAGTTCTTCGAACAGATAATCTAGGAAATAAGCGTGGTTTTGGTGGTCGTCATAACCATTGTTTGACCTCACCTATTTATCGTGAAAAAGTGCGAGAGATTAATACGAAATTAGCGGAGCATTTTGGTCAAAGAAAGAGTCTAGTGCTTTGGCATATTTCTAATGAATATTCAGGCGAATGCTACTGCGAGTTATGCAAAAATGCTTTTAGAGAGTGGTTAAAAAATAAATATGGAAATTTAGATAATCTCAATCATGCTTGGTGGAATACTTTCTGGAGTCATACTTATAACGATTGGTCGCAGGTTAATCCACCAAGTCCTTTAAGTGAGATGGGTAATAAAGGGATGAATCTGGATTGGAAGAGATTTATTACAGATCAGACAATTTCGTTTATTGATAATGAAACTGCACCCTTGAAAAAGATAACGCCGAATATTCCAGTTACTACTAATGTGATGGCTGGAAATCCTTTAATGGATCCATTTGCTGGTTTTGATTATCAAAAAGTTTCAAAGCATTTAGATTTTATTTCTTGGGATTCCTATCCTGCTTGGGGAAATGATAATCAAACTACAGCAGAACTTGGAAGAAATGTTGGTCTAATTCATGATTTCTTTAGAAGTTTGAAACATCAGAACTTTTTAGTTATGGAAAACACTCCGTCGCGTGTTAACTGGCATAGTGTTGATAGGGCAAAGAGACCAGGAATGCATGAATTAGCCAGTTTACAGGATATAGCACATGGCAGTCAAGGCGTGCTGTATTTTCAGTTAAGAGCGTCACGCGGATCATCAGAAATGTTTCATGGTGCGGTAATTGAACATCGCCATCCTGAGCAAACGCGTGCTTTTAAAGATGTCACTAAGGTAGGCAAAGACTTAGAAAAAATTAGACCAATTGTTGATACTAATTACGCTAAAGCACGTGTAGCGATTGTATTTAGTTATGACAGTTATTGGGCTTTGCAAGATGCTGAAAGCTATAGTAAAGATAAAAAGATCTGGCAAACAATTCAAAAACATTATCGTTATTTTTATGACCATGATATTCCAGTTGATTTTGTTAGTCCTGAAGATGATTTTTCAGAGTATACCTTATTGATCGATCCGATGCATTTTTTGATGAGTAAAGCATACATTGAAAAAATTGACAGCTATGTTAAAAATGGTGGTCAGATTGTTGGCACTTATATTAGCGGGGTTGTAGATGAAAATGATCTGGCTTATATGAATGAGTGGCCTAAGGAATTACAAGATATATATGGAATAGAGCCACTTGAGACGGATGTTTTGTATCCTGGACAAGCAAATACGATTATTTTTAAAGGAAAAGAATATAAGACACACGATTATTGTGAAACTTTAATAAATTGTACAGGAAAGGTGCTTGCAAAATATACTAGTGATTTCTATCAAGATACACCTGCTATTGTGGAACACGAAGATGGGCTAGGAAAAGGATATTATCTTGCTTGCCGGACCGATTATGATTTGCTAGAAAAATTTTATGAAGAAATAGCCAGTGATTTAATTCCAGAACTGCCAATTTGTAAATCTAGCAGTAAAGTTTCGATTCAAGTGCGTGAAAATGGGAATACACAGTATTGGTTTGTTCAGAACTTTTCTGATAAAGAGGCAAAGATTAAATTAGATAAGGAACTTCTTGACCTCATAGGAGGTAAAAAGGATAAAGGAGAAGTTGTTTTAAAGCCATTTGAGAGTAAAGTTTATGGTGTTGAGTAGATGAGTTTAAAATAGGCATTCTAGGATAAAAAGAGAATGCTTATTTTTTATATTGATCTACACCGATTTGACTACTTATTCTAAATAGGTATAAAATTAACCTTTCTGTGTGAATAAAACACAAAAGACGGAAAGGAATAATTTTTGATGAATAATTCGACAACAGAGAAGACTTTCTTTGGACAGCCACGTGGTTTGTCCACTTTGTTCTTCACTGAAATGTGGGAGAGATTTAGTTACTACGGTATGCGTGCTATCCTACTCTTCTACATGTACTATGCTGTAGAACGTGGCGGACTAGGCATGGATGAAACAACTGCTGCCTCAATCATGTCTATTTATGGTTCGCTAGTTTTTCTTTCTACAGTAGCTGGGGGCTGGCTAGCAGATAGAATCTGGGGAGCAAGGAGTACTGTCTTCTTTGGTGGTGTCCTAATTATGATTGGACACATTGTTTTAGCTTTGCCAATGGCAGAGTTAGGCTTATATATTTCAATTGCATTTATTGTAATTGGTACTGGATTGCTTAAACCAAATGTTTCTAACATGGTAGGTGGTCTTTACTCTTTAGATGATCGAAGAAGAGATGCAGGATTCAGTATTTTTGTTTTCGGCATTAACCTTGGATCTGCTTTAGCTCCCTGGCTTGTTCCTTGGGCAAGTGAAGGATTTGGTTTTAACTTATTTGGCAATCATCTTAATTTCCACGCTGGTTTTTCTTTAGCGGCAGTAGGAATGTTCTTTGCCTTGGTGCAATATGTGTGGGGAGGTAGAAAATACCTTTCTGATGATGGGATGCAGCCGACTGATCCAATTGATCCTGCAACTCGTAATAAGCTATTGAAGAGAGTTCTTTTAGGTGCTTTAGTTTTAGCAGCTGTTTTAGGTGTGATGGCTGCGTTAGATCAATTAAACGTCGATAACATTATTACCCTAATTACTATTGTGGCTATTGCTTTGCCAATTTACTACTTTGTTTTAATGCTTAGAAGTCCTAAAGTAACTAAAGAAGAACGTTCGAAAGTATGGGCTTATATTCCATTATTTATTGCTGCTGCAATTTTCTGGGGAATTGAAGAATCTGGATCAGTTGTTTTAGCCTTGTTTGCTGCGCAAAGAACAGTTCTTCATATTGGAAACTGGCACTTTACTGCTGCTAACTTCCAAACTTTAAATCCATTATTTATTATGATTTTAACCCCATTTTTTGTTTGGCTATGGGATAACTGGAAGAAGCAACCGAGTGCTGCTGGTAAGTTTGCAGCTGGTTTAGTTTTTGCTGGACTTTCATACATGTGGATGGCACTACCAGGTATGCTCTATGGAACAAATGGACGGGTTAGCCCATTCTGGTTAGTTGGTTCCTGGTTCATTGTTGAAATTGCTGAGATGCTTATTTCGCCAATTGGATTATCCGTAACAACTCGTTTAGCTCCTAAGGCATTCCGCTCGCAAATGATGAGTCTTTGGTTCTTAGCTGATGCAACTGGACAAGCTGTTAATTCGCAGATTGTTAAGTATTACTCAAGTAAAACTGAAGTAGCTTACTTCTTAGCTGTTGGTTTGGTAAGTGTGTTATTTGGTGTTGTAATGTTTTTCTTCACAAAGAAGATTCATAATTTGATGGCTGACGCTGAGTAATTAAGTAAAAAATTGAATATTTAAATTAAAAAGATTCAAGCTTTAGCTTGAGTCTTTTTTCTGTAGGCATTGTAAATTATTAAAAAACGAGTAGAATGAATTCTGAAGAAATAATTGGATGACAGAGAGCATTCGTTTTGGAGGAATTAAATATGGATACAATGGTTAAGCACAGACATAGTCTAAGCAAAAATCAGAAGTGGGTTATAGCATCTACTTCTTCAGGTTTTGCTCTTGAAAATATGGATGTGCTTTTTTTATCGTTTGCAATGAGTTCAATGATTGCTGATCTGCACTTATCAGGTGGAGCAGCAGGTTTTATTTCGACAATTACTAACCTTGGAATGTTAGTGGGTGGAATTGCTTTTGGAATTTTAGGAGATAAAATTGGCCGTGTTAAGACTTTTAGTCATACGGTAATTATTTTTGCGATTGCGACTGCTTTGATGGCTTTTGCTAATAATATTTATATGATCTATGGACTACGTTTCTTAGCAGGAATCGGAGCTGGTGGTGAATATGGTGTCGGAATTGCTTTAATTGCTGAAAACTTTCATAAAGAGCAAATCGGTAAGATGACATCAGTTGCAGCAATTGGTGGTCAAATTGGCGCAATTTTGGCAGCTTTGATTGCGGCTTGGATTATTCCAACGGCTGGTTGGCATATGCTATTTCTAGTAGGAATCATTCCAGTAGTTTTAACAATTTTTATTAGAAAGCATGTTCATGAAAGTGAACAATTTCTTGAGGCTAAAGCGAGTGAAAAGAATTCATTATTGTCAGATGTAGCTAAAAAGATGTTCTCTACGCCTCGTCTTGCTTGGCAAACACTGGGTTTGATGATTATGATGACTGTTCAAATTGCTGGCTACTTTGGCTTAATGAACTGGTTACCAACAATTGTTCAAAAGCAATTAAACTTAAATGTTTCAAATTCTAGTCTTTGGATGATTGCAACTATCATTGGGATGAGTATCGGAATGATGACCTTTGGTTCAATTTTTGACTACTTTGGTCCTAGAAGAGCCTTTGCAATTTTCTTAATTGGTTCTGCCTTGATGGTATATACTTTGAGCTTAGCTCAAAATATGGCTACTCTTTTAGTAATTGGTGCGGTTGTCGGCTTTTTCTCAAACGGGATGTTTGGCGGTTACGGTGCTGTGATCAGTAGATTGTACCCAACTGAGATTAGATCAAGTGCCAACAACATTATTGTTAATGTGGGTAGAGCAATTGGTGGTTTTTCATCAGTAGTAATCGGTATTTTAATGGATAGATATAATCTTGGTGTAGTAATGGGCTTTTTATCAGCCTTATACATTATTAGCTTCATTGTGATGATTACTTTACCAGGTTTAAGGGATTTATCAAAAGTAACAAAATAGTATAGCTTTTAGCAATAGTAAACTAGTGAGAATAAATATTTTTCAATTAATAATTGTCCTTGTATACTAGAGAAAAGTAAGTGTGAGAGGAAAGATTATGAAGAAGAGAAAAATTTATCTTGCTAGTTTTTTTGTTGCTTTATTTTTATTGGTTTTAACGGGATGTAGTCAAAAGTCGCAGGAAATTCCAACAAAAAAGGTTACAGTTTCATTGAGTAATACTAAAACAATTCCTACCTTTTTCTTCCACGGTTGGGGCTCCAGTGTAAATGCCGAAAAGCATATGGCAAATGCGGCTAAAAAGGCCGGTGCGACTAATACCATTGTTCAAGCTGACGTAAGTAAAAATGGTACTGTTAAGTTGAACGGAACTATTCCCAAAAGTGCCAAGAACCCAATTATTGAAGTTAATTTAGAAGATAATCAAAGTGGTAAGACGTCCTATGTGAAAGACGTGATTACTGCCGTTTCAAATAAATATCACTACGCTAAAATCAATTTAGTTGGACATTCGATGGGAAATTTGCAGATTGCTAATTATATTAATGAGAACTACAACAATAAAAAATTACCACAGATTAATAAAGTAGTTTCAATTGCTGGACATTACGATGGCTATTTAGGCGAAGAAGCCGGACAAAAAGCCAAGATCAAGAATAAAGAAACAGGGCAACCAGACATTTACAGTGATGGATTTAAGAAATTGTTGCCTTTGCGTAAACATTATCCAAAGCAGATCGAAGTTTTGAATATTTATGGTAATAAGAAAGATGGCTCGAATTCGGACGGTTCAGTTTCTGTAGCTTCTGCTCAAAGTTATAAATATTTAATTAATGGACGTGCAAAATCATATCGAGAAGTTGAAATAAAAGGAAAGAATGCGCAACACAGTAAATTGCATGAAAATAAAGAGGTTGATCGTCTTCTAATTGACTTTTTATGGAAATAAAAATAAAAAATATTGACAAATAGTCCTTGTAGATACTAATATAATTAAACGATTAGTATCTACAGGGACTATTTTTGCGAGGCAAAGCATGGAACTAAGTGAAACAGAAAAATTAAATTTTGCGATTATTCGTGGTAGTAAGGCTTATGAAGAATGGGATAGACAGCAAGGCATGCCTGCTTATTTAACGATTATCTTGTATGAATTACTATTACGCAAAAGATTGACACAAAAGGACTTAGTTTATCTAAGTGACTTACCTAAACAATCAATTAATAAAGGGATTCATCGTTTATTAGAAAAGGATTATTTGAAATTAACAATTGATCCGGATGACAATCGAGTAAAGTATTGTCAGTTGACTGAATCTGGTAAAAAATATGCCAAGGAAAAAATGACACCCTTATTTGAAATAGAAAATAAAGTAGCTCAAAAGATGGGTGCGCAAAAGATGAAACAATTGGTAGCTCTAAATGAAGAATGGAGTGAAACATTTTGGAGATTTTTAAGAAAGAAGGGAGAAAAATAAATGCAGATTTTGAAGCCGCATTTCAAAAAATATCGTAAAGAAATTATTTTGGCAGTTATCACCATTTTGGTTTCAGCTTTTGCAACCTTATGGCAACCGCGATTGTTAGAAAACATTCAAAAAGCAATTTTAGCTGATAATCATGATACTGTTTTAAGAGATGGGATTGGGTTAGTAGTACTTGGTTTATTAGCGATTATTGCCGGAATTTTTAATGTATATTATGCTGCAAAAATTGCCCAGGGAATAACTTCAGATTTACGAGAAGAAACTTATGCAAAAATTCAGAGCTTTTCATTTGGAAATATTGAGAAGTTTTCTAGTGGTTCTTTAGTAGTACGTTTAATTAACGATATGAACCAAGTTATGAATATGATGATGATCTTGTTCATGCAGCTGCTTAGAATGCCGATAATTTTGATTGGTTCATTTGTATTAAGTATTGTTACTATTCCTCATTATTGGTGGGCTCCAGTATTAATGCTTGCTTTAATGATGGGTGTTGGCTTTATTGTTATTCAAAATATGAACCAGCTGTTTGCCAAGTTTCAAAAATATATGGATAAAATTTCTACTCGTGTAAAGGAAAATTTACAGGGTGTTCGTGTAGTTAAATCTTTTAATCAAGGTGAAAATGAAATCAAGAGATTTAATAAGACTTCTGATAGTTTGAATGAGTTAAACATTAAAATTGGTTATTGGATTTCTACTATATATGCCAGCATTTATGCTAATTGCTTATTTAGTAATTGCATTAGTAGTCTTTTTAGTAGGCCGCAGTGCTAATTTAAATCCAACTGATGTAGCTGTTGTATCACCATATGTTTCTTATATTTTAACTTTGCTCTTTGCAATTTTAATTGGGGGCTTTGTGATTATGAACTTCACCCGTGGGATGGTTTCTTTGAGAAGAATTAAGGAAGTTCTTGATACTGAGCCGGATGTTCAATTTAATCCCAATGCTTCAGCTGCACCAGAAAAAGGTAGTATTGAATTCGATAATGTTTCTTTTACTTATCCAGATGGGGATAAGCCAACTCTGAAAAATATTTCCTTTAAAGTAAAGCCAGGAGAGATGGTTGGTATTGTTGGAGCAACTGGATCGGGTAAGAGTACGCTTGCTCAACTTATTCCGCGTCTTTATGATCCAACTGAAGGAATGATCAAAATTGGTGTCAAAGATTTAAAAACTATTGGTGAAAAAGCTCTTCGTAATACAGTTTCAATGGTTTTGCAAAAAGCAATTTTATTCTCTGGTACAATTGCATCTAACTTACGGCAAGGTAAAGAAGATGCAACCGATTATGAATTGAAGCGTGCTTCAGAAATTGCACAAGCGCAAGAATTTGTAGGTCAATATCCAGATGAATTCGATCATGAGGTTGAAGAGCGATCAGCCAATTTCTCCGGCGGTCAAAAGCAACGTTTATCTATTGCTCGCGGTGTAATCGGTCAACCACCTATTTTAATTTTGGATGATTCAACTTCAGCCTTGGATGCTAAATCTGAAAAATTGGTTCAAGAGGCTCTAGAACATGATCTAAAGGATACTACAACAGTAATTATTGCTGAAAAAATTGTGTCAGTAATGAATGCTGATAAAATTTTAGTTTTAGATGATGGAAAACTCGTCGCTGAAGGGACTCATGAAGAGCTATTAAAGACTTCTCCAATTTATCAAGATATTTATCGCACACAAAAAGCTAAAGAAAAGAGAGGCGAGATTGATGAGTAATACTAAAAAAGCCTTGAAATATTTTGCTAAGTATCTGAAGAATTACTGGAAAGGAGTTACGGTAGTTGTAGTCCTTTCCTTGGTTTCGACTTTAAGTCAAGTTTTAGGACCGCTTTTCCTGGGAAATGCTGTTCAAGAATTGACTAAAGCTGTCAGCAAAGTAGCTAGTCGCAGTCATGATTTAAGTAGTTTTTATCAGTCTCTTGGCTCAATGGTCAGCGTTTATGCAGCAGGAATTGTTGCTTCGTTCATTGCTTGGATGGTAATGTCTAAATTTACTGCGAACGCTACAAATGACATGAGAGAGAACTTATTTGCCAAGTTTCAGAGGATGCTAATTCGTTATTTCGATACTCATCAAGATGGAAAGTTATTATCTTTGTTTAATTCAGATTTAGATAATATTTTTAACGCCTTAAATAATGCAATTTTTGAAATTATTTCTCAAGGTGCATTATTAATCGGAACAATTATTATGATGTTTATTGTTAATCCAGTGATGGCTTGGTTTACAATAGCTACAACCCCGTTTATTTTGATAATTAGTTTAGTCATTATGAAAAAGGCACGGATTTATTTAGACAAGCAGCAAGATAAAATCAGTGACCTTAACGGATATGTTAATGAACAGATTAATGGTGAAAAAGTTATTATTACTAATGGCTTACAAAAAGAATCTGTTCAAAACTTTAAAAAATATAATAACGATGTTCGTAGCGCTATGTTTAAGGGGCAATTTTATTCTGGAATGCTTTTCCCATTATTACAAGGAATTTCTTTATTGAACTTAGCTATTGTAATTGGTGGAGGTGCATGGCTAATTGTTAGCGGTCAGGTAAGTGGAGCAGTGGGTTTAGGATTAATTGTTGCTTTTGTTGAATATTCGCAAACATATTTCCAGCCTTTAACTCAATTAACTTCTATTTATTCTATGACTCAACTTGCTTTAACCGGTGCAAGAAGATTGGCTACTGTTGAAGAGCAAGATGAAGAAGATACTGTGCCAAATGGCAAAGTTTTACAAGGAATTGAAAAAGGCGTTAAGCTTGAAAATGTGCATTTTGGTTATAACGCTGATAAAGAAATTTTGCATGGTGTTTCAATTGACGTTGATAAGGGGAAATCTGTTGCCGTAGTTGGTCCAACTGGATCAGGGAAAACAACTATTATGAACTTGATTAATCGCTTCTACGATGTTAATAGTGGAAAAGTAACCTTTGATGGCGTTGATGTGCGTGATATTACGCTTGAATCTTTAAGAAATAATGTAGGTATTGTTTTACAAGATTCAGTACTGTTTACTGGAACAGTTGAAGAGAATATTAAGTATGGTAAGCCAACTGCAAGTCGAGAAGAAGTAATTGCAGCAGCAAAAGAAGCGAATATTCATGACTTTATCATGACGCTTCCTGAAGGTTATGATACTCAAGTTTCGGAAGAAAATTCGGTCTTTTCTACTGGCCAGAAACAATTAATTTCGATTGCTAGAACTATTTTGACTGATCCAGAATTTTTGATTTTAGATGAGGCCACTTCTAATGTTGATACAGTTACTGAGTCTAAAATTCAAAAGGCAATGGATGCTGTTATTGCAGGCAGAACGAGCTTTGTTATTGCTCACCGTTTGAAGACAATTCTAAATTCAGATAAAATAGTAGTATTGAAAGACGGAAATGTCATCGAAGAAGGAAACCACGACGAGCTGATTAAGAAGCGTGGATTTTACTACGGACTATATACTAACCAAATGGCATTTGAATAATTTAGAGGGATCTTTTCCCTCTAATTTTAGTTAGGGGGGAAACAAAAAAGTGAAAAGAAAGCTACGAATTTTTTCTTTATTTACTGTTTTATTGAGCGTTTTTCTACTATCAGCATGTCAAAAAAATACGCGGAATGTATATCAAGAAGTCAAAAAAAGCAATGAAATTACCTGGGGCGTTAAAGCTGATACCCGTTTATTCGGTTTAATGAGCATTAAAACTGGAAAGATTGAAGGCTTTGAGGTTGATTTAGCCAATGCATTGACCAAAGAAATGCTGGGAAAAAATGCTAAAGCCAGCTTTGTACAAACTACTGCTAAAACCAAAATTCCGCTGTTAAAGAATGGAAATATTGATGCAGTTTTAGCTGCAATGACAATTACACCAGAGCGTAAAAAACAAATTGATTTTAGTAATCCATACTTTTATGCTGGTCAATCTTTGCTAGTTAAGGAAGATTCATCAATTAGAAATGTTCAAGATTTAAATGGGAAAATAGCATTAGCTGTTAAAGGTACAACAGCTGTCGCTAATGTTAAAAAATTTGCTCCCAAAGCAAAGGTATTAGAATTTGACGATTATGGTCAAGCATTTACTGCACTAAAGGCAGGTCAAGGGCAAGCGATGACAACTGATAATGGTTTACTTGCCGGAATTGCTACTGAAAATAAAGGCTATAAGCTTGTTGGTGGTACATACACAAATGAACCATACGGTATTGCCGTGAATAAGGGACAGAAGCAAATGAAGAATGCAATTAATCGTGCTCTAAATAAATTAAAAAAAGATGGGACGTATAATGCCTTAGTAAAGAAGTGGTTTAGCGGTATTCCAGGCTTTAATATTAAAGAGGCTGAAGGTGAAAAATAAATTTTTTACTTGCCTTTTTTGAAAAAATATTATTAAATGTAATCAACATTTAAATTTAAAAAGCGATGAAAAGAAAAGTAAATAATTTATTTCTTTTAGTGAGTTAACGGTAGTGGAAAAGTTAGCAGACCCTGGATTATTGAAAGACACTTTTACAATGCTGCTGGCTGAAATCTTTAATGAGAGTAAGTTTAGCCGTAAGCGGTACGTTATCTAGCCGCTGGAGCATGTTTGTGCTCTAGTCAAGTTGGTCTTTAAGTAGACAATTTAGGTGGTACCGCGGAAAAAAGCCTTTCGTCCTGAGAAATCTAGGAGCGAGGGGCTTTTTTCTTTACTCCAAATTAAAAAAGGAGTTATGTCTGAGTAAGCAATAGCTAAGCTATATTAAAGTTAATTTTAATAATTTTAGAGTAGAATGAAAAGTGAGTAAAAAAGAGAGGGGAAGCACAATGGCTGCAATTATTGATTTTAAGCATGTAAATAAGTACTATGGTAAATTCCATGCTTTAAAGGATATAAATTTAAGTATTGAAGAGGGTCAAGTTGTTTCAATTATTGGACCATCTGGTTCTGGTAAGAGTACTTTGATTCGAACAATGAATGGACTAGAGCGAATCAATTCTGGTACTTTAATGGTTACTGGCTATGATCTAGCAGATAAGCATACGGATTTAAACAAAATTCGTAAAAATGTGGGAATGGTTTTCCAGCATTTTAACTTGTATGACAACCATACTGTGCTTGAAAATATAACTTTAGCTCCTAAGATTGTTTTACACCGTCCAGAGAAGGAAAACCACGATATTGCAATGGATCTTTTGAAAAAAGTGGGTCTTGAAGAAAAGGCTAATATGTATCCAAGACAGTTATCTGGTGGGCAAAAGCAACGTGTTGCAATTGCTCGTTCATTAGCAATGAGACCAAAAGCTATTTTATTTGATGAACCAACTAGTGCGCTTGACCCAGAAATGATTCAAGATGTTTTAGATGTTATGAAGTATGTAGCAGATCAAGGAATTACAATGGTTGTTGTAACTCATGAAATGGGCTTTGCTCGTGAAGTTGGAGATAGACTTATTTTCTTTGATCAAGGAAGAATTTTAGAAGATGCTAAGCCAGAAGAGTTCTTTGAACATCCTAAGACTGAACGTGCACGTCAATTTTTAAGTAAGGTTATTACTGAAAAGCTAGGTGGCTAAAATGAAAAAATCAATTAAGATTTTTATTTTACCTTTGGTATTAGGTTTACTGATTACTTTAACTGGATGTGCCAAGAAGCAAAAATCAAGTAATGTTTATGAACAGGTTAAAGCAAGTAAAACCATTACTTGGGGCGTTAAGGCTGATACGCGATTATTTGGTTTAATGAGTATTAAAACTGGAAAAATCGAAGGTTTTGAAGTAGATTTAGCAAAGGCTTTAACTAAACAAATGTTAGGTAAAAATGCAAAAGCTGAATTTGTGCAAACTACGCCTAAGACGAGAATTCCGTTACTTAAAAATGGTAATATTGATGCAATTTTAGCAACAATGACAATTACACCCGATCGTAAAAAACAAGTAACTTTTAGTGAACCATATTTTACTGCAGGTCAATCTTTACTAGTTAAGGATAATTCAACTATTAAAAATGTTAAGGATCTTAATGGTAAAACGGCTCTAGCTGTTAAGGGAACAACAGCAGTTGATAATGTTAAAAAATTTGCACCAAAAGCAAAGGTTTTAGAGTATGACGATTATGGTCAAGCTTTTACGGCCTTAAAAGCAGGACAAGGTCAAGCAATGACTACTGATAATGGCTTGCTTGCCGGAATTGCTAGTGAAAATAAGGGGTATAAGTTAGTTGGTGGTACCTACACCAGTGAACCTTACGGAATTGCTGTAGAAAAGGGACAAACTGGTTTTGCTGATCGCATTAACAAGGCACTAAATGAATTAAAGAAAAACGGAACATATCATCATTTGTTAGTTAAATGGTTCAATGGTATTCCAGGATTTAACATTAAGGAGGTTGAAAATTCGTGATAGGGATTTTAACAAATCACTGGTCTGAATTCTTATCAGGCTTTTGGAACACAATCTTATGTAGTCTAATTGCCCTGTTCTTTAGTTTAATTCTTGGGGTAGGCTTTGCTTTATTAGAAGTTGCACCGAATAAGTTTGGTAGAGCAGTGGCACATGTCTATATTGAAATTTTCCGTAACATTCCTTTGCTAGTTATTACAATGATTTTTTACCTTGTTGTACCGCAAATTTGGTTTAAGGTATCAGGTTTTGCAGCTGGAACAATTGGATTAACCTTGTATACTTCAGCTTTTATTGCAGAAACTGTTAGGGCAGGAATTAACTCAGTTGGAGATGGACAAATGGAAGGAGCTCGTTCAAATGGGATGACTTATACGCAAGCAATGCGATACGTTATTTTGCCACAGGCTCTAAAGATTGTAATTCCTCCATTGGGCAATCAATTTATTAACTTAATTAAAAACTCATCGGTATTAGCCTTTGTAGCCGGTTTTGACTTGATGTATCAAGCAGATGTCATAGCTTTTTCATCTTTTGAAACTATTAATACCTATGTTGTTGTAGGTTTATTTTACTTAATTTTAACCTTGCCATTAAGTTACTACATGCGTCACTTGGAAAAGAAATTAGCCTAGGGAGGAGAAAAAGATGGAAAACTTTATTCATGCATATTCTTGGATTAACATTCGCTTTCTCTTACAAGGTTTGTGGGTGACTATATATGTATCCTTAATATCAATTGCCTTGAGTTTTATTCTAGGATTAGTATTCGGCTTTATTCGATATGTGAAGATCAAATATCTTTCAACTATTGTTGGTTTTGTAATTGATATTATAAGAAATTTACCGCTATTGCTGATAATCTTCTTTACGTACTTTGGATTGCCAGAGTTGGGAATTGTTACTAATCCAACAGTAGCATCGATTATTGCTTTGGTAGTATTTGAAGGAGCAATGCTTGCTGAAATTGTTAGAAGTGGAATTGCTGCTGTGGATCCGGGACAAATGGAAGGAGCTCGTTCAAATGGGATGACCTATATGCAGGCGATGTATCATGTGATCATTCCGCAAGCTCTTAATAAGATGATCCCGTCCCTTCTGTCACAATTCGTTTCATTAGTTAAAGACACATCACTTGCAACAATTATTGTTTTGCCAGAGTTATTGTTTCATGCACAGATTATTTACAGTCAAAATACGACATATTTGATTCCAATGTATGTAATTATTGCAATTATGTATTTCATTGTTTGTTTCTCGCTTTCAATGATTGCTAAGCATTTGCAAAGTAAGTATTAATTATATGAAAAACCACGTGAGTTCAACTCACGTGGTTTTTTGTTGATTAATTATTTTTTATAAATTGTTTTAGTTCTTTTTGAGAGAAGTATGAACCATAATCTTCAGTTAATTGTTTTAAAATGAAGTCATTGCTAGCATTCAATTTTCTACTGAGCTTAATCATTTTCTTAATAGCGTCAATTCGTTCTTCTTCTTTTCCCGTTTTTTCTCCAACATATCGCATATCGTCAAGTTTCATTTGGTAATCCATGAGCTCTTTCCTTCTTTCTGGATTAGTTTTATATTTCTCAACATCGCTTTGTAACTTTTGAATAAAGCTATCATTTGTATTAATTTTACCACGCATTAAATCAAAAAATCCTTGCAGACGGGCAGTTAGTTAACCCAGCTAAAGATGGGATCAGCGGTGATATTAGCTTCATCAACCCGTTTTTCTAATTCTTTCCTATCCATAGAAAACTCCTTTAAGTGTATTAGAGAAAGATCTCTAATCTTAATTACGCAAAAGGGAGTTTTCTTTTTTTGAAAAGAAAAAGAAGATCAATCTGATCTTCTTAAATTAAAGTTTGATTGCTAAAGCTTCATAAGGCTTTAATTGCAAGGCTGAAGGCAGAGAAGCAAGATTTTTATCGTAATTTTGAATTAAAATATGCCCCGCCTTATTTAAATATTCAGCAGGTATTTTAACTTCAGTTTCTTTGCCATAGAAGTTCGCAAATACTAAAAGTTTTTCATTAGAGTCATCTAAATAACGCTCATAGGCCATAACTTGTGGGTGTTCCATTAAAAATGGTTTGATGTGACCTTCAGAGATCAATTTTTCTGATTTTCTGAGTTTAATTAATTTTTGATAGAAATTAAAAATTTCACCATCCTGTAGTTCTTTTTCAACGTTAATTTTATCTTGGTCTGTTGGCATGAGCCAAGGTTTGTGGCCACTAAAACCAGCATATTGAGAATTATCCCAGTGCATTGGAACCCTTGAGTTATCGCGAGCTTTAGACTGAACAATTTCAAAAGCTTCTTTTTCATCAATACCTTTTTTGATTAATGCGTCATAGGCATTCAAAGCTTCGACGTCCACATAATCCCTCATGGAAGTATAGTGAGGATCCATCATACCAATTTCTTCACCCATATAAATGTAAGGCGTTCCGCGTAGTAGATGAAGAGCAAGAGCTAACATCTCAGCAGATTTATTGTGATATTTTCCAGTATCACCGAATCGATTTAATGCCCAAGGCTGGTCGTGATTATTCCAGAATAGAGCTTGCCAGCCACCACCTTGATCAATCTTACTATTCCAGGTAAGCATAATATCTTTTAATTTCTTAAAGTCAAAAGGCATCTTAGACCATTTTTCACCGTTTTTATAGTCAACTTTGAGGTGATGAAAGGTGAAGACCATTGAAAGCTCATGATCTTCTGGACGGGTATAAGCAATTGAATTTTCAATTGTAGTTGATGACATTTCTCCAACAGTAACTGATTCTGGGTCTTGACCGAAGGATTTGGCATTTAATTCTTTTAAATATTGCTGCACCACTGGTGTATCAGTATAAAGGGATTTTTCTTGCACCGGATCTGTTGAGTTAACTAAGGTAGTATCTTTCCCTGTAACGTTGATTACGTCAAAGCGGAAGCCGTGAACTCCTTTATTACGCCAAAAGTTTACAACATCTATTAAGGCAGCACGAACTTCAGGATTATGCCAGTCAAGATCTGCTTGAGTTGGGTCATAGAGGTGGAGATAGTAGTAATCGGTGTCGCCAAATTTTGACCAAGCTGGACCACCAAATTTTGATTGCCAGTTATTAGGTAGTTGTTCATCCTTACCTTTTCTAAGATAAAAGAATTTTTGATACTTTTTATCTCCGGCTAGAGCTTTTTTAAACCATTCATGTTCCGTTGAACAGTGATTTAAAACCATGTCTAGCATCACATTAACATTAATTGCTTTTAATTTAGCGACTAGTTCTTCGAAGTCGCTCATTGTTCCGAATCGAGGATCAATTTTTTTATAATCAGCAATGTCATAGCCGTTGTCATTTTGTGGAGAAACAAAAAATGGGTTAAACCAAATGAAGTCTACATTTAGCTTTTTGATATAGTCGATTTTTTCAATGATGCCACGTAAGTCGCCGATACCATCATTATTTGAGTCATAAAAAGATTTTGGGTAAATTTGATAAATTACTTTATTGCCTAAATTATTCATTGCTGATTCCTTTCTAAAATTTAATCTTTTTTCTGCGAGCAAAATCCACAAATTTGAATTTGTCAGGTCGATGATAGGACAGGGTTAATTCGAATTTAGTTGTGTCAGCTAAATAATTTCTACTTGCAACTAGCACTGCAAGTTTATTGTCTAATTGAAGTAAATCTTGAATTCTCTTGTCAACTTTACAAACAGAAATTTCTTTCGTTGCATAGGAAATTTCTAATTTTTCTTTATTTTCTAAATAATTATAAATAGAAGTTTCTGCGGCATCTTTTGGAAGTGAATTAATAGGAGGAGAAAGCAAATAGTCGCAATCTAAGACATCAGCTTGTCCTTCTATTAATCGCAAGCGTTCAAGATGAAAACCAGCACTGTTTTTTTCTTCAGGAAAATATTTGATAAAGCTAGTTGGCAAATGATCTTCTTTTTGTAAAAGTAAAACTTTTGTTTCTGCTTTAAGTCCTAATTGATTATTCAATTCTGCAAAACTGCTAATTCCTGAAATGGGAAAAGTGTAGCGATCGAGATTTAAAACTATTGAACCTTTTCCACGAATCTTCTGAATTAAGCCTAGGTCGGTTAAGCTAGTAAGTGCTTTTCGAATTGTTTCTCTTGAAGCACCATATAAGTCCATTAATTGATGTTCACTAGGGAGATATTCGCCAGGTTTATATTGTTGATGCTTAATTTTATCAACTAAATCTTGAGCAATAGCACTAACTTTAGATTGAGCCATAAAAAATCCTCCTTTGTCTTTAATTATATACACTTGTTTAGACAAGTAAAGCAAAACTTTTTCATCTATAAAATACTTAATTTAAAAGAAAAGTAAGCTTTTTCATAAAATAGTATTGACAGCTTGTACAGACAAGTATAATATTTAAATCAAGATACGTGAAAGCGGATACTTTCAAAGAGGAGAATGAAATTATGGTACAAGATACTACTAATTTATTAGCTCCAGCTACTGGAGCGGTTATTGCTTTAGCTAAGACTTCAGATCCTATTTTTTCTCAAGGAACAATGGGAGATGGATTTGGTTTGACCCCAACTATTGGAAAGGTTGTAGCACCTGTTTCAGGAAAAATCAGTATGGTTGCCGATACTAAACATGCTGTCGGAATCGTTACTAACGAAGGGCTAGAAGTACTAGTCCACATGGGCGTTGATACAGTCGGCTTAAAGGGTGCACCATTCACGATTAAGATTGAAAATGGTCAAGAAGTTAAGGCCGGTGATGAAATTGCTGAAATGGATTTAGATGAAATCAAAGCTAAGGGATTAGATACAACAATCATGGTTTTGATTACTAATTCAGCTGACAAGATTTCAGGACTTGATGTAACTGAAGGTGAAGCAAAAGCTGGTGAAGTTGTAGCAACGGCTTACTTAAAGACGGCAGAAGCAGAAGACACTTCAAGCAAAAAATTATCTTATCCAGAGTTAGCTTCTTTTATTATTAAAAATGTCGGCGGTAAGGAGAATGTTAATAATGTAATTCACTGTATTACACGCTTACGTTTTTACTTAAAAGATGAAAGTAAAGCAAATGATGATGTTTTAAAAAATCAACGTGGAATTTTAGACGTGATGCATGCGTCAGGACAATATCAGGTTGTAATTGGTAATGAAGTAACTAATGTCTTTGATGAAGTAGTTAAGCAATTAGGACCTTTAGATAGTGAAGCAGCTCCTGCTCCAGAAGATGACGGTAAAAATCCAGTTTCAAAAGCTTTTGGTAATTTAATTGGATTTATCACTGGTTCAATGAGTCCAATTATCGGTGTAATTGCTGCAGCTGGTATTATTAAAGGTATTTTGGCATTGCTTACTCTGCCACAATTAGGTAGTTTACTTAGTGTCAAGAGTACAGCCTATATCACTACTAGCGCAATTGCTGATTCGGCTTTCTTCTTCTTGCCAGTTCTAGTTGGTTACTGCGCAGCTAAAAGATTGAATTCTGATCCAATCATCGCAGCAGTAATTGGTGGAGTATTAGTTTATCCGCAGTTAGTTGAATGGGGCAAAGCCTTTAAGACAATGTTTGAAGTTGGCGGAATTAAGTTTGAATTTTTGAACTATACTTACTCAATTTTCCCAATGATTTTAGCCGCATGGCTTGCTAAGAAGTGTGAAGATTGGCTTAAGAAATGGCTACCATCGTACTTACAAATGATTTTTATTCCATTAATTACTGTTTTAGTAGTTTCAGCATTGACTTTAATGGTAACCGGCCCAATTATTCAAGGTGTTGCTAATGGTATTGCAGTCTTCATCAACTGGTTAGTTCATGCATCTGGCTGGATTGGTGGATTTATTATTGGTGGTTTCTACCAAGTATTGGTTATCTTTGGTTTGCACTGGGGTGTTGTACCGCTTGTTGCACAACAAATTGCTGGAACTGGTGAAAGTGCATTGAACGCAATTATTTGTTCATCAATGATTGCTCAAGGTGCTGCCGTATTAGCGGTAGCTATTAAGTCTAAGAAAGAAGACTTAAAGGAATTAGGTTTTGCTTCAACTATTTCTGCAATGTGTGGTGTTACTGAACCAGCTGTTTATGGTATTAGTTTAAGATATAAGAAAGTATTTATTTCTGGTTGTATTGGTTCTGCATTTGGTGGTCTTGTTACTGGTTTAATGCACGGAACAATGTATGGCTTTACTGGTGGATTAATTGGATTTTATTCATTCTTTAATCCTAAGCATCCTACTGATTTATCTAGCTTCTATACATTTTTGATTGCTAGTGCTGTAACAATTGTGGTTTCATTTATCGTAACTTGGGTTTGGGGCTACAATGATAGCATGGTTCAAGGAGCTAAGGTTGCAAAGAAAAAGAGACCTGGTAGTAAGTAAAAGAATTTATTTAAATTAGATAAAAAATAAAACAACGTTGAAAATTTCAGCGTTGTTTTTTGCGTTTAGGAGTTGCAAATATTAAATCATATTAATATAATTAATAATAATTTAATTAAGTCGTGGATTAGGGGGAAAGGCTATGATTTTTGAAAAGCTTTTTTCTAAAGAGAATAAAAAAGATGAGATAGTTGATGTAAAGTTAAGTGATAAAAAGTTCAATGAATTAAGAATAAAGCTAAGTATTGGAGACGTAACAGTTGAACAAGGCGAGAATTTTTCGGTTAATTTTACTGGGAAAAGACACTACTTACCGCTTATTCGCTTAGAAGATGGTAAACTACGACTTAAGCAAAAAATGAATTTGATTGAAAAGGGAGAAGCTCACTTAAAAGTTGTAATTCCTGCAAAGGCTACTTTGGATAGTCTTGATATTCAAACTAGTAGCGGTGATATTGAGATAGTTGATATTAAGACTGAAAAAGCTTATCTTAAATCGACTGAAGGCAGAGTCAGAGTAAGACGAGTGGCGATAGCTGAGTCACTTCTTGAATCAACAGATGGAAATGTAACAGTACGAAATAGTGATCTGGCCGATGGCAAGTTAGCGACATATGATGGCGAAATCAAAGTATCGGGATCTATTTTATCTAAGATTTCTTTAAATGTAACAGATGGAGATATGAATCTAACTGATGTTACGATTGACGAAGGCAGCGCAAATTTAAAGGCTGGCAACTTTACGCTCGATCATGCTGTATTTAAGAGTGATTATGAAATAAAGAATATTGAAGGAAATAATACTGTTTGGAGTGCAAATTTAAAATATGCCCATGTAAGAACGGCAAATGGTTTAAATAATATTTCGTTTGATCCACAACCTTCAGGCGTTGTTTTAACAATGACAACGGTAGATGGAGATAATGTAGTTGAGTAGAAAAAAATAAACCTCGTAGAGTAACCTACGAGGTTTATTTCTATTTAACGTTACTTAAAACTGAACGAATTTTAGTAGTAAGCATATCAATTGCTACATCATTTTCGCCGCCTTCTGGAACGATGATGTCAGCGTAGCGTTTAGTTGGTTCAATGAATTGATTGTACATTGGTTTAACGGTCTTTAAGTATTGATCAATAACTGAATGAACTGAACGACCACGTTCTTGCGTGTCGCGCTCTAATCGTCTAATGAAACGAATGTCATCATCAGTATCGACGAAGACCTTGATGCTCATTAAGTTACGTAAGTTTTCTTCACCAAGGACGAGAATACCTTCTAGGATAATAATATCAGCTGGTTCGGTGTGAATAGTCTTTTCACTTCTAGTATGAGCAGTAAAATCATAAACTGGCATTTCAACTGCCTTATAGTCCATTAATTGACGAAGTTGGTCAACAAGTAGTGGCATGTCAAAGGCATCGGGATGATCGTAGTTAATCTTCTTACGCTCTGACATTGATAAGTCATCGTTATTTTTGTAATAAGAATCTTGCGTCATAATTAAAATATGGTCATCTTGTTGTAATTGGTCATAAATTTCATGGGCAATGGTCGTTTTACCACTACCTGAACCACCGGCAATTCCAATGATAATAGGGCGTTTACTTTGCACGATTAAAATCTCCTTTTTTAAACTATTACAATAATACCTTAAAATTACGCTCTGTGATAGATTTACAGGCAATAATATTGACAAATATGTGTTTTTTCTGAACATGTGAAGTAAAATAAAATTGAAAGTGTGATATATGGTTTTAAAAAGAAGGTTTTACTTTGACTGCTCAAGAAAAAGCCGCAATCAAGAATTGGAATCCCCGATATCGGAGAAATGTTTATTTATATCTATGGATTTACGGAATTTTAGGTGCGGTAACTGGAATTACTAATGATGCAGCTTTGTCATACTTTGATATAGTAGCACCAGGATTAATTTCAGGTCTGAATATCTTTAATGCGATTACTGCATTATTAATGTCGTTGATGATTGTTTGGGTGCATGAATTAGGTTATCGTAAAATTTTGTTGATTTTGCCGCCTTTAACTTCTATTTTCCTGGCGTTGACTACTATTACAACTAATCAAATAATTATTATGTTTGCCTACATTATTTCATGGACTGCAATTGGAGTTTATGACTTAATGTATCCTTTGATGTGGACTTCTTATGTACCTAAAGAAATCAGAACTAAGATGTTTACAGTAGTAATGGTTGTAAACTTAGTTGCTCAAACTATCTTAACTTTTATCGGTGGAAAAGCAGTAGTGTACTTCTTTAGTAAGATGCAGGGTATTTCTTATGATATTGCTTCTAATCTATCTGCTCATACCGCCCAATTAAGTGGAAGTTATCTAGCTAATTATACCAATGCCTTTAGAATAGTATTGATTTTGACTGCTTTAGTTAATGTAGTTGCTTTTGTATTAGCAATCTTTATTAAAGATGAGCCAAAGGACTATCGAACCGTGGGGATGAAAAAACCGCAAACGCCAGAAGAGAAGAAAAAAGCTTTTGAAGCTTTGATTAATAAAAAGACGATTATGTGGATCTTGTATATTGCAGGTATTCAACTAGGTGCTAGATTGGTTGTTCCTTATATTCCAATTTATTTGAATGATTATCTGCATATTCCCCGGGGAATTACCTCAACAATTAATACATTTCAGACCGCAGCAATGTTTATTGGATATTTCTTTGCTCCATTCTTAGCCAAGAAGCTAGGTGCCATTGTTTCTATTGCTGCTGGGACCTTAACTTGTGCACCGTTAATGTTTTTAATGGCTAACGGTCGACACTTCGGCACTGGAATTACTCTTTTTGTAATTGTAGGGGTTTTGCTATTCTTACGTAGTGGTTTAGCAAATGCAACAATGCCGATTCAGCAAGAAGTACAGATGATTATTGTTGATAAAGATATGCGTCCAGCCTTTACTGCTGTGGTTCAGATTGCATATGCGGTAATTGGAATAATTGATGGATTATTTACAGCCTTTTACTTACTTAAGACGCCAGCTGGGTATGCGAATGCATACTACATTGCGACTGCTCTATATGTAGTAGTAAGTATCTTATTAATTGTAATGTTTGCTAAGCAATATAACTGGATCTTAGATGAGAAAAAGAGCACATCTAATGAAAAATAGTTAATTGATAACTTAAGAATAATAATAAAATACCGAATTAGTCGTAAAAGTGACTGATTCGGTATTTTTGGTATTTTCGAGGGATGAAAGATGGTAATATTTAAGACATAAAAATAATATTTATTATTTAAGGAGAAGAATAATGAAAGAAATTAGAAAAGAAAATATTGTTAAAACTACTACTTTGAGTGAAGAAGAAATGATTGAAGTTGTTGGTGGTACTAGAGTAAATGGTTTTGTTAATGGAAATTTTAGTAAAGGTATATTTTACTGGACGCGCAACATTTGGAAATAAAAATGTTGTTAGTTTATAGCTTTTTAATGCTTATTTCTGGAATAACTGATTTATGGATATTTTTTAGAGTTTCTCAAATTGCAGCTAGTAAAAAAAATATTTTGATTCTCGGTGGAGTGTTATTCTTACTTCCAATTTTATGTGGAGGAGTTGTTGAACTAGCCACTTTTTTGGAAATTTTATTTTTCATATTTTATTTTAGAAAGAGTAAAGAAAAAAATTTGGCTATTGGGGCAATTTTAATTGTAGGAGTTGTAGATTCCATAATAGATATACTAAGTAGTATCTTAATGGAGCTTTTGCATATTGAGGATATAATTTATCTTAATTTATTAGTCCAAATTAGTATTATACTTCTTGCAGTTTTTATAATTGAGATCTTCTATAAGTATCTTCACTCATATTTAATGAATGAAAATCACAATGTGTTTATAGGACTGTTGATCTATCTATATGTTTCCACTACTTTAACAATGACTTTTTATGGACAAACCCAGAAAAATGCATCGTTAAGTATGTTTTTTACAATTTTTGTATTAATTCAAATAGTTTTTGCTATGGCGACTTACGTGGAACTAATAAATTTTCAAAAGCATCTTTTAAAAAAATCACAACAAGATAAATTAATAAAAGAGCAAAAACAATTACAAGACTATGCGCAATATCTCGAAGAGAGCGAAGATGAGTTACGTGCTTTTCGGCATGATTATCGAAATATGTTTAACTCATTAAAAATCAGTGCACAAGAAGGAAATACTAAAGAAGTAATCCAAAAGCTTGATGAATATACTAAGGCCAATTTAAATGCAAAAGCATTTGAAAAATATAGAGATGTTAATCATATAAAAATAAAATCTCTCAAAAGTATCATTATTGCTAAGTTAACAGAAATGTATAGAGAACATATTCCATATAATTTTGAATGTAGCAGTGAAATTACGAAATTGCCTAAAAATATTAATGAAATAGATTTAGTCAGAATCGTCGGTATAAGTTGTGACAATGCGATTGAAGAAAGCAAAGTATTAATAGAGCAAAATCAAGAAGCTCATATTGAAATTATGGCTTATTCAAACGAACGTGGTGAATTTGAATATGAAATACAAAATAAACGAGGTGATTCTGAAATTTCAATTAAACAAATACAACAAAACGGTTATTCAACAAAGAAAAGTCACTCTGGCTTGGGCTTAGCCAATATCAATAGTATTAAAAATAAATATGAAAATATGACTATTTCTTATGAAGTGCCTGAAGGATACTTTGATTTCTATCTCGTGATTGAACCAGAGGAGGAAAGTGAAGAATGAAATATTCCGTAATCGTTTGTGATGATGACGAAGTATTAGCAAAAAATTTAGCGAAAAATATTAAATATGCAGTTAGTAACTTTACCGATGATAATCCAGTCTACGAAAATATTGAAATCAATTTAGAGCTAGTTGCTAATACATTTGAGCAAGTTGTAAGTTATGTAGTTGCTAATGATATTCAAAATGCAATTTACTTTTTAGATATTGAATTAAGTCAAAATTCAAAAGCTAAAAACGGAGTAGACTTAGCAGAATTTATTAAAAAGCAAGATCCAAATGCACAAATAATTTTTGTTACTGCTTATGACAAATATGCTCCTTTAACTTATCGTAGAAGAATTGGTGCTATTGATTATATTAATAAGGCCTTAGATTCAAGAGAAATGATGCAGCGATTAGAAGAAACCTTGACTGGCGCCGTTCAAAGTATCAATAATCTTATGAAATCAGGAAGAAAAGAACTTATCTATAAAATTGGACGGAGAGTTAATAAAGTTGAAGACACGACTATTTATTATCTTGAAAATAGTACTTCACAACACAAAGTTAATTTGATAACTGAAACTGGTGTAGCTGAATTCAGAAGTAATATCTCCAAAATTAACGAAGAAAATGATTTTTTAGTTAAGGTATCTCAATCTTGTGTAGTAAATCCAAATAATATCAACAGCATCGACTTTTCAAAAAAGACAATAAAGTTTCCTAATGGAGATGAAGTAGTGTTCGCTCGTAGTTGCAGAAAAACTGTTGAGGATCTATTAAATAAATATCCAGAAATTAATGTTAAGTAAAAGGTAAGACTTATGTTATTCAAATATAAATGCGTATACGTGCCACAAGTGGATGAGATGGATTGCGGCGTTGCTTGTCTAGCAATGATCTTAAAGCAATATCATTCTCGCGTATCTTTAGCACATTTACGTCATGAAGCTCGTACTAATCTTGAAGGCACAACTGCTTTAGGACTAGTGAAGACAGCACAAAAATTTAATTTCAAAACAGAAGCCGTAAAAGCAGATATGTCTTTATTTGATGAGAATAGTATTCAATATCCTTTTATTGCCCACGTCCTAAAACAAGGAGAACTACTTCATTATTACGTAGTTCTTAAAAATGCTAAGAATTATTTAGTAATTGCAGATCCTAATCCATCAGTTGGTGTAGTAAAGATGCCAAAAGACAAATTTGCTCAAGAATGGACTGGTGTTGCACTCTTTATGGTTCCTAACGAAGACTTTGAACCAATCAAAGAAAAGAAGAATAATTTATGGTCTCTCTTTCCATATATGTTTAAACAAAAGCGGCTGATGATTAACATCATTTTAGCCGCTTTATTAATGACCATAATTAGTATCTGTAGTTCATATTTTGTTCAAGGAATAATTGATACTTACATTCCAGATGGAACCTATCAGACTCTTTCGATCTTAGCTGTTGGACTATTAATTGCTTATGTCTTTAATTCAATTTTTTCTTATGGACAGAATTTTTTATTAAATATTTTAGGTCAAAGATTAAGTATTGATCTAAATCTGCGATACATCAGGCATATTTTTGAATTACCAATGGAATTCTTTGTAACAAGAAGAACGGGTGAAATTACTTCGCGTTTTTCTGATGCAAGTAGAATTATTGACGCTTTGGCAAGTACAGTTATTTCGCTCTTCTTAGATCTCTCAATTGTGATTGTGATGGGATTAGTCTTAGCAGCACAAAATATGACATTATTTGGGATTACACTGTTAGCTTTGCCTATTTATGCAGTTGTAATTCTAGGTTTTACTAAAAAGTTTGAAAAACTAAATAACGAACAAATGGAAAGTAATGCTGTTTTGAGTTCTTCAGTTATTGAAGATATTCAAGGAATTGAAACTATTAAAGCTTTAAATAGTGAGAATACAAGATATAGAAGAATCGATAGTCAGTTTGTAGATTACTTAAAGAAGTCATTTAAATATAGTAAGACTGAGAGTTTACAGACAGCACTCAAGACATTTATTCAATTATCTCTTAATGTAATTGTTCTTTGGGTTGGTGCAAAGATTGTAATGCAAGGACAATTGAGCATTGGTCAGTTAATGACGTTCAATGCATTGCTGGCATATTTCATTGATCCCTTGCAAAGTATTATTAATTTACAACCGCGACTTCAATCAGCTAGTGTTGCTCAAAATCGATTAAATGAGGTCTATCAAGTAAAAAGTGAATTCAATCAGAAGGCTACTATTGAAGATCGTAAGCTCCTAGAAGGAAATATTGAATATAAGAATGTGGATTATAGCTATGGTTATGGCACAGATGTCTTAAAAGATATTAATCTCAAAATTAGCCAGGGCGAAAAATTAACGATTGTTGGAATGAGTGGTTCTGGAAAATCTACGATGGTTAAGTTGTTAGTAGATTTCTTTTCGCCAAGTAAAGGTCAGGTTACATTAAATGGACATGCAACAAGTGAGATTGATAAGCATACGTTGCGGTCATATGTAAATTATGTACCTCAAACTCCATATATCTTTTCTGGAACAGTTAAAGAGAATTTGTTGTTAGGTTGTAGGCCAGATATCACTGAAGAAGATGTAATAAAGGCTTGTCAAATTGCTGAGATTGACCAAGAAATAGCTAATCTACCTTTGCAATTTGAAACAAAATTAGATGAAAATGCCAAAATTTTATCTGGTGGACAAAAACAAAGGTTAACTATTGCCCGGGCATTACTATCTCCTGCAAAGGTATTTATTTTTGATGAAGTAACAAGTGGCTTAGATACAATTACTGAGAAGAAAGTGATTGATAATTTGATGAAGCTAAAGGATAAGACAATTATCTTTATTGCGCATCGACTAGCAATTGCAGAACGGGCAGACAAGGTAGTTGTAATTGATCATGGTCAAATAGTTGAAGAAGGCAGCCACAGCGAATTGATGAGTAAGCATGGTTTTTACTATGACTTAGTGAAGGGATAGGTGAGTACAGATGGATGCAAAAGAGTATGAAAGTACAGAATTCTATTCCTATAAGTTCAAGAATTTCTCGACAATGATTATTATTCCAGCCGCTATTTTTGTTCTACTTTTATTTATTGGATCTTTTTTTGCTGTTAGACAGAGTACAGTCTCTTCGGTTGGCGTTGTTGAACCAACGGTTGTAATTAATCAGAAAAATGTTAGCTATGATGAGGGACAAGTCGTTACAAAACATGGTCAAAAATGGGTAGCTCATGTTGATCAAGATAGTGGGATTAGTTTAATGCCTGTTATGAAAGCTAAAGGAAAAGTGAGGATTGTTACCTATGTGCCCACTAATAAAATCTCGTCTATTAAGAAGGGGCAGAAGTTAAACTTTTCTGTACCTACAGTAGACGGCTTGAATAGTAGATTAACTGGTAAGGTAAAGGAGATTGGTGTTTATCCAATAAATGTGAACAAGCAAAGTATGTATGAAGTTATTTCGATTGCCAAAGTTAGTGATATAAATGTTAAGTACGGAATGCAAGGTAATGCCACAATAGTGACAGGTCGTAGCACATATTTTAACTATTTTTTAGATAAGGTATTGAATAAAAGATAAATTTGATAGAATAAAAAATTAAAATTTTATTAATCTAAAGATAAAAATATAAGTGAATAAAAAAGAGATGTTAGATAAGAATATTGATTTGCAAAGAGCAATATTTCATATAAAGCAAGATATTAATTTGTATTCTGTAGTGTATGGATTTAAATTGCCTGAAACTTAATTTTGGGAACGAATTTGGATAAAATATACTGTTTTGGTTAGTAAGTAAGCAATATTAATCCATATAAAAAATAAATTGTTTTTTACAGTAGGCTAAATATATAAAGATTATTAATTATAGGAGGTCTTTATTATGAAAAATTTTAATACATTATCATTTGAAACATTGGCTAACATAGTTGGTGGGAGAAATAATTGGGCTGCTAATATAGGTGGAGTAGGTGGAGCGACAGTCGCTGGATGGGCTCTTGGAAATGCAGTTTGCGGTCCTGCTTGTGGCTTTGTTGGAGCACACTATGTTCCAATAGCATGGGCTGGCGTAACGGCAGCTACTGGTGGATTCGGAAAGATAAGAAAGTAGGGAATTAATATGGCTTTAAAAACATTAGAAAAACATGAATTAAGAAATGTAATGGGTGGAAACAAGTGGGGGAATGCTGTAATAGGAGCTGCTACGGGAGCTACTCGCGGAGTAAGTTGGTGCAGAGGATTCGGACCATGGGGAATGACTGCCTGTGGCTTAGGAGGTGCTGCAATTGGAGGATATCTGGGATATAAGAGTAATTAATTTATATAGAGATTTATGTTATTCTTTGTAACTATTATTAATGTAATACTTTTTTTAGGTAACTTGTATCAAACGGGCTTTAATTATTTTAACTTTAATCAATTGCAAGCACTTTTACTAACTATTTTTCTTATTGTTACTGTAATAGTTATCGCTATTAATAAAAAATTAGAAAGAGGTTATGATCTTTCTGTTTTTGCACTTTATTTGTATTGGCCAATTTATGTTTTTGAAGTTAAATTATATAATTCAACAAATTATAAAGATGGAATAGAATTTTGGGTTTATTTCGTACTAATTTTGGCCATATCGTTTGTAATAGGAAAAATATTAAAAAGAATCATAAGAAAGTAATAATAAAACTGAAAGTACTAAATTAGTTTTTGAATGACTGATTTAGTGCTTTTTCTACTTTCTCCTTTATTTAAGTAAATATGAAAATCTAATAGATTTACTTAATGTTAAGCTTATTTTATAAAATTTTGAAAGAGATGGGATTACATGGAATTAAATAAGAAAATCACTACATTAATGTATCTGGGAAAAACTCAGAAATTAAGAAATGCTATTAAATCTTGATATTAATAAACCTTGGTTTAATAACGTTTTTCTTTTGAGTAAAAGTCCAGAATTAACTAAAAATAGACTTCTTTCCCAGACACTACTTATCGTTTTGTTTGCTAAGCCAGTAAATGCGCAAGAAGTATAAAATACATAACTTCAAGAAATAAAAATAGAAAAGTATGCTGATGTATCACCTCAGAAATATGAAAACAATGTTTGAGATCAAATATGACTCAAGTTAAGGATTTAATTAGTAAACGCGATAATAAAGAATATTTGCTTTATATTGGACGTCCAACTTGTTATTACTGTCGTGAATTTTTTCAGCATTAAAGGAATTTAATCGGGTAACAGGTGAAAGTCATTATATTTTGATATTTGATGCAAGGTAATGCCACAATAGTGACAGTACGCAGTACATATTTTGAATATTTTTTAGATAAGGTATTGAATAAGCGGTAAATTTGATAGAATAAAACGACATTAAATTATATTATGTGAGGATAAAAAGATGAACGAAACCAAATTAAAAGAGATGTTAGATAAGATTAAAGCAAACTCTGATATTGCAACTGATCCAGAAGCTCAAAAATTGATTGACACCGCTATTGAAAAATTGGATAAGGAAATTAATTTACAAAAGGTAGTATTTAATCTAAAGCAAGATATTAATTTGTATTCTGTAGCACATGGATTTAAATTGCCTGAAACTTTGACCAAGTTGCAACTTTTATTAGATAAAGATCTCGACAAGTGGGCTGGTGCTGGTGCAACTTTGTCATTGACTAATTTTTAGATAAGAGTAAGTGATTTAATCGAATAATGAAATGTTAAAGTACTAAATTGGTCTAAAATGACTGATTTGGTACTTTTTTCCATTTTGGTTTTATTTTGAACAGAATTGGTAGATATAAAAACTTGTCGTATTTAATCATGTTAGTCTTATTTCATAAAATTTAGAAAGAGATGAGATACATGAAATTAAATAAGAAAATGACTGCATTAATGGTTGGAACAGCTACACTGGCTTGTTTATCAATTGCTGAGCCGGTAAAGGCACAAGAAGTACAAAATACTCAAACTCAAGAAGTAAAAGTAGAAAAGGATGCTGATGTAACACCTCAGGAATATGAAAATAACGTATCAGAATTTACGAGATTAAATATGGCGCAAGTTAAGGGGTTAATTAGTAAACGCGATAATAAAGAATATTTGCTTTATATTGGACGTCCAAGTTGTTATTATTGTCGTGAATTTTCTTTAGCATTAAAGGAATTTAATCAGTTAGCTGGTAGAAAATTACTGTATTTTGATATTGATAAGGAAGTTACGGCACATGACTATGTATTCAATGAATTGGGAATACCAGGTACACCATTTGTTATGAGAATAAAAAATGGAACAATCATAAGAGCATGGGTAGGTGGGGGAGTAAAGGCAACAGAACTTTTCAATTTTATCTATGCGTAATTAAAAGTATCAATTAGGTTCATTTTAACAATATTAGTACAAAAGATGGTAAATTTAGTCCATTTTTAAAATTATGAATTTATTTTTAGTATTGTATTTATAGAAAGTTGAAAATTATTAGAAAAAGTATTTATTACGGAGGACCTAAAATGAAAACTTTGAATGAACAGGAATTAACTCAAATCGTAGGAGGAAAAGGAAATAAAGGAATTAATTGGGCAAATGTTAGATGTGCTTCAGCAGTAACAATAGGAGCTTTAGGAGGGGGGTTAGCTGGACCAGGGGGCATGGTTGGCGGCTTTTTGCTTGGTTCAGGTGCATGCTTTTAAATAAAATTTTTGAAGAATAGAGCTAATTTTATATAATACAAGGAGAAAGATCATGAGAAAAATTAATAAAGAAGAATTAGTAGAAATTACTGGTGGATTTAATGCAGCTAAGTGTGCTGTTGGTACAGCAGGAGGAGCATTTTCAATTGCTCGAGGGAGTGCTGCTTTTGGAGTTCCTGGTATGGTAATTGGAGGAATTTTAGGTGGTGCAGCAGGAGCCCTTGCGTCTTGCAAATAATTATGAAATTTAAAGTACTGAATTGATAAGAATATCAGTTCAGTACTTTTTATATTTGAATAAAAATAAAACTGTAGAACATTTTTAGTATAAGATAAAGGGAGGATAAGAGAAAATATGGAAGGGTATATTCCGATTATTCTGTTTTTAGTAATTATTTTGTGTAATATTATTGTTTCGCTAAAACTGCATAAGATAGTCAAATTATCTGACACCACGAACATCTTAGTTGTTGGAATGGCGACTATGGTTATTTTTGCTTTAAAAGATTTAGACGCGTTTTCTTGGAGTTCAGCAATTGCTTGTGTTTTTATGAGTATCGTTGTTTTTAAAGATCTGTATGATGAATATCAAAATAAGTCTGAGGATCGTAACTAATGGGGAAGTCATATTCTTCCTTTTAATGTTTAATTACTAAAAAATTCAAATGTCAAAGAAGTAAAAAAGAAAAGGTATAGATAAAATTTATTGAAATCAATAAAAAGAAAGATATACGTACATCGTGAATGGATCGCAATTATTGTTAATGCACTCTTTGCATATTTGATTAACAAATTGTTTTTAGCTTTGACTAATAGTAGTGTTACGGCAAGTCTTGTAATTTTAATTGTCAGCATGAATAGTTTTTAATTACTTATTATGGTAAAGATAAACTTCAACAAAAGTTAAAGAACCAAAATGAGAAGTAAATTGGCTGTAAAAAGCGCTAAATAAGTCCATCTTTCATTATTGTAAAATTAATGAATAAATGATAATATTTGGAAACAAAACTACTCTTTGGAGGACAGAAATATGAAAAATGAATTGAAACAAGTGTTGAATGACTTTATCTCACTTGCTAAGACTCATTATGATAGGAAAGGCAATGAATACTTACTAGAACAACTTGAAGTTGCCTTAGACAAGTTAGAACATAATGTTCAAGATGAAGTAGATGAAGCCCGTGCAACTTATCAAAATATAAATACTATTTGCTTTGCTAATCATCTTCACTTAGAAACAGATGAAGAAGCATTACTTGAAAAGATTAAAGAATTTTCAATGAGTAAAGGCTGGCTTGGTGGATTAAACAGTTGGAATACAACTAATACTTGGCCTGGAAGATAAGAAAAATTTAACAAAGAATGAAGAGTAGTCGAATGCTACTCTTTTTTAATATATTAACTTTATGTGCATATTTTTTTAAAGTGAACTAAAATGGATCTGTAAAAAGGAATAGAAGTGATAACTTTGACTAAAAATGATGAAAACGATGAGATAATTAAGGTTGCTCAATTATCTGTTGAAGATGCACTGAAGGAATTAAATACTAGTCAAAGCGGCTTAACAATTGATGAAGTTCATACATTGCAGCAAAAATATGGAAAGAATATTTTTGCCAAAGCAAAACAGGAGCCACTTTGGAAGAAATTTTTAGCTAATTTTACTAATTTAATGGCGATTCTGCTTTGGGTAGCAGGTATTATTGCTTTTTGTGCTGATTTAGTGCAATTAGGAATTGCTATTTGGGCAGTAAATATCATTAATGGTATTTTTAGTTTTTGGCAAGAATTTCAAGCTGATAAGGCAACTGAGGCCTTAGCGAATATGCTTCCCTCTTATACTCGTGTTATAAGAAATGGTAAGGAAGAGAAGATTTTAGCTAAAGACTTAGTTCCTGGCGATATCGTTAAGCTTGAAGAGGGAGACGATATTCCAGCTGATATTCGTGTAATTGCAGCTACAACGGCTCAAGCAGATCAGTCCTCACTGACTGGTGAAGTGAACCCAGTTCATAAGGGGGCACATGCTGTTGAAGACGTTAAGAAGAAAAATCACGCTGATCTTAATAACATGATTTTTTCTGGTACTAATATGATGAAGGGCAACATTACCGGTGTTGTTGTCAAAACGGGCATGAATACTGATTTTGGTAGGATTGCTGAATTAACTCAAAACGTTGCTCAACAAAAGAGTCCGCTTGAAAAGGAACTAGATACTTTAACTAAGCAGATTTCAATTTTGGCAATTTCAATTGGAATTATTTTCTTCCTAATTGCTACTTTCTTTGTTCACTATCCTTTAGTAAAGGGCTTTGTTTTTGCCCTGGGAATGATTGTAGCCTTTATTCCAGAAGGATTAGAGCCAACAGTTACTTTATCTTTAGCTGGTGCAGTACAACGAATGGCAAAAAAGCACGCTTTAATTAAGCGCTTGTCTAGTGTAGAAACGTTAGGTTCAACATCAGTGATTTGTTCTGATAAAACAGGAACTTTAACTAAGAACGAAATGACAGTTAAGGAACTTTGGACACTAGAAAAGAGTTATCATGTGTCAGGTGAAGGCTATGCTGTTCGAGGCCATATTAAAGAAGGACCGAAGCATGTTTTTGCTAAAGATAACGATACTTTAAAAGAAGTATTACTTGGTGGCTTTTTTGCAGACAACGCAAGAATTCAAGCACCAGATAAAAAGCATGTCCGTTATCAAATCTTGGGCGATCCAACTGAAGCATGCCTTGAAGTGGTTGCTCGAAAAGGTAAAGTTGATGTTGAAGCTGAATTAAAAAATACGCCGCGAGTTAAAGAACTACCATTTGATTCAAGCAGAAAAATGATGACGGTAATTCAAAGCTCTGATGGCACACACCGTTTTAATACCTATACTAAAGGTGCTCCAAATTGTGTGGTTGATAAGTGTACTTCTTATTTAGAACACGGTGAGATAAAACCTATTACCCAGGAAATAAAAGATAAGATTATGCGAGCTAATGATGGCTATGCGAAGGATGGACTGCGTGTTTTAGCAGTTGCGGGACGTAATCTTGATCAAAAGATGATGAACAATTTAGACTCAGCAACGATTGAGACAGTTGAAGAAAATCTTACTTTCTTAGGTTTAACAGTCATGATGGATCCACCAAGAGCAGAAGTATATAAAGCTGCTCGTGAGTGTCGCAAAGCTGGAATTAAGGTAACGATGGTTACCGGTGATTATGGTTTAACTGCTAAAAGTATTGCGCGCCAGATTGGTTTGACCGATCCAGATAAGCCTTTAACTGTAATTACAGGGGATGCTTTAAAGACAATGCCAGATGATGAATTAAGACATTATCTTGAAGGTGAGGTTGTCTTTGCTAGAATGGCACCTGAGCAAAAATACCGTGTCGTTTCTATGTATGAAAAAATGGGCAATATTGTTGCTGCTACCGGTGACGGTGTTAACGATGCTCCAGCCTTAAAGAAAGCCAATATTGGAATTGCCATGGGCGGTACTGGTACTGATGTTGCAAAAGAAGCAGCTGATATGATTTTAACTGATGATAACTTTGCTTCTATCGTTGGTGCAATTAAAGAAGGACGCGGTGTGTACAGTAATATTCGTAAGTTCTTAATTTATATTTTGAACTCAAACATGCCTGAAGCAGTTCCTTCAGTCTTGTTCTTGCTTTCAGGTGGTGCAATTCCGCTTGCTTTAACTGTAATGGAAATTCTATTTATTGACCTAGGAACAGATATGATTCCAGCCCTCGGATTAGGACGGGAAGATCCTGAAAAAGGTATCATGGATCGACCTCCAAGGTCACCTAAAGATCACTTAATTAATAAGCATGTTTTAGCTAAAGCATTTTTATGGTATGGCTTAATTGCTTCAATTATTGCAACAGCAGCATTCTTTGGCGCTAATTTCTATCGTGGTCATATTTTTCCAAATTTGCCAGTGGTAGGTTGGGATTATCGTCAAGCAACGACAGTAACTTTAGCTGCAATTATCTTTTGTCAGATTGCGGCAGTATTAAATATTCGTTATTCAAGACAATCAATGTTTAATAGGCATTTCTTCAAGAATTCCATGATCTTTATCGGAATTATTATGGAGATAGTTTTGCTGCTATGCATTTCTTATGTGCCAGTTTTCCAGTCATTCTTTGGTACAGAGCCACTTAATGCACATGATTGGATTATGCTAGTATGTATTCCAATTCCTCTAATTTTAATTGATGAATTAAGAAAGTGGATTCTCAGGAAAAATTATAAAAAGTAAATAAACTTTAACTGCTAGTTTTAACTAGCAGTTTTTTCTTGCTAAAATATTAAAAATAAAGGTGGCGAAAGTATGAAAAAAGGATTGGTAATGGAAGGCGGAGCGATGCGCTGCATGTTTACCGCTGGTGTTATTGATACTTTAATGAAAGAAAAAATTAAGTTTGATGGAGCAATTGGTGTGTCAGCTGGGGCTGCATTTGGCTGTAATTATAAATCTGAACAAATAGGAAGAGTTTTACGTTATAACATTAAATATGCTCATGATCCTCGCTTATCAAGTTGGCAGTCGTGGCTAAAGACAGGAGATTTATATGGCGCTGATTTTTGCTACCGAGAGCTACCAGTTAAATTAGATATCTTTGATACAAATGCTTTTCAAAAAAATCCAATGGATTTTTGGTGTGTGGCAACTGACATTGATAATGGAGAAGCTGTATATCACAAGTTGTTGTCAGGCAAAGAGGCTGATTTAAAATGGATTCGTGCATCTTCTTCTATTCCAGTTTTTGCAAGGCCAGTAGAGATAGGTAATCGTAAATATTGGGATGGGGGAATTAGTGATTCAATCCCGATTAAATTTTTTGAAAAAATTGGCTATCAGAAGAATGTTGTAATTTTAACGCAGCCACTATCTTACCGAAAAGAAGCAAGTAAACTATACCCAGCGTTAGAGTTAGTATTACACAAGTATCCTGCTGTCTTAAAAAAATTGAAGACTAGGGCAACAGATTATAATGATGTCCTTAGTTACATTAGAAAAAAAGAAGTACAAGGCAAAATGTTAGTTATCAGGCCTCCTTATCCTTTAGATATTGGTACGATGGAAAAAGATCCTAAGGAATTGAAACGAGTATACAATATTGGCGTAAAAGAAGCTCAAAATTGTTTAAAAGCAGTTCAATCTTATTTAAAAGAATAATATTTACTTGTCTTCATTGCGTTTCATTCGCTATAATTAACAAAAGCTTAAAATTTCAGTTTTTAATTTTTAATAGTAATAATATAGAGGGAATGAGCGTAATGAAGAAAACAAAACTATTTAGTTTTTTCTTTGCATTTTTACTCTTCTTCTCACTCGGTGCCACTTTTATTCAACCAGCTCAAGCAGCTAGTGAAAAGAAAGTAGCAGAAGGTAGTGTTTTAAAGAAGATTAAAAAGAGTGGAGAGCTAGTAGTAGGTACATCCGCCGACTATCCGCCATTAGAATTTACAGCAAGTGAAAATGGCAAGACTAAGTATGTTGGAGTCGATATAGAATTAGCTAAAGATATTGCCAAAGATTTAAACGTAAAGCTTGTTATTAAAAATATGTCTTTTGATTCGCTGTTAGTTGCACTTGAAACAGGAAAGGTAGACATGGTTATTTCTGCCATGACGCCTACTCCTGAGAGAAAACAAAGTGTGGCTTTTTCAAAAATTTACTACAAGCCAAGTGGTGAATATTTTTTAGTAAACAAAAAAGATAAGGATAAGTATACAAGCATCCAAAGCCTTAAAGGCCAAACTATTGGTGCTCAAACAGGAAGTAACCAATATAATTTAGTTAAGTCGCAAATGAAAGATTCTAAGTTAAAAGGTCTTGGGAAAATTAATAACTTGGTCTTAGCTTTACAATCTGGTAAGGTTTCGGCAGTTGTCGTTGAAGAATTAATCGCTAAAGCTTATGCGGAAAATAATAATAGCTTAGCCGCAGTACGTTCAAACCTGAAAGAAACACAGTCTGGAAATGCAGTAGCAATTGCAAAGGGACAAGATGAATTAGTTGCTCAGGTGAATAAAACTATTGATCATGTTCAAAAGAAAGACTTAATTAATAAACAATACCTTCCAGCAGCTGCCAAATATATGAAAACGGAAAAGAAAAGTAATACTTTTGCTAAATATATTCCATACTTCTTCAAGGGCATCTGGTACACGATTGTAATTACTGTCTTTTCTGTCATTATTGGTATTGTTTTAGGAATCATTTTAGCCTTGATGCGCCTGTCTAAGAATCCAATTTTACATTGGCTTGCTGTTTGTTATATTGAATTTATTCGCGGTACGCCTCAAATGGTTCAAATCTTGTTTGTATACTTTGGAATTGGATATTTGATTTCTAATCTTTCAGCCTTGGTTGCTGGTATTATTGCCATTGGGCTTAATTCTGGAGCCTATGTGGCTGAGGATATTAGGTCAGGAATTGATTCTTTGCCAAAAGGACAAATGGAAGCAGCACGTTCCCTAGGTTTAAGCCGTCAGAAGGCATTTAGATATGTAATTATTCCTCAGGCAATAAAGAATATTTGGCCAGCCTTAGGTAATGAGTTTATTACTTTATTAAAGGACAGTTCTTTGGTTTCAGTAATTGGGGTTGCTGAATTAATGTACCAAACACAATTAGTTCAAACTTCAACTTATAAGGGTGTATTGCCATTATTCATTGCCATGATTATTTACTTTGTTATGACTTTCTCATTGACGAGATTGTTGAATCACTTTGAAAAGAGGATGAAGCGTAATGACAGCAATGATTAAGGTTGAACATTTAAAGAAAAGTTTTGGAAAAAAAGAAGTCCTCAAAGATATTTCAGCAAATGTTGATAAAGGAAAAGTTATCAGTATCATTGGCCCATCAGGTTCAGGAAAAAGTACATTTTTACGCTGTCTTAATGTACTTGAAAAGCCAAGTAGTGGTAAGATCGTTTTTGATGGACAAGATTTAACGCATATTAATGAAAAAGAGTTAGATGTTTTACGTGAAAGAATGGGAATGGTTTTTCAAAGTTTCAATCTTTTTCCTAATATGAATGTAGTTGAAAATATCAAACTTGCTCCAATGAAGGTTAAGGGCGTAAGTGAAGATGAGGCTGAGAAACAAGCTTTAGAATTACTGGCTAAAGTTGGTTTGAAAGATCGGGCTGAGCAATATCCTTCGAGTCTCTCTGGTGGTCAGCAGCAGCGTGTTGCCATTGCTCGGGCGTTAGCGATGGATCCAGAGGTAATGCTGTTTGATGAGCCAACAAGTGCATTAGACCCAGAGATGGTCGGAGAAGTTTTAAAGACAATGCAGGATTTAGCTGATTCGGGAATGACGATGGTTATCGTTACTCACGAAATGGGGTTTGCTCGTGAAGTTTCTGATGAAGTTTGGTTTATGGCGGATGGATATTTACAGGAACAGGGCAGTCCTGAACAAATTTTTGAAAATCCGCAGAGCCCACGTGCACAAGATTTCCTTTCTAAAGTTTTATAAATATTAATATTTCTTTTAAATAAGCACTTTCTTTTTACAAGGAGAGTGCTTTTCTTTATAATGGTTTCTTGATAAAAAAGTTGGAAAGGGATGAGTTTAATGAAGATTAGACAAGCTACAATGAATGACTATAATCAAATCATGGCGATTTTGAAGGATGGAGCAAACCAACTAGCAGAGCGCGGAGTTGATCAATGGCAAGGAGATTATCCTTCTCCAGATCAAATTAAAGATGATATTGAAAAAGGCTTTGCTTATCTTGCTGTTTCAGCTGATGGCGAAACTGTTGGAGCCATTTCAATTGTTGAAGCTCCAGATCATTCCTACGATAATTTAAAGGGTAAATGGCTTCGTAATACAGACAAGTATGTGGTAATACACCGTGTCGCAATTCATTCAAAGCATGCGGGCAATGGTTATGCTACTAAATTGTTGACTGAGGTAATTGATTATATTCGTGATAATCGTAAAGATATTGATAGTATTCGTATTGATACTCATGAAAATAATACTGCAATGCAGCATTTAATTGATAAAATGAGCTTTACTAAAGTAGGAGAACTACATGGCGTTTATCGTCCCGATGAAATTTCATATGTTTATGAAAATATCAGAGAATAGATAACTTTTTGGCTAGGTTGAAAAACCTAGCCTTTTGTTTAATTTAGACGTTCTGTTGACAAAGAATATTATGATAAAATATTCTTGTTAAATACTGTAAATTACATGGAGAAATTGATGAGAACAAATTTTAAATTTAAAATAGTTGCTGTTTTAGGACTGCTAGCTATTTTAATCGGACTTACAGGCTGTGCTAACAATAATAGCAATAAGATTACTGTTGTTGGATCTAGTGCCATGCAGCTTTTAGCTGAGCAAGCTGGAAATGACTATCGTCTTTCTCATCCAGACAGTAATATTGTTGTTCAAGGTGGAGGTTCTGGGACTGGTCTTAGCCAAGTACAGGCTGGTGCTGTTGAAATCGGAACTTCTGATGTTTTTGCTGAAACACAAAAAGGAATTGACACCAAAAAATTGCAAAATCATCTAGTTGCAGTTGTAGGTATTGTACCAATTGTTAATAAGAGCGCTGGCGTGAAAAATTTAACCAGACAGCAATTGAGTGATATTTTTACTGGTAAGATTACCAACTGGAAACAAGTTGGCGGAAAAAATCAAAATATCACTGTAATTAATCGTTCTAAAGGTAGCGGTACTCGAGGAACTTTTGAAGGCCTAATTCTGAACGGAAAAAAGCCAATTCAAGCGCAAGAACAAGATTCTAACGGTACTGTGCGTAAGATCGTCAGCTCTACGCCAGGGACGATTTCTTATATTTCTTTCCCATATGCTAATGATGAAAATATTCAAAAACTGAGTATTGACAAAATAAAGCCTACGAATAAAAATGTGGAAACAAATCGTTGGCATCTTTGGTCTTACGAGCATATGTATACTAAGGGAAAGCCTAATAAAAATGTTCAAAAGTTTATTGATTATATGCTTGGTAGTAAAGTTCAAAATGACTTAGTGCCAAAGCTAGGCTACATTAGTATCAATAAGATGCAAGTTGAACGTGATAGTAATAATCATGTTGTTCAAAAATAAAGAATAGGACGTTTTGATGAATAACAAAGATCTAAAAAAAGTAGTTGAATCTGCTTTAGATAAGCAAAAGGTTCCTCATGTTAAATTAAAGAAGATTGGAGCTAGCAAGGTTGATGTTGCTAGTTTAACTGAACCCTCAAAAGAAACGCGACAAGAATATTGGGGTAAGGGGTTAACTTACTGTGCTATTATCTTAATTATTATTTTAGTTGCTTCAATTATTGGTTTTATTGGCTTCCATGGCTTAGAAACATTTACTAAAGACCACGTAAATGTATTTCAATTTTTGGCTTCTAGTGACTGGGATCCAGGTGAAGGAAAGAGCCATGTTGGTGCAGCTGCAATGATTGTAACTTCTTTTTCAGTAACTTTATTAGCAGCTTTAGTAGCAACACCATTTGCCATTGCAGTAGCCTTGTTTATGACTGAATATTCTTCTAAAAAAGGCGCGCGCTTTTTACAATCCGTAATTGAATTATTAGTTGGGATTCCATCTGTTGTTTACGGATTTTTGGGGTTAACAATTATTGTTCCATTTATTAGAAATATTTTTAGTGGCACAGGATTTGGTATTTTGTCTGCTACTTTGGTTTTATTTGTCATGGTCTTACCAACGATTACTTCTTTGACTGTTGACAGTTTAAAGGCTGTTCCTTCTGACTACCGAAAGGCTTCTTTGGCTTTGGGAGCAACTAAGTGGCAAACAATTTATAAGGTGATTTTGCGAGTTGCTTCTCCTAGAATTATGACTGCGGTAATTTTCGGAATGGCACGTGCTTTTGGGGAAGCATTAGCCGTACAAATGGTTATTGGTAATGCGGTTTTAATGCCAGCTAACTTAGTAAGTCCATCAGCTACTTTAACTAGTCAATTAACTAGTCAAATGGGAAATACCGTGATGGGAACTTTGCCTAATAATGCCCTTTGGTCCTTAGCCTTGTTATTATTAATTATGTCTTTAGTCTTTAACTTCTTAGTCCGCTTAATTGGAAAGAGAGGACAGAAATAATGAATGCAAAAACGCGTAATAAAATTGCTACGGCTGGTATTTATACCTTGGTGAGTATTGTCGTAATTATTCTTTTTGGAATTTTAGGCGATATTTTAGTTTCTGGTGTACCACATCTTTCATGGCATTTTTTATCTTCTGAAGCCTCTTCTTATCAAGCTGGTGGTGGAGTAAGAGATCAGCTTTTTAATTCTTTATATTTATTAGTCTTGACACTGATTATTTCTTTGCCAATTGCATTAGGGGCTGGGATTTATTTAGCAGAATATGCTAAGGATAATTGGTTTACAAACTTAATTAGAACAACCATTGAAATCTGAGTTCTTTACCATCCATTGTTGTAGGTTTATTTGGTTACTTATTATTTGTAGTGCAATTTGGTTTTGGCTTTTCTATTATTTCTGGTGCATTAGCACTAACATTTTTTAATCTACCAACTTTGACTAGTAATATTGAACAAGCTATTGAAGGTGTTCCACAAGCCCAAAGAGATGCTGGACTTGCTTTAGGCTTATCGAACTGGAAGACAATTCGGGGGATTGTTTTACCTGCAGCTTTACCTGGAATTTTAACAGGTATTATTTTAAGTGCTGGTAGAATTTTTGGTGAAGCAGCAGCTTTAATTTATACTGCAGGTCAAAGTGGATCAACAATTGACTATAGTAATTGGAATCCGCTTAGTCCAACTAGTTTCTTAAATGTTATGCGCCCAGCAGAAACTTTAGCTGTTCATATTTGGAAAGTTAATACCGAAGGAATCATTCCTGATGCAACAATTGTTTCAGCTGCAACTTCTGCTTTATTAATCATTGTGGTTATTTTGTTTAACCTGGGTGCACGTGCCTTAGGTAACCATTTATACCGCAAGTTGACAGCTGCTAAGTCATAAGGAGAAATTTATGCAAAATGTAAATGAAGCACCTACTTTTATTCATCAATTCGATCAAGATGAACAAATTATTTCTACTAAGGACCTTAGTGTTTTTTACGGTGGGAGTATTCAAAAGCTTTTTGGAGCTAGTCTGCAATTTAAGAAAAAAACAATTACTGCCTTAATTGGTGGATCTGGATCAGGAAAGTCGACTTTTTTACGTTGCCTTAATAGAATGAATGATAAGGTTGCTCGAGTTGATGGTGAAATTTGGTATCACGGCTTAGATATTAATAAAAACAATATCAATGTTTACCAATTAAGAAAAAATATTGGCATGGTCTTTCAAAAGCCAAATCCATTTCCAAAATCAATTAGAGAAAATATTACGTATGCTCTAAAAGCAAATGGCGAAAAAGATAAGCAAAAGCTAGATCAAATTGTCGAAGAAAGTTTAAGAGCAGCTGCTTTGTGGGATGAAGTGAAGGATAAGCTAGATAAGAGTGCCTTAGCCATGTCAGGTGGACAACAGCAACGTTTATGTATTGCTCGAGCGCTTGCCTTGAAACCCGAAATTCTGCTTCTTGATGAACCGGCTAGTGCGCTTGATCCTGTTTCTACCTCTAAGCTTGAAGATACGCTCAAGCAATTGAGAACCGATTATACGATGATTATGGTTACTCATAATATGCAGCAAGCTAGTCGTATTAGTGACTATACAGCTTTCTTTCATTTAGGACATGTTCTAGAGTACGATAAAACAGAAAATATTTTCACTAATCCTAAGGGTGAAATTACGGAAGATTATATTCGCGGAAGTTTTGGATAAGGGGTTTACTGTGGAAAATATTATTACAAGTAGAGATGTTCATCTAAGTTATGGAAATGTTGAAGCCTTGCATGGGATTAGCTTGGATTTTGAAGAAAAAGAATTAACTGCTTTAATTGGACCTTCGGGATGTGGAAAGTCAACTTTCTTGCGCTGTTTAAATAGAATGAACGATGATATTCCCAACATTCATATTAGCGGTGATATTCAGTTCGAAGGACAAAACATTTATGGTTCTAAGATGGATCTGGTAGAATTGCGTAAAGAAGTTGGGATGGTTTTCCAGCAGCCGAGTCCTTTTCCATTTTCTGTTTATGACAATATTGCTTACGGATTAAAGATTGCTGGAATTAAGGATAAAGAGTTAATTGATCAGCGCGTTGAAGAAAGTCTTAAGCAGGCAGCAATTTGGAAAGAAACAAAAGATAATTTAGATCGCAATGCCCAAGCCTTTTCTGGTGGTCAGCAGCAAAGAATTTGTATTGCGCGTACTTTAGCAGTTCGTCCGAAAGTAGTTTTGCTTGATGAACCCACGAGTGCGCTTGATCCAATTTCAAGTAGTGAAATTGAGGAAACCTTACTTGAATTAAAGCATGAATATACTTTCATCATGGTAACGCATAACTTGCAGCAGGCCAGTCGAATCAGCGATTATACTGCTTTCTTAATGAGTGGGGACTTAATTGAATATGGTAAAACAGCTGATATGTTTATGAATCCTAAGAAACAGATTACAAGTGATTATCTGAATGGACGTTTTGGTTAATAAGGAGAAGTTTTAAGATGCATGAAGTTTTTTTAGATGAATTACGTAAATTAAATACCCGCTTTATGGGGATGGGGATTGATGTTAGTGAGTCAATTGAGGAAGCTACCCAAGCCTTTGTTGATCATGATAAAAAATTAGCTCAAAGCCTAGTAAAAGATGATCAAAAAGTTTCTCGGGCTGCTACTAAAGTTGAGAAGAGAACCTTGAAGTTAATGGCTCTTCAGCAACCAGTTGCTAGTGACTTTAGAAATGTAATTAGTATCTTAAAGGCAACGGGAGATTTAGAACGAATTGGCGAAAATGCACTTTCAATTGCTTGGGAGACAATAAGAGTAAAGGGTAATCCACGTATTCCAGAAGTTGAAACAATTATTAAGTCAATGTCTAAGAAAGTTAACTTCATGCTTGATCAAGTTTTAAAAGCTTATGTTCAAGGTGATGAAAAATTAGCTCGTGAAGTTGCTAAAAAAGATGACGAAGTAGATGAAGATTATGTGAAGGCGCGTAAGTTGATTATTGCTGGGATTAAACAAGATCCAGAAGCTGCAGTTGCTTCTTCAAGTTACTTTATGGTAATTCGTTTACTAGAACGTATTGGTGACCACGTAGTTAATTTAGCACAGTGGGTTGTTTATAAGATGTCAGGTGAATTAGTTGACTTAAATACTAAAGATACTGATGAAATGACTGAACTATAATTGAAAATATTTAAATTAGAAGACTGCAATTTTGCAGTCTTTTTTGTGTAGATAAATGTAAGCGCGTGCAAATTTTCATAAAGAAATCTATAATAAAACTATAAATAAAACTGTAAATGTGATCGGGGGAAGTTATGAGTAATACAGTTCAAAAAAAGAAAAAGCATCAATTTCCAACAGCGTATACGGTTATTATTATCGTTCTGCTATTGGTGCAGATTTTAACGTTTTTTATCCCATCAGGTAATTATGCAACGCTTGAGTATGATCAACCTAATAAGGAGTTTGTGATTACTAAGCCAAATGGTAGTAAACATAAAGAAGCAGCAACTCAAAAAACTTTAGATAAGTATAAAGTTAAGATTGACGTGAAGAAGTTTACTAATGGTACCATTTATAAGCCTGTGGCAATTCCTGATTCTTATGAAAAGATCGATCAGAAAAAGCCAGGACTAGGCGGAGCAATTTATCAATTTTTATCTTCACAAGTAAACGGGATTGCGCAAAGTATTGATATTATTGCCTTTGTTTTAATTCTTGGTGGATGTATTGGTGTTGTTCACGCAAATGGTGCAATTGATGCCGGTATGCAGGCACTTTCTAAAAAGATTAAAGGTAAGCAAGTATTATTGATTGTTTTGGTAATGGGCTTGATTGCCATTGGTGGTACAACTTTTGGTTTAGCTGAAGAAACCATGGCCTTTTATCCAATTTTGATTCCAGTATTTTTACTGGCAGGATTTGACCGTATGACGGTTGTCGCGACGATCTTCTTAGGAACCAGCATTGGTACGATGGCGTCAACTATTAACCCATTTTCAACTGTAATTGCTTCTAATACTGCTGGTGTTAACTTTACAGAGGCATTGCCGTTAAGAATTTGCATGTGGGCAACTTGTGTTATTGTGGGGATGATTTATGTTATTGCATATGCTAAAAAGGTACAAAAGAACCCTAAGGCTTCATATGTTTATAATGATTTCGTTAAGGAAGATCAAGAATATCTGAATCAAGACCAAACAATACAAGAGCATGAATTTACTTGGCGCCAAAAATTAACATTACTTGTTTTCGCAATTGCATTTATTGTAATGATTTGGGGCGTTCAGCAAAAGGGCTGGTACTTCACTGAAATTGCAGTTGTCTTCTTAGCAACTGGATATATTTTTGCCTTTATTTCAGGCTTAAGTGAGCACAAGTTTGTTGAAAGCTTCGTAAATGGTGCAGGCGACTTATTAGGTGTAGCTTTAACAATTGGATTAGCGCGTGCCGTTTCAATTGTGATGGAAGAAAGTCAGACTAGCGATACCATTATGAACTTCTTTAGCCAACAAGTTTCTGGTATGCCACCACTACTGTTCATTTGGTTTATGTTCTTGGTCTACATTGTTTTAGGATTCTTTATTCAATCATCTTCAGGTTTAGCCGTTCTTTCAATGCCAATTATGGCACCATTAGCTAACGTAGTTGGTATTGACCGAGCAAGTATTATTGATGCTTATAACTGGGGACAAGGCTTTATCAGCTTGGTAGCTCCAACTGGTTTGATTTTAATGAGCTTAATGATGGTGAATATCGGCTTTAATAAGTGGTTTAAGTTTTGCTGGAAATTATTAGTAATTGAATTTGGTATTTGTTTAGCCTTTTTAGCAATTGGCTTAGTTGTTTACTGATAAGGCAGATAAATAGCTTTTATTAATTTTTATAGTTATGATTTAAATATAAATATTGTTTTATTCAAGGAGGCATTTTTATGGCTTATCCAAAAACTAAAAAAATTATGAATGAAATCGTTGCTGATTTAACTCAAGCGCATATGGTTGTTCATCAACATCATTGGTATATGCTCGGAAGAGGATTTTTGAAATTACACCCATATTTAGATGATGTAATGGATGAATTAGCTGAACAACAAGATGGAGTTGCAGAAAGATTAATTGAGATTAACGGTAGTCCAATTTCAACTTATGAAGAAGTATTAGAAGAAACTAACGTTCCAGATCAAGTTGGCAGCTGGGACTTATCCATGGAAGAAAGATTTCAATTAATTGTTAATGCATATAAGCAATTACGAGATGATTATGAACGTGGTATTAAGATTAGTGAAGATGAAGGCGACAATTCCACTAATGACTTATTAATTGCTTATCATACCGCCGTTGAAAAGAGAATCTGGATGATGTCAGCTGAACTTGGTAAGAGACCTGGCGAAGGTGAATAGATTTTAAAGAATAAAAAAGGAGCGAATGAATTTTTGCTCCTTTTTATCGTTTATTGTATGATTTAGAAAAATTATAAGTTAAATATATTCTTTTAAGTGAAATGAAAAATTTAGGTATAACAATGGATCTATTTAACAACCAACAAGCTCGAGATGCTGCAATTAAAGCCATGCATGAATATCATTTAGCCTATAAAGCAGGGCAAAGTATTGATACAACAGAAGTTAAACAATCGCTGAAAAAGCTATCTCAATCAGATAGAACTTTTATGTTTATTATAGGAAATACAAGCAATCCATTAGTTGCAATTCCGTCGATCAATTATGATATAAAGAAAAACACTTTAAATAAATTAATTATGGCCTACTTTTATTTCAAAAAAGAAACCGAAAACAAAATGGACAGGCAAATATTAGTGGTGCAGGCAGATAACTTTTATAAATCAGTTGCCTTAAATAAATAATAAATGCTCCTTTTTGCTATAATTAAAAGAAAAAGATCGTGCATGAAAGGAAAAATTGATGAATAAAGTTACAATTGTTGGATCAATTAACGTTGACAACATTATGCATATCAAGAAACTTCCTCAACCAGGAGAAACAATAGCAATGTCCGAATTTTCAAAGGCAGCTGGTGGAAAAGGCGCAAATCAAGCAGTTGCAAGTAGTCGTGCCAAGAATGAAACAATATTTGTTGGCCGTGTTGGAGATGATGACAATGGCCGCTTTATGCTTGAACAATTTAAGGATAATGGAGTTAATGTTGATCATGTAACAGTAACGCCTAATGAACAAACTGGTCAAGCTTATATCTTGCTTCAAGAATCTGGTCAAAATTCGATTATTATTCAACATGGTGCCAACTTTGATGTAACTGCTGAAGATGTTAGAAATGCCAAGGATCAAATTGAAGATAGCGATTTTGTGATTGCACAATTTGAAACTCCACTTGAAGCAACTATTGAAGCCTTCAAGATTGCTAGAGCTGCAGGTAAAACTACTATTTTAAATCCTGCTCCTGCTCGTACTGACATTCCAAAAGAATTATTAGAGTTGACCGATTTAATTACTCCTAATGAAACTGAAGCTGAAAGTATTACCGGGATTAAGGTTGATAGTGAAGAATCAATGAAGAAAAGCAGTGAAGTCTTTCATCAGATGGGGATTAAAGGCGTAATTATCACTATTGGTGAACGTGGTTCTTATGTTTCCTATGAAGATATTGAAGAGATTATTCCAGCCTTTAAAGTCAAGGCCGTAGATACAACCGCTGCAGGTGACACTTTCTTAGGTGCTCTATCTAGTGAGTTAAAACCTGATTTAAGCAACTTAAAAGATAGTGTTGTTTATGCGTCTAAATCTTCGTCATTTACTGTACAAAAACTAGGTGCATTTCCATCCATTCCGACTAGAGATGTAGTTGAGCAAGCTTTAAAGGAGAATTAAATAATGGACAAGAGTGAGCAAGATCAATTAAAAAAGGAAGCAGCCACTAAAGCTGCTATGATGGTAGAATCTGATTCTGTTTTAGGTGTTGGAACTGGGTCAACAGTTGCTTTCTTTATTGATGCATTAGGTGAACGCAAAGAAAAAGAGGGTTTTAGTCTTAAGCATATTGTTACTACTTCTAATCGTAGTAAAAAGCAACTTGAAGGTTTAGGCTTTAAAGTTGATGAGTTAGCAGATATTGACCAGGCAGATTTGACTGTAGATGGAGCAGATCGTGTTGATGATAATCTAGATGGAATCAAGGGTGGCGGTGGCGCTTTAACTTTAGAAAAGAATGTCGCTATTAACTCAAAGAAGATCATTTGGATTGTTGATGAATCTAAACTGGTTCACCACCTAAGTGGTTTTCCGCTTCCAGTTGAGGTTTTACCAGTTTCAGCTGAACAAAATTTTAAACGTTTTGAAGTAGAAGGCTTAAAGCCGCAATGGCGTCTAGATGATAACGGCAAGCGTTATGTAACGCATTATGGAAATTATATTATTGACTTAGCTGCTGATCCAACTCCTGTACCATATGGCTTAGCAGATTACTTAGATCACACAGTTGGTGTTGTTGAACATGGATTGTTCTTAGATATGTGCGATGAAGTTATTATTGCTCATAGCGATGGTACGATTGAAGATAAGAAAAGAAAATAGATAGTTTTAAAGAAAATAATCTAACTTTTAAAGACTTGACTAGTTCAAGTCTTTTTTTGTAACAAATCTTAGTTCATAATAAATATGATACGTAAATTTAGAAAGAAGGACCTTTATGTCAAAAAAGCCCTTAATTATTAGTACAGATCCGGGAATTGATGATGTAGCTGCAATGACGATTAGTCTCTTTGCAGCTGATCTTGATGTTAAGATGATTGTTCCTACTTGGGGAAATGTATCCTTAGAACACACGCTTCAAAATACTCTTGATTTAGAAAATTTTTTACATACTAAGGTACCAGTAGTTAAAGGTGCTAATCAACCACTAGTACGTCCAGCAATTAGTGCTGCTTCAGTTCATGGCGAAACAGGAATTGCAGGTTTTGAATTTGAAAAAGCAAATAATGATTTATTAATGTCAGGTCTTGCTGCTACTAAAATGTATGAAGCAATTAAAAGTAGTCCTGAAAAGGTAACTCTTTTAGGAATCGGCCCATTAACTGATTTTGCACTTTTATTTAAGCAGTATCCTGATGTAGTAGAGAATATCGCTAAAGTTTACATTATGGGTGGAAATATTGGTCATGGAAATCATAGTCCATTTGCGGAATATAATATTGCTGGAGATCCAGAAGCTGCTCAAATTGTCTTTCATTCTGGATTACCAGTCTATGTTGCTCCACTTGAAATTGGCGACAAGGCGCATTTGACACAAGATCAAATGGATAAGATTAAGGAATGCGGCGAAGTTGGAAAGATGCTATATTCGATGTTTTCACATATTCATGAGCCAGATGGTGATCTTAGAATTAAGATTTATGATCCAACTGCTGTAGGTATAATGCTTCATCCTGAATTCTTCACCTTGAAGCCTGCGAATGTTGAAATTGAATTAGCTGGACGTTATACTTATGGCGCTAGCGTGATGGACTTTTTAAGCAAAGAACATAACGCACAAATCGCAACCGACGTCGATACAGAGAGGTTTGCAACTTGGTTCGTTCAAAGTATCCAAGCTGCCAATAACGGGAGAAAATAATGACTGATTTAGTCTATCGCTCAGTAATGCGCGATATTAAACAAAAAATACTTAATAATGAATATGAAGATATGCGCTTACCAGATGAGCGGAGTTTAAGCGACTATTACCATGTAAGTCGTTCATCAATGAAGCGAGCTTTGGGATTACTTGCACAGCAAGGAATAGTCTTCAAAAAAAGAGGTAGTGGAACTTTTATTAATCCTCTTTACTTAAAGAATCAAGCTCTCTTTAAATATGAAGGATCAAATTTGGGTATTACTGACTCTTTTAGTGTTCCTGGTAAAAAGCAAAGTATTGAGCTATTAGACTATCAAGTAATTAAAGCTGATGAAGATTTAAGACAAGATCTCTTTTTAAAAGAATCAGACTTTGTTTATCAAATTAAGCGATTACGTTTATTAGATGATCAACCATTTTTGATTGAAACAGGCTTTATTCCAATTAAGATTACGCCAGAATTAAATCCAGATATTTTAAAAGGATCTCTGTTTAATTATTTAGAAGATACGCAAAATAAAACTGTAACGCGGTCATTCTTAACGATTACAGTTGAACCTTCAACATTAGAAGATCAATCTAAGTTAATGCTGGCTCCTAATGAACCAGTTGGCGTGATGGAAGGTATTTTCTTTTTAGATGACGGAACGCCATTTGAAGTTTCAAATATGCGAATTCACTATAAATATATGAAATACAATACTTTTGTTAACTTAAGTCAAGAATAAAAAAATAAGGCATCGTTTTTCTCGGGGGATGAGAGAAACGATGTCTTTTTTGATTGAGGGGATAGTTTAATCAAATTGCAAACTATCATTAATTGGTGCCAGATATACATAGTTTAAGTTAGTATTTTTGCATTGTTCACTGAGAGAATTAATTAAAGCATCTTGTTCCTTAGTGATTGGAATTTGTTTTAGCGCTATTTGAGATTGTAAAAACATAACTAACTTATTACTCCAAGCAGCTGCGTCATCATGATTTTCCGCTTTTGCTATAACCTTTAAAATTGCTTTTTCAAGAGGAAGATATGCGTTAATTTGTACTTTATTAAAACTAGCATATAAGTCCTTTAACGTTATGACAACTTCATTTTGTTTAGTAATAGTATTTTCTAACATGATAATGACCTCGCTTCGTAAATAACTAATTTATTTCTGGGCCCACTTAAATACTAGCATCTGCAATGTATGAAAAGGTGTTTTTACGCCCATATTGCAGCTTTTGTTAAGTGTTTGTCTTGATTTAAATAACGCTATGCTGAATTTTTTCAGTAAATAGTTTTTTAAATACAGATAAATCCTTAAAATAAGTATAGAAATACAGACAAATACATAAAAATGTATGGATTTTTGTTAAGATTGACCTTGTGAGGTGAGAAAAAATGCAGTCACAAATAGAAAGATTAGATCTAATTCGGCAAAAATTAGATAAAAGAAAGACGATTAGCACTCGTGAAATTATGAAATTATGTCACGTTTCTTTTGATACAGCAAGAAGAGACGTGATTAAGTTAACCAGCACTGGTCAAGCAATTAGAATTCACGGCGGATTAATGAAAATTAAACAGGGAACAGTCCCAGATTATAATTCTCGGGCTCATGTTTTATCTCCGATTAAAAATAAAATAGCTAAAATGACAGCTAAGTATTTAACCGCTGATCATTTGATTTACTTAAACGCTTCAACTACGATTTCGCAGCTATGTCATTATTTAACTGGTTTAAATGCTACGATTATGACTAACTCAATTGATAATGCCGGAGCATTAATGATGGATAATTTACCTAATGTGATTTTGTTAGGCGGATACTTAAATAAAGAAAACCACTATACTTCTTCTTTAAATAGTTTAAAAGAAATTGATCAATATGAGTTTGACGTTGCTGTGATTGGAACGTCATCGGTTAATAAGAATGGTGTATTTGTAGTTAATCATCCTGATGCCCAGATTGAAAGAGAAGTAGTTAATCGGACAAAGACAGTTATTCTACTCGCTGAAGAATATAAATTTAAAGAAGATCGTTCTTCACCATATAAGGTGATGGATTGCGACCAGGCAGATATATTGATTACGGATAATAAGTTAGATCCAAAATATAGAAAGTATTTTAAAAAGAATATTAAAGTCCGAGAAGTATTAGAGGAAGAAAAGGCATGATAAAACAAATTTTTAGTGATATGGATGGCACGATTTTAAACGGCTCGGGTGAAATTAATACAAAAACAGTTGATTTCTTAAAAGACTATCCTATCCCGCTGACTCTGGTTTCCGCACGAGCACCAATGGAAATGGAATTTGCAATTGATGAACTAGGTTTGACTGGACCGCAAATCGCTTTTAATAGCGGTTTGATATTTGAAAAAAACGCTCATGGAATAACTAAGTTATTATCTCATCCCATTCCACATGATTTGGCTATAAATATTATTGATTTTATTAAAAAGAAATTTCCTAAAGCTACTATCAGTTGGTATACGGCAAACAGCTGGAATGTATTTGAATTTAATGAAGATGTTGACTATCAAGTCAGGCTAACGAAGAGAAAATATCATCTGCAAACTGAAATCGGCAAAGAGGATATTTATAAAATTATGATTCTAGATGTTAAGGAAAAAATTACGTGTCCTTTAACAGCTGCCTTGAGAAAAAATTTTTCAAATTTGGTTAATACTAAAACAACAGGTCCTAAATACTGCGAAATTACTAGTTGTAAGGCAATTAAAAGTTCAGGAATTAGATACATTCAAAAGATGAGAAACTTACAAAAAGAAGAATTAATAGCCTTTGGAGATGGCGAAAATGATTTAGAAATGCTGAAAGAGGTTGGTGTTAGTGTAGCCATGGGAAATGCAGTCAATGAAGTAAAGAAAATAGCAACTATGGTCACCGATTCTAATGAAGAAGATGGCCTTGTAACCGAACTTTCTAAAATTGGACCGTCCCAATAATTTTAAAAGTTGAATTTTAATGCTTGATGAATTATGATTAATACTGTAATAAGCAATGAAAACTATTTCAAGGAGATACTTGCTATGGTAGTAAATTATGATTCTGAAGAATATTTAAAGAGCGTCGATGCATATTGGCGTGCAGCCAACTACTTATCAGTTGGTCAACTATTTTTAATGAATAATCCACTATTAAAAGGCGAATTAAAAGCTGAAGATGTAAAGCCCAAGCCAATTGGTCACTGGGGGACAATCGTTCCACAAAACTTTATTTATGCTCATTTAAATCGTGCAATTAAAAAGTATGATTTAAACATGTTCTATATTGAAGGTTCTGGTCATGGTGGTCAGGTAATGGTATCTAATTCATACTTAGATGGTTCTTATACTGAACGTTATCCAGAAATTACCCAAGATGAAAAGGGAATGGCTAAATTATTTAAGCAATTTAGTTTTCCAGGTGGTGTTGCTTCTCATGCTGCACCAGAAACACCTGGATCGATCCATGAGGGTGGCGAATTGGGCTATTCACTTTCTCACGGTGTAGGTGCAATTTTAGATAATCCGGATGTAATTGCAGCGGTTGAAATTGGTGACGGTGAATCAGAAACTGGACCACTTGCTACTTCTTGGTTTTCAAGCAAGTTTATTAACCCAATTAAAGATGGTGCTGTGATTCCTATCTTACAAATTAATGGTTTTAAGATTTCTAACCCAACTATCGTTTCAAGAATGAGTGATGAAGACCTAACTAAGTACTTTGAAGGAATGGGCTGGAAGCCATATTTTGTTTCTGCATATAAAGATGGCGAATTTAATGGTTACAAGGACCACATGGAAGTTCACCACGAGATGGCTAAGACAATGGATGAAGTTGTTGAAGAAATTAAGGCTATTCAAAAGCATGCCCGTGAAAATAACGATGATTCATTAGTTAAATGGCCAATGATTGTCTTTAGAGTGCCTAAGGGATGGACTGGTCCTAAATTTGACTTAGATGGTAATCCAATTGAAAATAGCTTCCGTGCTCACCAAATTCCGATTCCAGTTTCTCAAGGTGATATGAGTCATAAGGAAATGCTTACTGACTGGATGGAAAGCTATAAACCAGAAGAGCTATTTGATGAAGATGGGTCACCTAAGGAAATTGTTAAAGAAAACACCTTATTTGGCGACCAAAGAATGGCGATGAATCCAGTAACTAATGGCGGAATTAATCCTAAAGTGTTAAATATGCCAGATTACCGTGATTTTGCAGTGAAATTTGATAAACCTGGTTCTGTTGAAAAGCAAGACATGGCTGAATGGGCAAAATACTTAGACATGATGGCTGCCTTAAATCCAACTAATTTCCGTGGTTTTGGTCCAGATGAAACTAAATCTAACCGTTTATTCCAACTTTTAGATAATCAAAAACGTCAATGGATGGAAAATATTCATACTCCAAATGATGAAAACTTGGCTCGCGAAGGTCGCGTGATTGATTCGCAATTATCTGAACACCAAGATGAAGGATGGCTTGAAGGTTACGTTTTGACAGGCAGACATGGTTTCTTTGCTACATATGAAGCATTTGGCCGTGTAGTTGATTCAATGCTTACCCAACACATGAAGTGGTTAAGAAAGGCTAAAGAACAAACTTGGCGTCATGATTATCCAGCTTTGAACTTAGTTGATACTTCAACTGTTTTCCAACAAGATCATAACGGTTATACTCACCAAGATCCTGGTATGTTAACCCACCTTTATGAAAAGAACCGTCCAGATTTAATTCATGAATACTTACCAGCAGATACTAACTCACTTCTTGCTGTATCTGATAAGGCATTTAGAGATCGTGAATGCATTAACGTTTTAGTAACTTCCAAGCAACCTCGTCCGCAATGGTTCTCGATTGAAGAAGCTAAAAAGTTAGTTGATAAAGGTCTTGGCTACATTGACTGGGCATCAACTGATAAGGGTGCTAAGCCAGATGTTGTCTTTGCTTCCACTGGTACTGAACCAACGATTGAGTCGTTAGCTGCGATTGATTTATTGCATAAAAAGTTCCCAGACTTAAAGATTCGTTACATTAATGTTATTGATGTCATGAAATTAATGTCTCCAGAAAAGAATCCGAATGCAATCAGCAATGAAGAATTCGATCGTCTTTTCCCTAAAGACACACCAGTCATCTTTGCATGGCACGGCTTTAAACCAATGATGGAGTCAATTTGGTTTGATCGTGGACGCGGAAAGAATGATGTTCATATTCATGGCTATGAAGAAAATGGTGATATTACTACGCCATTTGATATGCGAGTATTGAACCATATGGATCGCTATGATTTAGCAAAAGATGTTGTCGAAAGTGTTCCTGAACTAAGTGAAAAGAATGCTGACTTTATTGATGAAATGGATAGCTTGCTTGCTAAACACCATCAATATATTCGCGACAATGGTAAAGATATGCCTGAAGTTACAGAATGGCAATGGAATGGCTTAAAATAGAGTTTAATAAATGATTTTTATAGAAAGACCTAATAAATGTTAGGTCTTTTTTTATGGTTAATTAGTTATTAAAATTAGCTCTATCCTAAGTGCAGCATAGCTGTTATAATGAACTTATAGAATGTAAGTGTAATTTTATTAGTAAAATATTGAAGGGATGATTGGATGGAATTTAAAGATGTCTTAGCACGTGAACATGCAACAAGAAAATTCACGGATCAAAGAGTAAGTGAAAAAACTGTACGTAAGGTTATCGAAGAAGCACAAAGAACACCATCTTTACTTAATTCGCAGCCTTGGCGCATTTATGTTGCTGAAGGTGAAGTAGCAAAAGCAATTAGAAAAGAACACGAAGAAAAGACTTTGGCTAATGAAGAACCTCACGAAGAATTTGATTCATTATTAAAAGTTGAATGGGATACGTTTCCAAGTAAGAACATGGCAACAATGAGTGAAACTTTAGATTATTTCTTACGAGGAGAAACAGATGATTTTGATCAAGCTCAACTAAAATTATTCAATGCTCCTGTAATTGTTTTTCTTACTATTCCTAAACAATCTCCAGCTTGGTCAATCTTTGACTTAGGTGGCTTTTCACAGACTTTAATGCTGGCTGCAAATAATCGTGGCTTAAGTACAATGCCAGCACATGCTTTTGTTAAGTATCCAGAAGTAATTAGAAAATATTTGAATATTCCAGAAGATGAAACAATTGGAATTGGGATTGGCTTAGGATATCCTAATAAAAAGGCAACGATTAATGATTATAAGTCTAAGCGTGTACCACTGGATGAAATTTTAAAAATTAAGAAAAATCTTTAACCATGATTTCCTGAAGAATTGAATATAGGTATTCTAGTTCCTCAGGATTTTTTATGTCCAATTATTTAAAATAAAATTAAAATATGGCATAATTATAAAAAATGGTAAAAGGGATGAAAATAATGACTTTATTAGTTTCTCCGCAGCAGTGGGCTAATTGGGATCAATGGTATAACTACACTTTGCCTGGCTATGTTTTAATTTTAGGAACTATCTTTTTATTTGTGGGCTTAATCCCATTTTTATGTGTAAAAAATAAATTAACGGCGATTTTATTTGGACTAACGACTACAACTCTATGCGTTTTTTTAGGCCTATCGTATTTTAAAAATAAGGAATCAACAGAATATAGGAAGGAAAATCATTACTTAACTGCAATGGTAAGAGTATATGATGCTCAAATTTTTGCCAAAAAGTATTATGATCCAAATGAAATTGAAGCATTTAAATATGTGGCAGATATTAATACACCTTCTCATTTGCCTTCGATTTATCAAAAAATTCCTGTTAAACAAGAAGTTACTTATCTTGGTAAAAATGATTATTATGCCTTTGTTAAACTAGATAATACAGTGATGAAATTTAGTTTAGCAGATTGTAAGAAGATTCCTGGTAATAAAGCCTATTTTACTGGTTATCATTTTAAGATACGAAATAAGAAATTCTTGAAATTAGGTTTTATTGATTTAAAACATGATTTACGCGATAAGATTGAGTTACCAGCAGATTCTTATAATAAGCAAGTATCAGAGAATATTGAAGAAAATTACAATCATCCAGGATTAGTTGCAAACTGGATCCCTGATTCGGAGAAATAATGCTAAAATAGAGATGTAATTATTTAATATATAAAAAAGGTGAAGATCACTTGTCTACAAGTACTATAACTACTAATTTAATTGTAATTTTCATAACGTTTTTAATTGCGATATTCTTTGTTGTTGCCGAATTTGCTTTAGTGCAAACTAGATCTAGTCAGCTAGAAGATATGCTAGCAAACGGTCAAGGTAGCCCTAAGAAATTAAAGCGAGCATTATACATGGTTCATAACTTAAATGAATCATTATCTACTACTCAAGTAGGTACGACCTTGGTCGGTGTTATTTTAGGTTGGATTGGTCAAGGAACGATCGAAGAGTTATTGACTGATGTATTTAAGATGACGCCCTGGTTTGGAGTAAAGACTAGCGGAGTATTAGGAGCAACTTTAGGTGTTGTACTATTAACATACTTAGAAGTTGTTGTAACTGAAATTGTCCCTAAAAATATTGCCATTGATATGCCTGTTAAGTGTTTGATGGCTGTTGTTACTCCTTTGACTGTATTTCATACGGTAGTATACCCATTTGTTTGGCTACTTAACCATAGCGCCAATGGCTTACTTCATTTGTTGGGAATGCAATCAGCTGATGAAGAAAGTGAAGTTTATTCACAATCTGAAATTCTCCGTTTATCGCGTAATGCTGTGACTGGCGGTTCACTTGATAAAGACGATTTGTTATATATGGAGCGTGCCTTTGAATTAAATGATAAGGTTGCTAAAGATATTATGACTGACCGTACTCAGCTTCAAGTTTTGAATGCCACTGATAATGTTAAGACGGCTTTAAAGAAATATATTGAGGATGGTTTCAGCCGTTTTCCAGTTGTTCGTGATAACGATAAAGATGATATTGTGGGGTATGTTTATGCATATGATATTGTAAGTCAAGATCAGGAGAATCCTGATGTTCCCATTACTAGAATTATTAGAGCGATTATTACTGTGCCTGAATCAATGTTGATTCAAGATATTTTGAAGTTAATGATCAAAAAACACACTCCAATTGTTCTAGTAGTAGATGAATATGGTGGTACCAGTGGTATCGTAACGGATAAAGATATTTATGAAGAACTCTTTGGTTCGATCAAAGATGAAATCGATGATGTTTCCGATGAATATATTGTTCGTGACGATCACGGCGACATTCATGTTTCAGGAAAGACTACTTTATACGATTTTGAACGTTACTTCCATACTAAGCTTAAGAGTTTTGAAGACAGCGATATAATTACTATCGGTGGCTATATGATGGAACATTACCCTAACCTAAAGAAGGGTGAATCTGTTGACTTAGAAGGCTTTAAGTTTAAGTTAGTAAATATTGAACAAGGTTTCATGCGTTGGTTCCTTGTTTCTAAGATAGCTAAGGATACTGGCAAAAAAGCAGCAGATAGCGATCAAAATAGTGAAGAAAAAGCCAAATAATCGGCAAAAGCACCTTAAGATGGGTGCTTTTTTTGATAATTAAATGTTATAATTCTACTAATAACAAAGCATTTATAAAAAGATATAGAGGGTTAAGATGCAAAATAGTGATAATATTGACAACATTATTGATCGTGTTTTATTCAGCCAGGATGATATTGAAGAAATTTGCCAAAGACTGGGCAAACAATTGACTGAAGACTACGCTGGAAAATTTCCTTTAGTCATTGGTGTATTAAAGGGTGCAGTTTATTTCATGACGGATTTAACTCGTCACATGAATGTAAAGATGCAAAATGATTTCATGGATGTTTCAAGTTATGGCGACGGTTTTGAGTCAAGCGGCAAAGTTAGACTAGATATTGACGTTCAAGCTGATGTCAAAAATAGAGACGTTTTACTCGTTGAAGATATTGTTGATACTGGTCATACTTTGAAGTTTATGAAGGATTTATTAACTAAGCGCGGTGCCAAGAGCGTAAAATGCTGTGCTTTGCTTAATAAAACTGAACGTCGTGAAGATGATGTAGTTGTAGATTACTTTGGATCAAAAGTTGAAAATGAATTTGTTGTTGGCTATGGTCTAGATTACTTAAATGCATATCGTAATTTACCTTATGTCGGTGTTTTAAAACCAGAAGTTATTCAGGCAAACTTAAATCGTTAATAATTAAAATATTACTTTAAAAGACAATCATAAAAGGGTTGAAAGCTACTCGTTAGAGATAGTTTCAACCCTTTATTTGTAAATTAATTCTGCTGATTGTGCTTCTTCATATAGTAGTAAACTGGTAATCCCAAAGCCGTTAATCCAATTCCAGTTATTGAAAGCCAAAATTCATTAATTACGGTACTAATTACAATAAACAAACCGCCGCCGATTGAAATGATGGGGATAATTGGGTACCAAGGAACAACATATGGACGATCTAGCTTAGGTTCACGATAGCGTAGAACTACCACTGCGATTGAAATTAATGTTGTAAAGGTCCACATGACAAATACCAACATATTAGTTAAGAGATCAAAAGTTCCTAAAAAAATCATTATTAAGGAAACAGTCAAGATAATTAAAGCACTAATTGTCGGCACACCTGTATTAATGTTAGTACGGCCGATTTTATTTGAAAATGGCAACATTTTATCTTTTGCTAGAGTATATGGAATTCTCATTCCGGTAAGCATGAAGCCATTAATTGCTCCATAAACAGAGATTAAAATTCCAATTGTAATTAATTTGCCGCCCAGACTGCCAAAGAGCTTTAATGAGGCAAGATAAGCTGTATTTTGGTTGCCAATTATTTCTTTAAAGGGAATTGCAGTTAAGAAAGCATAATTTACTAACACATAAATCAGGGTAATTGCGGATAGTCCGATAATAATCGCTCTTGAAAGGTTCTTTTCTGGTTCCTTTACTTCACCAGCTAAATTGGTAACATTAATCCAGCCATCATATGCAAATAAAGCAGCTAATAAACCACCACTTAAACCAGCCCAAAAAGAAACATTATGGCCAGAACTTAAGGGAAGTAAGTTGACACTAATTTTAGCTGGATTAAAAAGACCAAAAATCACAATTAAAGCAATTGGAATTGCCTTCAGAATTGTCATCGCTGACTGCATTCTGGTTGAGAACTTGGTAGAAATAAAATTTAAACTCATTAAAAAAAGAGCGAGCAATAAAGCAATCAGGGTTGCATATTTAGTAGGGAAACCAAATAAGACAGCAAACTGTTGCCCAAATACCACGCTTAAAGCGGCGATATTGGCAGGAAAGTAGACCAGCATTTGTGCCCAGCCAAATAAAAAGCCCCAAACTTTCCCATAAGTATATTCAATATATTTAATTGATCCGCCAGTAACTGGGAGTGCAGCAGCAATTTCAGAAACTGTTAGACCAGAAGCAATAGAAACGATACCGGCTAGAATCCAAACAAAAAGAGTTAAAGATGGTGTACCTGTTTCATGACTAATGCTACCAATTTTAAAGAAGACACCCCCGCCAATTACAGTTCCCACCACGGTTGCCAGAGCTTGTCCAAAGCTAATTTGTCTTTTCAATATGTGCTTTCCTTTCAATTCATTTATAACTTTTAGTATTGATATCATTTTATACTAAATTTTAGTGAAAGTGGTATAGAAAGGAGAAGTTCGTTAAAATAACTAATGGAGGGATGATTGTGCATCGTTATCGACATAAATATACTTTTCCAAGTATTATTATTTTGCTCATTCTAGCCTTTTCTGGACTGGTGTGGGGATATTTCAACATGAAGCAAAATACAACTGTGCCACGTGGTTCAAATATGAGCGTGCTTGGAATTGAATTAGATCAAACTAAAGATTATATTGACCTTCATAAATTAGAAAAGAACGGTATTTCATTTGTTTATTTGCGTTCAACGCAGGGGAAGTCGTATTTTGACGACAATTATTTGCTTTACCGTGATCAACTTCAGGGGACTAATCTTAATTTTGGTACAATTATTGCCTATAGTGATGAAACCAGCAATCAGGATCAGTATCAATATTTTGTAAATAAAGTAGGAACTAATACTGGCAGTTTACCAGTTATGATTGTACCGGCTACAAATCACTTAACGAAATCATATTGGAAAAAAATGGGTGAATTTGCTCAGATGATAAATAATCTTGGCAAGAGAACGATGATAGCAGGTGACTATCATTATCATAATTACTTTCCAGAAGGAACAAGATTTTTATATACGGGAGCAAGTTTAAAAGATAGGCGACATTATGCCTTTTGGTGTTACACTCAAAATGGAAGAGTTAAAAATATTGATAATTTAGATCGAGATGTAACAATGTTTGCTTACATTGGTACCAATACGCAATATGCGCAATTATATAGTCAAGAAAAAACACAATAGAGGAAGTAAAATGTATTCACAAGCAGTTTCACAAGTTCTAGAAAGAGAGCACAAGACTAAACCAACTTTAATTCAAGAGCGGACGTATGATGCAATACGCAATGGTGCAAGTCTGGTTGGACTAGCTAAGACTGGTACGGGAAAGACTTTGGCATATGGATTGCCAGTAATGGAGCGCGTTGCAGACATTGGCGGTCGAGGGATAATTTTAGAGCCAACAACTGAACTAGCAATTCAAACGAGAAATAATCTTTTGCATTATGCCAAAGCTTTAGGACTTAAAACAATTGCACTAGTTGGGGCTGGTAATAGAAAAAGACAATTAGAGCGTTTAAAAAAAGAAAAGCCAGAGATAATTATTGCTACTCCAGGAAGATTTTTTGACTTTCTATCAGAGAATCGAATTAAGTATCAAGATATTAATGCCTTAGTAATTGATGAGGCAGATGATATTCTAGAATTTGCAAAATTAGATTTATTGAGTTCCTTAGGACAAAATTTATCTTCAACAGCTCAAATTTTACTTTTTGGTGCCTCAGAATCTGAAGTTACAAAAAATGCAGAAAATCTTTTTAATCATACTTTTTTATTAGTTGATGTACGCCCAGAGCAAAAGTCTGAAGTTAAACATTATTTCTTGCAAGTTTCAAATGAATATAAAATGCAGTTTCTACAACGCTTAGCAAAGTTAGATAAATTCAAAGGTATCCTGTTCTTTGACAGTAGCGAAACTGAAATGAGATTTGCGCGAATTTTTAATCACAGCAAGACTAAATTTGCTGTTTTAAGTAATGAAACGAGCAAGCAAAACCGTGAAAAGTTGCTTAGTGATTTCAGAGCAGGTCGAATTAAGTTTTTATTTGCGACTGATTTAGCTGCGCGTGGCTTAGATTTACCTGATGTTAGTTATGTCATTAATTTTGAAATACCAAGTGAAGTTAATACATACTTGCATCGTAGTGGTAGAACTGGACGGATGAATAAGTCAGGAACAGTCGTTACTCTTGGGGACGATCATGATTTTAGAAACCTAAAGAAATTGCTGGCTGGTACGTATCAAATTGAAAGAGCATATTTTGCTGGCTATAGTTTAACCACTGAAAAACCTAAGCTTAAAAAGGAAGAGAATGCAGAAAAGAAAGAGAATAAAAAGGTGGAAAAAAATAAGCCAAAGCATAAAAAGAAACGTTGGCGTAATAAGAAAAATAAAGGATATCATCCTCGAAAGAGCAGAGGAGAGAAATAATGTCATCTTTAGTTAAATGGCTTGAAACTTACGTTTTACCTCCTGCATCTCGCTTAGCTCAAGTCCGCTGGCTAGTTGCAATGCGGGATACTTTTATTTCTTTACTACCAATTACAATGGCTGGTTCAATTGCAATGCTATTTAATAGCATCATTAGAGCCGCTAAAGTGCAAATGCATTGGGATACCTTTTATTCTTTAATGCAGCCGATTGTCGCAATTGATAATATTATTTGGGAAGGTACATTTGCACTTTTTGCAGTTTATTTTGCGATTTCTTGGGGCTATCACTTAGCTAAGACCTATGAAGTAAATCGTTTTGCTGGTTCAGTTGCTTCCTTAGTTGCTTTTGCAATGAGTATTAGCGATTCAGTGAAATTACGTATTGATGGAGATGTGGTTGATATTAAAAATGCTTTTGATATTAAGCAGTTTTCAACAATGGGATTATTTACAGCTATTATTTTTGGCTGTATTGGGACTGCCTTGTTTATTGTATTTTATAAGGCAAGAATTCGGCTTAAAGTTGATACCAGTATGCCCCATGCGGAATGGGTAGCATTTAGTACTTTAATTCCAATTCTACTTTCAGTATTTATTGTTGGCTTTGTTAATTACGCCTTTCAACGGCTTACTGGAACTTATTTTGGTAATTGGCTTCTTGCTACTATTCAGCGTCCCTTGGTTAATTTGGGGCAGGGTTTTGGAGTCGTCTTATTGGTTACCTTTCTAGTTCAAATCTTTTGGTTCTTTGGGATTAACGGCATTAGCGTTTTAACTCCAGTAATGGACTCTTTGTGGTTAACTCCAGAAAATATTAACGTTACAGCTGTTCGAAATAGTGAGCATGTACCATATATTTGGGTTCGTGATTCATTTAATGTATTTGCTTGGTTTGGTGGAGCAGGAGGTACATTAGTATTAATTATTGCGATCTTAATGTTTTCTAAACGTAAAGATTATCGAACAATAGCGAAGATGGCTGTAGCACCTGGGGTATTTAATATTAATGAGCCTATTATTTTTGGCTTACCTGTAGTTTTTAATCCAGTTTATTTAATTCCATTTGTTGTTGCTCCGCTTGTAAATGTATCACTAGCATATTGGGCTACAACGGCCGGCCTAGTTAATCCGGTTCAAATTTTTGTTCCAACAGTAATGCCGCCACTTATTGGACCATTTCTAGCATGTAATTATGACTGGCGTGCTATTGTTTTAGCGCTTATTAATATGGTAATTGCACTTCTTATCTGGATGCCGTTTGTTTTTGCAGCTGACAAGATTGCTAAACAAGATAATAATCAACGCAATTTCTATTTACCACAGTATTAAATTTTTAATAGTTAAAAGTCAGTTTTTATGTTAAAGTAGAAACTGATTCTGACCCCGTAGTTCATCTGGATAGAACAATGGTCTCCTAAACCGTAGAGGTGAGTTCGAATCTCACCGGGGTCATAATTAAAAAGGTATGTACTTCAATTATAAGGAGTACATACCTTTTTGAATATCAGACGTATTTTAATGGATTGATAAAAATTTTCAAAACAACCCAGAGAAAAATAATTAATAAGATGGCAATAATTCCAATTAAAAAATATTTAGTCCTTCGGGGATAGGAATTTCCTAAAAGAAAAACCAGACAGAACACTATAATGGTAATCAGAATTGCAGCCAGAGATAAAAAACTAAACATAATATATTTCACTTTCCTTATAATATATAAGTATAAATTAGTTCGGCTAATAGTACCAAAGAAAATTGAATTAGGCTATAGTATAAGAGATAAGCTATAAGGCGAGGAAATATTTATGAAGAAAATCAAAGTTATGACTGTTTTTGGAACTAGGCCAGAAGCTATTAAGATGGCCCCCTTAGTGTTAAAGCTAAAACAAGATGAGCGGTTTAAGGAAATAACGGTAGTAAGTGCGCAGCACCGTGAGATGCTTGATCAGGTGTTAGATATTTTTAAAATCAAACCTGATTATGATTTTAATATTATGCACAAAAATCAAACTTTGGAAGATATTACTTCAAAGGTATTGATTGATATGGCAAAAGTAATCAAAACAGAACGTCCAGATATCGTTTTGGTTCATGGTGATACAACCACTAGCTTTGCGGCTGGTCTTGCAACGTTTTATGAACAAACTACTTTAGGTCATGTTGAAGCAGGTCTTAGAACCTGGAATAAATATTCACCGTTTCCTGAAGAAATGAATCGGCAAATGACAGATGATTTAGCAGATTTGTATTTTGCACCAACTGAATTAAGTAAAAAGAATTTAATTAAAGAAAATCATCTAAGCGATAATATTTATGTTACTGGAAATACGGCAATTGATGCATTAGAGCAAACAGTAAAAAAAGATTATCACCATGACGTTCTTGATGAGATTAAACCTGGCAATAGAGCTATTTTAGTTACTATGCACCGTAGGGAAAATCAAGGTGAACCGATGAGACGCGTTTTTAAAGTAATGAAGCAGGTAGTTGATAGTTATGATGATGTAGAAATTATTTACCCGGTTCATCTTTCACCAAGAGTTCAAGAAGTTGCAAAGGAAGTATTGGGCGGGGACCCTCGAATTCACTTGATTAAACCACTTGATGTAGTTGATTTTCATAATTTGGCTAAAAGAAGTTACTTTATTATGACTGATTCAGGTGGGGTACAAGAAGAAGCACCTTCTCTTGGTAAACCGGTATTAGTTTTACGCGATACGACTGAACGCCCAGAGGGTGTTGAAGCAGGAACTTTGAAGCTTGTAGGCACTGAAGTAAATAAGGTTCATGATGAAATGATTCGCTTACTTGAAGACAAGAATGCCTATGATGAAATGGCTAATGCTAAGAATCCATATGGAGATGGCAAGGCTTCAGATCGAATTATGGATGCAATTGCTTATTATTTTGATAAAGAACATAATCAAAAACCAGCAGATTTTAGATAAAAATAAAGCTCCAGAAATTAATCTGGAGCTTTTTTCATTATTTCTTATTAAAATGATCTTTAAATTTTTTAGCAAACTTGTTACTAGTATTAAGGAAAATTGATTTAGTAGTTAAATAGTTAAAAATACCTACTAAAATTTGATCGACAATTTTTACAAAAAGAGCATTCCAGTGAAGCCAGGAAATACCAACTAACATAATTAAGTTATCAGGAATCAAACTGATAATTCGGTAAATAAAGAATAAACATAATTGGTAAACAACGCCATGCTGCTTATCAACATTTTGAATGAAGACGCCATGTTTATTAAAAGAAAAAGAGGCTAAGTTAGAAATAATGAAAGCGACTGTGTTGGCATAAATTACTGGAATTTTCCAAACATTATGAAATAAAAGAAAGCAGACAATATTGATAACTGCTGCTAAAAAGCCAAAGATAACGTAAACATAAAAGTTTCGGTGCCTGGCAACAAGCTTACTTCCAAGCTCTCGTAACTGGGCTTGGGTAATCTTTTGCCCCTTTCTTTTATGATGATTTTTAGTCATTAAATGCCTCGACTATTTCTTCGGTAGCTTGATCAATTAAATCAATATCTTCGTCATCAACAGCGTTTTCGATTTTTACTGGTTTTGCTACTTCAACTGCGCCGCACTTAATAAATGCCTTTTCAAAGTCATCTACGTTTTCACAATAATGATCTTTGTATGTTTTATCTCCAGACCCCATAACGGCGAATTTTTTACCCGATAAGTCAAGAGTAACTAATTGGTCATAAAAGTCTTTTAATTCATCAGTCATCACACCTTCGCCGTAAGTATAAGTAACCATTACGCAAAGATCAGCATCAAGATAAGAAGAAGCATCTGCAAAACTGACATCAATATTTTCTACGTCAAAACCTGCATCTTGTAAATTTTCTTCTAAAATTTCTGCCATATCTTCATCATTACCAGTCATACTGGCAAAGACAATCTGTGCTTTCATGTAAAAAACTTCTTTCTATAACGTTTTCTCCTATTATACTAAAGAAAGTTGGTGGTTTGTAATCTTAAGAGAAATTATTTAAGAAAAGCTTTATAATGAATGGTTGAGACTGTCTTAATGACTACTAAATTATGTTTATTTAAGGTATGCTAATAGTATATAAATATTAAAAAAGGAGATTTTTTAATGATAACAATTAAGTCAAAACGTGAACTTCAGGGTATGCAAAAATCAGGTCGCGTTTTAGCAGCAATGTTTGAAGGCTTACGTGATGTTATTAAGCCTGGAATTTCTACTTGGGAAATCGAAGAATTTGCTCAAGATTTTATGAAAAAACATGGTGGTCGTCTTTCAGAACAAGGTTTTGAAGGCTATAAATACGGCACTTGTATTAGTGTCAATGACGAAATTGCACATGCCATTCCTCGAAAAGATAAGATCTTAAAAGAAGGCGACTTAGTTAGTGTTGACGTAACTTGTAACGTCGATGGCTATGAAACTGATTCATGCACTACTTACGGCGTTGGTGAAATTTCTGCTGAAGATCAAAAATTAATGGATGTTACCAAAAAGGCAATGTACATGGGAATTGATCAAGCTGTAGTTGGTAATCGTATTGGTGATATTGGTAGCGTTATTCAGAACTACGTTGAAAATGAAAATGGCTACGGAGACGTTCGTGAATTAGTTGGTCACGGAATTCAACCATCTATTCATGAAGATCCTGAAGTTCCTCACTGGGGTAAGGCTGGTCACGGCTTACGTTTACGTGAAGGTATGACAATTACTGTTGAACCAATGGTCGAAGCTGGTGGTGATTGGAGAATTGAACAAAAGACTGTTTCTGATCCAAACGATGACTGGGTTTACTACGCAACTCCAGATGGCTCAAAGTCAGCACAATTTGAGCATACTTTTGCTATCACTCCAGATGGTCCAAAGATTTTGACTTTGCAAAAGCCATATGATGGCTATGAAAAGTATCTTCCTCATTTTTTAGATGAAGATTAATAAGTAAAATATTTTATGAAATCTTTTCTCAATCAGACTAGGAACCGTACAGCAAATTTTATTCAATTACTATCAAAACATATTAGCCAGGGTGAAATAAACCAAAATTCCATTATTATTGCTTATTATGTATTGTTAAGTATTTTTCCAATCATAATTATTATTGGAAATGTTTTACCTTTATTTAGTATTGATACCAAGCCAATTGCTCGTTATTTAGAATTGATTTTTCCAAGTCAAGTTTCAAGCTTAATTATGCCGATTGTTAATGCTTTATTGAAAAAACATTCAAGTGGATTTATTTCCTTAGGTATTGTAGTTGCAATTTGGTCATTGAGTTGTTTGGTTAATTCGATTCGCTTGGGCGCAAATAAAATTTATGGCGTTGATAAGCAAGAAAAGGGAAAATCTTGGTGGAATTATTTACTAGCCAGAACTTTCACTTTTGCTTTATCAGTAATTTTAGTAGTTGGATTTTCAATAATAATTTTCATTTTCACTTTTGGTAGACAAATTATGGAATTTTTGGCTCCAATTTTTAACCTATCCTTATGGTGGGTTTATAAATTAGAAAATTATCGCTGGCCGATCATAATTTTAATGACAGTGATAGTGAATTTGTACATTAACTATGTAATTCCAAATATTCGAGTTCAAAAACGTGTGGTTTGGCCAGGAGTATGGTTTACTGTAATAAGCTGGAGTGCCTTATCATATTTCTTTGGGTTATACCTAAGACAATTTGGGACACGCTGGCAAAATTACGGGATTGTAGGCTCATTTATTATCTTTATGCTTTGGCTTAATGTAGGTTCATTCTTATTATTGCTGGGTATTTGTATTAATGCAGCAGGAGACGAACTAAAAGGTAGAAAGATTGAATACAGTCAAAGCCCGATTTTGAGAATTTTTAGAAAAAACAAAGAATTACCTAAATAAGTTGACGTAAGTTTGGTAAAATACATTATGGAAAGCTTATTTTTGTGAGGAGAATAAAATGAAAGTAAGAAAAGCAGTTATTCCAGCAGCTGGATTAGGAACTAGATTTTTACCTGCAACTAAGGCTATGCCTAAGGAAATGGTACCAATTGTTGATAAACCAACAATTCAATTTATCGTAGAGGAAGCAAAAAAATCAGGAATTGAAGATATCTTGATTGTTACTGGTAAGAACAAGCGCTCAATTGAAGATCACTTCGATGCTAACCCAGAACTAGAACAAGATTTGGAAGAAAAGGGTAAGACTGAACTTTTACACTTGACTCAATCAATTACTAATTTAGGTGTTAACCTTTACTACACTCGTCAACCACACCCAGCTGGTTTAGGAGATGCGATTTTAAGAGCTCGCAGCTTCGTTGGGGATGAACCATTTGCTGTTATGCTTGGTGACGATTTGATGGACGATAAAGTTCCATTAACTAAGCAATTGATTGATCGCTATGACAAAACACATGCTTCAACTATTGCTGTTATGCCTGTACCACACGAAGAAGTTTCTAAGTATGGTGTTATCGATCCAGATAACGAAATTGAACCAGGTTTGATTAACGTTAAAGCCTTTGTTGAAAAGCCAGATGTTGATAAGGCACCTAGTGATTACGCAATCATTGGTCGTTACTTATTGACTCCAGAAATTTTTGATATTTTAGCACATCAAAAACCTGGTCGTGGTGGTGAAATTCAATTAACTGATGCTATTGATACTATGAACAAGACTCAACGAGTATTTGCTCACGTATTTAACGGCGAACGTCATGATGTTGGTAACAAGGAAGGCTACCTTGAAACATCAATTGAATATGGTTTATCTCACCCACAAATTAAAGATGATTTACGTAAGTACATCATTGCAATGGGCCAAAAATTACAAAATGAAGATAAAAAGACTAATAAGAAAAAATAATAATTTTTATTAACATTTTAGAAAGAAACTATCGATCGATAGTTTCTTTTTTTGATAAAAAATTTTTTTCGTTTTTGCGTAATAGTAATTAGAAACTTTTCATAAAAAAGGAGATGCCTATGCGCAAAAATGAAAACGAGTTAGTAGCTAAGATCACTGATGATCCAGTATTCAGCTGGGTAATGGAACAGGATGATAATTGCTGCAAACTGTTGCAGGCAATTTTGCCTGAATTGAATATTACTCGAGTTGAGTTTGAAACACAGAAGAGATTGAAGTTTCATCCTGAAAAGCGAGGGACAATTCCGGATATTTTAGCTTATGATCAAGAAGGAAGAGTATATGACATTGAACTACAGGTATTACAGAATAAGTTTCTTGCTCAACGAATTCGATATTATTTTTCAATGATTGATCAGAATTTGTTGATGAGTGGTGGTAAGTATCGAGATTTACCAGAAACTTATGTGATTTTTATTTTGCCAAATGATCCATATGATCAAGATGAAAAATACTACGAATTTGCCTTTCAGCAGTTGAAGCGAAAAAATCCATTGGTGCTTGATACTAAGCAACACGCAATTATCTTAAATGCGAGTGGGAGTATTGGTGAGGTTACACCGCGTCTACAAGGCTTTTTTGACTTGATTCATGATAAAATAAGTACAAAAGATGAGTTTATTGAAAAATTGAATCGAGAAGTTAAAAAGTTTGGTACTGATCCGGGAAGGAGAAAGGAACTTATGGATTATCAGATGCGACTAGATGATGAGAGAGAATTTGGAAAAGAACAGGGAAAATAAAAAGAGCAAATTTCTTCAATCAAGAGACTAATAAAAATGGCTCGGCAATTTAAAGCAAGCGATGATTTTATCTTAAAACAGCTTATGGAAGATTATGGCGATAATTTTTCAAAATCAGAATTGCAAGAGTTTATTAAAAAGAATAAATAAAATTAAAACAAGAATTATGTAAAAAAGAACATAATTCTTATTTTTTTAGTTAAAAAGTGTAATCTTTTTGCCAACTTCTTGTAAGTAGTGAGAAAATATAAGTAACACTTTTTATAAGGATTAAATGATGATTGAATATAAAAATATTTCGAAGAAATATCAGGATCAAGAAATCCTAAAAGATGTTTCTTTTACAGTGAAAAAAGGAGATATCTTCGTCTTAGTTGGACCTAGTGGTAGCGGCAAGACTACGCTACTAAAAATGTTTAATAGACTGATTGAACCAACAAAAGGTGAGATATTGTTAGATGATAAATCAATAAAAGACTACGATTTACGTAAATTAAGAGAAAAAACAGGCTACGTTTTGCAGACGGCCAGCTTGTTTCCAAATTTGACTGTTGGTGAGAACATTACCATTGTCTTAGAGCAAGAAGGCGTTAGTCGAAAAGAGCGACGCAAGAAACAAGAAGAATTACTAAAGTCAGTTGGTTTAGACCCAAAATTGTATTGCGATCGGATGCCAAATGAGCTTTCTGGTGGTGAGCAACAAAGAGTAGGTATTATTCGTGCGCTAGCTGCAAATCCTGAGGTAGTTCTTATGGATGAGCCTTTTTCTGCACTTGATCCAGTAGTGAGAAAGCAATTACAAGATTTATTGCTTAATCTCCATGATCAGCTCAATAAGACGGTGATATTTGTAACCCACGACATGCAGGAAGCAATTCGGCTAGGCAATACAATTGGTGTTTTACATAAAGGCGTCTTAGAACAAGTGGGTAAGCCCAGAGAAATTTTACGTCATCCTGCAACAAAGTTTGTTCGAGAGTTTTTTGCCGGAAATCGAATTAATCAAAAACTTGATCTAGAAACCTTGCTCAAGAGCGAGTTGGGAGTAGATCCAAGATTTTATCCAAAGGTAGAGACTTTAGTTCGCTATCATGTCTACAGTGTGCAAGATTTGATTAAGGATTGTTCTAATCATCCTGATAGTTTATTTATTGCGGAAACGGAGTTTGGCGAATTTCTAATTGAGCCAAAACGCGTTTGGAATTTCTTTTTAAAGTGGGTGGCTGGAAATGATTAAATCTTTGTGGCAAATGCTGATAACAGAACATGATCAAATTTGGGCTACAACGCTTGTTCATATTAAAATTTCATTGATTGCGCTTCTTATCGCAATGGTCATTGCAATTCCGCTAGCTTTTATCTTAAAAGGACATAAAAAGGCAGCTGAATTCACACTGCAAATTGCTGGTATTATCCAAACTATTCCAAGTTTAGCAATTCTAGGTTTGCTTCTACCATTTGTCGGAATTGGTACGACGCCTGCAATCATTGCTTTAGTTTTATATGCAATAATGCCAATTTTTCAGAATACTTATTCAGGTTTAACAGATATTCCTGATAACTTAGAAGAAGCAGCAACTGCTTTTGGTCTGACTAAATGGAAAAAGCTGCAGCGATTAGAAATTCCAATGGCAATG